>NZ_RCNR01000029.1 GCF_009725985.1 Zobellia amurskyensis
CTATAATGGTATTTTCCCATATGTCCAATTCTTTAATTTTATTAAGAATACTTCCAATAGCCTCATCTGAAACTGTGCATTGCGCATAATAACCTTGTAATTCTTTTAGGGTTGCATCTTTCCATTCCTCAGGTACATTGGGAGCAAGTGTTAATTCAGATTTTGGGTATAAGTCTTTATATTTTTGAGGGGCATTGTTATGGGGGAAATGTGGCGTTGCTATAGAGACAAATAAAAGAAAAGGGTTGTCTTTTTTTGTTTGTTCGGCCATGTAATTGTTTGCATCTTCGGCAATGGCAAATGGAGAAAAGCCATCCCAGTATTTCATTTGCGGATCTTGGTTTTCATAATAGGGCATCTTGTTATAATTGTGGGAACACTCCAAGGCCTTCCAATAATCAAAACCCTGTCGTCTTTCCGGGGCTACGTTATTCAACCTTCCATGGCCATCTAAATGCCATTTTCCAAGGTATCCGGTGTCATAGCCGGCGGTCTTGAATATTTCTGCCATGCAGAGTTCTTCTTCAGGTAAATGAAGATCGTTCAGAAACATACCCGTAGTGGTTGGATAGCGACCAGTCATCAAGGCCGCTCTATGCGGGGTACAAACCGGGGCAACAGATACTGCATTGGTGAAATTGACCGCCGCTTTGGAGAACTTATCCAGGTTTGGAGTTTTTACATCTGGGTTTCCTGCGTAACCAAGGGCGGAAGCCCTCCATTGGTCAGTTAAAATGTAAACTACGTTTGGTCTTTTGGTCTTATTCTTTTCCTGTGAACGCAAGCTTGGGGGGAAAAAAATAACGACAGATAATAACAAAATTTTAATATTCATTTTTAATTTTTTAATTTTTAATAAGTTGTACGGGGCCTAACAAGCCAGACAATAGAGGTTTCTTAAATTTAAAAGAACGCATTGCGGCTTTTGTGGTAAACGTATATCTACCGGTAGTAAATTCTTTTCCGCCCAGTAATCCGTTATTGAATTTTACCTTACGAACATTGGCATCTGGTGCTTGCTGGTCTCCCAGTAAACGGTTGATCCAACGGTTGGCGACTTCAATCTCCAATTCGTTGGCACCTTCTTGTAAGGCACCGGAAACTTCGATTCTCCAAGGGGCACACCAAACAACACCGAGGTCTTTGCCATTGAGCTTTACCCGTGCGATGTCGTTAACCTTTCCTAGGTCTATAAAGTATTTTTTATCGTCAACACCTTCCAGCTCAAAGGTTTTTTTATAGGAGGCAATGCCGGAATAATACTTTACGCCCCTATTTTCGTGGGATGTCCAATCTTGAAGCTCATTGAATACAATGTTTTCTGGCCCTCCGTTTTTGGGGTCAAAAGAAACGAGCCACGAGCCTTGCAAAGTTTTTACAGGGGTAAGTCTTTCAAAGTTGCCGTTATTGTTTCTCGTATTGGTTTGATTAGTATTGTTTTTAGAGAAGGTAATAAAGAAACTTTCGTAGGGGAAAAATTCTAAGGGGATAACAGTGCTACCATCTTTAAGTGAATAATCTGTTATTTTTCTAGTTTCACCCGTAGTTGGAAGCCATAGCTCTGGAGTACCCTGGGCACGAAATGTGCATTTTTCGGATTGAAAATGGTCTGTTCTGTTGGCTACAAAATAGATGTCTCTGTTTTTTGTTTTTCGGTGGCCGAACCTAATCGTATTGTTTTCGGAACTAAAGTCTATAGGAACGTTTAATTCGGATAAAATTTCTAAAGTGTTTTTGAACGTAGGGTAAAGCTCACCGGTCTCCATATTGTTTAATTGACCTCCCCAATAAATTGTTCCGTTTCCATACTTTACCTTTTGTCTTGTTGCTGGAGGTTGAAGCTTTCCCCAAAGTTTTTCGGCCATAGTTTTAACTTGATCGTCACATTCTGGATAATCTGTTAGACTAGGGGACTTATGGGGAGGGGAACCTATTATTTTGGCGCCTTGCTCTACGAGCGATGCGATTTTGTGGAGTAATGCAGGTGTCATTGATTCAAAGTTGGGCAATACCATGATTTCATAGGAAGAAGCACCGGGAAAGACTATTTTCCCATTTTCAACTAGGGCCCTATCCATTAACATTTTGGGAGAGCAGCCGTCAAAACCATATTTTTTCTTATCCGGAATGGCCCCATTTTCTTCCAAAGCATCTGTAGGGGGGGTAAAGACCATAGGGGCACCTTCGGGTGTAAGATATAGAATGTCGGAAACTGCCTGCCCCTGTTGCATCATGTGCGAAGAACGATTAATGTACTTATGGTATGCCTCGACCATGGGCCACCAGGTCTGTCCCCTGTCCCAATGCACACCATATTGTCCCATGGTCATTCCTGGACGGTATTCATCACCTAATGGCTTGTGGGCAAAAGTGTGATATATAAAGCGATTGACACCTAATGCCAAGGCCCAATCACTTTGGTCTTTCATAGACCAAGGGTATTCTTGCCAAGCCTGTTCGTTGCTAGAGGTGAAAACTTCCGCTCCTACTATAGGGCGACCGGTTATGTGGGCAATGGAAGTGGCTTCTAGAACTGCGTACCAAGTGACGTATCCAAAGCGCTTGCTCCAAAATTCGGCCATGATAACATCGGCAATCGCTCCTAGGTCTAAGTCGCCTGCCGGGTTCATGTCGTAGGGCTCAATAGTTAATTCCAAGCCGTTTCTATGTGCATATTTCTTGGCAAATTCAACGTGGTTTTCTAACACTAATTCCTTACAAGTTTGACGTAAATCCCATAAGAATCGTTCCGTAATCTCCGTACTTTTTACCGTTCGGCCAGTATAGGTTAGAAAATAGGGTTCAGGATCGTAGCCCCTACGTTTTATAAACTCTTCAACAATGCCTTCAGTCCAGTTTTGGGCCCCGCTTTCCCAACTATCCATATGGAAACCTGTCCAGCCGGAATCTTCTTTTCTAGGTGCAGTTTTTTCTAGTAATATATCAGTATAGTTTGCGAGATGATTTTTAAAGGCAACTGAATCCATTTTGTTGCTTTCGAGACCAATTACAGGTTCGGGGGAAGGACGGGTGCTTGCTCCCGTTACTCTCTTTCCCATACGGATAATGGTCCAATCACCTTTAGGAGCTTGCCAGACGAGCTTCCCGTTCGGCTCCATAAACGAGGTTATATTGATAACGTCGCCATGATCGAGGATTTTACCGCCATCGACATTTGAACCACCGGTAGGGTCGGGCAGAAAGGGTTTTACATTTGGTTTTGAAGAATAAGGGTCGCGTTCATAAAGCGCTTTTTCGTTTATATCCTTAATCGTTGGCTTTACGGAGTTGGGAATCGCATATACTGCAACATCCTCGTAATATGGATCTTTAAGGTTGTGCCATTGCGTACTTCTCTGTTCGGGTATAGGAAGCTTTATTTTTATTTTTTTGTTTCCTTTAACTTCTGTTTCGCTATACACCAAATGTTTCATAGACTCCTCTGGTGTAACCCAAGGACCGCCGCTGCCGCACCATCCTGGTCCTGCACCTAACAAAATTTTAATTCCTAATCTTTCGGCCTCCCTAACCGCATGTACATAGAGCTCTTGCCATTCGGCACTCATAAAATCTATAGGGCCGCGGGGCACTCCGATTCCGACTTCAAGAAATATCAGGTTACTAATGCCGACTTCTTTCATTGATTCGAGGTCTTTCGTCATTTCTTCACGAGAGAGGTTTCCATCCATAAAATACCAATAGACTCCAGGAGCGGATGTAGAAGGCGGGTTTTTGAAATCTTCTTTTAGAGCTGACTTCTCATCGTTGTGCTGACCAAAAAAGAAAGTAGTGTACAGCATAAAACATACCACGGTTAATGGCTGTATTCTGGAAATAATTGTATTCATTATGATTGCTATTTTATTCTAAGGTTGTTTTATAAATATTGACTTGCCGTTAATGGGGAATTATTGCGTTTATATGTTTTTTAGATTGAATTATGTCTAATTCTCTTTTAAATGGAGCGTAAATAGTTTCCATAGCCCAGTAGGGCAACGGAAATTAGAATCACAAAAATACCTGTGCCTACCGTGATTTTTGCCCTACTTCCAGTCTCCTTCCATTCCTTTAGTACAATACCCCAAATATTACCTACCAATATGATACAAGACATATGCAGCACCCATCCTGTAGCTCCATTCCCCAATTTACTTTCGCCCATGCCATAGAAGAAGAATTGCAGGAACCAGGTTGTTCCGGCCAGAGCGCATAACAAATAGTTTTTTCGCAAGGGTTTTTTTAAGTCTGAATAATCGCCAAAGCTTTTATTTCTAATATTAAGTGAGACGCACCAAATTAGATTTAAGGTAAGGCCGCCCCATAACAGTACCACAAAGGTGGCGTTGTTCTGAAATAAAGGATTCATACCGGCCGCAACGGCCGATTCGGCCAAAGACTGACCGGCCTCGATACCAAAATTAAAACAAGAACTTAAAATTCCCGAGCATAAACCAATAGACAACCCTTTGAATAAGTTAAACTCGTTATTGGTCTTTGATTGCTCTTTTTGGGGTAACTGTTTTTCCTTCATCATACCCGCTTTTCCGCAGATAGCAATTCCTAGTAAACAAATTAAGATGCCCAATAAAATGACTTGCCCCCATGTAGAGGAAATTAGTTCGTTAAAAGTGGTCTTTCCTTCTTTAGGGAAAAAGTCGTAATAAATTGTTGGGACAAGGGCGCCAAATGCGGCGGAAAAACCGAGTATTACGGTATTTCCCAGTGATAGTCCCAAATAACGAATACCAAGGCCATAGGTCAATCCGCCAATACCCCACAACAATCCAAACAAAATAATATACCCTAATGTAGCTGGGGGCATACTCCAAATTAACTCCCAGAAACTGGGCAGGGTCAACCACGCCATAATAGGGGGTATTATAAGCCAAGAAAAGAGTCCGCCCACAAGCCAATAGGTTTCCCAATTCCAACGTTCCACTTTTTTATATGGCATGTAAAAACTTCCTGCCGCCACCCCTCCGATTAGATGAAAAAATACTCCTAATACTGTTTGCATGTTTTACGATTTATTAGTGTTTGTCCTTAGCAAATTTTAATACACTCAATATTTAAAAGTAAGGCGAGTTTTTTTATTTTCGATGCGATATGTCCCACACCCACGGCACAATGGTGCGCTGGTCCATGGCTGTTCCATTGTTGCACAAAATTTCGGGCACCAATAGAAAATTTATAGCGGCTATTGGTATTTCCTATCTCCAATATAGGCCCGGCCACCGATTCTCCTTCGGCAATTAAGAACAAAAGACTTCCTTTGCCATCCTCAACAACGGAAAGAAGTGTTACTGGACCATTTTTGACTGTCATTTCAATAGAGAGCCCTTGACCTACTTTTCCGTGGTAGACCTCAAGAGGCTTTACCCTGGTCTTACCTTGGGCAATGGCAATATGTCCAGGACCGTCGTGCCCCATAAGAACCACATCTTCCTTAAAATCTAATGCGTAATATTCGGTAAAAGAACCGCCTGCACCAAAACAATCCATAATTTTCATGGCTTGTGCATTCTTAATTTCATATTCGCCGGCTACAGGAATACCACTACCTGTAAGTAGTGAAGTTCCTAGAATGATAGAGCTGAGCGTATCGTAATTATCGGAACCTTCGATGCCTTTATAGTAGTAGGCCATGGAACCCAAATCGTATTTGTTGACCAATGTATCTAATGCGACAGATGTTCTCGCGGCCCTTCTTACTTCACGTTCTAAACAATCGCTTTGAATATCGAAAGCCTCGTAAAAGGTTTGTATTTTATCTTCGATGGATTTACTCGATACATTATGGCGCAATGCTGATAGTTCATCTACTTCAATAAGTTCTATATGTCCCCCAAATACGGAATATTGAGTAGTTAAATCGGTATAGATGTCTAACATACCACTGTAGTAATGGCCCATGCATCCTAATTTGTTGTTGGACATGGAGTGTGATACGAATGCGGCATCTACCCATTCTTGGACTTCATTCCAGGTTTTATCGTCATTTTCTAAAATACCGACAACTTCGTGAAATTGAATACCTACTCTTTTAAATACATTTGCGATTTCCGGAGCGGGACACGAAGAGCAATACGCTAACCATTCACCGGTCATATCTTTTCTGGTCTTCAACTGGTTGAAAGCGTTATAATCAATGGCATCGACCGGGGTTAGGTTTAATATGATCACAGGTACTTTTGCCTTTTGTACCACTGGTAAAACAGTAGAGGATAAAGCGTAAGTGCTTATATATAGAAAAATAAGGTCTACACTTTCTTCCTTAAATTTAATACCGGCTTCAAAGGCGCTAGAGCTATTATCTATAAGTCCAAAGTTGATAATGTCGTGGCCTGATTTTTTTAGTTGATTTTCGACTATTGTCGTATACCCCTCTAAACGGGATTTTAATCCTTCAAACTGATCCCAGTAGGTGTCTAGGCCAATTGAGAAAAGTCCAATTTTTAAATTTGGAGTCATAATTTTATCTTTTTTGAAAAACGTAGCCGAACCAGACCGAACAAACCTGATTTTCGTAAGTACTTTTCAGCATCCGGTTGGTCGAACTTATTAATATTGGTTTTTGTTGTACGTTCATTAGGGGGTAATTTACTATCGCCAATAAGCCGATTGGGCCAAAGGTTGATGATTTCTATTTCGATGGTATTGCTTCCTGCATTTAAATAATTTTTTACAGGTATTCTATAAGGTGCTTTCCAAAGGGTATTTACCTCTTTACCATTTATACGAACCGTGGCCACATCCTGTAGATTTCCCAAATCCAAGGTGATATTTAAGTTGTCCTGTATTTGTTTTTTGGGGAGCCTGAAAATTGTATTGTAGGTGGCTTTGCCGGAATAATACTTAATTCTAGGGTCAGGAACCTCTGTCCATGATACAAGGGTGTCCATTTTATACGTAAAACTCTCCTTTTTTATAGAATGAAAAGTTACCCTCCAAGCATTATTGATATTCGAGAAGGTTTGAAATGACTTTACTACTATATTTTCTTTTTTTCGATTGGCTCTTGTGATAGTGTATGAACCAGGTTCAAAAACTTCGAGTATTTGTAGACCATCCTCTTTAAAGAATCTTTGGGCAGGATAGTCACCGACCTCTGTCTCTTTTGATACGGGAAACAACGAAACACCATCTTTGTAAATAGCGTAACCGACTTGAGGTTTAGTGGTATTCCTGAAAATAATAAACTTAGATTCCTCGGGTTTAAAATACAATGAAACTATAGTCTTTCCGTTTTTGTGTCGATAAAGTAAAGGCTTGGTAATGCTTCCATCCATTGGGTCCCATATTTCGGGGATACCATTTTCTACCCTAAATTCACAATCTACAAGTTCATAACGGTTCGGTAGCGAACTGTCATAGTGATATTTAAAGCTGTTGAGGTCTTTACGGAGCATGGTGTTAACCACAAAATAGATATCGGTTTCCTTTGTTTTTCTGTGGATATAATCCAATTGGGTATCATCATTGGCGCTCTTGAAACTAAAATCGGGAGATACTCTCATGGCCTTCAATACCTCAGCTGCCGTTTTGCCATATACAACTTTCCCCTTTCCTGACTTGTTTTCTCCTTGGGGGGCAATCTCGGGACCCCATAGTCTGTTCACTATTTCGGCTACCTTCTTATCGGCTACAGGGTAATCCATCAAGCCTTTTGCCCGCTTGGGCCTTGGACCGAGTACAGTGAGTCCTTCCTTTACAAACTCTTCTATTTTTTCAAGAACATCAAGTCGTATGGATGCTTCATCGGGTAAAACTAGCACCCTATATTGCATACCATCGGGCAAGACCAAGTGGTTGTTCTCAACCTTGGCCCGATTTAATAGAACATCTGAGTTTGCCTTGTCCCAATCATAGCCAAAACCTAAATCGGGGACTTCGGTTTTTAAGAATACAAAATTGGGTACATCGTCTCCATAATAATATAAGGCATCAGCTTGAAAATGTCCTAGGCTCAGTAAGTAGCTAGAGCGATTCAAATAACTTGTAAATGCTCCCGCCTGTTCCCACCATGTGGTGCTGGTATTGAGGTGTGTGCCAGCAAAATACTCATTGCCCGGCACACCAAATTCTTCCGGAGAGGAGGTAAACGTATGCCATACCAAACGGTTGACCCCTGAACAAAATATGCGGTCAATCACACCTTTTAGGTCATTGGGCGAACGTTCCCATTGAGGGCCAATACTTGTAGGGCCTTCCGCCGCCATGAAGCGTTTTCCGTATATGTGGGCCGCAGAAGCCCCTTGCTTGACAGATAGCCGTTCTGAATCTTCTATACGATGATTGTCGTTTCTTGCCCAAAATTCACCCATAGGGATGTCATTTGTGCCCATTACTTGTAATGCATCTACAGGGGCCGAATGTGGTCCGCCAGATTCTGGATGAACAAAAAGTCCGTTTTGATGTGCCAGTTCACTAAAATACTTGTAGTTGTTCTCATAAACCAGGTCTCCTATCGTTCTTCTAAAATCGTATAAAAAGCGATCGGAAATCTGGGCATTGCCCACTATTTGATTTGTCAATACCGGTAAATATGGTGTTATGTCATAACCCCTTAACCGTTTAAAATCATTCATAAAAGTGTCCGTCCAGTTTACGGCACCCATTTCCCAGCTGTCGGTATGTAAAAACTTTAGACTATTACCTGCTTTTTTGCTGGTTTCAATTAGGGGCTTGACTACTTGGTCAAAATAATCCTTAAAGGGCTTTTTGTTAAGATGGTCGTATGACAAACCTTTCCATCCATCTGAACCTGTTGAAACCCGTGCCCCGGTATTGGCCATACCATAACGCACTACCGTCCATTTACCATTAGGGACATTCCAGTTCAGTGTATCGTTCTTGAAAAAATCGGTAATGTCGATTATTTTGGCGGGATCCAATCCTTGCTTGCCGAGGGAAGCTTTTTCCTTTAATTTATAAATGGGAAGGATACCTTTCCAGCCTAGATTGGCGTTCATACTTTTTTTGTCCCAGTCTAAAATAGTCGCTTCGGACAAATCATCTAGAGGGTAAGCTTGTACGATGATATCGCGATAATAACCTTGCCCACTTGGATTTGGAAGAGGAATAGTTTGTAGACCGGGGCCTTGAACAGTGGTTTTACTAGCTACAATCTTCTTTAGTGCTTGCTCGGGTGTCACTGTTGGGCCACCAGGGTTCCAACCACTTTGGATATTCAAACTCAGTTCCATATCCAAGGAATCGGAAATCTTGATTGCATGGGCGAACAAACTATGCCATTCAGGACTGGAAAAATCTGGGCCATGAGGAGTTTTTAGGGCAACTTTATAATTGGAAGAACCGGCATCGAAGATTATGGCCCCTCCGTAGCCTTTGGCTTTCATTTCACTCAGGTCGCGTGTAATCGAAGTTTTTGTAGCCATACCGTTGAGCCACCACCAATACGACCTCATTTTTGCTTCATTGGGTGGGTTTTTAAAACCTTTTTTGATATCAGCATAGCTAAGGTCGCTTATTGTGTTTAAGCTATAGTTTAATTGTTGTCCATAGCCCAAGCCCCATAGGAGTAATGCGATATATGGTATTAGAATCTTCATCTTTAGCAATTTGTATTTAGGCCTGTATTTTGCTTCTCGATTGTTAAAATGGCTTTTTTTACTATTAAACAGTCTTTTCTTTTAGGGATACAGGATGCATGCATCAGACCCTTTCCAATTTTATAGGGTAGGCTTTATTGGCATTCCATTGGCACACATATAGATTATCATCATTGTCGATACAGACATCGTGACAGTGATGAAAAACAGGCTCTTGCTGCATCATTCTTTGTAATTTTCCATTGTTATAGTTGGGAGCCGTGCCACCAGGATTTGAAACTACTTTATTGTTTATATCTAAAATGGTAACAAAACCAGAATTAGGATTGGTTCGTGTAGGGTGTGTATCCATGTTTCCCTCAATAAAATCAATCTTTGAAGACCAACATACCCCGGCATATAGGTTTTGATGGTGAATGACGGGGCGACAAACGAAAGCACCGGGAAGAATAATTTCCTCAAGATAATTGCCATCTAAAGTAAATCGTTTAAAAGAATTGCTCGCGCGTGATGTAATAAGTAGGGTGGGGGAGGTTTTAATCCTGTAATCAATACAGATACCATGGGCGGTTTGGAATTGGTCTTTGTCGGTGCCCCGGCCATTTCCTATTTTACGAATGAATTCTCCGTCTTTGGTAAATTGAAGTACATACTGGGATCCGTAGCCATCTGCAATATAAATATCACCATTAGGGCCAATTGCGGTTTCGGTTGGCTTAAACGGATCTTCTTTTTTGTAGGCTCCATATTCGGAGGGATGGCCTAACAACATTAACTCTCTACCGTCTAAGGTTGTTTTTACCATAGATCCATCAGTGTCGCAAATAAAAAGAAAATCTTCTACACCGTCGTTCCATAAGGAAAGACCGTGTCCTCCTTTGTAGCGTATACCCCATGAGTCTAGTAATTTTCCGGACTTATCGTAAATCAATACATTATTGTGAGTGTTGTCCCCAACCATAATTAAACGGTTCTTAGAATCCATAACCATTTCGTGACAATTATTTACAGGGGTTTTGCTTGGGTCTAGGTTGCCCCACTCTTTGTGTACCTTGTATCGGAAATCACCATGACCTATAACAGTTTCGGTTAGTTTAGGTTTAGACGAGTTGATGTTGAAATGGGGAACAACAAAAACACCCGCCGTAGCTTTGGCCGTTGTGCTCAAAAAATTTCTTCGATTTCTTTTTATTTTTTTCATGGAATATGGCATTTATTATATTCTTCAAAGATTCATTTATAAACCTTATGTGAACACTGTCTAATTGATATGGTTTCTTATTAGAAACACGGGCCATTTGGCCCGAGCCTCAAAAGAACTAACTTAACTAACGTTCTTAGAATTTTTTTTAATTGGTTTACCGAATAAATCTAAAATGGGCTTACCATGTCCGTCAGGTGTGGTATAAAACGGCCTACCTTCGATAGTGTAATGCGTTTCGGGGTGCATCCCTAAAGCATGATATATAGATTGGTGTACTTGATCGATCACTACGGGATTCTCTATTGAAGAACAGGGTCTCTCATCTGCTGTTTTTCCGTATACAAGTCCTTTTTCAATTCCACCGCCCCACATAAGTATAGAACTCCCGTCTGTAAAATGTCTGTGCATGCCATAAAATTTTTCATCCTCGATTATATCGGGTTGCTTAACCTGATCCTGTACTTGTTCGCCAGGTCTACCTTCCATAATGGCATCACGGCTAAATTCGCTTGCGAGAATAATTAGGGTTCGATCTAAGTGGCCACTTTCGTCTAGGTCTTTTATCAATTGGGCAATTGGCCTATCCACTAATTTTTTCATTTTTTCTGTACGGGTATGACCATTTTCGTGGGTATCCCACCCTAGAAAGGGCTCATATTCGGTAGAGACACTAATAAACCTACCACCATTCATAGCAAGTCTTTTCGCTAAGAGGCATCCCAAACCAAATCTGCCCGTATTGTAGGTGTCGTATACTTCTTTTGGCTCTTCAGAAAGGTCAAACACTTTTGCTTCCGGAGAGTTTAACAAACGATAAGAAGACTCCATAGAACGCATTAATGATTCACGTTGATAGTCGCTACCATCTTCCATGATGCTGCTTTTGTTGGCTAATTCTTTATAGAGTTTATAACGAGCCTCAAACCTTTTTAAAGACATACCTTGGGGAGGTCTAACGCTATCTAAGCCAGATGAAGGATTTGGTATTAGAAAGGGACCAAACTCACTTCCTAAAAAACCAGCTGAATGAAAAGCTTTTAATTCTTCGGCTTCTCCGACCGTAAAGCGTTGCCCCATAGAAATGAAAGGAGGGATGACCGGATTTACGGGGCCTAACTCCTTTGCTATCCACGCACCTATATGTGGTGCCTGTACAGATTGTGGAGGTTCGTAGCAAGTGTGCCAATGGTATTGATGTCGCGTGTGTAAAATATGACCAAGATCGGCAGATTTATAGGATCGAATAATAGCGCCTTTATCCATTACCCCTGCAATAGATTCAAGGCCTTCTGAAAATTCTAGCCCATCAACGACTGTTGGTATTTTTGGGAAAGTACTAAGTATCCTTTTACTTTCAACACCCTTACTGTATGGTACATATGTCTTGGGATCGAAAGTTTCGGTATGGGCCATGCCCCCTGCCATCCAAAGTAAGATAACGGTGTCGGCAGTGGAAGCAATTTTAGGAACTTGGTTAGTACAAGAACTTAAAAAGCTTGCTAAAGGTATTGATGTGGCCGATGCGGCCAAACTTGCAGCCGTCATTTTCTTGATAAAATCCCTTCGTGCGTTTTGTTTATCCATTATCAGCTTTAATTTATGAATTGGAATTCCGGTAAAATCAGTGTAGACCAAAACAAGTCCTGTAATTTTTCTTTGCTGGGGTCGTTACCCAATGCAGAAACCATTATTCCGAATTCTTGATCGGTTGGTTTTCTGCCCATGGCATGTAAATAGAGTTCATTCACGATTTTGCTACTGTCTTTGTTGTATTTTTCAAGCCAAATTTTTGCACCCTCTCCTAAGACGTTGTTGAAAAACTCCCCATTGGTGAGCTCTAAAGCTTGCAATAGTGTGGCTTGTTCGTCTCTTGAGGTAGTAACGTTTTCCCTGCTAGGTCTGCCAAGGGCTTTCATGAACGGGTGTTGTTCAACAAGGCTTGCCCTGGCGAATTCACCGTTACGCTTCTTAAATGTGAAATCTATTAAATTGCCCCAATTTGAATCTCCATAATTACGCACAGCTTCCCACTTACTATCATTATAATCGGAACTGGTCCAATTTTTTTCTGGTTTACCGGAGGTGCTTTTCCAGGTATTATCAGAATTGATGATGGTCTCGTCACCATTGGTGTAAACAATCTTTAGGGAGAAGAGTATTCCAGCAGGGTTTGCAATCTTACCCTCGTTGATGCCTTCAATAGCAATTGTATTTTTTCCGCTTTTTAAAGTTTTTTGAATACTTAGCTTATCCACTTGCGTCCAATCGGAACCTTGCGCCAATTCAGAACCATTTATATAAAGGGTGTAAGAATGGTCTACTGAGATTAAGGCGGTTGCACTTTCTATAAGCTTACGGGGTAGTGTAAATGTTTTTCTGAAATATCTTTTTCCCGGTTCGGGAAGAACGACCCTGTCAAACTTCACTTCTTTATGCCAAATTCGGGAAGAAGGTAGTTCGTTACCTTCTGGGTTATAGGCTACAGAGGCGTATACTGGTTTTATCAATTGGCTGACCGCATCGGAAAACTGTTCGGCACTCATGCGTTTAAGTATAGGGCCTTTAAATTGATATGACGATTTGATGTCATCACTATTTTTGTAATTGACCGTTGGCAGCTGGTATGCCTTTGACATCATGATTTGTTTAATAAGATGCTTCAGGTTGTAATTCGAATCTATAAAATCAGATGCTAACCAATCTAGTAAATTGGCATCCCATGGTTCACTGTCCATTTCGTCTAAGGGTTCTATAATACCCCTGCCCATTAACTGCTCCCAAAACCTATTGGTTATAGTACGGTACAATCTGCCGTTTTCTGGTTTTACCATTACTTCGGAAAGCTTAAATAACCTTTCTTTGATACTTTCTGCCTCAACACTACCTAATTCCGGATAAAGAAAATTCACAGAGGCCATTTTTCCGATGGGTTTGTCACAACGGTTCAATTCTAGGACGGAGTCTGCAAAAATCGAAGCAAAACCATAAGATTGTTCAAGGGTAAGGTTGCTTACAAAGCTATTATGGCATGAAGCACATTTCACATTGACCCCAAGTAAGGATTGACCAATATTTTGGGCAGCTTGCATTTCAGTACGTTGACTGGCATTGACTACGCCTCTCCATTGAATTCCTTTTATAAAACCCTCGGAGACCTCTGTAGGGTTGACGAGTTCCTTTACCATTTGGTCATAGCTCTTATTGTTCAATAGTGAGGTGTACAACCAATCGGTAATTTGTTTTCTTCCTCCCGTTATAAAACCCGTTCCACTGTAATCGTTTCGCAAGAGATCGTTCCAGAAACTCAACCAATGTTGGGTGTAGTTATGAGAGTCGTTTAATAAGGTGTCAATTAGAGCTTCTCTTTTGTTTAAGTTTGTGTCATGGACAAATTCGGCGACTGTTTTTGGATTTGGAAGCAATCCAATTATATCTAAATGCGCACGTCTTACAAAGGTTCGGTCATCGACGACTTGTGGCCATACAATGTGGTTATCATTAAAGTAGGTATCTATTAATTTGTCAACGGGATTAATTTCACCCGACTCAGGTAATTTTGGTTTTTTTAGGGATAATTCGGCTTCAGGAAAAACTTTTAGCGTTTGGTCTGACCAGTGAGCCCCATTTTTAATCCATAGTTTTATCAATGCAATTTCATTATCCTTGAGAGCTTTACCCTTTTTTGGCATAACTTCATCATCATTCGGAGATAGGGTTATTCGTCGGTACAGTTCACTTTTTAAAGGATTTCCAGCTTCAATGGCTTTTCCGGAATCTCCGCCCGCAAAAACGCCCTCTTTGCTATCCAATACCAGATTTCCTTTTTGTTTGTTCTCATTATGACATTGGTAACAGTTATGGGCTAAAATAGACCTGACTTCTAAATTTAATTTGTCAAGTTGTTCTATGGTTAAAGAATCGGATTCTTTTAAATCGGTCAGCAATGCTAGACCCTTGGTACGGTCATAACCTTCATTGTTCCCTGGTAAAACACTGGTAAGATAATCTTCTCCATGCGTAAGGTTCGCCCCTAAATGACCGGCTATGGTAAGCACAACAATGGTCAATGTAAGCGAAGTCCTGTAGAGACGAAAATCAGTAATTCTCCCCTTTAAGGTAGCCCTTAATATCAGAATGGTGATACTTGCCAAGATTGCAGTAGCAATACCCGTATATTGATGATTGTCTACTAAATCTCCACTGTAGTCCTCTTGCGTTCGTAAAAGCCAACCGAAAAAAGCTGAAAAAATTGAGAAAATCGCCCCCGCATAAATCATGCAATAGGTTCCTGTGCGAAGCCCTTTTCTTTTTCCTCCGACGGTTGACATTTCAAAAAGAAAGGCAACTACTAATAATCCAATAGGAAAATGCACCAATAAAGGGTGCAACCTTCCTAATAGTTGAAGTATCCAATAAGAATCGTCCATAGTTTATTTACTTAGTAATGTTCAAGCTCGCATATCTATTCCCCGTATTTTCTTTTTTGATATAATAAGGTGTAGCAATAAAAGGGGGGGAGATGTTGTCTTTGTGTCTCAATAACCTTCGTTCTGCTTTAAATTAGGGTTGACCAATAATTCTCTTTCCGGTAATGGAAATAAAATTTCGTGGGCTTCAAACTTATAATCTCCTGGAGAAAATCCGATTTGGCCTCTTGAGGTAGTGGGGTTCGCTCGTTCATTTTCACCATGGGCATTTAAGAACGTCACTAATTCGGAGGGGGTAAACGTGCGTTTCAAATCAAACCAACGATGGTTTTCAAAAGCCAGTTCAATTCGTCGTTCATGACGTATGGCATCCTTGAGCTGGTCTTGAGAAAGCCCGCTAACGGGGTCTAATCCTGCCCTTTCACGAACTTGGTTCAAATAGCCTAAAGATTCGTTGGTCGAGCCTGATGTTTCATTTATTGCTTCGGCCAACATCAATAATACATCGGCATAGCGAAACACTGGCCAATTGTCGTCTGGGCGACCTTGAACAGAGTGGGTATGATGGAATTTTTTTATGAACGGAACATCTACAAATGTACCTTCATTGTTTGTGTAGCCTTCACTTAGGGATACATCTTTGCGTAGGTCACCCTCTTCATAAGAGTTGATCAAATCAAGGGTAGGTATATTCCATCCATTGCCATCAACACCTGAAAAACCGGTTACTGCACCTTGCGAAAATAATGGGTAAAAGTTGTAGATAAAACCACTTGATTCACCTAAGTCGTTATCTCCCTGAAATTGTACCTCAAATATAGATTCTCGGTGATTTTTGTTGTTCGGGTCAAATATGTCGGCATAGTTCGGTAATAATGAATAAATGCCTAAATCGATTACTTCTTCTAAAACAGTCTTTGCCTTTACATAATCTTTTTGGGTTAAAGAAACCTTTGCTTGTAACGTAAGTGCGGCTCCTTTACTTAGTCTACCTGCTTCCGAAGCGGATATTTCTTTAGGAAGGCTTGAAATAGAGAAGGCCAAATCGTTTTCTATTAAAGCATAGATTTCAGAGATTGGGGAACGCGAATACTCAAAAGCTTCCGAAGGGTCTTGAATAGACTCTTCTACTATGATGGCATCACCAAAATACTGAGAAAGAAGGAAATAGTAATAAGCTCTAAAAAATCTTGCTTCCCCTTCAAATCTTGATTTTGCACTTGCTTCAATTTCGGTTTCCGAAAGTTTCGATAATACGGTATTGATATTTCCTAAAGCATTATAAATACGCCTGTAAACGTCATATATTTTCCCTGTATTGGAATTGTATTGCCAATATTCGATTGATTCGATATTAGGTCCGTTTCCTCTGTTTCCTTCGTTGAAGTGAACCGTGGTATTATCTGTAATGAACTCTTGAAACAGCCATTGGTCAGCTATGATATCCTGCAATTGACTATAAATACCTATGACCGCTTGGTTGACTTGTACCTCTGTATTATAGAATGTTTCTTCCCCAAGTTGAGTAGGGTTTTTTTTGTCAAGAAATTCTTTACTACAAGAGCATATGAACAAAGCAAGCATAGTCCCTATAATTTTTGTTGAAAATTTCATTGGTATAGTTTTTTAGGTGATGTTAAAATGATAATGTTGCTCCTAAAGTTATTGTTCTAGGAACGGGATAAGCAGAATCGTCTCTTCCCGGATTTATTCCCCCTGCTGTACTCACTTGAGGGTTGCCGCCTGGGAAATCTGAAAATAGATAGAGGTTATCTGCATTGATATAGATTCTGGCATTGCTCAATAGGGCACCTTCATCTAAAGGTAGTGTGTACCCAAGGGAAACACTCCTGATCCACATATGGCTGGCATCATGGACGTAAAAGGAGTTGGATTCACGTTCCCATTTCCAGAAATTACTTGTAGGTACTATTCCGTTTCCGGGATTGTCCGCAGAACGAAAACGCTCCTTGGCTCGAACATCAACATTAAAAACTCCATCAAGGTTTAGTGTCGTAGATTCGATATTTCTATAAACATCATAGTTTTCAGCCCCGGTTAAGACGGCATTAAAGTCAAAAGCCTTATAGTCGGCACCTAGAGTAAATGACCATACGTATTCAGGATGTGGATTGCCTATTTCTACCCAATCCGTAGTGTCATACGATATTTCTCCATCACCGTTCGCGTCAAAATATATAAATGAACCGGGAATAGCCCCATCTTGGGTGGGGGAAGAGTTTATTTGCTCTTCTGTTCGGAATACGCCCAAATTTCTAAACCCGTGTAACATTCCGATAGGGCGGCCCACTTGAGATACATTATTGGTACTGTAAAACCCGCCATTTCTTATCTCGTCATTGTCACCGTTTATTTCTAAAACCTTATTGTCGTTGAACGAAATATTAAAATTACCTCTCAATCTCAGGTTGTCGGTAATTTGCTTTCGATAGCCAAGGGCGAATTCTAAACCGGTATTCTGGACTTTGCCAATGTTGGTAAACGTGGTTTCAAATCCCGATATGACGGGAATGTTAACCGGAAGCAACATGTTTTTTGTGGTTTTCTTATAGTACTCGGCGGTAAAAACCAGATTATTAAAAATGGTGAGGTCTAGGCCATAATTATATTGGTCGGATTCTTCCCATCCCAATTGTGGATTCGCTAAGGAGTTTAGTACTTTTCCGGGTTGAAAGGAGTTCCCTAATATATAATTTTCAGGAGCTAGCGTAGAAAGGCTGCGATAGTTTCCGATATTATTGTTGCCCGTAACGCCAAAGCTTGCACGGAGCTTTAAATCGTTCAACCAATCGATTTCTTTTAAAAAATATTCATCTGAAACTCGCCATCCCAACGATACCGAAGGAAAGTTACCCCATCTATTTTCAGATCCAAATCTAGAACTTCCCTCACGACGATAAGTGGCCGATACCAAATATTTATCTTTATAAGCATAGTTCAAACGGGCGAAATAAGCAAGTAGACTCCAACTACTTTCACCTGATTCAACGCTAAAAACTTCGGCATTTTGAAGAAATTGAACTTGGTCGTCAGGAAACTTTTGCCCGCTTCCATCAATGTTTCTTAGGGTGGCCTCTTGCGCAGTATACCCTAAAAGCACATCTAAAGCATGGTCTTCTTGTATAACCTTTGAATAACTGAGCAACTGATCTGTTGACCAATTCACTTCTTCAGTGTAGGTTTCACTTAATACAGCATCTCTTGGTGGCGGACTATTAAAGCTGTTGGCGGCCAGTGTGGAAGGTCTAAAGCTATTTTCCCTGGATCCAATTAATGATGTATTTACCAACGACTTGAATTTAAAGTCTTTAAGAAATTCGAATTCTATAAAGGCATTTGAAAGAAGCCTGTTGATATGCCTTGTGTTTTTTTCTTCATGTAATAATTGAACAGGATTGGGAGATCCGAAAATTAAGTCTCCTTCGCCACCATAACCTCCTATATAGTCGTTAAAACTGCCGTCGGGGTTGTAAACAGGTTCGCGAGGATCAGCCCACAAGGCTCTTCCTACGACAAGGTTTCTACTACCGTCATCAATAAACCTTTCATTGGTTCTAGAGCCGGTTACATTTAGACCAACCGTAATTTCGTCGGTAATTTTGGTATTTACGTTTGCTCTTAGGTTGAAGCGCTCAAAATTGGTTTTGATAATAACCCCTTCTTGGTCTAAATAACCCATTGAGATGACTGATTTCGTTTTTTCGCTACCAGAAGTAATGGTTAAATTATACTTTTTGAATAGCGCAGCATCATTTACTATTTCATCGAACCAGTCCGTAGATGTCATATACTGTTCGGGCGTTCTAATTCTAAGGGGTATTTCACTCTCTAATGGCTCGCGTCCTTGGTTAAGAATATATTTGTCAATCCAGCTCTCTTTTTGAAACTGTCCGAATTCTTGCGCGTTCAACATTTTTTCTCTCCTCGAATCGGGTACTTGTTGTAGACCGGAAACTACATCTAAAGTTACACTTGTTCTCCCCTCACTACCCTGTTTTGTATTGATTAGAATAACACCGTTAGATCCTCTTGCTCCGTAAATGGCGGTAGAAGCGGCGTCTTTTAGAACTGTCATAGACTCAATATCGGCAGGGTCAATACTAAGACCGGTAGATGTTCCTACGGGAAAACCATCTATTACATAGAGGGGTTTGCTGTCAGCTCCTAAAGAACTTAATCCACGAACTACAATATTGAGTTCTTGGCCTGGGCGGCCTGAAGTTTGCCCGACAATAACACCTGGAGCTTGCCCCAAGAGCAACCGGGAAGCATCCGTTGCAGGGACGTCTTTTACTTCTTTAAGGTCAACCACGGAAACAGCCGAAACAATGTCTCTTTTTCGTTTTGTACCATAACCAACTACGACTACTTCTTCTAGTCCTGCAGCATTTTCTTCCAGAACAATGTTCAGGCTACTTTTATCGTTCACAACAACTTCTTTTGTAGAAAATCCAATATAGGACACAGACAAAACTGAGCTGTCATTAGAAACGTTTATTGTGAAATTCCCATCAAAATCAGCGGTAACTCCGTTGGTTGTGCCTTTTTCAACGATATTGGCGCCAGGCAGGGGAGTGCCATCTGAAGAACTTACTACACCGTCTATTTGCTTTTGTCCAAAGGAACAGACACTGGTGAAGAGTGTTAGTAGCAGCAAGATTTTTAAATGCGACTTTTTTGTTTTCATATGTTGATCATTTATTGGTTGGAAAGTTTTTGTTTTAAATTGAATTGTTTTGCTCCTGCTTCTTAATCACTTTATGTTTGGTTGTATCATAAAATTTATTTTTTTTCATATTTAAATGTTGTGTTTTGTGTATTGTGTAATATATTGTGGTAAGAATCGGTGTGTTTGTCAAAATACGACCATATATTTTACAATATCCATACACAAACTGGCTATCTTTTGTACTATTTGATATGAGAATTTTTAAAAAATACCTAGGTAATAATGCGAAATCAATTTCTGAGAATTTTGGAGTTCAAATATTGAACTTGGGCCATAATGTGCATCCTCCAAATGTGCAATATCCCGATGTGGATCATCCTGAAGGATATTATTTTGATTGGAAAAAAGGAAGGTACTTAAAAGAGTATCAGATTATATACATTACTAAGGGTGAGGGAATTTTTGAGGCTAATGGACTTCCTCCTCAACAAATAGGAGCAGGTACTGTATTTCTACTATTTCCAGATGTGTGGCATAGGTTTCGACCTAAAATTAGTACGGGATGGGAAGAATATTGGGTAGGTTTTACTGGGGAGTATGCGAAATATTTACTCGAACAAAAATGTTTTAGCCCAGAAAACCCCATAATAGATGTTTTTTTTATTCCTGAGTTTTTGGAAACTTTCTCAAACCTTATAGAGACTATAGAAACGGACAATGTCTTGTTGAAGAAAATGTCTTCTTTTCATCTCATAAATTTGTTAGGTATAGCATATGCATCCGTTTTAAAAAACAATAACGGACTTTCGCATAAAAAACAAACTATTCACGAAATGCAGAATGAAATTCACAAGCAGTGGAACCAAAATATTGATTTTGAACTTCTTTGTGATAAATTTAAAGTAAGCTATAGCTGGTTTAGAAAATCGTTCAAGGAAATATTTGATACGCCACCAAATCAATATCTTTTAATGTTGCGGCTTAGAAACGCCGCCCGTATTATCCAAGAAACCGACTTATCTATTTCAGAGGTGGCTTTTGAATGTGGGTTTCATTCCGAACACTATTTTTCTCGGGTTTTTAAACAAAAGATGAGGTTGAACCCTAGTGATGTGAGAAAAGATATGAAAGATAAGTAGTATACTATTTATCATCACTTACATTTATATATAGTTAAGTATAATATATATATGATTCATTTAATCAGAGTTGAACTCATATAAATAGTAATTTACATTCCGAAACTGGAATTGAGGTTACCTTCATATTCAATGTATATTTGGCCTATAAAAGAAGGGGGGCTTGTAAGGTTTCCCGAATCTTCTTTAAACTTTTAAAAGAGCGTATCCAATTTTTGTTAGTGTATCATCCACCACTAGTTTTGACCGAATTTATTTCTCGACTTCTTTGTAATTTTCCATAGTGTCATAAGTTTAGTTATACAGCTTATTATTTTATTCCTTCCATCCAAGTAAAGTAGTTATTACTGATAGCGTGCAACCAACTTCAGCTATAAAGAGTTGAAGCCGCAATGTAATTGGCTATCGTTTGTTAGTGTTTTTGTAATTAAATTAAAATATGAAGGTCATGATTAAAATGGTAAACTAAAATTTCAATAGTGTTTCTAATTTTATTAAAAAAAGGAAATTTCATTTTTAAGTAAGATAATGGGCTTCGTTTCCCTAATTATTTTGTGCTTTAAAATAGAAGTTTCATTAATGACAAAAAATTGAATTGATTGGAGTTAACAGCATTGTGCAGGATACTTAACTATTTTTCTAACTTTATTTTTGAGGCAATTCAGAATGACTAACTCTACTATCATTCTATCAACTCACACACAAAAAAATGAAAAAGAGTATTCAAATTTTGGTTCTCATACTGTTTGTCAATTACACATACCCACAACTGCCACCTGTGTTTAAAGGTGGTGATATCAATCGGGCCAGTACTTCGGAAATGATCAAGAGCTACCTTGTGCCCCGACAAATCATATGGCAATCCGATACTTCCGGAAAATCAATTCAAAATGCGGAAACGCTACTTCAAACCGGGAACGGGCAGGTTGCGGTTAATGACGAAAACCTTTTTCGCTTTGTAAGTACAGAGAATGAGAAACCGGGAATATTATTGGATTTTGGAAAAGAGATTCACGGTGGGATTAAAATCTCTATGGGAATACGTAAAAGTAAAACACCCCTTAAATTACGCCTTCGTTTTGGAGAATCGGTTGGGGAGGCTATGTCCGAAATTGGAGGGCGACAGAACGCCACTAATGAACATTCGTTGCGTGATTTTATAATTGAAGTTCCGTGGTTAGGTAGTGTAGAAGTAGGGGAAACCGGTTTTCGGTTCCTACGGGTAGATGTTACGGATTCAGGCGAAGATGCCCCCATAAAATCTATAGAGGCTGCTTTTGTTTACCGTGATATACCTTATTTAGGAAGTTTTGAAAGTGATGATGAACGTTTAAATGAAATTTGGCTTACAGGGGCTTATACGGTACACCTAAATATGCAGAATTATTTATGGGATGGAATTAAACGAGATCGTTTGGTCTGGGTAGGGGATATGCATCCTGAAGTAATGACCATCAATACTGTTTTTGGTAATCATGAAGTAGTAAGTAAGAGTTTAGATCTGGCACGTGACCAACATCCATTGCCGCAATGGATGAACGGTATTAGCTCTTACTCTATGTGGTGGCTACTTATTCATAAAAATTTATATGATTACCATGGAAATCTTTCTTATTTACAGGAACAGGAGCCTTATATGGTTGGTCTACTGGATCAATTGAGCACATTTATAGATAAGGATAACAAAGAAATTCTAAACGGAAACCGATTTTTAGATTGGCCCACGAGTGAAAAGCCAGAGGCTATACATGCAGGGCTTCAGGCCATGATGGTAATGACTTTTCAAGCAGGTGCTGATATGATGTCTATTTTATCTCGGCCTGAACTCCAAGAAAAATATAATAAGATAGCCGATAGGCTTAAAAAACATAAGCCAAAGGATAACACCACTAAGCAGGCAGCGGCCCTAATGGTGCTTGCCAATTTAAAAGATGCCCTAAAAGCTAATAGCAAGGTGCTGACAAAGGATGGCGTGCAACGTATGTCTACCTTCTACGGATATTATATTCTTGAAGCCATGGCAAAGGCGAAAGATTATAATGGGGCACTTAGGGTAATACGTGATTACTGGGGAGGAATGTTGGATTTAGGGGCAACTACCTTTTGGGAAGATTTTGACATACTCGATATTACCAACAGTGGTCCAATAGATAAGCTGATATCTGAGAGCAATAATGATATACATGGTGATTTTGGTGAGTATTGTTACGTAGGCTACCGGCATAGTTTATGTCACGGATGGGCTAGTGGACCTACTGCTTGGTTAAGTCAACACGTTCTAGGTATTAATGTAATGGATGGAGGGAACAAAGTGAAAATTGCACCAAACTTGGGCGACCTTAAATGGGTTAGAGGTAGCTTTCCCACCAAGTACGGTGTGTTGAAAGTAAGTCATACAATTAGTGCGGATGGTAATGTCAAAACAGAAATCGATGCTCCTGAAGGGCTGGACGTAATACAATAGTAAAATGGTTAGAAAAGCATTCAAAATGAAGGTATATGAAGATAAAATCGAGGAATATACCAAAAGGCACAATCCAATTTGGCCAGAATTAAAAGAAGTACTTAAGAACCATGGCGTTCGTAATTACAATATTTTTTTAGATACCGAGAGCTGTTTTTTGTCTGGTTACGCCGAAATAGAATCGGAAGTAAAGTGGAATGAGATAGCCAATACTGAGATTTGCAAAAAATGGTGGCAATATATGGCGACCCTGATGGAGACCAATGAAGATAGTAGCCCGGTCTCTACTGAGTTAAAACATTTATTCTACATGGAGTAGTCTGCATAAGGCGAGGTTTGTTTATAGCATTAACTATATGTTTAATCGATAATATTAATAATTTATGTTACGCACTAAAGAGGTATTGCTGGGTTTGGGAGTCTTGGTAATGATGGTTTCCTGTGGGAATAAAGAAAAAAAGTAAAAAGCGAAGTAATTAAAAAACGTCCGAATATAATATTTATTATGGATGACCAGCATAAGTACGATGCTTTGGGATTGATAAACGAACAAGTACTAACCCCTACGTTGGACAGTCTTGCAGCTAGCGGTACCTACTATAACCAAGCTGTTTGTCAGGCTCCAATGTGTGTGCCTAGCCGTAATTCAATAATGTTCGGACTCTATCCAAATCAAACAGGTGTTTATCGAAATACACGAGGTGGTGTAAGCGATGATAGTTTGCCGGGAAAGACAATGGCCCAATATTTTAAAGATGCCGGGTACGAAACAGCTGGTTTTGGAAAAACCCATTGGGGAAGGTATAAAACCGGGACTAGGGGATTTGAAACGAGATATGTATCGGAAATAGCCGAAGACGGAGCTATTAGTATGCAAGATTTGAACCCTGAAGCCAAACGAAGATATAATGAGGAAACAAAAACAATGGGGGCCGGAGAAGAAAATAACTTGGGTTATCTTGGTTTCACCAGTGAACTTCCAGAAGAAGATCATCGTGATGGTTGGATAACAAAGCAGGCTATCGAGTATATAAACAAAAGAGAAGACGAACGTCCGCTGTTTTTTTATCTCTCATATATGAAACCGCATGCCGGACATAATGTACCTAAAGGTTATGAAGATTTATATGATGTAGATAACATTTCTTTTCCCGAGCAGCCAAATTGGGATAAAGATTATTCGCCACATTCGGAAGGGGTCAATAGAAGGGAAATGTATGAAAATTACTGGAAAGACGCTTCTGAGGAAGATTGGAAATTAATGACAATGCGTTATTATGCCAATGTAACATGGATTGATGATATGATGGGGCGTACATTGGATGCTCTGAAGAAAAAAGGAATTTTGGATAATGCCATTGTAATTTATACTTCTGATCACGGAGAAATGTTGGGTGAACGGTACTATAGGTTTAATAAATATAATTTATATGAGTCAAGTGTTCGGGTTCCGATGATAGTATCGGGTTCGGCCTTGCCCGAGTCGTTTAAAGGAGGTAAGGTAAATAATCACCCTACAGAAAACATTGATATTTTACCAACGCTCTTGGATTTGGCGGAGATAGATATGGAAAAAAAATTGCCAGGAAGGAATCTTTTGGAAAATAAGCCAAGAAAAGCAAGTTTTTCAGCGCTTCATGAGCGTGCCGGAGAGGCGGCCTTTATGTGGAGGACAAAACAATATAAATTGATACTGGTGTTAAATCGAAAAAGTAAAGCAAAAGAATATAGCATCGATGATATTATTACAGGAGAGTTTTATGATTTGAAAAACGACACTAAGGAGTGGAATGATTTGCACGGAAAAAAGGAAACTGAATCTATTCAAAAACAATTTACAAAACAACTATTGAGCCATTTGCAATCATTATAGAAGATAGAATGTACTCAACAAGGAGTATAAAAGTTTGGGCTTTTTATTTCAAAGGAATTTAATTAGGAGAGGCGTTTATATATGCATTCAAGAATTGGACTAATGTAAAAGGGAAGTTAAGTCTAACCAACGAATGCAAACCTATAGGTTTTTACTGTGCAACCATATGGTATGATTACACTATATTTAATCGAATTTTTGATGTTAAGCCTGTTCAGTTCTATCAACGTGATGTTTTATTTTGTGACAGCAGAAATATGATTGAACAGCAGTTAAATTTGGTGTAACCTACAAAACGGGTAAGGTTACAAAACAAGAGAAATAAAACAAAAATGCAGCACGAATTACTTTGAATTTGCAGTGTTTTTAGAACATAAACTTAAACTATAAATGTGTATTTACGAGCATCACAAACTCTTCTCTTATCAAATCATATAAGATTCCCAGGCGCTTGTGCAGATCATTATCTATAATTATTAGAAAATCTTTAAACCCTACTTGCAACTGCATATTATTGTAGACTACCCCGTAAATGTAATCATAGTCATCACCAAATTCTGTGAAAGTTTCCATGGGCTGCGCAGCAAAACATAATTTTCCATTGGAGCCAGCATGATATGCATATCGAACATGAAAATCTATATGCTTGTAGAAGCGTTCATACTCTAATAAATTAGTGTTTTCCCGGGGCATCTATAATAGGTTTTAGTTTTTACAGGAGGATTATATTAGGTGAATAAGTGGAAAAAAATACAATTTGCGTGCTAGGTAAGGCCAATTTTTCGTCATGTGTGCTATTGAAACGATAAAGCGTAGAAAATAGTCGGATGAGACTTTCTTTTTTTGAGAGTACGCTAAGTGAAACAAGTTTTTATTTAATACAATTATCCCGAATAGATATCAAACCGTGTTGTGACTAGTTAACAAATAGGCTACTAGCTGTGACCAAGAGTGTGGTGGTAGTTTGGAAAAAAGGAATAAAATTGACCTGTTCTAACAATGGGGTTTAGTTAAGGTTCTGTTGGTATCGTAAAAATACTTAGGTTTAGTTTAAATATAGATTTGTGACTTTAACCAGGCCATTTAGGTTGCCTATTTTTACATTCTTGGATAATCGTAATTTTTTAATATATAAGTGTTGAAACAATTATGGGAAGGGAACTAAAAATCTAGCAAATAAATATAGAGTAAATCGACTGTATAATTGATAAAGTTCAATCAAAAGTAGATAAAGATAAAATATACCAATACGATATATTGCAACTCATTAATTTAAAAATTATCAACCTATAAAATGAAAGTATGTATAGCCGAAAAACCATCTGTTGCGCGAGAAATAGCTTCCGTTCTTGGTGCCAACGCTAAACATGATGGCTACTACGAAGGCAGTGGTTATGCAGTAACCTACACCTTTGGACATCTTTGTACACTTAAAGAGCCAAACGATTATAGACCACATTGGAAAAGTTGGGATTTAAATAATTTGCCAATGCTGCCAGTACATTTTGAAACTAAAGTGACTAAAGATGCTGGTATTCAAAAACAGTTTAAGATTGTAAAACAATTATTTGATAGAGCGGATGTTGTTATAAACTGTGGTGATGCGGGGCAAGAAGGGGAGTTGATACAACGTTGGGTGTTAAATCAAGCGAACTATAAAGGCAAGGTTGAACGGCTTTGGATTTCGTCATTGACCACCGAAGCTATAAAAGAAGGTTTCAAAAACTTAAAACCATCTGCAGATTACGATAATTTATATTACGCAGGTTATTCCCGTGCTATTGGCGATTGGCTATTGGGAATGAATGCAACCCGTTTGTATACTTTAAAACATGGTGGTTACAAACAGGTATTGTCAGTTGGTCGTGTGCAGACACCCACATTAGCTATGTTGGTAAACCGGTTTAAGGAAATAGAAAATTTTAAACCGGAACCTTATTGGGAATTGCAGACCCTCTATCGCGATACGTTGTTCAGTTATGAAGAAGGTCGTTTTCTTAAAGTAGAAGATGGCAAGAAACTGGCGAATATTGTAAAAGAACACGATTTCGATATTGTTTCTATTGCTAAAAAGGCAGGCAATGAATATGCTCCAAAGTTATTTGATTTAACAGGTTTGCAGGTTTACTGCAATACCAAGTTTGGTTTTAGTGCAGACGAAACATTGAAGATCGTTCAAAAATTATATGAGCAAAAAGTAGTTACTTATCCTAGAGTTGACACCACGTTTTTACCAAACGATATATATCCAAAAGTCCCTAAAATGCTAAGTGATTTGACTAATTATACTACTTTAACAGCACCTTTACAGGGTAAAAAACTGAAGAAAACCAAAAAGGTTTTCGATGATAGTAGAGTAACTGATCACCACGCTATAATACCAACTGGGCAGCAAATGAAATTGCAATACAACCAACAACAGGTTTACGATATTATTGTACGCCGTTTTATTGCTGTGTTTTATCCAGATTGTAAAGTCTCGAACACTACAGTAGTTGGAAAGGCGGAAAAAGTAAAATTTAAAACCACCGGAAAGGAAGTTTTGGAAAAAGGTTGGCGTGTTGTTTTCGAAACACCGAATGCACCATTTAAAGAATCTGGAATGCTACCGGCATTTGAAAAAGGCGAGAAGGGACCCCATGAACCTTCATTTCTTGAGAAACAGACCAAGCCTCCAAAGCAATATACCGAAGCTTCACTTTTGCGCGCCATGGAAACAGCAGGTAAAAAAGTCGATGACGAAGAACTTCGTGAGTTAATGAAAGAGAACGGTATCGGTAGACCATCTACGCGGGCTAATATTATTGAAACTTTATTCCGTAGAAAATATATAAAACGAAATAAAAAGCAAGTATTACCAACAGATACCGGCATTCGATTAATCGATACTATTCAAAATGAAATGCTCAAATCTGCCGAACTTACAGGTAAATGGGAAAAGCAATTAAAGGATATCGAAAAAGGTACTTTTAGCGCTGGTAGTTTTATCAAACAGATGAAGCAAATGGTAGATCAATTGGTTTATGATGTACGAAGTGAAACTAGAAAGGCTAATATTTCGGCTGTAAATAATAACCCGGTATCGGCTACTGTGGTAAAAGATAAAGTAGTTAAAAAATCTACAGGAATAGTATCGGAAGTTTGTCCTAAATGTAAAAAGGGAACCATTCGTAAAGGAAAATCTGCTTATGGGTGCTCTGAGTTTAATAAGACTTGCGATTTTATAATTCCATTTAAATTTGAAGGTAAGAATATTGCAGAAAAACAATATATACAATTATTGCAAAAAGGGTCTACGGTAAACTTAAAAGGGTTTAAGATTAATAGTGTCGATATTGAAGGACTTGTTAGGTTTGATGAAAATTATCGATTAAAGTTAGAACCTAAAAAAAAGCAATTGAACACTAAAAGTATAGGCGATTCAGTTGCACCCTATGAAGATACTAATTGTCCTAAATGTAAAAATGGAACCATTATTAAAGGTAAAACAGCCTATGGTTGTAGCCAATATAAAGCGGGCTGCGATTTTAGGTTTAGTTATGACGCTATTCGTGAAAAAGCAAATGGACAACCACTCACTAAAGATTTAGTTTTCAAAATATTTAGAGAAAACTAAACCGTTGTTCTTGAATACGTTAATCTTAGTAGCGGGGACTGGACTCGAACCAACGACCTTCGGGTTATGAGCTCTCTGTTTCAATTTTTGTCGACAGTTTTATTGGGCTCAACCGCTATGAAATTATAAAATCGTATGCAAAAACGTATGCAGTTTTAGTTTTCTGATTATTAATAATATTTTGAGCAATTTATATAAAAAAGGGGCGATAAAATACTTTTTGAAGTGAATATTTTGAACTGTTAATTGAGACTTCTTTAAAATATGCACAGAGAATAGAACACTACAATCTCATTTGTAAAAGGTAACTATCTCTAAATTTCCTTAAGTTTACCCAAAGCCAGCTTAGCAAATGATTTTTAGAAAGTACGTTTTATCGGTATGTATTACTCTCGTGATTCTTTTATTTTCTGCTTGTGTGGAACAAACATCGGAAAACAAGATTCGTATTGGTTTTTCACAAGCGATGACCAACGACGATTGGCGTCGTTCAATGAATAATGCCATGTTGCTTCAGACTTCGTTACACCCCAATATTGAATTGACCATTCGTGATGGAAATTATGAAGTAGAAAAGCAGATAGAGCAAGTAGAAGGTCTTATTGCGGACAGTCTTGATATTATAATAGTGTCTCCCATACAATCTAAACCCATAACTCCTGTTGTTGAAAAAGCTTTAAATCTGGGTATACCTGTTTTGGTGGTAGACCGTAAAACCGAGAATCAAAAATATACTGCTTATTTAGGTGCTGATAATATAGAGGTAGGCAGAAATGCCGCTAAAGAAATTATTGCATCCAATACCAAAGATTCCATTAGAATTATAGAAATAAAAGGTCTATTAGGGTCCTCTCCCGCAGAAGAAAGAAGTATTGGTTTCCACCAGACAATAGACCAATACCCCATGACAAAAGCTGTTGCCAGTATAGAGGGTGATTGGGAAAAAGAATCTATTCAGCAAAAGTTTAAAACATTATTAGAAGAGAATCCTAATGTAGATTACGTTTTTGCACATAATGACAGAATGGCCGTTGGGGCTTGGGAAGTAGCTAGAAACATGGGGCTTGAGCACCAAATAGATTTTATTGGAGTAGATGGGCTTTCAGGTCCCAATGGTGGAATACAGGCGGTAAAGGACAATATTTTAAAGGCTACCGTACTTTATCCCACGGGTGGTGATGAAGCCATAAAATTGGCGCTAAAAATTCTGAACAAAGAATTGGTGCCCAAGAACAATATTTTATCGACTACAATCATAAACGAGGTGAATGCCGATATTATGAAAAATCAGTTTGATAGAATAAATGAACAACAGAATAATATAGAACAACAACTATTCGCACTTGGTGATTTGGAGGACCGGTACTCTGCTCAAAGTAATTTACTAAAAATTGTAATGGCGCTTTTGGCTATAATCTTAGCATTAGCGTTATATAGTATCTATTCGATTTTTGCAATTCGAAAAAAAATAGACAGTTAGAGCTTACCAATACTAAGATTACCGTACAACGGAATCAAATAGAAAAAATAGCCAAAGAGGTAAAGTTGAGTAACGAAGCAAAATTCAATTTCTTCACAGGGCTGTCACATGAATTTAAGACACCTATTACTTTGATAATTAGTGCTATGGAGTCACTTCACGAAATAGCTAAGGACAAGGGGGTGAAAATGCTGAATGAGGTAGAGTTAGTACACAATAACTCTAACCGATTACTTAGGCTTATAAATCAGCTTTTGGATTTCAGAAAAGTGGAAGATCGTAAATTTACGTTAAGGGCATCTAAAACTAATTTATTTGAGTTTTCTGAAAATATCACAAACGATTTTAAGAGAGAAGCAAAAAAACGAAACATCAGTTTCAAATTAAGTTCGAACAATCTGGACTTGGAATTGTTCATAGACCGTAACCTGATGGATAAGGTTTATTTTAATTTATTGTCCAATGCGTTTAAGTTTACGCCCGATAATGGAAAGATAGAGATTACCATTGAGGATGCTGAAAATAAGAACACTGTAGATATTTGCTTCAAAGATTCAGGTATAGGAATACCAGAAAAAGATATGGCAAAGGTATTTCAAGCTTTTTTTAAAGGGTCAAACAACCGAAAGAATAGCTCGGGAATCGGGTTACATTTAAGTAAGGAATTTGTGGAAATGCACAAAGGCTCTATTCAAGTTAAATCACTGCATGGGTCGGAATTTATCGTAACACTTTATAAAGGGCAAGCTCATTTTGATGAAAATGAAATTATTACAGAACAGGATTTAATAGATACCAGTATCATTGATTTTACCTCTGAATACCTTATGGACGATAATTACCTGATTCAGGCGCCCACGGATGAAACGGAGAAATATTCTATTTTGATTGTAGAAGATAACCGAGACCTTTCTGCATTTTTAAAGAATAAATTGCAATTGGAGTATGATGTTTATTTGTCAGATGGTATGGATGCCGTTGAAAAAGCTTTAGAAACCATTCCTGATATTATATTATGTGATGTAAACCTACCTGATAAAAATGGATTTGAAATCTGTGAAATACTAAAAAAAGATTTACGTACTTCTCATATTCCAACAATAATATTAACTGCCTTGGGTGATCAAGAATCGTATTTAAAAGGTTTGCAATCCGGAGCCGATTTGTATTTGACCAAGCCATTTAGTTACTCTATTTTAATTCAATCTATCAAGTCTCTACTATACAATAGAGAAAAGCTTAGGTTCTATTATACCAGTAACATCCATAAAATAGAGCAAATAGATTTATTTGGTAATATAGAGCAGCAGTTTATCAATGAAATGAATAGCCTTATCAAGGACAATTTAGGAAACTCTGATTTTTCTGTAGAAAATTTGGCTGAAAATTTAAAGATTTCTAGAGTTCAGTTATATCGAAAGGTAAAAGCGATAATGGGAATTAGCATCAGTGATTATATCAGTAAAATTCGCCTGGAAAAAGCAAAATCGATGCTAGAAAACAGCTCTTTGAGTATATCAGAAATAGCATATTCAACAGGCTTTTCTTCCCCAAATTATTTCTCCACAGCTTTTAAGAACAGTTATGGGACTTCTCCGGGTACTTTTCGCAAGTCCATTTCGTAGTGGTATGATAATCAGACCATACTTTTACTTTCTTTAATGTAACAATTTTAAACTTCAAGTAACAAAAGTATAACTCCACCATTTTGGCTAATGTTAAAAACGAATCGTAACTATTTGATTATAAGCTAAATAGCAATTACTTTGAATTTCTTAACGAAATCACAATAGATTGCAACATCAGTAAAATACATTACTATATTTTGAGAATACTTTAGTCGTGACAATATATAATTACGATTATGAGAAAAATATGGATTTGGTCTATTACGGCAGCACTGGCAGGTTTCCTGTTCGGGTTTGATACCGTAGTTATCTCAGGTGCTGATAAAAAACTTCAGGTCTTATGGGATTCTTCAGACGTGTTTCATGGTACAGTTGTAATGGCAATGGCATTATGGGGTACAGTTTTAGGTGCAATTTTGGGTGGGATTCCTACTAACAAGCTTGGCAGAAAGAAAACATTATTATGGATAGGTATACTTTATACTATATCCGCACTTGGTTCAGCATTTGCCAATGACCCTATTACGTTTGCGGTCTTTAGATTTGTTGGAGGTCTGGGGGTTGGAGCTTCTACCATTGCTGCTCCGGCCTATATATCTGAAATAGCTCCGGCCAAGGACCGAGGAAAACTGGTAGGACTTTACCAGTTTAATATTGTATTCGGAATTCTGATAGCCTTCTTGTCTAATTATTTGTTAAGCGGTGTTGGGGAGAATGCTTGGCGTTGGATGATAGGGGTAGAAGCAATTCCGGCAATAATTTATACCCTGTTTGTATTAAGCGTTCCAAAAAGTCCCAGATGGTTATTGACCAAAATGCGTGACGATGAGGCAAAAAAAGTATTACAGCTTATCAACCCAGACCAAGACCCTGAGGAATTGATGTTAGAATTAAAGACAGAAAGTGAGAGCACGGTTTCCGGCGAAAATATTTTTATTAAAAAATATAGGTTCCCTCTCATATTAGCTTTCTTAATTGCGTTGTTTAACCAGTTTTCTGGCATCAATGCGTTCTTATATTATGCCCCAAGAATTTTTGAAGAAGCCGGCCTAGGAGAAAGCACAGCACTTTTAAGCAGTATAGGAATCGGAATTACCAACATGCTTTTTACTCTTTTGGGAGTCTTTCTCATAGACAGGCTTGGAAGAAAGCAACTGATGTATATCGGTTCGGTTGGGTATATAATTTCTTTATCATTAGTGGCTTGTGCTTTTTTCTTTAATTGGGAAGGCATGGCGGTCCCCATTTTCTTATTTCTTTTCATTGCCGCACATGCCATAGGACAGGGAACTGTAATCTGGGTATTTATCTCTGAGATTTTCCCAAATCATTTAAGGGGTTCGGGCCAATCGTTTGGTAGCTCTATACATTGGGTTTTAGCGGCAATTATACCTTCTCTGGTCCCGGTACTGTTTAGTACTATCGGTGCCGGACCTGTATTTGCCTTTTTTGCTTTTATGATGTTCTTGCAGCTCTTGTTCGTAGTGTTTATGATGCCTGAGACCAAAGGAATTTCGTTAGAGGATCTTAGCAAAACCTTATCAAAAGGGAGGAAAAATACAACGGATGAAATGATTAGTCTAGATGAACAAAAGGCGAACTGAGGTAATCTAAAAGAAAAATAAATGAAAAATAAAATTTACAATTTCGTGATGATACTAGGGATTTTCGCAGCACTGTTTTCGTGTAAAGACATAGCGAATAAAAAAGATGGTCAGGTTCAAAAGATGCAGGATACTGTTGCTTTATCCAATGAAGACCTATATCGCCCCAATTTTCATTTTTCTCCTAAAAAAGGATGGATGAACGACCCCAATGGCATGTTCTATTATAATGGCTATTACCATCTCTATTTTCAACACTATCCAGATGGGAACACCTGGGGACCTATGCATTGGGGTCACGCCATAAGTACCGATATGATTAGCTGGAAAGAGCAGCCTATTGCCCTTTATCCTGATGAGCTGGGTTATATATTTTCGGGAAGCGCAGTGGTAGATGTAGATAATACTTCCGGTTTTTCAGAGGATAGTAAAACCCCGGTAGTGGCCATGTTTACTTACCACGACATGGAAGCTGAAAAGGCGGGGAAAACTATTGATGAAACTCAGGCAATAGCCTATTCGCTGAACGAAGGTCTAACTTATACGAAATTCAAGGGAAACCCGGTTATTGCAAATCCCAACATACCGGACTTTAGAGATCCAAAAGTAAATTGGGACGAAGATCGAAAGCAGTGGACTATGGTCTTGGCGGCAGGACAGGAAATTATGTTCTATGCCTCCAAAGATTTAAAGCAATGGGAGTTGCTGTCCACATTTGGAGAAGGTATAGGAAACCATAACGGCGTTTGGGAATGTCCTGATTTTTTTCATCTTCCAGTTAAAGGAACAGATGAAACCAAGTGGGTATTGCTAGTGAGCATAAACCCTGGTGGTCCTAACAGCGGTTCCGCTACACAGTATTTTGTAGGAGATTTTGATGGAAAGACTTTCAAAATAGATGAAACTTTTCAAAAGGAGCTTGCCAAGGAACATAGTTTTTGGGTAGATCATGGCCGCGATAATTATGCAGGAGTTACCTGGTCCAATGTTACTACGGCAGACGGAGGTAAACTTTTTATCGGTTGGATGTCAAATTGGCTATATGCCAATGAAGTGCCTACTGAAAAATGGAGAAGTGCCAATACAGTAGCAAGAGAATTGGGCCTTATTAAAGGAACTAACACCTACAGGTTGGTTTCCAAACCGGTTAAGGAGCTAAAGAACTACCGTGCAAAAAAAGTAGCGGATAGAGCTATTCCAATACGCGGAAAAGCGATTTTGACTACTACAGAAACCATTAGTCTATCTAAAACTGAAATTAATTTTTCTATTTCGGAACTGGTTCAGGCGAAGTACACTTTTTCCCTCTCTAACAAACAAGGAGATAGTTTAACATTTGGGTACGACGCTAAAATCAACAAATATTTTATAAACCGGGATAATTCGGGAAAAACCGATTTCTCTCCAAAATTTTCAGACAGGCTCTCAACGGCCCCGCGAACGGCCCGTACAAAGGAGTGGACAGGAAAAATCCTTTTGGATAAAACGTCCATTGAACTTTTTTACGATGATGGGCAAACGGTAATGTCCGAAATATTCTTTCCCCACGCACCTTTTGAAACCTTATCGATAACCTCAGACCAAGACAACTTTACTCTCGACGCTTTGGAAATACATGAATTAAAATTTAACTAAAACTCAACTATTATGAAACTAAAACTTTTATTCTTACTACTAACTCTTGCTCCTGTTGGCCTTTTGGCCCAGGACCGGATAACAGGTACGGTTACGTCCGCCGATGATGGACTGCCCTTGCCCGGGGCGTCCGTAATCGTAAACGGTACAACCATTGGTACAACTACAGATTTTGACGGTATTTATACTTTAGAAGAGGTTCCTAGCGATGCCACTTTGGTATTTAGCTATATAGGTTTCTTAAAGGCCGAAATTCCCGTTAACGGCCAGTCTACAATTAATTTGGCCATGCAGGCAGACGCCCAACAGCTAGACGAGGTAATTCTTACCGGTTATGCCACGGAAAGAAAGGCAGACTTGACCGGTGCGGTTACCGTAGTGGATTTAGGACCGGTAGAAGGCCAAAGTATGAGCTCGGGTAGTGCGGTGCAATCACTTCAAGGGCGTGTGCCGGGTCTTTTTATAGAAAAATCGGGAGACCCAACAGGCAATGGCAACCGTATTCTTATTAGAGGGGTTACCACACTGGGAAATAACGATCCATTGTATGTTATAGATGGGGTGCCTACTGTCCGTCAAGAGGTGTTTTCAAGTTTAAATCCTAGTACTATTGAGTCCGTTCAAGTATTAAAAGATGCCTCGGCGTCATCAATATATGGTGCACGTGCGGGCAACGGGGTAATCATTGTTACTACTAAGAATAGGGCCAAAACAGCAGATGGGGAGAAGTTAAGTATTTCAATGAATTCAAATATATCAGTGTTGTCCGAAAAAAAACAGCGTTATGATATGTTGAACGCCCAACAACGAGGTGAGGCCTTATGGAGGGCTTCGGTCAATGATGGTGCAGATCCAAACGGGGGTTACGGGGAAATTTATAATTTTGATTGGAACGGAGATTTTGACAATCCTGTTTTGAATGGGGTTACAATTCAGCCCTTTGTAGGGGGCGACCCTAATGTGCCCGCGGGTGATACCGATTGGCAAGATCAAACCTATAAGACAGGTTATTTATATAATAATGATTTCAGCATTTCAGGTGGAAATGATAAGTCCTTTCATTTATTAAATATTGGGTACTTAAAGAATACAGGGGTATTAAAGTATACCAACTATGAAAGGTACTCTGCAAAGTTGAACTCCAATTTTAACTTTTTCAATAACAAACTTAGGGTTGGTGTAAATACTCAATTTTCTACTTCCGATGAAACTCTGGCTTCTTTAGATGTAGGTAGCGCGCCTACCCCTAGTTTGGCCATTACCTTGGCTCCAACTTTGCCACTTAGAGATTCAAATGGTGAGTTTGCCGGTCCTCTAGGAGCGGGTTATTCAGACAGAAACAATCCGGTGCTCATGCAGTATTTGAACAGATGGGATAACACGGAACGTACTTCTATATTCGGTAATGTTTATGCAGAATTGGATCTTCTTAAGAACCTTACGTTCAGAACCAGTGTAGGATTGGATTACAATGACTTCAAAAGAAAGGATATTGAGCCAACGGTAAGCAACGGTTTCATTACACGGGGCAACAATAGGTTAATTCTTGATACCAACAAATTCACCAGTGTGGTCTTTACCAATACGTTAAACTACAATTTGGAATTGGGAGACCACCGTTTTGGTTTCTTGGTAGGTACAGAGTCTGTGAAGAACGACTTTGACGAAGTGTATGCTTCGGCAGACGGCTTTGCGGTAGAATCAGAGAATTATTTTGTATTGGGAGCTGCAACGGGAGCAAGAACCTCTAACGGAAGTTCAAGTGGCAGTCGTTTATTATCTCAGTTCGGTAAGTTAAATTACTCTTATGGGGATAGGTACTTGGCCTCGGTTACGGTACGTCGTGATGGTTCTTCCAGATTTGGACCGGACAACAGATACGGTATTTTTCCTGCATTTACCCTTGGTTGGAGAATTAGCCAAGAAGAATTCCTAAAGGATAACGATCTTATCAGCAATTTAAAGTTAAGGGCAGGTTATGGTGAAGTGGGTAACCAAAATATAGGTGATTTGGCCCGCTTTGGTATATATGAAGCGCGTTATGGAGACAATCAGTTCTCTGCTACAGGAGATACTTTTTTCTTTAATACGTTTTATAACGTAGGTACTGCTTATGACCTAAACGGAAATAATGGCGGAACACTTCCTTCAGGGTTTGTGTCTACTCAGGCGGCCAATCCCGCACTAAAGTGGGAAACCACCAAGGAAATTAATGTAGGTTTGGATTTTGGACTCTTTAAAAATGCCGTAGTAGGTTCATTTGACTACTTTACAAGAGAAACTACCGATATTTTAACTACACCGCCTATTGCTTCTGTTATAGGTGAAGGACAACAGCGTGTGCTTAACGGTGCTTCTACGGAAACCAAAGGTTGGGAACTTTCCCTAGCTTACGCTAAGGCTTACGATAGTGGTCTTTCATTTGGAATCTCTACCAATTTCGGAGCGTTCAAGGATGAAATTACCGCTTTACCGGAAGAAGTTAGGGCCGCTTTCCCAGGTACGGCAGAGAATTCCATAGTAGGCCAATCCCAATTCTCGATTTTTGGTTACAAAACAGATGGATTATTTCAAAGTCAAGCAGATGTTGATAGTTCTCCAACCCAGGTTGGTGCGCGCCCAGGAGGGTTAAAGTTTCAAGACTTAAATGGAGATGGAACTATTGATAGTGACGATAGGGATTTTATTGGGAATACCCTACCGGATTTAGAATATGGTGTACGTCTTGATGTTGGATACAAGAATTTTGATTTCTCTGTGTTTGGTTCAGGTGTGGCCGGAAGGATTGGTCAAGACCCCTATATTTTATGGAACAACTTTGTTCAAGGTCGTGAAAATGCCGGTCTTGGCGTATTGAACTCTTGGACACCAACAAATACCGATACGGATATTCCTTCCTCTTCATTGGCTTTTAACGATTTGAGAACATCCGATTATTTATTTAGAAATAACTCTTATTTCAAAATCAGGAATTTACAGATTGGTTATTCTCTGCCCGAGGATATTATTGAAAAATGGGGAGGTATGACCAAGTTAAGAATCTATTTTCAAGGTGAGAACCTAGCTTGGTTCACACCTAACGATTATATCGGGTCAGACCCTGAACGTACCGATGTGAACAGGATTCCTGTGCCAACGGTATTGTCTTTGGGACTTAACGTAAATTTTTAAAAAATTGAAATCATGAAACATAAAAATATATATTTATTAGGAATGTTGGTTTCATTACTCTTTGTCTCTTGTTCGGATGACTTTTTAGAGTATGAACCAGAAGGAGTATTGTCTAACGAAAACGTAGCAACTGCAGAAAATGCAGAGTCTTTGGTAGTGGCCGCATACGCGGGAATAGCCAATGATGACATGGTAGGTCCGCTTACCCAGATGTGGGTATACGGTAGTGTACGTTCTGATGATGCCTATAAAGGAGGAGGCGGTCGTGGCGATGTTGATATTGTTGACAAATATGAACAGTACAACCTTACCCAAGCAGATAACGGTACCGATTGGATGGGACCAAGAACTTGGACCAACTATTATGGGGCTATTTCTAGGGCTAACTTTGCCTTATCTGTTATTAATGAAATTCCAGATGCCGATTATGCCGATAAAACTATACGTCAGGCCGAACTTCGGTTTTTACGGGCGCATTCACATTTTATCCTAAAGCAGCTTTTCAAAAAAATTCCATATATCACAGAGGAATTGACACCAGAGGAAAAAGGCCAAGTTTCAAACGATTTGCCCAACAATGAACTTTGGGATAAAATTGCAGAGGATTTCCTTTTCGCCTATAACAACCTTCCAGAGTCACAAGACCAAGTGGGTAGGGCAGATAAGAATGGAGCTGCGGCGTATTTGGCAAAACTACGTTTATACCAGGCCTATGAACAAGATGAGAGTCATGCTGTAGTAAATATCAATACGGCTCTCTTAGAGGAAGTTGTGGGCTATGCCGATGATATTAGTGCTAGCTTGGAGCCTGATTATGGTAATAATTTTTTAGATGGTTTTGACAATGGCCCGGAATCAATATGGGCTGCGCAATTCTCTATAAATGATGGTACAATTGTAAGTAGGGTAAGTTTTGTAACCGGACTGAATTCTCCGCACGGAACAGGACTCTATGGCTGTTGCGGTTTTCATTTGGCTAGCCAAAACATGGTAAACGCTTTTAAAACAGATGCATCGGGACTTCCACTATTGGACACCTTTAATGATGATGATATCTTCAATACGGTTGAAGATGATGGTACTTCTGTACCTAGTGCAGGTCTAACAATAGACCCAAGATTGGATCATACCGTAGGTATACCGGGAAGACCTTTTAAATACAGAAATACGGTAAACGAAACGGGCGATATGGTATACAATTTTAGTTGGGCGAGAGACCCCGGTGTGTACGGATATTTTGGTAACATGAAAGAGCAACAAGCTCCGGATTGTTCATGCTATGTAAAAGAGGGACCGTTCGTAGGAACTTCAAAAAATGTAGATTTTATACGTTATGCAGATGTACTGTTGTTCAAGGCCGAAGCTTTGATACAGTTGGATAGATGGGATGAAGCCTTACCTATAATAAATCAAGTTAGGACCCGTGCGGCATCAAGTACGGCAAGACCTGTGGAAGCCGGGGCAACGGATATCTATAATGTAGGTACGTATGATGCTTTTCCAAGTAAAGAATTTGCCTTGAAAGCCTTAAAGTTTGAAAGACGATTGGAATTTGGAATGGAAGGTCCAAGATTTTTTGATCTCGTACGATGGGGAGAAGCTGCCGAAGTTTTAAATGCCTATTTAGCAGAGGAAAGAACCAAGAGGGATTTCTTGGCTAATGCGGAGTTTACTGCAGGTAGGGATGAATATTATCCTATACCTCAACGTGAAATAGATTTTACGGGTGGGGTATACGTACAAAATCCTGGATATTAATAGTATAAGAAAGAATAGAGTTGTTTGAGTTAGTTGAAAAGGCATGGGAATTCGTTCCTGTGCTTTTTTTAATATAGATTAAAAATGGAAAAGGAAATAAATGCAGTTTGTTATGGAGAAGTTTTATTCGACAATTTTCCAAAACATTCAAAAATAGGTGGGGCACCTTTAAATGTGTCACTAAGGCTTCAATCCTATGGTATTAACGTAGCGGTAATCAGTAGTGTTGGTAAAGATGGTAATGGTAAAAAAATTATTAGCTACCTCAAAAAGTCTGGGGTCAATACTAAAAACATAACGGTTCAAGAGGAGTACCAGACCGGTTGTGTTAATGTAGTATTAAATGAGAAAGGTATAGCATCCTATGATATTGCTTATCCGGTAGCATGGGATAAAATTGTTCATAAAGAACCCCAAGAAGTAGTGGTGGCCAATAGCGATTTTTTTGTTTTTGGTAGTTTAGTTTGTAGAGATGGCTTGTCAAGAAGCACACTTTTTGAACTATTAAAATTTGCTCCCTATAAAGTTTTTGATGTTAATCTTAGGATCCCGTATTATACGCAAGAATTGTTGCAAGATTTAATGTTGGCATCGGATTTTATAAAGTTCAATGATGATGAACTTTTTGAAATAGCCCTTACGATGGGGTCTAAGTTCAATTCATTAGAGCAGACCATAGAGTTTATAGCCAAAGAAACAAATACAGATACCATTTGTGTTACCAAAGGAGCTTATGGTGCTGTTTTATATATTTCCGGTACGTTTTACTACAATAGTGGTTATCGTATTAAGGTGCTTGATACGGTAGGTTCTGGCGATTCGTTCTTGGCATCTGTTCTCTATAAACTCTTTAATAATGAGAATCCTCAAAACGCCATAAATTTTGGTTGTGCCGTAGGAGCAATGGTCGCAAATAGCGAAGGTGCTAATCCTATACTTACTGATTTAAAAATCAAAAAGTTTATGAATCCATAACTGGCTTAAAGAACTAATAGCAAAATTTCCCGAAAAACGAAGTTAGCGGTATGGAACGAAGGCTTATTAGTTATTTGAGTTAGAGGTTATGACCGCTTAACGTGCGATGCATTTAAATTGAGTTTGGAAAACATAGTTTCTTTACAGTAATCCTTAGTAAAGAAACTAAATTAATTTTTGGCATCCACCAATTGCCATGACCTTACCCAATTGTACGTTGTGGTTCTGTCTTTTTTTGAACCTGTCATGCCGCCGTCATTAGGTACCGGATTCCAATCGTAGGTTTCGACAACCATTCGTAAATACATTTCAATATCAAAATCAGCCGGGGGTGTTACTTTGGAATGCATTTTACCGTCCAAGAAAAATATAATTTCATCCTTGGATTTCCACCAAACACCGTAAACATGGAAATCTTCATAGGCTTTTCCACCTAACTCTCCTTTGCTTTTATTTGACCCTTTTTCATATTCACACCCTTCAGGAATATTTCTACTATGAGTATTGGAGTTCATGGTCTGATCAAAGTATTTCATCCAGTCGGCATCATTCGTTATTTGTCCAACAGATTCCTGAATGTCCAATTCCGTTGTTCTTTTGTCACAGCCTGATCGGTCTTTACCTTCATTAATTAACCAAAATGTAGAGGACATAAAGGTTTTGTTCGCTTTCATTTCGCATTCGTAATAGCCGTAGGTCATGCCATTTCTAGAACCAACATAACCGCCGCCGTGGGTATAGGTTTTATTGTTTTTGACTATAGGTTCCGGTAACAAAGTTGTGGTTATTTGCAAACTTCCACCCTTTACGGAAATGTTCTCAGCAAGAAACAATCCCGGAGCACGGCCTATCCACCCCTGACCCGAAATCTGCCATTTCTTTTCATCTATCTTTTTTCCATCAAATTCATCGGACATGTTATCAATTAATTTCCACTCTTGCTGAGACTGTTTTGGGTCCTCTCCGGGCTTGAAATGTGGAGTTTCTTGAGCAAATGTTGTACTTGTAAATAGAAGGGTGATAGCTGCTAGTAATTGGTTGGATAGTTTCATTGTCGTATGAATAGGATTATTTAATTATGATAATGTTTTGTTGAATATAAGGTTTGCTATAGTCTTTATGAAATATTCAAATAAGACCAAACCTTCGGGTTTTCTAAAGGACATATTGATTACTAATTATTGTACAGTACTTTATTGTTCCTTTTACCATGTCAGAAACGAAACTATTGATACATAATTACAATTTATAATTATCTGTTTTTTTTCGACTGCTTAGAACTCGTAGAACTGTAAGCGACACTGTAACTTTAACGGTTAAAATCTTTAAATTACCGTTATTATGGGAGACGTTATTTTGATAAACCAAATACCTGTCTGCACATCGTAGAAGAATAATCTCCCAGCCGGATATATTAGGAGTTAATATCAATATTTACTAAGCACTTCTACCATGTATCCAAAATTAGAGTTCCGTTTCTGGTAGGGCATAGAAAAAAAGCCCGTTGAAGAGGCTAATCTGAATCTGTTTTTTTGACCTATCAACGGCCTGTGTCACAGTTACTTTTGTTAGCTACGGTAATTATTTCAAACTTATTTGGATGATAGTCCATTCCTATTCGTATTTCTTCAGTTTTCTCTTTCCCAATAAGTTTCTCAGCTAAGTATAGGCCCAAGTCTAATGAAGAAGCTACCGCTCCAGCAGTTATAATATTATCGTCATCAACAATTCTTGCTTGAGCAACTCTCTCGCAGTACTTTTCCAATGATTTATATTCATTAAAGTTGGTCGTTGCCGTTTTGTTTATCAAGAATCCTGCTGCCCCAATTAATAAGCTACCTGTGCAAATAGAAACTATAAAATCAACATTTTCTCCGGTTCTCAACCAATCAATGAACTCTATATCGTATTGAAGTTTTCTTGTCCCATATCCACCGGGGACTACTATCATATCATAATCGGATAAATCAGGCTTGATTTTATCGACAATAATTTCTAGTCCAAAACTATCTTTTATCGATTTTTTAGTAGCACACAAATCCCAATTTAAATTCTCCATAAACCCTTTGGTTTTTATATTTTTAATAGGGTCATAAAACCCTATTAAATCTAAAAGAGTTATTTCGTCAAATAATATATATGCAATCTTCATTTTGGAGCTTTACATGTTGTGGTAAGCAGTTTTTTACTTTTTATATATCAAAACTGTGATTCCGCATTTATAAGCTTTTGCACTTTCCAATTTTAATTCAGTTTTATAATTAGCTTTCTTAAATATTGGCATTCCGTTCCCTAAAATCGAAGGATTTATAAAAAAATAATATTCGTCAATTAAATTTTCTCTTATTAGTGAAGAAACGAATTCGCCACCTCCATAGGCAATTATGTCATTTCCTGTTGAAGACTTTAATTTTTCTATTTTTTCGACTAAATGTCCTTTTTCCAAAAGGGTATTTTCCCATTCAGTATTTTCGAGCGTTTTTGTAAAAACTATTTTATTTGAGTTATTAATTTTTTCGGCACCTTCCAATTCTTTGTTGGATTTCCAATGTGGAATAAATCCTTCAGCAAGTTTTCGTCCTAATACAATGGTGTCAGTCGATTCAGTTATTTCTTTGACGAAGTTCTTTAATTTTTCGTCCCAATTCCAAATCATCCAGTCCATTTCTCCGTTTGGACCAGAAATGAAACCGTCAATTGAGAGTTGAATTTGAAGTTTTAATTTTCTCACGATTTACTATTTTCGTTAATGTTGGAATTTGTTTTCACCTTTATTTTAGAGGTAATTTACTCAAATCTTGTATATCGCCAATGTTTGTAGGAAAATAAGAAAGTCTTAAACGTATAAAATGTCTTTACAAACGTTTAATAGGTGGAGTGTTTTTTTTCGCGGAGCGTAATAAAAAGAAATACAAGGCATAAAAAAAGGCTTCTGAGAAATCAGAAGCCTTTTTACTTAGTAGCGGGGACTGGACTCGAACCAGCGACCTTCGGGTTATGAGCTCTCTGTTTCAATTTTTGTCGACAGTTTTATTGGGCTCAACCGCTATGAAATTATAAAATCGTATGCAAAAACGTATGCAGTTTTAGTTTTCTGATTATTAATAAATTCTTAGGCCAATTTATATAAAAAAAGCAACAATCACATCATTTCTTAAAATCTATGTTTTGGTGCTAATACAAACTTCCTTTCGGTGGTGGAAAGGGTATTTTAGCTTATATCACCTGTAGAATGAATTATATGACCCTACTTATAGGGCGCTTGAATTATACATTTGCTATTGAGTTAACCGAAATCGAAAAGATATCATTTTCGAAAAGCTATAAAGTATATGAATACCATAAATTTTGATCCAATTATCCCGCTACAATTGCTTATCAAAGAACTATTGACTTTGTGAAATCTTAAAATGATTTTAAAGAACAATTAATGAACAACAATACAATTATAAAACGCACTCTGTGATATGTTTAAGATGATGAAATTTTGGAGTATCGGAACTTTATTTGCTGTGGCTACTTTTTGGTATAGCGGGAATTTTATTAAAAATGATATCTCAGGTCAACGGCAAAAACTAGTTCAAGATAAACCTAATATATTATGGATAGTTGCAGATGATTTAGGCATTGATTTAGGTTGTTATGGCAACGAACTGATTTATACCCCTAACCTAGATAGACTTGCCTCTGAGGGCGCTCGTTATAGTAATATGTACACCGTGTCCGCTGTCTGTTCTGTAAGTCGCTCTGCTATGATTACGGGTATGTATCCAGTTAGTATTGGTTGCGAACAGCATAGGAAGCAGTTTAAAGATTCACTTCCTAAACCTGTGAAACCAATTACAGAATATTTTAAAGATGCAGGGTATTTCGTCACCAATAAAGGTAAAACGGACTATAATTTTATTCATAAAAAAGAAGATCTCTACGATGGTACCGAATATAAAAATCGTAAAGTCGGACAACCGTTTTTTTCTCAAATTCAAATTTCTTATCCACACAGGCCTTTTGAAGCTGATTCTATTCACCCAATAAATCCGGATCATGTGAAACTCCCGCCATATTACCCGGACCACCCACTTGCTAGAAAGGATTGGGCAATGTATTTAGAAACCGTTCAACATGTGGATATCCAAGTTGGAGAAATATTAGATGAGCTGGATAAAAGTGGTCTTTCGGAAAATACGGTTGTATTTTTTATTGGAGATCAAGGAAGGCCCATGGTCAGAGCAAAACAATTTTTGTATGATGCAGGTATTAGGACCCCATTTATAGTCAGGTGGCCTGGTAAAATAAAGGGTGGGGTTATAAACGACCGTTTGATCAATAATCTAGACTTAGCTCCTACTAGCTTAAAAATAGCAGGTTTGCCAGTACCTGAATATATTCAAGGTCAAGATTTTTTGGATAATAATACAATTAGGAAATACGTCTATAGTATGCGTGATCGTAGAGACGAAACGGTAGATAGGATAAGGATGGTTAGAAGTGAAAGGTATAAGTATATAAAAAACTTTTATACGGATAGGCCATATACGCAGTACAATGCTTATAAAAAGAATTTTTACCCTGTATTAACATTAATGCAAGAAATGTATAAGAATGGAGGTCTTAATGAAGATCAATCAAGATTTTTTAGTGATGATAGACCTTCGGAAGAATTTTATGACTTAAATAATGATCCTTATGAATTAAAGAATTTAGCAAACATAGAACTTTATGATTCGCAGAAAAATATTTTGAAGAATCAGCTTGATAAATGGTTGATTAAGACTGATTTGGGAACTTATCCAGAGAGTCCTTTGGAAATTAATTATGCTAAGAAATTGATGGAAAGCAAGTTCAAGGAAAATATGGAAGCTAGAGGCTTATCTCCAGATATTTCGAATGAAGAATTTTTACAATATTGGGAAGCGACACTTTTGGGTAAAAACAAAAATTAAGGCCTTTACGGTTATACTAAAAAAACATTAATCTCCCATAATACCTATAATATCAAAAAATGAACCAAGCCAATCTGTTTTATGAAAAAGGGAACTTTAATAAAAGTAATTCCAAGTGCAGTATAATTTTATTATGTACTGTTTTATTAACGTTTACAGCTATTCAGGCACAAAAAAAATAACTGATAAGCCGAATATTATTTATATTCTAGCCGATGACTTGGGCTATGGAGATTTGGGGTGTTACGGACAAAACACAATAAAAACACCTCATATTGATAGAATGGCCAAAGAAGGAATCCGTTTTACACAACATTATTCCGGGAGTACGGTATGCGCGCCTTCGCGAGGAGTACTTATGAGTGGTTTAAATACGGCACATTCCTATATACGGGGTAATTTTTCTTATGAAATTGAAGGTAATTTGCCAATACCGGATACGACCCTTACAATTGCTGAAATACTACAAACCAACGGCTACAAAACAGGGATAGTCGGTAAGTGGGGATTAGGAGGGGCGAAATCTGTTGGAGGCCCTAATAATCAGGGATTTGACTACTCTTTCTGTTATTTGGATCAACGAAATGCACACGAGTATTATCCGGAGTATTTATGGGAAAACGAAGAGAAATATCCTTTGGAGAAAAATGAAAACAATGGGAAATTGCAATATACGCATGACCTTTTTACAAGAAAAGCTTTAGACTTTGTAAAAGAAAACAAACATGAATCATTTTTTTTATATCTCCCATATACCATACCGCATAGCAAATACCAAGTGCCGTCGAATGCTCCTTATTCAAATTTAAACCTTTCTGAGGCTATGAGGAATTATGCGGCAATGATTACACGTATGGATGCGGATATTGGCAAATTGTTAGATTTAGTAAAAGAAGCTGGTATAGATGAAAACACTATAATAATATTTTCAAGTGATAATGGTCCAACAGCCTATGCTAACAAAGCTTTTAATAGTAATGGACCTTTGAGAGGATTTAAAAAGGATTTGTACGAGGGAGGTATAAGAATACCTTTGGTGGCAAGGTGGCCTGGGAAAATTGAAGAAGGTAGAGTGAGCGATTTAATTTCTGACTTTTCAGATTTTCTTCCGTCGGCTTGTGAAATAGCAGGAATTGAACCACCAAAGAATATAGATGGAATTTCATATTTGGATGAGTTGTTAGGAAGAGAACAAAAAAAGCATGATTTCCTTTACTGGGAGTTTTTTAAATATAATTATGGATGGAAAACTGGAGACAACCCCAATACAAGGAATTCGTTTAATGCACAAGCTTTAAGAATGGGGAAATGGAAAGCGGTTCGCAGTAATCTAAAGAAAAAACCAGATGCTAAACTGGAACTCTATGATTTAAGTACAGATGTAGGTGAAACACGTAATTTAGCAAGTAAACACCCTGATATTGTTGAAAAAATAGAAAAACTGATGGAAATAACGCGTTTTGATGCCGAATTTTTTAAAAAAGGAAAATGATTATTTAATCTAATTATGGTATGATAAAATCTATCAGATTAATTTTTGCGTGGTGTTTGATTTTTGTATCAATCAATTCTTTTGCGCAGCAAAAACGTCTCGATGCATCTTCGGTTATTTCCTATATTTTGGACCATCAAAAAGAGAATGGGGCTTTTGGGCCAGATAATAAAGAGTATACAGATTTAGCTTGGAATTATCCTGCTATCGGTACCTTAAAACTTTTAGGTGCCAAAGTTCCTAGGGAAAAAGAAGCTTTTGAAAATGGAAATAAATCATGGATGGAAATAATTGCTAGAAAGAATGGACCATGGTATTGGTCATTTTTTCAAAAGGCTCATTTATATAACTTGTTCCATATTTCAAACATCAATTTTGAGGAAGGAATAAAACGAGGGCAATACTGGGAGATTAAATTCAAGAGTAGAAAAAATTATTTGGAATTGCCCGAATATAAAGAGGGCTTATTTTTTGACATTCCATCATTATGGCATATGATAGGAGCTATATCCTTGCTAGATGGAAAAGTTACAAATAAATTTTACATAGAAAAATATTTAAGAGACCGTCAGGCAGAAAACGGAGCTTTTGTAGATGATATTAAAGATAAGCCTACGCCAACTGATTCGGAAACAAATTTAATCGTTACCAGCAATGCGGTCCTAACATTAAAAAGCCTTGAAAGTGATGTGTTTAACGCTCAGGATTGCGTTAAATGGCTCCAGTCCTGTCAAGCAGAGGACGGTGGTTTTAAGTATAGTCCGGAGAGTAGTGATGTAGCCAATCAATCAGATGTTTGGTATACATGGGCTGCATTAAAAGCTCTAAAAGCTTTGGGTTCTGAACCTAAAAATGTTAAAAAATGCATAGAATGGCTGAACTCACTTCAGAATTATGATGGAGGCTTTGGCGATAGACCTGGATGGAATTCTAGAATATACAGTACTTTCTATGCTGTATCTGCTTTGAGCGATCTTACCGGTGATGCAGTTTCCGGAATATCATTAAAGAAGAAAAAAAATACGTAAAATCTATTCCAGAAGGAAAGTACGCTATTTTTCAATCCCATCACAAAAGTCCCGTTGGAGGAGAGGGAATGGTAGACTCTGTTGCTCTTATGAAGCTGAATTTAGTAGGTGTAAAATCTAAAACAAAGGATATAGATTTAGATAAGGGTATTAGCCCATTGGTTGCTTACAATAGGAAATATGTAGAGTCTAAGAGATATCGGTTAGAAGTGGTGGAGTTACCGGAAAATTATACTCATAAACTAATATGGCCTAATGGACAACTGGCAGATCATGTATCTAATTTTTTAATTCCACCAAATCTTTCATATTCAGAAGCACAAATTTATAGAAAAGCATTTATGGCGGGCGAAATAGGTCTTAGTTGGGCAGATTTTAAAAAAGATGTAATTCAACCTATTAAAAACCTAAACACAGGAACACTTTTTTACCCTGAACTAGATTACACTATGTTGAATGCATACAAAATTTACGATGATGGGTTGAATGGTGGTAATGGCTATAACGCTGTACCAGGTGCGCATTTTGGGAATATAGATTGGGTTAGACATTTTCCTTATAAGGAAAGATGGGAAGGCCTTTTACCCATTGTTGCTGATGGTGATGCGCATGGAAACATTATAAAATGGCATGAAAATCTACTCCAGTATAGAAACATTTATATAGCTGAAAGTTATCATTTTAAGGACTATATAGAGGCATCATTAAACGGACGGTCTGTTTGTGTTATACGTATGCCTTCAGGGGTGGTAAGATATTATGGAGGCAAAGAGTCCATCGCTTATTTAAAAAAACATTTTGAGGAATGGAAGTGGTGGAATGATTAAAAAAAAGTTATCTAAACGTCATACTTAGAATCGAAGAATTTGAGTTTTAAGAGAATTACGTGATATATTGAAGCTTACTTTTATCTTAATGTTATTAAGTGTCTAAATGATTACAAAAAATTGCCTTTGTAGATTTTTCAATGAATCTTTAAAACTTTTTTTAGATACGATTTTTGCATTTTAAATATGAAATTAGCAAACGCTCTTTACTGGAAAATTGGCGAATACAAACAGGGGTTGCTATGTGTATTATTGTTTTCATTTTCGGTTGTATACGGTCAAAAAACAACTCAAGAATATTTAATTGACTACATTTCTACCAAAGAAGGGCTTTCCCATAATTACGTTTCTCAAGTAATCAGTGATTCCTTAAATATAAAATGGATAGCTTCAGAAAATGGACTCATTAAATACGACGGTGTAAATTTTACTACCATTAAGCCTGGTAAAAATTATCCTGGTCTTAATAATGAGAATATTGAAACTTTATTTTTAGATAGTCGCAATAACCTTTGGATAGGTACAAAAAGTAGGGGTTTATCCCGAATCAATCTACGAACTGGAGCACTAGAGGATTTTAATAAAGTCCTTGGGGTAGATGCTCATTCATCCGTAAGGGTTTTAACTATTAATGAGGATTCTAGAGGAAATATATGGGTGGGAACCAATGAAAATGGGCTTTACATTATTGCTGATACCTACGATAAATTAATCGAACATTATGATTTAAAACAAGTATCCGGATTAATGAGGGATACTTACGGAAACATGTGGTTTGGATCGGAAAACATTCTGAAAAAATATGATCCGTCTGAAAATCGCATACTGTCATTTAGAATAGACGAAAAGTCATCTGATATAACAAGTATTATCGAAGATAAAATAAGGAATTGCCTATGGGTCAGTACAGTATCGGATAAAACAGAAAAGGACAAGAAAATATTTCAACTAAATTTTGATGACCAACGAATTACTTCACAAAGTACCGGTATAACTACTAATTATTTCACCAGTTTATTTTTAGACCACACAAATAACTTGTGGATTGGTACTTGGGGGAATGGAGTATATAGGCATAACGAGGAGCTAAACCAATTCCAAAAAATTAATTTAGTCTATCCTCCGGACAATAAGAAGACAGTTAATTATGATATTGTAATTAACATCCATAGAGATAAAAACAATGTATTGTGGCTTGCTACAGGATTAGGAGGTATAATAAAACTTACAGAGAGTAAGGGTTTTAAAAATTTAGATGCGGTAGTTAAAAATCCTATTTTAAAGAATAACCTAGTTGTGCTTTCTGTATTCAAGAAAAATAAATTCTTGCTCGGAACTTTACGCAATGGTTTGTTTATAGGGGATTCCTTATCTGCCCTTGATCAAGTAAAAGATATTGGAGATAGGAAGGTAATTTCTATCTATGAACACGATTCCATTTTTTATGTAGGTACTACGGAAGAGTGTTTTCTAATTGCTGAAAACGGACATAAAATTAGCTCAATAAATATACCTCAGGCGACATGTTATCTAGCGGTAGATGACAATATGATTTGGGTAGGGACGCAGAGGGAAGGTTTGATGCTCGTAGATGTTTCAAATCCGTTGCGGCCAATAGTCAGAGATAAATTTACTTATAAGGACGAGTCAAAAGAAATAGGTAGTAATCGCATAACTTCAATAGTAAGGGATGATCAAAACAACCTATGGGTCGGAACTTATAACGGAATCTATTTGTACGATGAAGAGAATTTAAAATTTATACACCATATAGGGTTATTGGAGGAATCATTGCCAGCAATTATTAATGTCACCTTTTTCTATAATGGTCATATATGGTTGGGAACACCGGATGGTCTTTATCAATTGAAGTTTAAGGAAAGTGAATTAAGAGTAGTCAATAAAATTTCAAAGGAAGAAGGGCTCCAAAATGACTTTATCTGCGGTATCTCTGCCTACAAGAATAGCCTTTGGTTTACTACAACTACTAATTTAGTCAGATTAAATACAATCGATAATTCTTTTGTTGAATATGGAAAAAGCGATGGGGTATACACTTCCCAATTTAATCTAAGAAGCTTTTTCCAAGACGAGACATCATCAATATACGCGGGAGGTCTAGGTAACCTTACCTATTTTATGCCAGATCAGTTAAGAAAGGATTCACTTGAACAAAATGATATTATTCTAACACATTTAATGGTCAACAACCAATTGGTGACACCTAACGCCCCGAATAATAACGTTGTTCGATTAGCCCAAGATTTCAGTTATGTAGACCGTGTTGAATTCACTCACAAAGAGAAATCATTTACCATTGGTTTTTCGAGTTCCAACTTTGCGGATAAAACTCAGAGTTATAGGTACAAGTTAAAAGGTTTTCAAAATGATTGGGTGAATTTGAAATCACAGAATGAAATTCATTTTGTTGGTCTTCCACCAGGAGATTATAGATTACTTATAAGCTCCTCTAACGATTCGCAAAATTGGTCGGAGCCCACATCGCTAGATATAGAAATTCATTATTCACCGTGGCTCAGTCCGCTAGCATTTCTTCTCTATTTTATCATATTTTGTGTTGTTATTACAAGTTTCTACTACATTCTACTTAAGCACTCAAAGCTACGGAATGAATTGAAAAAGGAGCAAGAATTAAGTGAAGCCAAGTTTACGTTTTTTACAAATATTTCCCATGAATTTCGAACACCCCTTACTTTGATTACCGGTCCGATTAAAGAACTGATTTCTATGACCGATTTAAAAACTGAAGTTACTGAAAAACTGGTAACCGTAAATAAAAATGCCACTCGATTACTCAACCTTATCAATCAATTGCTGGATTTTAGAAAGGCAGGTCAAGGGCTATTGAAACTTAGTGTCAGTGACGGTAATTTTGTCAGATTTACAGAAGAAGTTTTTCTTTATTTCAAGGAGCAGGCAGTAGAAAAGAATATTGAATATGAATTATTAAAATCACAGGAATCCATAGTGTTTCCTTTCGACAGAAATAAAATAGAAATAGTATTATGCAATCTTATCTCCAATGCGTTCAAATTCACTTCTAATGGAGGTCGTATAACATTATCCATAGAAGAGCTTGATGACAAATGTATCATTAAATTAGAAGATAACGGATCAGGTATGAGCAAGGAGTTTGAAAATAAAATTTTCGACCGTTTCTATCAAATACAAACTACAAATACTTCCCATTTCATAGGAAGTGGAATAGGGTTGAGCTTTTCCAAGAAAATTGTTGAATTACATCATGGTACAATAGAAGTAAAGAGTCAGCTGAATAAAGGCACGGAGTTTACAATAGAGTTTCCGTTGTCTGCAAAGTATCAACCTAGTACTATTGATATTAGTGATAAAAATACTGATAAAATCGATTTATATGAGAAGCTTGATTTAAACGATTTATCAATTAAAAACCTTGAAGTAGATCAAAAGCAATTTACTGTTTTAATTGTAGATGATAATGTAGAAATTAGAAAATACTTACGTCAATTCTTATTTCCATTTTATAATATTCTAGAAGCTGAGAATGGGGAAGATTGTGTGAAAATTGCCTCTGATGAAAATTGTGATTTAATACTGTGTGATATAATGATGCCAATAATGGACGGTTTAACCGCTTGTAAGGCCCTAAAATCAAATATAAGCACTTCTCATATTCCCGTAATACTGCTCACAGCCCGTTCTTCTAATATCTATGAAATAAAAGGACTTAATACTGGTGCAGATGATTTCATTACAAAGCCTTTTGACCCCCAAGTTGTAAAAGCTAGAATCGCTACTGTTATTCAAAATAGATCTAAAACCAGAGAATATTTTCTAAATAAAGTTAGGTTTGAACCGACACATTTAAAAGTTAAAAAAGACGATGCCGAAAGCGTATTTATTGACAAGGTAATTACCGCGGTGGAGGAGAACTTAATGAACCAAGAGTTTGGAATTGATAATTTAATGGACATTTGTTGTATGAGCCAATCTACACTGTATAGAAAGATAAAATCTCTTACAGGCCTGTCCTTAACAGGGTTTATACGATCTATAAGGACTAAAAAAGCTGCCGAAATAATTCTTTCCGAAGATGTTAAGATGAAAGAAGTAGCTATGCGGGTAGGGTTTAATGATTACAAATACTTTAAAGTATCCTTCAAAAAACAGTTTGGATGTCTTCCATCCAAGTATAAGTCAAAAATTAATCTACAGGCAGAAAGCACGCTTTAATCAAATCAATAATCGAGTAATTTATATATTAGTTAATACTCGTTATCCTTATTCCAATTTTTTGAGATAATTGCAAGCTTTCTTCTTTTCGTTCCTATTTGCTTTAAATAAAAGGCATCATTAGGGTACTGGTACATTTTAGTATTTCATTACTAAAGAATTTTCATTTAAATAAAATGACTGCATTTTCACCACATTTATGCGGAATGTGGTTTGCACGACTACTGCCAATTTTATCGTAGAACGAGTGTGAAAATTCTCAAAAACTTTATAAACAATGGGTCTATTCAGTTTTTGCGCAAAATTGAATTATTTACCCCCCTCATTGCTCTATTTGCCCTAACAATTTCACTCTTCGGTCTGCATCTTTGTGGGTAAATAATCCAACTATCAACGAATTTCAAAACAAAATTATGAAAGGACTTTTATTCTATTTAATGATTCTGCTTAGTGCAGGGCAAATGGCTTTTTCGCAAAGCACCATTACTGGGAAATTGGTGGATGAATATTCTTTGCCAATACCTCATGCAACCGTAATGATTGAGAACACTACTAAAGGAGCTATTACTGATTTTGATGGTATTTTTAACATCGAGGCTTCTGAGGGAGATGTATTAGTTATCTCTTGTGTAGGATTTGAAAAAACTAGAGTTACAGTCGGCTCTAAAGAAAATTATGAAATAACCTTAAAGGAAAGCGTTTCGCAACTTGATCAGATAGTTGTGGTTGGTTATGGATCAAAAAAGAAGTCTTCAATAACAGGTTCCGTCGCAACTGTAAAGGCAGAAGAATTGACCCAAGCTCCAACAACTACAACAACAGAACTATTGGCAGGTCGTGTTCCTGGGCTTATTACGAAGCAAACAACTGGCGTTCCGGGTGATGATGCCACATCCATTAATATTCGGGGTTTTGGAAATGCCTTGATTTTAGTGGATGGTTTACAGACCCCAATGGATCGAGTAGACCCTAACGATATTGAAACTATTTCAGTTTTAAAGGATGCTTCGGCTGCAGTTTATGGATCAAGGGCAGGTAATGGTGTAGTGCTTATTACTACAAAACGAGGCAAAATCGGAAAACCTCAAATTTCATTTCATAACAATACTAGTTTCCAGCAACCAACACAATCCAGAACTTATGTGGATTCATGGGACTATGCAACGCTTGTGAGAGAATCTGATCTTAACGGAGGGGGAGCTTTGGATGATACATATACATCTGGAGATGTACAAAAATTTAAATCAGGTAATGATCCAAGCTATGTAAATCAAGATTGGAATGACGCAGTATTTAAAAAATGGACGCCTATGGTCCAACACAATTTAAATATAACAGGAGGTACCGAGAAAGTCAAATATTTTACCTCGATAGGTCTTTTAGATCAGGAAGGAGCATTCAAGTCTGGGGATTTAAATTTCTCAAGATATAATGTGAGGTCTAATATAGATGTACAATTGAATGATAAGCTTTCATTCGGGGTTGATTTATCTTATAGAAGGGAGAATAGGGATTCGCCGGGAACAGATTTAAGTTCAATGTATCAGATGCTTAAGACGGCTCAACCTGTTTATTCTGCGTTTTTGCCAGATACGGATAGGGCGGCTTATTCAGGTTTTGGAACTCGTAGTCCATATGCGGCCACCAAAAAAGATTTTGCCGGGTTTGATGATGACGTGCGTGAATATTTGATAGGAAAGGTTCAATTAAAATATCAATTCGATTTTGGGCTTTCAGCGAAGGTCGTGTTCAATTATGAGTCA
>NZ_RCNR01000030.1 GCF_009725985.1 Zobellia amurskyensis
AGGATTTTTTTCTACTAGCCTTCTTTAAATTGGCCAAATATTCTATTAAGTCTCGTAATTCCCTTTTTGAGATTAAACGGCCCATTGGCGGCATCGCCGATGGCATATTCTCACGTTTCTCAATCCTGGAAATAGGTATATCCAAAGGTTCTGCTTCAGAGGTTCTTAAAGTAAGTTCCTCGTGAGTTTCGGCCTCAAGAATACCATTTACTACTTGCCCATCTTTTAGGGTAAGGGAAACGCTACCGTAACCTGGGGCTAATCTTGCTCCTGGCTCAATAAGTGCTTCTAGGATTTGTTCTCTACTTAATATATTTCCAATGTTTTCCAGAGATGGTCCTACGTCACCACCTGCGCTGCCAATAGCATGGCATCGGGTACACTGGGCAGTTGGATTTTTATTGAAAACATTTCTACCGTCACGGTAATTACCGCCTACTAGAGTTTCTTTAAAGGCATCCATAGAGTTACCATTTTCCTTTAATGGTTTTAATTGTGCAATTAGGTTTTCGTCTTCAGTAGCTTCTACGGCTTCAATAAGGTCTAGAATAACACTTTGCTTTAAGCGCTCTGCGCTAGCTTGCTTTATCAACCCTTCTAAAACCTCGCCACTTTTTTCAACGGGAAGCTCACCTAAAACACTTAACAATTGTTGTTGTTCACGTACTGATCCTTTTTGGAAAATAGGTTTGATGATGTTAGGAAGGTTCTCCTTGGATATTTCCATTTGAGGCATTAAGCTGATGGCCGTAGTACGCACATCATTGTCACCGTCTTTCATACCGTACTGCATGGCGGTTTCAATTTTATCAAAGTTTAGGTTCCCTAATGCTTTCAAAACCTCAGACCTTACTTTTGGCGACTTGTTCTTTTTCATGATAGCAAAAAGAGCATCGTTATGTGTATCAATTCCTAAGTTGGCCAAGGTGTTGGTAATACCTATAATAATGTCAACATCCGTGTCCTCAAGAAAATCTGGAATATCTTTTTCAATTTTCTGTTTTACAATATTGGGGTCTCTTTTGATTTCTCCACGGAAACGACCATCAACTCTGTCAAGTACAGATGGTTCCGCCCAGGTGCCAATAGTGGCTAAAGCTTCACCTCTTAGTATATTAGACCTGTTTTTATCTTTAGCAAAAGCGATAAGGTTTTCTAATTCTTTGTCAGTTCCCACGCGAAGTGCAGCATTGATAGCCCTACGCAATAAAGGTTCTGAATTAAATTTTTCTACGGTTAACATATCTGCAAGCGCAGGAAGTGCAGCGTCAATAGACCAATCATCATTAATAGCTCTGGCGGCTTCAGTTACAATATATTCATCTTCGTCTTTTAAAAATTCTGCAACTGCAGGGTCTTGAAGTCTACGTAAAACCAGAACTGCGGCTATTCGTAAGCTTCGGTTGGGGTTGTGCGCTAGAGTGGTAATAGATTCGGTTTTTCCAATTCTAGATAGCGCTAAAACTGCGGCGTGCCTTAAATAAACATCTTCATCATTGTTTGCTACGATAAAGTCTAGCAAAGGCTGAATGGCAGCTTCGGTTTTAAATCTGCCCAAAGCTTGTGCGGCAAAGAACTTTACACGAGAATTGTCATGCTTTAAAAGAGGAATCAATTTTGTTCCTGCATCAATATAATTTGCATCTCCTAAAACTTTAGCGGACTGAGCAATAATCTCAGGGTCGCTATCAGCTAATAGTGCCACAAGTGGCTCCGCTTCCGAAGCATCTTTGTCAGCAACCTGACCAATACCCCAAATAGCATGGATACGTGCAAATTGATTTGCATTATTAGCGGCCACTTCTTTAAGTGCGTTGTAACCTTTTGAGGCATTTTTTACCAATTGAAATTGAGCTTTCTTTCTAATACGCATATCTCCATAAGAAAGTAATTTTACCAACTCATCTGTGGATTGCTCTTTATAGTCCAAGGTCATTAGACGTTCGGTCTCTTTTCGTTCTTTCTCTAGGTCATTTTTAGAATCGCTAACATCTAGTTTCCAAACGCGACCATAGTTTTTAGTACCCCACCCGGTAATCCAATCGGCAACGTACATGGCGCCATCCGGACCAAATTGAATTCCTGTAGGTAGAACACCACTTAAGATACTTTTGTCCGTATTCAGCTCAAAAGAAGCTCCTTTAGGTTTTAAATCAAAAGCCCAAATGTTAGATCGGTCAGGGTTGCCCACAAACTCTACTAAAAAGAATTTATTGAGCCAATCCTTACCTAAAGCTGTACCTGGGTTAAAAGCCATTCCGGTTGGTCCGTTATGGAAATTTTCAATAGGAGGTACAATGTATGCGGCTTGGCCTTCCCAACGGGGAGTGAACAGCTTTTCATCCATCCAAACCTTGTAACCATTGTTCTTGGGGTCTGTATATTTACCATATTGCCAGTTAGAGCGCCATCCTGAATCGGAACCCTCTACTAAATGAACAAGTCGTTCACTTTCGCCTGCATGGTCACCATCATTATCGGAAGAAATAATATTTCCGTAGGCATCAAAAACAAATTCGTGGGTGTTTCTTAATCCTCTGGCAAATACTTCAAAATTACTTCCATCAGGGTTGGAACGTACAATTACACCTTGATTTGGGTATTTTAGGTTTTGGCCGTCAACAGTAGTAAGGTTAGCGCCAATGTCACCAATGCCCCAGTATATTTTGCCATCAGGGCCTTCAATGGCTCCGGACATTCCATGAGCACCAAACCCAATATGCACAGCAAATCCATGAGCGATTGATGTTTTTTCATCTAAGATCAAATCATCATTGGTGTCTGTTAAACGCCACATGTCCGGACCTACGCCCACAAAGACATCGTCTTCACGGACTAAAAGTGCTCCGGCAACATCGGTTATTTCTTCATTAAAATCTTCTAGAATTCGAGTTGATCTGTCTGCAATTCCATTATTGTTGCTGTCTTCCAGCATCCAGATTTCATCTTTTTCAACTGTCAAATCTTTCCAATCGTGACTTCCATCTTCGTTAAGGTCAGGGAACCATTCGTTTTCTTCACTTTTTTCAGGAGCGAATGTTTCATGTAAGAACTTACGACGGTCTTCAACAGATTGTAAAGAAATAGAAGCGGTCATCCAATGTTGATACCCTCTAATATCGAATTCTGAATTTTTTTGACGATTGGTACGGGTAAGATACACTTTGCCCTCGTCATCAATTTGCATGGCAATAGGGTCAGGGGCTAAAGAATCTGAAGCCCAGAGCGTTAATTCTAGTCCGTCTGCAATTTTAGGACTAATACCTTCACGTATTTCTTGTGCTCTACTTACTTCCGTAAGGGAGTCTTCTACGATAACCAATGGGGTTTCCTTCGGTTTTTTAGGTTTGGAGTCGCAAGCGCTAAATAAGGTGATAAATAGCGATAGTGCTAATAACTGGATGAGTTTGGTTTTGTTTGTCATTGTTGTTTTGTATTCATTGGTAAGTAGCCGATAAAAATAGGCAATTCTGAATACAGTAAACAACTAGCTTTTAATCTTTTTGCTGTGCAGCTATGGCCCTGACGATAATCATAGCTTTATCCTTTTCATCTTCTCGCACATGGATATCTAGCTCTCCGTTAATATTGGCGGCAAACCCCGCTAAACGGGCAGATTCAGTAGCGTCTTTGATAATGGGATTAATACCAACTTCATTCAGTTTTTCCTCAATACGCTGGGCTGTGAAGCGGTTTCCTGAGTAAATTTTAACTTCTTTAGATTTCATAAGTTTATTTTTATAACAATATGAAGTTAGTGTGTTATGGCAAATTTAGGACCCCATAAAAAGTTAATTTTTAATGTTATAAAATTATTGGACAAATAGCGTCTTTAATTTTAGGAAGAAGTAAGGATACTTGCCGTTACCAATAATTGCCCCACATGGCGTTGACTGTGTTCTGCGGCATGAAAAAGAAGACCTAAAGTTGTTGATGGAAGCTTTTTTCTTCCTACCGAACGCTTCTCTTTTAAAGTAGCCTCGGTCAGCGTCTTAAAAAACGATAAGGCTTGTTCAGTTTTGTTTTGAAAGTTGATGATAAGGTCCGAGGAGAGAAGTTGTTCATTGGGCTTACCTTCCTGAGAGAGATAGTTGAATTGCACATCTGATAAATTTTCAGATTTGGCATAGGTCATCATACGGTCTAGGACTCCGGTAATATGCTGTAAGTGAAATCCAACTGAAGCTCTTCCAACAATTTTGGTCCATAGTTTGTCCTCGGGAAAACCGAGCAAATAGCGCTCTATTTCTTCGGAAGATTGCAATAGTGCATGTGCGGCAGGTTGCAATAGTTGCGGAATTTCAGGAATAGGTCCGCGGAGCCAGACTTCAGGTTTAGGGTCTTGCATGGGTTTTGTGCGAGTTTAATGGCTGTGATCGTAATGATCTTTTAAAATATCTTGACCAAAATCATTGGTTAAATCCCGAACTACGGTATGCACGTGGTTAGCATTGTTTTGTATGTTATCATACTCAATTAAAATGGTAGGCCCTTGAATATGGTAATAATGTCCTTGGCCAGGTTTTTGGCTACCGGCCCAAGCAAAAGAAAGGTTGTTGAAACCTGCTTCTTCAATCTTGGTTTTAAGCGATTTTGAAAACCTAGCTTCGTAATTGTCTAAATACAGATTTAATAATTTTTGAAAGGAAGCTTTTTGTTCTTCGGATAAATCAGCAAATAGAATTCCTTTAGGTTCTAAGTTAGATACGGTTCTGTGGTTACGTGTAAATATCTCGTAGGGAGCCTCATTAGAAAATATAGCTTGTGCCAATTGTTTTTCCGAGAGTGAATTAAGAAGTTCAAAACCTATTTCGGTTTCTTTTTTTAGCACTTGTTTCCCTTTTGATTCTCCACTGGGTACTGTACCGGGATTAGAACCCATGAAAGATGGTGTTGCAGATAAAATAGCTCCTTTAGAAGCAATAAAATTTAAAGATACATGATGGCCTTCAAAACGCCAGCCCCAAAATTCTCCTGCAGCAGGTTCGCCAAATATGGAGAAGTGATAGTTTAGGGCGTCTCGCATAGGGGTGCCGTCTGGCATCATGCGTTCATTGTTTTCAAGAACGGCCAAAATATTTTCTAGGGCCATAATTTCGGATGCTTTGCGAAAACCTTCTTGGCTCAAAGAGGCTTTTAATAAATTGGTTGCGGCCTCTTTTTGCTCGGTATTAAAATCATTAAAGGTTGGGCCCTTTCTTGCTACAGGTACATAATTGAAATTAAAACGTTCCGCATCGCTAATTTTAAACTGGATCTTTTCTAGTAGGTCGGCATTTAAAGTATGCAGAAAGGTTTGAGCAAAAGTATGTAGGTCTTGACTGCGGCCTGTTGCAATAGCTAAAATGCAAAATGGCAAGAGTAGTAGTTTTTTTAATCTCATTTCTATGGTTTTTGTTGAGATGGCCCTCTAAGCTAGTTTAAATTTAATAAACTGTAGGCTAATTCACTAACCATAGAACATCTGACTAAATTCAGTAAACGTTGTAGTTCAACAGGTTTAGGGTGGGTTTGCGCATGAGGTCTAATTCTTCTGAATATCCAGACTTTTTAAAGGTACGTAGCAATGCTTCAAAATTATTGCCATTGGTAATCAATTTCAACTGGTAGTCCACGCATTTAATGGTAATCTGAGTTTCGGATATCTTGTATTCGGAAGGGTAAACTTTAAAGAAGCGAGATATGCGGCTTGGTATGCCCAACTTCAATAAGATGTGCATAGGAGACAGGTAAAATGTGTCTATTGTTTCTTTTCCCCGAACTAAACTTATTGATTCTATTTCGTCTTTTAAAACCGGAATTATACTGTCATGGTTATCAAAGTTGCCAACCACCATTACCCCCTTGGGTAGAATTTCTAAATTACATCTCGTTTGAGATAAAAGTAAATCTGTTTTGTAGTCCTTATTTTTAAAATCTACAAGACGAAATTTATACTTTGGTTGAGGCCGTAAAAAATTGAAAAAGGTTGCTGACGATTTCGCAGTTAACGGAGATGTCTTTTTCATTCCTGTTCTGTAGGTTTGGTTCGTTGTTAAGCTTTTTTCGGTTGGTATTTTAGATACCTTAGGGGGAGTGCAATTTACAGAATTATGCCGATTATTCTGAACTCTTAATCGGTTGATGGGGTATAAATGAAGGTTGTTAGAGATGCCTTTTATCGATTAACACTTGATAGAATAAGGGGTGGAAATATCTTTTAGAGTGCATTTAAAAGTTATCAACATGAGCGTTGGTGATAACTTGTTGAAAACTTTTTTAAGTTTTTCTCGTTATGACGAGCGATAGTATTTATAGGAAGTGGCTAAAGAAGGCCGCGAGCCTTTATTTCTAGGTACTTGTTGATGGTATTCATTGTTAGGTTTTCTGGTTTGGTAAGAATGGTCTGAATACCATATTTCTGAAGTTCTTTTTGCATCAGACGCTTCTCCATCGTGAATTTTTCGGCTATGGTCTTGTGGTAGATGGACTGTAAATCTTCCGCATCTGTTGAAATCAGTGTGTCTAATTCTGTGTTTTCAAAGAATATAACCACCAGTACATGTTTTTTAGAAATGGCAGTCAAAAAAGGAAGCTGTCTTTTTAAGGCTGAAATGTGTTCAAAGTTGGTGTAGAGCAGCAAAAGACTTCTTTGGTTCACCTTACGTTTTATATGTGCGTAGAGCATACCAAAATCTGCATCTGTAAACTCGGTATTTATATTGTAAAGCTTTTCTAGAATGGTGTTCAAATGTGTAATTTTCTGAACGGCAGGAACAAAAGATTCTATTTTTTTTGAGAACGTTATCATTCCTGTTTTATCGTTACGTTTTAGAGCAACATTGGAGAAGGCTAAAGCGGAATTAATAGCATAGTCCAACAGTTTAAGCTCATTAAAGGGCATTTTCATTACTCGGCCCGTATCAATTATGGAATAAATGGGTTGAGAACGTTCATCTTGGTATTGGTTGACCATTAACTGATTCTGTTTGGCCGTAGCCTTCCAGTTAACGGTTCTAAAATCATCACCTTGAACATACTCCTTTATCTGCTCAAATTCTTGGGTGTGCCCAATACGGCGTATTTTTTTGAGTCCAACTTCGGTAAGTTGGTTATTGATAGCCAAAAAGTCGTATTGCTGCATCTGAATGATGCTCGGGTATACGGGAACCATTTGGTCCTTTTGAAAAACAAATTTTCGCTTTATTATTTTTAAGGACGATGAGGCGAACACATTTAGATTACCAAAAACGTACTCACCACGGTCAACAGGTCTAACGGTGTAGCGGTATTCTTTTTTATCCCCTTTTGATAAACTGGTTTTATATTCAAAATCGCGCTTTTGAAATTGAGCGGGAAGTTCATCTATAATTGATACATGGACTAGAAATGCATACTGACTCTCAAACTGTATTAAAATAGGGTTTAAATCGCTGTTGGATAATTTTTTTGGTAATATCCTAGATGCTTTTATACCTGTTTTAGCGGTATATAATAAATACGCATCAAATAAGAAGAGCGCAATTAAAAGTAGGGTTAAAAGCCATGTAATAGGGTAGAGCATCGGAACCCAATAGCTGAGTATAAAGCTGGCGGAAAGAACAGCGATATACCTAAAAAAAACATTGTGTATGTAGAACGTTTTTAAAAATTGCATGCCTATCTCGGAATTTCTACCGACTCCGTTATCATTTGAATTACGCTTTCCGTTGTCATGCCCTCCATTTCACGTTCGGGAGTTAAAATTACCCTGTGGTTAAGAATTGGTACCAAAGCTTTCTTAATATCTTCTGGAGTTACAAAATCCCTTCCATTAATTGCAGCAAAGGCTTTTGCGGCATTTAAAGTAGCAATGGAAGCCCTAGGTGACCCGCCCAAATAAAGATGCGGGTGGTTTCTTGTTTTGGAAATGATTTCGGCAATGTACCGTATAATTTTTTCCTCAACTATAACCTCTTGAATGTTCGCTTTAAAGCCAGCTAGTTTTTCGGGTGTAAGCACACCGTTTATCATTTCTTTTACGACAGTACCTTTACGTTCATGATGAGTTTTTATAATCAGAATTTCCTCATCAAGCGAAGGGTATTCTACTTTTATTTTGAATAGAAAACGATCTAGTTGCGCTTCTGGTAAGGCGTAAGTTCCTTCTTGATCAATTGGGTTTTGCGTAGCCAATACCATAAAAGGAGCTTTCATTTTATAGGTGGTTCCGTCCATAGTTACTTGACGTTCTTCCATGGTTTCGAACATGGCGGCCTGTGTTTTGGCAGGAGCACGGTTTATTTCATCAATAAGGATGATGTTGGAAAAAATAGGGCCCTTTTTATATTCGAACTCGGAAGTTTTTATATTGAAAATTGATGTGCCAAGAATATCACTGGGCATAAGATCTGGTGTAAATTGAATCCTGCTAAAATCGGTCTTTAGAGTTTTGGCAAAAAGCTTTGCGGTAATGGTCTTGGCAATACCCGGAACCCCTTCAATAAGTACATGGCCATCAACCAAGAGGGATACAATGAGAAGTTCAATAAAATTTTCTTGTCCTATTATGACTTTAGAAAGCTCCTTTTTGATTTCACCAACGGCATTCTTTAAATCTTCAAGTGGAACGCGATTGTTAAAGTTGAGGTCTTCGTTTTGGATCTCATTATTTTCCATGTGATTTCTTTTTAAAATTTTCTATGCCCGAATTCAGTTTCTGTAACTCTTCATCGGTTAAATTATTCTTTGCTTCCAATTGTGCTATAAGTGAGAAAAGGGCTTTTATTTCTTCTTTGGTATGATTGCTTCGTGATGCCAAATTATTATAGAATTCATCATCTTTTTTTAATGTGCTCAAATAATAACGAGAGCGGACATACTCCAGAAAATGAACGACTTTATGTTCCACAATTTGCTTTCGTTCACCTTTTTCAAAGTACATATCCGCTATGGTACGGGTAAATGCCAGCGTTTGATTTTTAAGTGGAGTAATCACTGGTATAGCCCTTTGCTTTCGTTTCCCTTCAAAAAAGACATAAATAACCACGCCGATCAAAGCAAGATAATAGGCCCATTTGAATTCCTTGGTATTTAGAAAAACATACATAGGCGAAGTGTAAACGGCTTTTCCGCTTTTGTAATGGTTATCCACATAAATGGTGCGGGAGTCGTCTAAATAAGACAGAATCCCCGCAGTATACTGCCTATTGTTATCTTTTAAGATAAAATAATTTGTAAAGGCTTTAGGAAAAGTACTGAGAATAATCTCTCCCTGTCCAAATGACCTTTTGATTACGTTGTTTACTTCTTCATCTTTCTTTTGGGTCTTCTCTATATTGGTTACAGTTCCTAAGATAGTCATGGAATCTGTCCCATATTTCATAAAATACGTAACATAATCTTCTTTATTAAAAACGTAACCGTCTTCTAAATCTAGCGCAGGGTTAACCAATTTATGTTTATGGGACCGTATGTTTTCTAATCCGCTAAAAAGAGTGGCGGTATTTAGTTTAAGAGTATCCAAAAGTTTTTCTTCGTAATCTTCAGAAGCTATAAATAATGTATTGCCCTTTTTTACCCAATCTAAAAGAGAGAACAGTTCCGAATCACCAAAACTTACATTGTTATTTACAAAAAAATAGGTTCCTGATGCTTCTTCGTTAGTTTTGAGAAATTCAAAAGGAGGTATGTTTACCTGCTTTACTTTATTTTCAAAAAGATGCTCCATAACATCGTTCAAGACAAAGGTTCCATAGGGTATTTTGTGCTTGGCTACGTACGAGTTGGTCCAGTTGATCTGTTTAGGACTACTGTATTGAATAATCATTAACAGGGCTACTGTTGCTACGGCTACTATTATATATTTTATCCCTTTTTTATCCATTAGAGCTTATGATTTTTTCAATGGATAAAAAGGTTTTTTCTGCTTTTCGATATTCTATTTCGGTAATATGAAAATCTCCATACCACGTAAAGTTATATAAGCGTGTAATGCTCGTAAACGGGTTTTGGAGTTCTGTTTTGGCAATTTCATTTAAATAATCATCATTGGTTTTTTGAAGTTCCCAAGTAATGATTTCTTTCTCACTCATTAATTTTAATACCTGTAGATAAGAATAACGTACCGCCAACCGGAAGTCTTTTTTGGCAAGGGCTTGATTTATAAGGTCCTGGATGTTTTCGTTCTTAATGATGTGCTCTTCTTCGGAAACGGAAACCAAAGCCTTGTTTTTTGAGGCTTGCTTAAGTGCACTGGCGTTAATATTCAGAAAAAACCGAATGAGAATATATATCAGTACGCCCAGAAGCAAATAAGGTACAAGGCGTATGAATGCGGCAAGAATGCCGGAAGCTTCCTCAATACCAAAAATATTTTCAAAAATACGGAGCATGAGGTTGTTCAGCCAACTTTTAAAATCGTCCCACCAGGTAGGATCGGTTTCGTCTACTTCATATTGAAAAGCTTTGTCTTCATAAAACTTACTTAGATCTGAGTCGCTAATGGTTTTTACTTCAAGAGCATCCGTGTCATAGGAGATGTTTAGGGAGTCCTTCTGAGCAGATAAAATTCCGGCCCAACATATGCCAAGCAATAAAAAGAAATGCAGTTTTCGCATATTTATTCGTCGGCCGTTCCTCCAAGATTTTTTATGCGTTCATAAGTACCCGTAAAATTCTTTTTCTCGTTCAGATCAAAATAGATTAAAACACTGGCAACAACGGAGATTATATTCAATAGAAATTGTGCAAGCGTGCTTATGATTCCTAGGATTATGGAAATAGGGTCTGCTACGGTAAAATTTTCGGCATCTATTTCACCAGAAAGGATGCCCATTTTAGCATAGGTATAAATGGTGGCCGGTAAGGCGAATGCATAACTGGTTACCATAACAATGATACCTACCACAAAAAGAGAGGCAAAGGTAACCCACCAATATTCCTTTACCAATGTAAAGCTATCACTAAAAGCATCTGAAACACCTTTACCGTCAAAAGCAAGAATACTAAATGAGAGCACAAGCGGCACATAGAGGTAGATGCCGGGAATTAGGCAGAAAAGAAAACCGAATCCTACACATATAGCAACTAAAAAACCGAGGCCTATAAACTTCCAAAAAGAGTCGTAGACATTTTCCTTAATCTCAGAAAAATCTATGGTACCGTTGTTCTTGATATAAGATTTAATATAAAATAGTGTGGTAGCCTGAGCCATAACGTAGGTAGTAACCGTTGCAAGTAAAAAAATAAGAGCAACAAAAAAAACAGTTATACCACTCAGGATTGAGTTGGAACCGCTCACGCTAAAATTCATTAAATCTCCAATCTGGAACATGTAAAAACCATAGCTAATGAGCATAACCACTAAGTAAGGGGCGATAATCTTAAAAAACACACCAAAAAATGTTTTGAATTCGTTCCGGAGAAAGCCAAAAGTATCAGATAAAATCTGGCTCATTTCCCGTTGTTTTTTAAACTCTATAAACTGTTTCATGGTGTAGGTCTTTTGTTGAGTCGTTTAGGATATATAACGTAGTAAAAAAGAATTAGTGCCAAAGAGGCTAAAATTATAAGAATGGCCAAAGCATCCGGCATTTCTGTATGGCGGGTAACAAAACCTTCTAAGAAACCGGCAATGATAAAAAACGGCACGGTGCTTAGCATTATTTTCAATCCATTCTGCACCCCACGTTTAAAGGATTCAAGCCGGGAGTAGGTGCCTGGGAATAAAATACCGTTGGCCAGAACAAGACCCGCACAACCTGCAATAATGATAACGGCTATTTCTATGGTGCCATGTATCCAAATTGTACGAACAGATTCCCAAAGCAATCCTTTTTCATAGAAGAAATATTGAAAACTTCCTAGCATAATCCCATTCTGCATCATGACGAACAATGTTCCTATGCCCAATAAAATACCATATGCAAATGCCATTAATGCCACACGAATATTATTAATGGTAATACCTAAGAACATGTTGAATTCTCCCATTTGCTTATATACCGCCATAGGGTCTCCTTTTTCAATATTTTCCAAGGTCATATTTACATAGCCATCGCCCAAAATTGAACGAACAAACGTACCTTCGTTGGCAGCTGAAAAGGCGCCTACCAAACTAAAAAAGAGGAAAACCAGAAAGGCGATCAGTAATTCGCGTTGATGGTGGTAGAACATTGTAGGGAATTCTGTTTTCCAAAATTCTAGAATCCGGTTTTTAGGTTCGCGTTTGGTCTTGTAAATTTTTTGGTGGGCCTGAGAGGCTAAAGTGTTGAGGTAAAACTCCGTATTGCTGCCTGCGTAAAAGGTTTTGGCGTAACTAAGATGGTCCGTAATTTCAATATAGAGATCGGACAATTTATCTGGTGTCAATGCCGTTTTGTTGGTCAGGGCATTTTCAAAAGTAGCCCATTTGTCTTTATTTTGCTTTACAAAGGCGGCTTCGCGCATCAACTTTTGGTTTATACCAAAGAAACGAAACTATGGAACAATTTCAAATAGAAACAGCCCAAAATATAACCATTAACCAGCATACGGCACATCTTGGAGACCGCATGCTCGCTTATATCATAGATAGCTTTATTGTCTTGGCCTATACCATACTCATGATTATAGCACTACTGTCATTAGACATTGAGTTTGGAGATATGTGGGCGCTTTATATGCTCATTAGCTTACCCGCGTTTTTGTACTATGTACTTCTGGAAACTTTTATGGATGGGCAAACCGTTGGTAAAACCGTAATGAAGATACGTGTAGTAAAGTTAGATGGTTCAAAACCTGGTTTTTCTAGCTATTTTGTACGGTGGATTTTACGTATCATAGATGTCGTGCTTACTACGGGAGGTGTTGCCGTGCTCACTATCTTAATTAGGGGGAATGGCCAACGTGTAGGCGATATAGCTGCTGGAACAACCGTAATCAGCGAGAAAAAACGAGTTTCTTTAAAGGACACTTTGTTACGTGATTTACCCGAGGATTACAGACCGCAATTCCCACAGGTCACTATTTTCAAAGACCGGGAGATGCAGACTATAAAAGAATTTTACGATGCTGCAAAACGCAACGGAAATCACAATGTAATTGTATCTTTGAGCGATCAAATAAAAAAAGTGACAAGTATTACTACGGATATGACACCTTTGGATTTTGTAGATAGAATAATCAAGGATTATAGCTACTATACGCAACAGCTGTAATTCATTAATTCTATTTTTCTTAAACGTTGCGTGGTTACCCTAAAACACTACAAACTCTCTAAAATACCTTTAGCGCATGTTTTATTTTTTAATTGATATTTTGGGGACTATAGCGTTTGCTATTTCTGGGGTGTTGGTGGCCATGGATAAGAAACTTGATCTGTTTGGGATTTTTATTATCTCATTCGTTACGGCGGTGGGTGGCGGTACGCTTCGTGATGTGCTCATAGGAAACACTCCCGTGCTTTGGATGCGAGAGCCTGTTTATATTACGGTAATAGCTATTGCGGTAATCTTCTCGGTTATTTTTGTGAAGCAGTTAAAATATTTGAGAAGAACCTTGTTCTTGTTCGATACCATTGGTATTGGCCTTTTTACCATGTTAGGTATAGAAAAAGGCTTGTCTGCAGACTTATTACCTGTAATGTGTATAGCCTTGGGTACAATTACGGCATGCTTTGGTGGTGTTATTCGCGATATGCTCTGTAATGAGATTCCGGTAATTTTTAGGAGAAAAGAAATCTATGCAACGGCCTGTATTATGGGAGGTGTTAGTTATTTTGTATTGGTACTTCTGCCTTTTGACGCTGCCTATGCGTATGTTGGAGCCATATTGATAATTATTGTTACCCGTCTATTAGCTGTTAAGTTTGGTATAGCGCTGCCCAATATTTATAGAAAAGTAGATAGTTAAACCTCCTAATTTACTCTATTCTATGACTTCGGCTTTTTGAATATAGATGTTTTGAGAAGGCCAATCTCCTTCACCAATTTTTACACTGTTTATTTTATCTACAACATCCATTCCTTCTATGACCTTGCCAAAAGGGGTGAATTCACCATCTAAATGGTAAGAGCCTGGCTTTGTAACCACGATAAAAAACTCATAAGGTGATGCCAGCATATGCGGATTGTCAATTTCGCTGCTAGGCATGGAAATAACCCCTCTGTGATGTTTGTGCCCTTTGCGGGTATCCGGAGGTAACAGGTATCGTCCAATTTCACTTCGTTTTTTTCCTGTTTTTCTGTCGTCTGAATTTCCTCCTTGAATGATGAAATTTTTGACTACACGGTGAAATTGGGTATCGTTGAAGTACCCTTTACGCGTTAAATAGATGAAATTGGCCTTATGATACGGAACATTGTCGAACAATTGAACGGTAAAGCTTCCAAACCGTGTGGTGATCTTTACTTTATCAACTTTGAGGTCTTTTTGGTATTCAAAGAAAAAGTCGATGGCATTTTCTTCCGTCAGAACAAATTCCTTTTCTTTTTCTATTTCAGAAGAATCAATTTGAACAGAATCTTTTTTCACTTCGGCTTTAACCGTAGACTTTTGCTTTTCTTTAGGACTTTCGCCACAGGATGCGAGAAAAATAAGTGGTAATATTGCTAATCTAAAAGAATTTCTGATTGTCATGAATTTTGATGATTTCTCTATTCGAATCCCAAAAATAAAGAATCTGCCTTTACCCGGGGAAGCTTCGCATTTAAAAATGGCTCCTCAATTTAGATTAGAGGAACTCCAAAATGCTCGTAAAAAGCCTCAAATAACAAAAAAAGCCGCAGTTATGGCTCTTTTTTATCCAGATGAGGCAAATCTAACTCGGTTATTGCTCATTTTACGTAAAAGCCACCCAAAAGATGTCCATTCCAATCAGATAGGGTTTCCTGGAGGACAGGTCGAAGCCCAGGATATCGATATGATGGAGACAGCTTTGCGGGAAACTTATGAAGAAGTAGGGGTAGACCCTAGAAATATTGAGGTAGTAAAATCATTGACGGAAATTTATATTCCACCTAGTAATTTTGATGTTCATCCTTTCATTGGGCTATATAATAGAACGGAACCCTTTTTGCTACAAGAGACCGAAGTAGAGGAATTAGTAGAGGTTTCATTGCCTGATTTTATGGACGATGCCAATATTTTTACTGAAGAATTGACTACTTCATACGCTACAAATGTGCCCGTACCTGCCTTTAAATTAAATGGTTATACGGTTTGGGGAGCTACAGGAATGATGCTTAGTGAAATCAAGTCCTTGTTACAACAGGTTTTATAGGGGTAAATTCGTATTTTTGCCTCCTATGGGCATATTTAAGGAAAATCCTTTCGGACATATCTTGTTTCTAAAAAAGTGGCTTATCCGTCTTATTGGGATAGTTACGCATTCTAGGTATAAGCGTTTTAACAGTCTAGAAATAGAAGGGTCTGACATTATCCGGTCACTACCGGAGAGGAACGTACTTTTTGTTAGCAATCACCAAACCTATTTTGCAGACGTAGTTGCCATGTTCCATGTGTTCAATGCCAGCCTTAAAGGGCGTGACAATAGCATTAAGAACGTGGGGTATATCTGGAACCCGAAGTTGAACATGTACTATGTTGCAGCAGCGGAAACCATGAAAAAGAGCCTTCTGACCAAAATATTTGCCTATGCCGGGTCTGTAAGTGTAGAGCGAACATGGCGTGCCGAAGGAAAAGATATCAACCGACAGGTAAAAATGAGCGATATATCTAGCATTGGTAAAGCATTGAACGATGGTTGGGTAATTACCTTTCCGCAGGGGACTACTACGCCTTGGAAACCCTTAAGAAAGGGTACCGCGCATATCATAAAAAAATATAAACCTGTTGTAGTACCAGTAGTTATTGATGGTTTTAGACGTTCTTTTGATAAAAAAGGACTTCGTATTAAGAAGAAAGGTATTCTTCAATCTATCGTAATCAAAGAGCCTTTAGATATAGATTATGAGAACGAATCGTTTGACGCTATCATAGAAAAGCTAGAATATGCCATTGAGCAACATCCGTCTTTCCTAAAGGTGATTTCTAAAAAAGACCTATTGGCTTACGAGGAGGAAAATGAGTTGAGAAGGTTTCGTAACAGACATAAAATTTAGACTTCTAGTTTTTTCAATTCCTTGTAGTTATTCTTCAGTTTGCGAAGAAGCAAACCATAAAGGAGAAAATAGACTCCTCCAAAGAAAGCTATCATAACAACTCCCAAAATAGCCATAGATACCATTAGGGTGGTTTTTAGCTTCTCTGGGGAAACGTTTTGAGCACCACCCGCCATTTCCGTAAAGTTATCCATAAAACTATCGTTCAGGTAGATTCCTATAATAACTATGGCTATGAATATCAATATGGTAGATAGTGAAAATATCACATAATACTTTACCGTTCTTCTGGTTCTAATAATCTTACGCATAAGATTCTTGGCGCTATCTAGAACCGATATTTCTTTATAGCGCTTATAGAAAAGATATACAAAATAGAAAACCACTACGTAGTAAATAATAGTCATTGCTAAAAAGTAATGGTCTACAATGGTATTTTCGTAGATGCTCATACTTTTTCTAAAAGAGGGTATTAAATAGAGGAGATTGGGTATGACTATCTCTAAGATACTTATAATCAATATCCATTTAACTATGGATGATGATTTTCTCCATGTCATTTTATGAATGTCGGTATAGGTCAACTTAGGAAGTTCATCTCCCTTCTTTTGCCAATCTTTCTTTAAAAGTTCCAGTTCGTCCATCATCTCATCTCCTTAAGGATTCAATACGGTTCTTAATTTTGTCTTGATCCGGTTCATCTTCACACGTGCGTTTACTTCGCTAATACCTAATGTTTCACTTATTTCTCGGTAATCTTTATCCTCCAGATATAAAAAAACCAGGGCTTTATCTATATCGCCTAATTGTTTTACTGCCTTGTACATGAGCTTTAATTGCTCTTCTTGGGTAGCATCATATTCGTCGGCTTTTATTTTAAAAATTACCGACTCATAATCTTGAGTCTGAACACGCCGTTTCGATTTTCGGTAAAGCGTAATTGCCGTATTCAATGCCACCCGGTACATCCACGTACTAAATTTAGATTCGCCCCTAAACTTTGGGTAAGCTTTCCAGAGCTGTATCGTAATTTCTTGAAACAGGTCATTGTGCGAATCTCTATCATTGGTGTACAATGTGCAGACCTTGTGAACAATGTTCTGATTGTTCTCAAGCTCCGTCACAAATTGATGTTCCAGTTCGTTATTCACGGCAAGGTGGTGGGTTGTTAGACTATAAGTAGCCTAAAAGGATTAATTGTTACAGAGATATTTTTGATGAATTGAGAAAAAAAGTGGGATTGAAGTGTTGAGATAATCAAATTATATTGGTTTTTAGATAGTTGCGGTTTGTTTTCAGAGCAAAATTAGTATGTGTTTTTTTGTTCTATGTTCAATGTAATGTTTCTAAAGGATAAGTGAATCATGTGTGATTATGAATTTTCTTACATTTTGGAGAATTTAAATATAATAAAAGCTGAGGTTTCTTGGCAGAGGAACCAAGTGAATGTTTAATTTTGATAATATTTTAGTTTATGTCAGATACAGATGCACTTAATATTCCTAAATCCAGCTTACCGCGCATAGTAATTGTTGGTGGTGGTTTTGGAGGAGTAGCCTTAGCTAAAAAGTTGAGCAAAAAAGAGGTACAAGTAGTACTTTTAGATAAAAACAACTACCATACTTTTCAACCCTTATTGTATCAAGTATCTACGGGTGGTCTTGAGCCTGATTCCATTGCTTATCCCATTCGGAAAATATTACAGGATTATAGTAATTTTTTCTTTCGTTTGGCCGAGGTTGAAAAGGTAGAAGTGGAATCCAAGGCTGTTGTAACTAACATAGGCCGACTTCAGTATGATTATTTAGTAGTTGCGGCAGGTTCTACAACTAATTTTTTTGGAAATACGGCAATAGAACGTAATGGTATGGCTATGAAGACCATTCCGCAATCACTGAATCTTAGGAGCCTTATACTTGAGAATTTTGAGCAAGCCTTATTAACTGACGATCTTCATGAACGGGATGCACTAATGAATTTCGTGATTGTTGGCGGCGGCCCTACGGGCGTAGAATTGGCCGGTGCTTTGGCAGAAATAAAAAAGGGAATACTTCCAAAAGATTACCCAGATCTAGATACCCGAAGGGCACAGATAAACCTGGTGCAGTCTGGTGATAGTTTACTAAAGGGTATGAGTGAAAACGCTTCAAAAAAAGCGGAAGATTTTCTTGAGAGCCTCGGGGTTAATATCTGGAAAAATACGCGGGTTACCAGTTATGACGGTAAGACCGCAGTTACTAAAACAGAGCTGACATTTGAGGCAGCTACTTTAGTATGGGCGGCCGGTGTAAAAGGTGTTCCCATTGGCGGACTGGATGCCGAGGAGTTCCTAGTAAGGGGAAATCGACTTAAAGTAAATGAGTTCAATCAAATAATAGGACAAGATTCCATTTTTGCTGTTGGCGATATAGCCTGCATGCAAACCGAAGATACTCCCTATGGTCATCCAATGATGGCTCAACCCGCCATTCAACAAGGAAGGAATTTAGGAGATAATTTATTGAGATTGGTTCGTAAGGAGCCTATGAAACCCTTTGTTTACAAGGATAAAGGAAGTATGGCCACCGTAGGCCGTAATAAGGCGGTGGTAGATATGAAGAACTACAGGTTTCAAGGTGTTTTTGCTTGGTTCGTGTGGATGTTCGTTCACCTTTTCTTTCTAATCGGTTTTAGAAATAGAGTAGTGGTATTCGTAAACTGGGTGTATAATTATGTGCGTTTTGATAGGGAGGCACGATTGATCATACGTCCCTATAAACGCGACTATTCCTTATTTAAAGATCAAAAAACTTTATAGATTACTGCCTGGTATGGTGTAAGTTCAAAGCTATTATCCGTTTTGTTGTTTATTGCATCGTCATTAGAAATTATTAGATGTGCCTTGTTAAAATGGACTTCATCTATCGTAACCGAGTTTCTTTTGGTTGAAAAATTTAATAGAACTAAAAACCGTTCATTTTCCCATGTTCGCAAATAGGCATACACCTGCTCGTTTTTTGCTAATAGCAAACGGTAATCTCCATATACTAGCGCAAGATGATTTTTGCGAACTTGAACCATATTTCTAAAGTAGTTGAGAACCGAGTCTTTTTCTGGTTCTTGTTCTGCAACGTTTATACCTTCCTTAAAATTATCGTTCACCTTAAGCCATGGTTTAGCTTTTGTAAACCCTGAGTTTAAATTTGTGCCCCATTGCATTGGGGTTCTGGCATTGTCCCTGCCTGCTCTTTTTTCATCCTCGATGAAAGCATTCAGGTCACCACCGGCCTTTTTAATACCTTCGTAACGGGTGCGGGTATTGATGTCCTGATAATCGGTTATGCGGTCAAATTTTATATTGGTCATACCTATTTCTTCCCCGTAAAGAAAATACGGAGTACCTCTCATAGAAAGTAAAAAGGTCTGTAATAAAGTAGCGGAGTTCTGCCAGTGCATTTTAGAGTCGTTACCCCAACGGCTAACGCTTCTAGGGAAATCATGATTGTTCAGGTATAGGCTTCCCCATCCTTTTTCGGCAAAAACATCATCCCACTCGGAGAATATTTTTTTAAACTCGGTAAGCTTCCACTGTTCTTGCCTCATTTTAAAGGTTTCACCAGGCTCGCGGTCAAGTGACATAAGACTAAAATGAAAGAACATGTTAAGCTCTTTACGGTCTTCATCCACAAAATTCAAGGCTTGCTCTTTGCTAACGCCCGGTGCTTCGCCCACGGTCATAACATCGTATTTGCTCAGAACCTCTTGATTCATTTCTTTAATATACTCGTGCAAATGTGGTCCATCTGCATAGTAAGGAATAAAATCTCCTTTATATTTTCCTGGAAGCTCCGGATAATCAATATCTTTTGAAATGGTTGAAATTACATCCATGCGGAAACCGTCAACACCTTTTTCAAACCAGAATTTCATAAGGTCATACACTTCTTCCCTCACTTTTGGGTTTTCCCATTTAAGGTCTGGCTGCTTGGCCGAATAATAGTGTAGGTAATACGAATCTGTGGGCTCATCATATTTCCAGGCATTGCTGTCCACATCAAAATAGCTAAATCGCTTTGGAGGCGTACCTTTTTCGGCAGGCCACCAGTGGTAATAGTCCCGATATTCATTATCTCTTGACTTTCTCGATTCTATAAACCATTCATGCTCGTCACTACTATGATTAACAACAAGGTCCATGACCAAGCGAAGACCTCTTTTCTTCATTTCGGTCATTAGTTCATCAATATCGGCCATAGTGCCAAACTCGGACATAATATTTCTATAGTCCGAAATATCGTAACCATTATCGTCGTTGGGAGAAGTGTACACGGGATTGAGCCAAATGATGTCTACGCCAAGGCTTTTTATATAATCAAGTCTTTTGATGATGCCTTGCAGGTCACCAATTCCGTTACCGGTGGTATCTTGAAAACTCCTAGGATAAATCTGATAGACTACGCCTTCTTTCCACCATTTTCGGTCGGTGTTCTTTTCCATATTCAGCATTTAATTTTAAATATAGAATATGTAAACGGAACAAAACAAAGCGGATGCATATGGGTTTGAACTACAACGTTTTCGGTTAATAAATTTATATTTAAGGTGAAAAATCAGAGTAAAATTGAGCATTTTGAGTACATCAATAAATAGTTAAACTTGTCAGAAAAAACGTCGTTTTTAGGAAGGTGTTCTTATATTTATCGAAGCAAAACCAAACTATGATTACACTTGTCCGAATCATATTTCTTCTTTTATGTATGGCTATAGGGAAGGCTCAAAGTCCAGCAGGTACAAATCAGGATTTTGGACAATCTACGGAAACTTCTGATTTTTATACGGAGAGCTTTGCTTACCCTATTTTTATGGATAATGAAATGCATTCACGGTTCACCATAGGCTATAAGTTAGATGATGATTTTTTGATAGAACTTCAGAATTACTACGATACCTATCGCTCATTTGATGTACAGCGTGTAGAATTAAAAGTGAAAAATTACCTGAGTGATAAGTTATATCTAGTAAACGGTGTTGCAATGGAGCGAGAGTTGGATAAGCATGGTGCAAATGCAGCCAAGCCGCGTTATATCATGACTAACGGTGTTGGCTATGACATCAATAAAAATGTTATGATGGAAGTTAATCACGACTTGAATTTCAATTCATCTAACATTGGTAGTTACGGAATGCCAAGTTTACTTTCCGTAAAAAGTAAAATCAAATTCTAACTCTTGAGTTCTATTTTCTTGGGTGATATTTGTTCATGACCTCTGTAAGGTGTGTGCGATCAACATGCACATACACTTCTGTTGTAGTAATACTTTCGTGCCCCAACATTTGTTGAATGGCTCTTAAATCAGCTCCATTTTGCAATAAATGTGTTGCAAAAGAATGCCTAAACGTATGCGGACTGATACTTTTTTTAAGATTAATTTCTACGGACAGGCGTTTAATTATGGTGAAAATCATGGCGCGGGTAAGTTGTCTGCCCCTTCGGTTTAGAAACAAGATGTCTTCAAACCCTTTTTTAATATCTTGATGTACCCGTACCTCGTTTCGGTAGATGGTAATATATTTTTTATTTACCTCGCTAATAGGCACAAAACGTTGTTTGTCTCCTTTGCCGGTTACTTTTATAAAATCTTCTTCAAAAAATAGATCGGAGATTTTTAAATCTACCAATTCAGATACCCGAAGTCCGCATCCATAAAGGGTTTCGAGCATTGCTCGGTTACGTTCGCCTTCTGCTTTGGAGAGGTCTATGGCCTCTATAATTTTATTGATTTCATCTTCGGATAGGGTATCCGGTAACTTTCGGCCTATTTTGGGAGATTCTATTAAATCCATAGGGTTATCTTCCCTGTAATCTTCAAATACTAGGTAATTGAAGAAGCTTTTAATTCCTGATATAATTCGCGCTTGAGACCTGGGGTTCATGGTCTTTGCTACTTCGTAGATAAATTGCTGTAGCGTTTCTTTTTGTATTTGTTTGGGGGTGTCTTTTAAAGAATTACTTTTTAAAAACTCGATCAGTTTTATAATATCCCAACTGTAGTTCTTAATAGAGTTATCAGACAGGCCCCGTTCTATTCTAAGATAATGTTTGTAGTCTTGAAGCGCTTGGTCCCAGTTCATAATGTAAAGTTAACCAATGTCTATGCAAGACCATTCTATTTTTTTAATGACAGGAAAAATAAAAGCTAATTTTTGTGTAAAGAATTGACGCTAAGTAAAGTTTTCTATCTTTGGTTATGATATAACTATGAACCAACTTTAATTTTGGTCTTTATTTCCTCCTCCTCAAAACTTTCTTTAACAAGGAAAAAAGGGAGCGATAACGGATTAAAATAAGGTTCTTAAAAACAACCGTAATCATGAAAATTAAGTTTTGCGTTATTCTAACGTTGGTTTTTTTTGGCGTACAAAGTAGTATTGCACAAACCGTAATACAGGGTACTGGCCCTTCAAGCGGATTTAACACTGGAGATATTAAATTTGGGGGAAAGGCCGGTATAAACTTTACAACTTGGCTTGGTAATGATTTTGATGGTGTATCTGCCAAAGTAGGCGCCTATTTTGGTGGTATTGTGGAGATACCTGTTATGGATGATTTTTATGTGCAACCTGAGTTGTTGTTCGCTCTGCAGGGGGCAGATTTGGGGCCATCTAATGTAAACTTGGCTTACTTGCAAATACCTGTAATGGGTAAATATCATATTACGGATGAGGTAGCTGTGGAGTTAGGTCCGCAAGTAGGGTTTCTCTTAGCGGATAACTGGGAAGAAGACTTGCAGTTCCAAGATACCAAATCCATTGAATTAGGTTTGAATATTGGAGCGGGTTACCGTATGGATGAAAATTTTTATTTTCAGTTCAGAATAGGGGTAGGGCTTACGGAAGTGTTGGAAATTACCAAAGCACGTAACGGAGGTGTATCCGTTGGTGCCGTATACTTTTTGTAATCTATAAAACATATCAAAATATAACGGCCGCCATTAGCGGCCGTTTTTAATTTCTCTTGTTAAAAAATCACATTAAAAAGTTTATTTTTGAAGTATGAAAGTAATCATTATCAACGGTCCTAACCTGAATCTATTAGGGAAACGCGAACCTGAAGTATACGGAAACAAAACATTTGAAGATTATTTTGCTGATCTACAGTTTAAGTTCAAAGACGTTCAGTTAGAATATTTTCAATCCAATATTGAAGGGGATCTTATTGGTAAAATACAGGAGGTAGGTTTTTCCTATGACGGTATCGTTCTGAATGCTGCAGCCTACACACATACTTCCGTAGGTATTGGAGATGCTATAAAAGCAGTGTCTACACCCGTTGTTGAAGTTCATATTTCAAATACACACAAACGTGAAGAGTTTAGGCATGTATCCTATATTTCTCCCGTAGCAAAAGGAGTAATCCTTGGTTTTGGGCTTCAAAGTTATGATTTGGCCATACAGAGTTTTGTGAAGTAGTTGGGTTAAATGTGCTTGTTTTTAGGTCGGTTTTCTGTTCTAAAGAACTTTTTTAAAAGATAATAGGTCGGCGGTCACACAACGATTTTTGATTTGTAGCAACAACAAAAAGGCAATGAACTTCGTTTAGCCTTTAGTTTTACCAAACAACCAGCACAAACCAAATTTAAAATTGCCATGATCAAATCTTTCTGTTTATTCCTGACCTTGACCTTTTCGAGTATTTCGTTATTTGCCCAGGAGGGCTTTAAAATTGGTGCCCATGCGGGTATGCCTCTTGGAGAGTATAATGATTACGTAAGTGTTGTTATTGGTGCCGATGTAGGTTATATGTGGGCTCCCAACAAAGCATTTGATCTTGGGGTAAAAGCAGGTATAATTCACGGCTTTGCAGAAACGTTTACCGGTCAGAATATTACTGTAGATTACCCAAGTGTTCAATTTTTGCCACTTGCGGCCTCAATTAGATTGTGGCCTTCAAAGACCTTCTCTATTGGTGGGGACATAGGAAACGCCTTTGGATTAAACAAAGGGAATGATGGTGGGTTTTATTACCGCCCACAAATTGGCTTTCAAGTGGGGCCAAAATCTGAACTCAATTTTTCGTATACCGGTATCACAATAAACGATAGCACATGGAATACCGTAACCATGGGGTTTGTCTATACTTTTTTATCAGCAAGACATTTTAGATAAGCTAGTTTTAAGAGGGATTTAGGCTTGCGCCGTGTTTTCGCTCAAGTACTTTTTTTCCACATAAAAAGTGGCAAAAGGTAACAGGGACGCGACAAGTAGTATAATTCCTTTTTTGATACTCCATTTTTTCTCCATCCACAGGACTACGGCCAAAATAATATAGGTAATAAAGAGTACACCGTGTGCGTAGCCTACGTATTTATTGGGCATGGGAAGACCAGCCAAATACTTTAACGGCATAGTTACGGCAAATAGGGCCAAATAGGAGATACCTTCTAAAATTGCTGTAATCCGAAAAAAGTTGAGCATACGGAATGAATTTTTACTGTGTTCGTTCTAATAAAAAATAATGGGCCTGTGAGATGTATTTGAGAACAATCTTACTAGGCCCATTTCTAATTTAATTTAATCTAATTGTAATTCTGTTATAAGTGTATCACCTCGTCGTAAGCAGCTGCTACGGCTTCCATAACGGCTTCACTCATTGTTGGGTGAGGGTGAACCGCTTTTAAGATTTCGTGGCCCGTAGTCTCTAGTTTTCTAGCAACAACAGCTTCTGCAATCATATCAGTTACACCGGCACCGATCATATGACAACCTAACCACTCACCATATTTGGCATCAAAAATAACCTTTACGAAACCATCTGGAGTACCGGCAGCTTTTGCTTTACCACTGGCAGAGAAAGGAAATTTGCCAACTTTAATGTCCAATCCTTTTTCCTTGGCTTGCTTTTCAGTAAGACCTACAGATGCAATCTCAGGAGTACAATACGTACATCCAGGAATGTTACCGTAATCTAACGGCTCAACATGCATGTCAGCTATTTTTTCAACACAAAGAATACCTTCGGCGGAAGCAACGTGTGCTAGCGCCTGACCTGGAGTTACATCACCAATAGCGTAGTATCCGGGTATGTTGGTCTGGTAGTAATTGTTTACTAATATTTTATCCCTATCGGTAGAAATCCCCACGTTTTCAAGACCAATGTTCTCAATGTTGGTTTTGATACCAACAGCAGAAAGAACAATGTCCGCTTCTAGAATTTCTTCCCCTTTAGCAGTCTTTACAGTTGCTTTTATGCCTTCACCGGAAGTGTCAACAGAAGTAACCTCTGCAGAAGTCTTGATTTTTATACCGGCTTTCTTTAAGCTGCGCTCCAGTTGTTTTGAAATATCCTCATCTTCTACCGGTACTATATTGGGTAGGTATTCCACTACGGTTACTTCAGTGCCCATAGCGTTATAGAAATAAGCAAATTCAATACCAATGGCACCACTACCAACAACAACCATTTTCTTTGGTTGCTCTTTTAAGGTCATAGCCTCACGGTAGCCAATAATCTTTTTACCATCTTGTGGTAAGCTAGGCAATTCGCGGCTACGGGCTCCGGTAGCGATAATAATATGGTCTGCACCGTATTCTGTTTCTTTGCCTTCGTCATCCTTTACGGATACCTTTTTGCCTGCTTTTAAAGTTCCGTATCCTTTGATGACCTCAATTTTATTTTTCTTCATCAAAAACTGGACACCTTTACTCATGCCATCGGCAACGCCACGGCTTCTTTTGACCACAGCATCAAAATCCTTATCCACATTTTCTGCGGATAGACCATAGTCTTCGGCATGCTTTAGGTAATTAAAAACCTGAGCTGATTTCAAAAGTGCCTTGGTAGGGATACAACCCCAGTTTAAGCATACACCGCCTAGATTTTCTTTCTCGATAATGGCCGTTTTAAAGCCCAATTGAGAGGCTCTAATGGCGGTAACATATCCTCCGGGTCCGCTACCCAAAACAATAACATCGAAATTGCTCATATTTTTTATTTTTTTGCTGTTGTAAATTTAAGAAGCCAGCTATAGCTAAGCAGGTGCAAAAGTACAAAACCTAACGGAAAGATTAATACCAAAATTAAAGTCTAGTTCTAAAAAGAGGAAGTTTGGTACTGCTTTGAATCAAGATTTTGTGGCGTACATAACAACTCACTTCTCAAACATGTTCTTGTTATATTGGTCCGAGTGGCCTTTTGGAATGGAAAGTGATACCCATGCCGTACCCTTGATCATTTTACCCAAAAGAACAATTTGGCCCACATGGCCACTGTAATGTGCAAGTTGTCTGTGTACGGCTTGGACTATGCTGTGGTTCTCGTTTCGTATCTTAATTACCGTATCAAAATTTTCTGTAGATACTGATTTTAAAGCGTTGAAGAGACATTGCCAACCACTTTCCCAAGCGGCTAGCATTTCTGTTTTTGTTGTGGAGGGGTTCTCAAATTCGTCCTCGCGGTTGCGCCAAGGTTTTTCTCCATCCTCGGTCAGGAAGTTGGTCCAACGGCTTAACATATTGCCGGACATATGTTTAACTATCAGGGCAACAGAATTGTTATTTTCGTTCAACTTCCAGTGAATATCTTCTTCGCTGAGTTGTTCAAAAGTTCTGTCGCCCATCGTTTTGTATCTATTAAATTCAAAAAGGGCACTTTCAATAAATTTCTCAGGATAGTTCATACATACTGTAATTAATACTATAAAATTATTGAATTACAAAAGTAAGGGCACTATTCCGCAGGCACAAAATTTAGCGCAACTCCATTTATACAGTGCCTTAAGCCAGTGGGCTTGGGGCCATCTTCAAAAACGTGCCCTAAATGACCACCGCAGGTAGCACAGTGTTCCTCGGTTCTTTTATAACCAATTTTATAATCCACATCATAACCCACATTTCCTTTTATTTCTTCGTAGAAACTAGGCCATCCCGTACCGGAATCAAATTTGGTATTGCTTTTGAACAACTCCGTACCGCAGGCCGCGCAGACATAGGTGCCTTCTTTTTTGTTTTTCAATAAATCCGATGAAAAAGGGTTTTCGGTAGCGGCCTTGCGGAGTACATAATATTCCGCATCCGTAAGTTCTTTTTGCCACTCCGCATCTGTTTTTACTACGCTAAAGTTTGTTTCTTTTTTGTCTGTTGTTTTTTGAGCTGTTTCTTTTTTTTGAGAGTTACCTTGACACCCTACAAGGGCAAAACCAATGGCAATAAGTATATTTTTGTACATAGCGTTTTTAATTTTTTTAGGTTTTCAATTAGACGAAAGAGAAGCTTCTTCCTTTCAAATTTAACTGTATTTACGATATTTTTTAGAAATGGTTTTGGTTTCCCTTAAAAACGGAACACCCTGCTCCAATTAGGGCAGGGCGTTCGTTTTATGTTTACAATTTAAATATTACTTGTGATATGTTTTTTTAACGTCTTTTTCGGTTAAGCCTAAACTACTCATAACATTAGTAATATTACTGTTATCTATTTTTACTGATGCTCGGAAGTCTGTTGGAACGATAACTATTCTAAAAATTTGATTCTGTACAAAATCAGCTTGAACAAGCGATGCATCGAATTCAGGCTCTACGAAAATACTATAATCACCTTGAGTAAAATCGAAGTTGTAATAAAGCAAACCTTCATCACTGAAAAAAGGTTGAGGTAACTGGCGCCAGACATCTGTACCATTAACAACTTCTTCTAACCTGTATATTAATATAGCATCACCGGAACGAAGAGTGATGTCGGACGGATAAAGTTCAAATAAAAATTCATACCTGTTTAAATCGGAATTCAGAGATAGATCAATATCAATTTCGAAGGCGGCAGCTTCGAAAGCAGCTCCATCAATCCCATCACGCCCATCAAACCCTGGAGGGCCGGTTGGACCTTCACAGGCAGTAAAAAAAAGTGTAAAGAATGTGCCGAGCAAAAGAAGGGATTTTTTCATAGTATTCATTTTATAGTTGAAAATTTTAAAGATATTTAAGAATCTTTTTTCAAAAAGCGTTCCATTTTTGAATTATTCGTATCTTTTATTTGTAACATTGAAATGCTGACATAAAGTTAATTAACAAATATGTAACCTTTTTTGTAAAGTTGCTTAGATTTGTCAGCATTACCTAACTAATCGAACACTATGCCACAAGTAACTGTTTTTAGTCTTTTCTCCGAATTTGATATTGACCTTTTTAAATCAGGTAAACATTTTAGATTATATGAGAAATTAGGTTCCCATCCAATGGAATTGAATGGTGTTAAAGGCACTTACTTTGCTGTCTGGGCACCGTCTGCCCGTGCGGTATCCGTAATTGGAAATTTTAATGATTGGAATGACAGCGAGCATATGCTTAATGTTAGATGGGATGGGAGTGGTATATGGGAAGGCTTTATCCCAGAAGTTGGTGTGGGTGAGATTTATAAGTATAAAATTTATTCTAATAATCACGGAGCCGTAACGGAAAAGGCAGATCCGTTTGCGAGATATTGTGAGCATCCTCCAAAAACGGCTTCCATTGTTTGGAAGGCAGATTACAAATGGGAAGACAAAAAGTGGATGGATACTCGAAAAGCGAAAAATGCATTGGATGCACCTTTTTCTGTATACGAAGTTCATTTGGGGTCTTGGAAACGAGATAAGGACGGAAACTTCCTTACTTATGAGCAATTGGCCATAGACCTAGTTGCTTATGTAAAAGATATGGGTTTTACGCATATTGAGTTTATGCCTATAATGGAGTTTCCTTATGATCCTTCATGGGGTTATCAACTTACAGGGTATTTTGCGCCCACATCAAGATTTGGTGATCCAGAAGGCTTTAAGCTGTTGGTAGATGCATTGCACCAAGCGGAAATAGGTGTTATCTTGGATTGGGTTCCTTCTCATTTTCCAGAAGATGCGCATGGTCTTGGCTTTTTTGATGGATCACACCTTTATGAACACCCGGATAGAAGAAGAGGATATCATCCGGATTGGAAGAGTTTGATTTTTAACTACGGAAGAAATGAAGTTCGAGCCTTTTTAATTAGTAATGCCATTTTCTGGTTGGATCAATTCCATGCAGATGCCTTACGTGTAGATGCGGTAGCTTCTATGCTTTACTTGGATTACTCTAGGGAAGAAGGGGAGTGGGAACCTAATATGTACGGTAATAACGAAAACCTTGAAGCCTTGTCTTTCATTCGTGAGTTCAATGAGGCGGTTTACGGTAGTTTTCCAGATGTGCAGACTATTGCAGAAGAGTCTACAGCATTTTCTGGGGTTTCAAAACCCGTTATGTACGGAGGTTTAGGTTTTGGAATGAAGTGGATGATGGGTTGGATGCACGATACGTTAGAGTACTTCAAAAAAGAGTCGATTTATAGAAAGCATCACCAGAACGATCTTACATTTAGTGCTACCTATGCCTTTACCGAAAACTTTATGTTGCCATTTTCACATGATGAGGTGGTATATGGTAAACAATCGTTGGTGTACAGAATGCCGGGTGATGAGTGGCAGCGTTTTGCCAATCTTCGTTTGATGTTTGGTTATATGTTTACCCATCCTGGTACAAACCTTATTTTTATGGGGGGTGAATTTGGGCAAACATCAGAATGGAATTTCCAAAAAAGTTTGGATTGGCATCTTACGCAGTATGACGTTCACAGCGGAGTACAAGAGCTTATAAAAGACTTGAATGCTATCTATAAAAACTTTCCTGCCTTACATCAAAAGCAATTTAGTCCGGATGGTTTTCAGTGGATAGATTATGGAGATCATGAAAATTCTGTATTGACTTATATTAGAAGAGGTAATAATACTAAAGACGATGTTTTTGTAGCATGTAACTTTACTCCGGTTCCTAGAGAAAAGTATAGAGTAGGTGTACCTAAAGCATCCGGTAAATTAAAGATTATCTTAAACAGTGATGACAAAAAGTACGGTGGAGCTGGGACAGATCCTAAAATTTCAGGTATAAAAGAAAAAGCATGGCACGGTCGCGAACAATCGGTAGAAATGACGATTCCGCCTTTGAGTATTGTTATTTTTCAATAGTTTAGTCTGGTATAATCACAATAGTTGGTAAATGTTGTGAAATCATTTCTTTTTTAAGGTTTAAAGTCTTTTTTTGTTAGTCTTTAAATATCAAACTAATGATAACCAATACAGAACTAGAATATAAAGGAAACCTTTACCCTAATCATATTGTAGATTATGTAAGGGATAAGGATAAATTCTATTTTACTACAGAGAACGGGGTAATTTTAGAAATAACGGTCATACAGGATAGGACCATACGTTTCAGGTATGGAACTGATCATGCGTTTCAGCCAGATTTTTCGTATGCTATTGACCCTAATGCGAGTAGAGGTTATAGTCACTTAGACTGCTTAGAAACAAAAACGGAATATATAATAGAGACCTCAAAACTTCAGGTCCTTGTAGATAAAAAAACATTACGTACTCAAATATCCGATTTAAACGGTAATATCATCAGTGAAGATGAGTTGGGTTTTCATTGGGAAGAAAACTATGAACACGGTGGCAATACCGTGAAAATGAGTAAAATCACCCAAAATACCGAGAGTTTCTATGGTATGGGAGATAAAGCTACACATAGTAACCTTAAAGGAAAAAGGGTAAACAACTGGGTAACCGATCAATATGCATACGGTAAAGATCAGGACCCGCTTTATAAGGCAATACCTTTTTATATAGGCTTGCACAGCGGACAAGCTTACGGAGTTTTCTTTGATAATAGTTTTAGAACTCATTTTGATTTTGCACACGAACGCCGCTCTACCACAAGTTTTTGGGGAGATGGTGGTGAAATGAACTACTACTTTTTCTACGGACCGGAAATGCACAAAGTAGTTAGGGCGTATACGAATTTAACAGGTGCTCCTGAATTACCACCTTTGTGGGCTTTAGGGTATCACCAATCAAAATGGAGCTATTTTCCAGAGAGTAACGTAAAAGAAATAACCAAAAAATTTAGAGACCTTAAGATTCCATGTGATGCCATTTATTTGGATATTGATTATATGGATGGTTTTAGATGTTTTACTTGGGATAAAAAGAGATTCCCGGAACCTAAACGGATGATCGATGAGCTTTATGAAGACGGCTTTAAGACCGTGGTTATGATCGATCCGGGTATTAAAGTAGATAAAGATTATTGGATATATCAAGAAGCTTTAGAAAACGATTATTTCTGTAAGCGGGCAGATGGTCCAAGAATGAAAGGTAAAGTATGGCCGGGGGAATGTAATTTCCCTGATTTCACCAATCCAGAAGTACGTGAATGGTGGGCGGAACTTTACAAAGAATTCATGGCCGAGATAGGAGTGCATGCCGTTTGGAACGATATGAACGAACCGGCGGTAATGGAAGTTCCTTCTAAAACGGCTCCATTAGATACACGCCATGACTATGACGGACACCCTAGTAGTCACAGAAAAGCGCATAACATTTATGGTATGCAAATGGTACGGGCAACTTATGAAGGTGTTAAAAGGTATGTGTACCCTAAGAGACCTTTGGTTATAACAAGGGCGGCTTATGCAGGTACACAACGTTTTGCTTCAACATGGACAGGAGATAATGTTGCTACTTGGGAGCATTTATGGATAGCCAATGTGCAAATGCAGCGTATGTGTATGAGCGGCTACTCTTTTGTGGGTTCTGATATTGGAGGCTTTGCCGAGCAACCTAACGGTGAGCTTTTTGCTAGATGGATTCAGTTGGGTATTTTTCACCCATTTTGTAGAGTGCATTCCAGTGGGGACCACGGGGATCAAGAGCCTTGGTCTTTTGGAACAGAGATTACGGACATTGTTAGAAAATTTATAGAATTACGCTATGAATTGTTGCCATACCTGTACACTATGTTCTGGAGGTATTCAAAAGAAGGTACACCAATGTTACTGCCCATTGTTTGTTATGATCAAGAAGATACGCAAACACATTTTAGAACGGATGAGTTCATTTTTGGAGAACAGATTTTAGTATGTCCTATCCAGGAACCGAATGCTAAAGGACGTAGAATGTACATTCCTAAAGGCGATTGGTACAATTATTGGAACGACGAAGTTGTAGAAGGAGGAAAAGAGAAGTGGGTAGTTGCTGATATTGATAAGATTCCTTTGTTTATTAAGGCGGGTGCCATTATTCCAAAATATCCTGTACAACAGTATGTAGGTGAATTGGAAATCAAAGAATTAGTATTGGATGTTTACTTTACCGAAGGAGCAGAAAATTCTACTGTTTACGAAGATGCAGAAGATGGGTATGCTTATGAAAACGGAAAATATAGTTTAAGGAATTTTAAACTTTTGGGTAAAGAAGGTGAGTTAAAAATAGAACAGTTTAAAGACGGTGCATTTATCACCACCTATGAAACGTTCAAGATTAAATTACATGGTCTTCCGTTCAAAATAGGAAAAGTGCAAATAGATAATGAAAAAGTGGCCTTAAAGGAGATTATGCCAAACGGAAATAATATTGTTCATGTGAACAAAGATTTTACTCAATTGCGCATAACTGCTGAATAAGTTTTTTCGTATTTTACAGGTCTAAACACAAAACCGTAATGAAGAAGATAATTTTAGTTTTAGCCCTCTTCTTGGGGGTAGCCTCGTGTAAAACGAATCCGTTTACAGGCAAAAAAGTATTGAACTTTTATCCGAACAGTCAGCTTTTCCCAACTGCATTTGCTCAGTACGATCAATTCTTGACAGAGAATAAAGTAGTAGAGAGTTCGGCAGACGCAAAAATGATTACCAAAGTAGGACAGCGGATATCCTCTGCGGCAGAAAAATGGTTGACGGCAAATGGTTATGCCGGATATCTTAAAGATTATAAATGGGAATATAACCTAGTAGATGATAAAACAGTTAACGCATGGTGTATGCCAGGCGGGAAAATTGTTTTCTATACAGGTATTTTACCTATTTGTGCTGGCGAGAGAGGTGTTGCTGTAGTTATGGGTCATGAGGTGGCACATGCTTTGGCGGATCACGGTGCGCAACGTATGAGTGCAGGTACTTTACAACAATTAGGTGCAGTGGCCGGTAATGTAGCTATTCAAGATCCACAGAAAAGAGAGATTTTTAATCAAGCTTATGGTGTTGGGTCTCAAGTAGGCGTAATGTTGCCTTTTAGTAGAAGCCATGAAACCGAAGCGGATCGCATAGGTCTTCAGATTATGGCTATTGCAGGTTATGACCCTACGGAAGCAGCGGAATTATGGAAACGAATGAAAGCGAATAGTGGGGGAGAAGCACCACCGGAATTTATGAGCACTCACCCTTCTAATGATACTAGAATCAACAACCTTACGGAATGGGCTCCAGCAGCCAAAGCCGAGGCTAGAAAGTTTGGTGTAACTACCTTTCAGTAAATATTAACAATTATTGTATATTTAAAACCGTTCTCAAAAAGAACGGTTTTTTTATACCATTATGCCAAAAACCAACCTTCCAAAAGGAAGTAAAAAACTTTTGAATGCTTGGGCATTCTACGATTGGGCCAACTCAGTTTATAACTTGGTAATTTCGTCTGCTATATTTCCTATATTTTATGGCGCACTTACCCTAGTGAAAAATGAAGAAGGCAAAGTTATAAATGATACTGTTCGTTTTTTGGGCGTTGATTTTAATAATGATACTTTAATTAGTTACGTAACGGCGGCGGCCTTTTTAGTCGTTTCTTTTTTAAGCCCTTTTTTAAGTGGAATAGCTGATTATGTGGGCAACAAGAAAATTTTTATGAAATTCTTTTGCTACCTAGGGGCGCTCTCGTGTATAGGTTTGTATTGGTTTAGCATGGATTTTTTGTGGTTTGGATTGCTATGCTATTTTACTGCTTTAATAGGATTTTGGTCCAGCTTGGTTTTTTACAATTCGTATTTGCCTGATATTGCTTTTCCCGAGCAGCAAGATGCCATCAGTGCTAAAGGGTATTCTTTAGGATATATAGGTAGTGTAGTGCTTCTGATTGTTTGTTTAGCAATGATTTTAAAGTTCGATTCTTTTGGTTTTGAGGATGAATCAACTCCTACACGGCTCTCGTTTGTTTTAACAGGGTTATGGTGGATTGCTTTTAGTCAATATAGTTATTACCACTTGCCAAAAGGAAATAAAAAAGAAGCTTTCACCAAAGACATTCTTTTCAATGGTTTTAAAGAATTGAAGCTGATTTGGTCAAAAATAAAGACCAATGTGCCATTAAAACGATACTTAGGGGCATTTTTCGTGTATAGTATGGCTGTGCAGACCATTATGCTGATAGCTACCTATTTTGGGATAGAAGAACTGGATTGGGGAACCACGGATTCAACTACGGGTCTTATAGTGAGTATTTTGCTAATTCAGATTGTTGCTGTTTTGGGGGCATTTGTAACTTCACGGTGTTCTGCGCGTTTTGGAAATATTAATACATTGATTGTTCTAAACCTGATTTGGATTTTTATCTGTGTTTTTGCTTATACTATTACCACTCCAATGGAGTTTTATATTACTGCTGGGGCAGTGGGTCTTGTAATGGGGGGAATACAATCACTATCAAGGTCAACTTATTCCAAGCTTTTGCCGGAGGATGCAGTAGACACCACCTCTTATTTTAGTTTTTATGATGTCTCGGAAAAAATAGGAATTGTTATAGGAATGCTTAGCTACGGGTACATTGCTCAGATAACGGGAAGCATCAGATATTCGATTATTTTTTTAGGCCTGTTTTTTTTAATAGGAATGTTTCTTTTGACACGGGTCAATAAAAAAGCCTCTATAAAAGAGGCTTAATTAGATGACTGTAGTAATCGCTTTTTGATGTATTATCCTTTTGAAACATCACCCGACCCCGATGTTTTTGTGTCCACTTTTTTAGGATTTCCGCGGTAGCTTATATCTCCCGAACCAGAAACCCTTGCTTTTAATTTTTCGTTGGCAGTAACTTTAATGTCCGCCGAACCGGAAACCGTAGCTTCTACATTATCGGCGTTCAAATCGTACGCCTTAATATCACCGGAACCGGAAATAGTGGCTTCAAAATCATGGGTGTTGCCGCTAAGGTTCATATCTCCCGAACCAGACATGGTGGCAACAAGAGTATTGGTATCTACCTCTAAAGTAATATCACCTGAACCTGACATGGAGGTTTTAAACCGAGGTGTTTTTAAAGTAGTGTGTCCAACAATGTCCCCTGAACCGGATAGGCTTAGCGCATCAATACTTTCTACAGGTACTTTTATTTTAATGCCTCCGTTGTGTAAAGAGGGTTTTAGGTTAACCCCTTTTTGCACCTTTATGACCAATTTTCCGTCTTCTACCTTGGTAACGATATATTGCAACAAATTCTCCTCCCCTTTAACGGTGAGTTCTCCTTCGGTACCTTCAACCAAGTCAATATCAAAAGACCCTGATACCGCAATGGCATCGTAATCACCAACACTACGCTCTGTACTTACAACGTTTCCGTTACCTTTTATGCCTTTTCCCCACTGTGCGGAGCAAGAAATGACTACCAATGCTAAACTTAATGTTACCCAATTTTTCATGACTGTTTGTTTTAATTTGATTTTGATGATGATTTAATTTTTATAAAATGATACGCCCCCGTAATCACTTGAAATAGAAACGGAATTGTCGCTATTTCCAGAACCGTGATAGCCTTTGTAAAAAGTGCTTGTGTTTTTTTCTTCGCTTATGTTTATTTCAAAATTATCCTTACCGCTAACCCCTGCATATGATGTTTTTATTTCAAAGTTGAAGTGATAATTTGGATCGTACCCTATTTTTACTCCAGTGTAATCGGTTCTAAGTTGTATGTTTCCAGCATCTTCAGCCATGTTTTCCACTTTAAGGGAGCCATAGTCCGCTACGATATCCACATTGCCATGAACGGTACCTAATTGTACATTTATATAATCTCCTGTTCCTTGTACATTATTAACTTCCCCTATTTCAATTTTGCCATAATTGCTGGAGTATTCCAGGTTCTCCATCTTTTCTACGGAGCTGTTGGTGTAATCTGTACGAATAATAAGGTTACCTGCTTTTTCGATATTAAACCCAGAATAGTCCGCTGAAATATTACCACTATTAATATACGAAATTGTTGATTTAGAGGTGTAATCAAAATTTAATTGATTGTTTCTCCCGTGAAGTTCGCCAATATCCAATCTGCCATAATCGCAGCTTATCTTGGCATGTCCGTCTACTCTGTCAATGCTAATGCTTCCATAATCATTGTCTAAATCAATATTGTTCTTTATGGGGAGTTTAATTGTGTAGTTGATTTGCATATTTACATTGTTGCTTTTTCCCCAGTTCCATCCCCAACCACTTCTATTGTCGCGAATATTAGTTCTTGCGGAAACCAAACTTCTATCGGCTTCAAAATCCACAGAAATCTCGTCTAGTTTTTCTTGTGCTTTTTCTTCGCTATTGCTGTTGGTCTTTATATGTACCTCAATAAGAATGCGATTCTCGTTCCAGGAAATGATGTTCAGATTACCATAGCTATTATCTACTTTTAATAGGGCATCGGCATTCACGTTAAATTCCTTTTTTATCGTCTTTTCTTTACTGTACTTGCCTCTAGGTTCTCCTGTGTTTGCCAAGAGCAATACGGGAATCATTATAAAAAATAGGGCAATAGGGTTATATCGTAGTTTTTGCATTATCGTAATTTTTTAAATTCTTTATAGTTTCAATCGTATTGAGAACCTCTTGTAAAAGGTCAATACGGGTTTGAAAATTAGTGATCATAGCGCTTAAAATAAGCTTGCTGTTGCCTCCATTTACTAGGTCATGTTCCAATTCTGTGTAATTGGTTTCTAATTTTTTAAGCTGTACCATGGTGTCATCAACAATCTTTTTTGTTTCCGGTGTGCTTTCATTTTTAAGCTCGTTAACCTGTTGTTCAATAAGGCTTGCAAAATAAAATTCGGTACGTGATACTTCAGGTGAAATTTTGTTGACCTGTTGTTCCAGAGTAGGCTTGGATTGGTAAAGACCATAAGTAACAATACATAAAATGGCAATTGAAGCTGCGATAGATAGTGGTTTCCACCATGGTCTATTTTTTGTTCGCAAGATTTTAGTGCCTTGTTGTTTATTCAGTTTTTCAAGAAACCGTTGCTCATGACCGTGGGCAGGTGCCTCAAGGTCAAAAGAACCTTCTAGGTTTTTGAATAGATTGTCTATGTCGTCTTCTTTCATCTTAAGTTTCCATCATTTTATTTCTCAGGCTTTCCTTTGCCCTAGAAATAGTAGTTCTACAATTGGCATAACTCATATTCATAATTTCACCTATTTCTTCATAATCGTAACCTTCAACAAGATGTAAGGTCAAAGAAATTCTGTAGGTGTCTTTTAACCGCTTCATGGTCTCCATCACTTTTTGAGCCTTCGTTTCTGTAAACGCATGTGGGTCGATAACGCCTATTTCATTATCTTCAACCTTGTACAATACATCCTCTATAGCAACTTCGTTCTTTTTTTGTTGCTTTCGGTAATGATAGATACTGTTGTTTATTACAATGCGCTTTAACCAAGAGCCAAAAGTTACCTCGCCTTTAAATGTATGCAGTTTCGTAAACGCGTTCAGAAACGATTCTTGCATGACATCTTCGGCTTCATCGCTCTTTTTTACAATGCGTACGGCCGTATTGTACATGGCCTTGTAATAGCGATTGTAAACTTCGAGCTGGGCACTTTGCTTTCCGTCTAGACACATTTGTAATAAAGCGTCAATATGTTCTCTTTCTTGGCTCAAAAAGTGAAAGGTTTTCTTAAAGATGACCTAAGATATGGATTGTTACAGTTTGGGGATAAAATAAATGAACGGCATTTATTTGGGTATGGCATAAGAATTGTCAATAATGCACCGATAGAAAAGGCGCTATTCTGCATTTTGGCAATGTTTACGGTGCTTTTGATGAATATGATGATAACAGATAACTAAGGGTTTTGTCATTAAAATGACAGAATGACCGCAAATAATACTATGGGAGATCCTAAATTCACGAATTTTGACAATATGTCGCTACAGTCCATTGATGAAGATGCTGAACTGATACCCCTTTTGACCGCAGAAGATGAAGAGGAAATGAATAATGAAGCCTTGCCGGAAACGCTTCCGATACTTCCATTACGGAATACAGTTTTATTCCCGGGTGTCGTAATTCCGATTACTGCAGGAAGGGATTCATCTATCAACTTAATAAAGGATGCCAATAACGGATCTAAGGTTATTGGTGTTGTTGCCCAAAAGGATAAGGATACCGAAAACCCAACGGTTGGCGATATAAATGTTTTGGGTACGGTAGCGCGTATTTTAAGAGTGTTAAAAATGCCCGATGGGAACACTACTGTTATTCTACAGGGGAAAAAGCGTTTTGAAGTAGCAGAAATGCTTACGGAAGAGCCGTATATGACTGCAACGGTTAGGGATACCAATGAAGAAAGACCGAACCAGACTGAACCGGAATTTTTAGCGATTATAGAGTCTATTAAAGACTTGGCATTAAAAATTATCCGAGACAACCCCAATATTCCTAGTGAGGCCTCTTTTGCTATTAAGAACATTCAAAGTAATTCGTTCTTGATCAATTTTGTTTCGTCTAATCTTAATCTTGGTGTTAAGGAGAAACAAGAACTTCTTGAAATTAATAGTTTACAAGAAAGGGCCCTTGCCACGCTAAAGCACATGAATCTTGAACTTCAGAAATTGGAGTTGAAGAATGACATACAGTCAAAGGTGCGTAATGACATGGATCAGCAGCAGCGTGAGTATTTCTTGCACCAGCAAATGAAAACCATTCAGGAAGAGTTGGGTGGAGTTTCCCATGATGACGAAATCTTTGAGATGCGCAAGAGGGCAAAAAAGAAGAAATGGGATGTAAAGGTCAAAGAGCACTTTGATAAAGAGCTGTCCAAAATGCAGCGAATGAATCCGCAAGTGGCAGAATACTCTATCCAAAGAAATTATTTAGACCTTTTTCTAGATTTGCCATGGAACGTTTTTTCAAAAGATAAGTTCGATTTAAAACGGGCACAGAGAATATTGGACCGTGATCATTACGGTCTGGAAGATGTTAAGCGTCGTATTATTGAATATTTGGCGGTTCTTAAGTTGAGAAACGATATGAAGTCTCCAATTCTTTGTTTGTACGGACCTCCGGGAGTGGGTAAAACATCTTTAGGTAAATCCGTAGCGGAAGCTTTGGGGCGTGAATATGTGAGAATTTCTTTAGGTGGTTTAAGGGATGAGGCAGAAATACGTGGGCACCGTAAAACATATATTGGAGCTATGCCGGGTAGAATTGTACAAAGCCTTAAAAAGGCGGGTACATCCAACCCAGTTTTTATTCTAGATGAAATAGATAAGTTGTCTAGTAGTAGCCAGGGCGATCCTTCATCGGCAATGCTAGAGGTTTTGGATCCGGAACAGAACAGTGAGTTTTATGATAATTTTTTGGAAATGGGGTATGACCTTTCTAAAGTTATGTTCATAGCTACGGCAAATAATCTAGGGACAATTCAGCCTGCGCTTCGCGACAGAATGGAAATCATAAATGTTACCGGCTATACCATTGAGGAAAAAGTGGAAATTGGAAAAAGACATTTGCTTCCAAAGCAATTAAAAGAACATGGTCTTACTGCTAAGGATTTAACCATAGCCAAACCTCAGTTAGAGAAAATAGTTGAAGGTTATACACGAGAGTCGGGAGTAAGGTCCTTAGAAAAGCAGATTGCAAAAATGGTGCGATATGCGGCTAAGAGTATTGCTTTTGAAGAGGAGTACGATGTAAAGGTGGTTAATGAAGTTGTTGAAAAGGTCTTAGGCCCTGCTAGATTAGAGCGTGATAAGTACGAGAACAATGATGTAGCGGGAGTTGTAACCGGTCTTGCATGGACAAGCGTTGGTGGCGATATACTTTTTATTGAATCTATTTTATCCAAAGGTAAAGGTGCTTTAAATGTTACCGGTAATTTAGGTAAGGTCATGAAGGAGTCGGCAACTATTGCTATGGAGTACATTAAATCCAATGCAGATAGATTTGGGATAGATTCGGAAGTATTCGATAAATACAATGTGCATATTCACGTGCCGGAAGGTGCTACGCCCAAAGACGGACCTAGTGCCGGAATAACCATGCTAACTTCTTTAGTTTCGTTGTTTACGCAGAAAAAGGTAAAGAAAAGTTTAGCCATGACCGGAGAGATTACCCTTAGGGGCAAAGTGCTGCCTGTGGGTGGAATCAAGGAGAAAATTCTTGCGGCAAAACGAGCTAGAATTAAAGAGTTAATTCTTTGTAAAGAGAATGAAAGAGATATTTTAGAGATAAAAAAAGAGTATCTTAAGGGTCTGAAATTTCATTATGTGACGGACATGCATGAAGTGGTAGATATTGCAATTACAAATCAAAATGTAAAGAACCCTAAAAAGCTCTAATGTCAAAAATTACAATAGCCATTGACGGTTTTTCTTCAACAGGAAAAAGTACGTTAGCCAAGCAATTAGCAAAGGAACTTGGGTATGTGTATGTAGATACAGGTGCCATGTACCGCGCTATAACATTGTTTGCAATGCGTAACAGTTTTATAGGAAATGGAGAAGAACGCCTAGAAGATTTGGTAAAGTTATTGCCAAAAATAAATTTGCGTTTTGTTCCTAATGCGGAGCTTGGTTTTTCTGAAATGTATTTGAACGATGAAAACGTTGAGAAAGAAATCCGTACCATGCAAGTATCTAAATTTGTTAGTAGAGTTGCTGAAATAGAGCAAGTGCGCTACAAATTGGTAGAGATGCAGAAGAATATGGGCAAGGAAAAGGGCATTGTTATGGATGGTAGGGATATAGGTACCGTTGTTTTTCCTGATGCGGAACTCAAGGTGTTTATGACTGCATCGCCTCAGGCAAGAGCTACACGTAGGTATAAAGAATTATTGGATAGAGGAGAGGATGTCTTGTATAAAGATGTTTTGGAGAATGTTGAAAAGCGTGATTTTATAGATTCGCATCGTGAGTTTTCCCCTCTCAGAAAAGCAAAGGATGCCATTGAGTTTGATAATAGTGATATGGGTCTAAAAGAACAGTTTGAACGGCTGTTAAGTATAGCTGATCGCTTTATTGAAAAAGTATAAAAAAAGCCTGCCAAATTTAAATTTGGCAGGCTTTTATGTTTTAAGTCAGATTCTAAAAATCCCTTACAAATTTGGAATGACTAAAACCTGATCAGGTTGAATTACATCCGGGTTGCTCAATATGCCTGTGTTGGCAGAAAAAATCTGCTTGTACTTCATTGGGTCTCCATAGTATTGTTTTGCAATTTTACTTAAAGATTCACCGCTCTTAACAGTATGTCTGTGGTAAACAGAAGAATCAGAAACAGAAATGTTCGCTTTAAGGTCAGAAGGGTTCTCTCCTCCTAGTTGCTTAATTTTATCCCAAAGCAAGTTTTTCTCATATTGGGTTCCAGCTTCACCTTTTATTTTTAGCACTCCGTTTTCTTCGGAAACGTCTCCATTTTTTATACCCAATTCTTCACCAAGATTTAAAACTTCTTGATATTTTGCTTTAACGCTCATACTTAATACTTTTTAATGGTTAATATTTGTGACCCTAAGATAACGATAAAACCACTGTTTTACGTATAAAAAGGTGTAAAAAAAGGTCTCGAAAGGAATGCTGTAGATAGAAGGTTGGTAAACTAATAAAAAAGATGTATTTTTGCACTCCTTTTTTACAAATTCATCAAGAGCGAAAAGGAAAGATAAAAAATTGACAGATAACAACTTCTACGATCATTGTTTAACTCTTGTGACGTCGTGGAATACAAATTTATAATCAGCAAATGGCTGAAGAAAAAGCAACTGCTCAGGTAGAAGATACTACTGAAGCAAAACAAGAAGTAAAAGAACAAGCTCCAAAACAAGATCCAAAAGAATTTTTGGAAAGCTTTGATTGGGAGAAGTACGAAGAAGGTATTGAAAGAGTAGATGACTCTAAATTAGAGGAATTCGAAAAATTAGTAGCTGAAAACTTCGTAGATACTGCCGATGAAGAGGTAGTTGAAGGTAAGGTGGTTTATTTGACCGACCGTGAGGCGATCATAGACATCAATGCCAAGTCTGAAGGTGTTATTTCTTTGAACGAATTCCGTTACAACCCTAATTTAAAAGTGGGTGATAAGGTAGAAGTTCTTATTGATATCCGTGAAGACAAGAGTGGCCAGTTGGTACTATCTCACAGAAAGGCTAGAACCATTATGGCTTGGGATCGTGTAAATGCGGCCCACGATAAAGAAGAAATTGTTAGTGGTTTCGTTAAGTGTAGAACTAAAGGTGGTATGATCGTAGATGTTTTTGGCATCGAAGCTTTCTTACCAGGTTCGCAAATTGATGTGAAGCCTATTCGTGATTACGATCAATACGTTGGTAAGACAATGGAATTCAAAGTGGTTAAAATTAACCATGAGTTCAAGAACGTTGTAGTATCTCATAAAGCGTTGATCGAAGCAGATATCGAAGAGCAGAAGAAAGAAATCATCAGCCAGTTAGAAAAAGGACAGGTGTTAGAAGGTGTTGTGAAAAACATCACTTCTTACGGTGTGTTTGTTGATCTTGGTGGTGTAGATGGTTTAGTACATATTACTGACCTTTCTTGGAGCCGTATCAACCACCCGAACGAGGTTGTAGAATTGGATCAGAAAATCAACGTTGTTATACTTGATTTTGATGAGAACAAATCTAGAATCCAGTTGGGTATGAAGCAATTGGAGAAACATCCTTGGGATGCCTTGAGCGACGAAATCAAAATTGGAGACAAAGTAAAAGGTAAAGTAGTTGTAATCGCAGATTACGGTGCATTTATTGAGGTTGTTGAAGGTGTTGAAGGTTTGATCCACGTTTCTGAAATGTCTTGGTCTACGCACTTGCGTTCAGCTCAAGATTTCGTAAAAGTTGGTGATGAAGTAGAAGCGGTTGTGTTGACATTAGATCGTGAAGATCGTAAAATGTCTCTAGGTATCAAGCAATTGACTCCAGACCCATGGACTGATATTACTACTAAATACCCTGTTGGTTCAAGACATTCAGGTATCGTTAGAAACTTTACCAACTTTGGTGTCTTTGTAGAGATGGAAGAAGGTATTGATGGTTTGATCTATATTTCTGATCTTTCTTGGACTAAGAAAATCAAGCACCCATCTGAGTTTGTTTCTGTTGGAGACAAAATGGAAGTTGAAGTGTTGGAATTGGATGTTGAAGGTCGTAAGCTTAGCTTAGGTCACAAACAGACTACTGAGAATCCTTGGGATAAGTATGAGGCTGAATTTGCTGTTGATACTGTTCATAAAGCAACTATTACTGATATCGTTGATAAAGGTGCTACAATAGACTTTAATGAAGATATCACTGCTTTCATTCCGCAACGTCATTTAGAGAAGGAAGATGGTAAGAAATTAGGCAAAGGAGACGAAGCTGAATTTAAGATCATTGAATTCAATAAAGATTTCAAGCGTGTTGTTGCAAGTCATACTGCTATCTTCCGTGAAGAAGAGCAGCGTAACGTTAAAGCACAGCAGAAGAAAGCTGCTGCATCTGCAGACGAAGCTAAGCCTACTTTAGGTGATGCTAACGAAGCATTGCAAGCGTTGAAAGATAAGATGGAAGGTAAGAGCTAAATCTTACATCAATCTATATAGAAATCCCCATAGCCTTTTGGTTATGGGGATTTTTTTGGTCTATAAAACTTTATTTAAAGGGCTTAAGAAGCTTCTGAATTTTATTACTTTTCAAGAAAACCAGATACATTTAGAATGACGCTTTTTTTCTAAGCAGAATTGCCTATTTTTGTTGAGCTAAACCATTAAAGCAGTATGAGTCAAAAAGTACTTCTTTCTGAAAAGGAAATAAACATCATACTCCATCGTTTGGCATGTCAACTTCTCGAGAACCACTTAGATTTTAAAGATACCGTACTTATAGGCATTCAGCCTAGAGGTATTTTTGTGGCCGAAAGACTGACTAAAATCTTGAAAGAAGAGTACGGCGTAAAAGAAATTAAACTAGGGTTTTTAGATATCACTTTTTACAGGGATGACTTTAGAAGGGGAGATAAAACCTTAGAAGCTACCAAGACTAAAATAGATTTTTTAATAGAGGATAAAAAAGTGGTTCTTATAGATGATGTACTCTATACTGGCCGCAGTATCCGTTCAGCTCTAACTGCTATACAATCTTTTGGCAGACCTTCTGAGATAGAGTTGCTGGCACTTATTGATAGACGTTTTAGTAGACACCTGCCTATACAGCCTAATTACCGTGGGAGACAGGTAGATGCTATAAACAATGAAAAAGTTAAGGTTCTTTGGAAAGAGAACGATGGCGAAGACGTGATATATTTGATAAATAAATAACAATGGCGGAACTGAGTGTAAAACACTTATTAGGAATCAAATACTTAAATGAGAATGATATTCAACTCATTTTCGAGACCGCTGATCATTTTAAGGAAGTTATCAATCGTTCTATCAAAAAAGTTCCTTCCTTACGAGATATAACCATTGCCAATATTTTTTTTGAAAATAGTACCCGTACCAAATTATCTTTTGAACTAGCTGAGAAACGACTTTCTGCGGATGTCATTAATTTTTCGGCAGCACAATCATCGGTAAAAAAAGGGGAAACCTTAATAGATACGGTTAACAATATCCTCTCTATGAAAGTGGATATGGTGGTTATGCGCCATCCAAATCCTGGAGCGGGTATATTCTTGTCCAAGCATGTTAAGGCGTCTATAGTAAATGCAGGAGACGGGGCACATGAGCATCCTACACAGGCACTTTTGGATTCATATTCCATTAGAGAAAAGTTAGGCGATGTGGCTGGTAAGAATGTGGTTATTGTGGGTGATATTCTGCATTCCCGCGTGGCGTTGTCCAATATTTTCGCACTCAAGTTACAAGGAGCTAATGTAAAGGTATGCGGGCCAAAAACCTTGTTGCCAAAACATATAGAGTCTTTAGGGGTGACTGTTGAGACCGACTTAAGAAAAGCCTTAAATTGGTGCGATGTGGCTAATATGTTACGTATTCAGAACGAGAGATTGGATATAAGTTACTTTCCTACCACAAGAGAATATACACAGCAGTTTGGTGTCAATAAAAAATTATTGAATAGCTTAGACAAAGAAATTGTGATTATGCACCCTGGGCCAATTAACAGAGGTGTGGAAATTACAAGTGATGTGGCCGATTCAAAACAGTCCATCATATTAAATCAAGTAGAAAATGGGGTTGCCATTCGTATGGCAGTGATTTATTTATTAGCTTCAAAAATAAAATAATAAAAGTATGATTTTTGACTCAGACGGTTCTACAACTATCGTTTCTCAAGAAAACACCACGCTTTCTATTTTCTTGAAAAACTTAAATGACGCTTACCCGAAAATAAAAAACGACAATATTGTCATAAACCTTTTTTCCTTTTCAAAACTAAAAGCAGGAGATGTTCTTGAGTTTTTGCAAATTTCTGATTTGCACAAAAAGTCTAAGAAATCCTTTGTTTTGGTCACCGATAAAGTTTCCTATGATGAGGTACCCGATGCTATAATGGTTGTGCCAACTATTAAAGAAGCACGCGATATTATAGAAATGGAAGAAATTGAAAGAGATTTAGATTTATGAGTAACTACCACCTAGCTCAAGTAAATATTGCAAAAATGTTGGCTCCTATTGATAGCCCTGTCATGGCAGATTTTGTCAATGATCTAGACCGTATAAATGCCATTGCAGATAAGAGCACGGGGTTTGTTTGGAGGCTAAAGGGTGACGAGGATAATGCAACTGCATTACGAGTTTTTGAAGACGATTTTCTTATAATCAATATGTCGGTTTGGGAATCAAAAGAAGCATTGTTCAACTTTACATATGCCTCGCAACATGCAGGAGTTATGAAAAGAAAGAAGGAGTGGTTCCACAATATGTCAGATATGCATATGTGTTTGTGGTATACTAAAGTAGGGCATGTGCCCGATCCTGAAGAAGCAAAGGAACGTTTAAAGTACTTAAACGAGCATGGCGAGTCTCCTTATGCTTTCAGTTTTAAAGGGCAATTTACGGCGGAGGATGCTTTAACTTATTCGCCCAAGAACTAGGAAAATGAAACTTCACATTCTTGGTTGCTATGCGGCAACACCACGCACTCTTACCAACCCTACCTCTCAAGTGTTGGAAGTTAAGAATCATATGTTTTTAATTGATTGTGGTGAGGGTACACAGGTGCAACTCCGAAAGCATAAAATCAAGTTTTCGCGTATCAATCATATTTTTATATCCCATTTACATGGCGATCATTTTTTTGGCTTGCCAGGACTTGTTTCAACCTTTCGTTTATTAGGCAGGGATAAAGAATTGCATATATATGGCCCAAAAGGGATTAAAGAAGCTATTACACTTTTGTTAAAGCTTGGAGATTCATGGACCAATTATCAATTATATTTTCATGAGCTCACTAATAAGGAACCCGAAATCATCTTTGAGGATAATAAAGTTACGGTAGAAACCATTCGTTTAAGTCATAGGGTATATACCAATGGCTTTCTTTTTAAGGAGAAAGTAGGTGAGCGTAAACTTAGTATAGAGGCTGTTGCAAAGTACAAAATAGATAAAGCCTATTTTCAAAATATAAAAAACGGTAGGGATGTTACTTTAGATAATGGAACGGTAGTTCCTAACGCTGAATTGAGTTTTGATCCACCTCCGCCAAAAAGTTATGCGTATTGTAGTGATACGGGCTATAAGCCGGATATTGTCGGTCAAATTAGTAATGCAACGGCTTTGTACCATGAATCTACATTTTTAGAGACTGAGGCGCATTTAGCTGTAAAAACGAAGCATTCTACGGCAAAAGAAGCGGCGGCAATTGCCAAAGCGGCCAATGTAGGTAGCCTTATTTTAGGACATTATTCTACACGTTACAAATCTATTGATCTTTTTAAAGAAGAAGCATTAGAGGTGTTTCCAAATGTTGAGCTAGCCGATGACGGTAAGTTTTTTGAGTTTTAGTCATCTTCCTACTTTTTCGTTACCAATCTTTTGCTGAACTTTGGTTAAAAGGTTTTTAGCAAAGAATATTATGCAAAAAGATTTGGGTGATTACCGAAAATCATATGAAAAAAGTGCGCTATTGGAGGGTTCCATTTCGGATAATCCTATGGAGTTGTTTCAAAAATGGTTTTATGAAACCGAAGCATCGGACGGAGTAGATGAACCTAATGCTATGACGGTTTCTACTATTGGTTTAGATGGCTACCCCAAAAGCAGGGTGGTGCTGCTAAAAAAGTTTACCCATGAAGGGTTTATCTTCTATACAAATTATCATAGTGAAAAAGGAAGGGCTATTGCGGCCAATCCCAATGTATGCGTATCTTTCTTTTGGCCTAATATGGAAAGGCAGATCATAATAAAAGGTAAGGCCGAAAAAATAGCGGAAAATTTATCGGATGGTTATTTTGAATCACGTCCTGAAGGCAGTAAGTTAGGTGCTTTGGTTTCTGAGCAAAGCTCGGTTATCCCTTCTAGGGAAGCTTTGGAGAATACCTTGAAGAATTTAGAGAATGAGTATGAGAATAAAGAGATTCTAAGACCGGATTACTGGGGTGGTTACATTGTGAAGCCACAATCTATAGAATTTTGGCAAGGTAGACCCAACCGGCTACATGATCGTATTAGATACTCATTGGTAGATAATTTAGACTGGAAAATGGAACGCTTGGCTCCTTAAGCAGACTTCTTAGGTCTGGCGCATACGGTCAAAACATTTTTAAAACTTTAAATTTCGGTTAAATGAAAACATTAATAATGGTCAGGCATGGCAAATCTTCTTGGGATTATTCGGTGAGTGATAGGGATCGGCCGCTTCAAGAAAGAGGTGTAAACGATGCTCTTTTAGTGTCGTCAAAATTTCATTCGAGTGCTCAAAAAGTTGATGCTGTTTTCTCAAGTCCTGCCAACAGGGCGTTACATACCTGTATGATTTTTGTTAGGCAATTGCAGATACCATTATCCTTTGTGGAGCTAACCAACGAGCTGTATGATTTTTCAGGGGAATCAGTTTTAGACTTTATTTCAAACCTTGATGATTCGTTAGATTCTGTGATGATTTTTGGTCATAATCACGCTTTTACGCATGTTGCCAATTCTTTGGGAAATACTTATATTGACAACGTTTCTACCAGTGGGCTGGTGCATCTTAATTTTGCAGTTGATAACTGGAATTTAGTTGAGAAAGGAATAACAAAACAAACCATTTTCCCGAAAGAACTTAGATAAATGATAAAGACAAATTACAAATATATAAATAGAGAAATTAGTTGGTTACGTTTTAATGAAAGGGTGCTTCAAGAGTGTGAAGATGAAAACGTGCCTTTAATTGAACGTCTTCGTTTTTTAGGTATTTTCTCTAATAATCTAGATGAGTTCTTTAAGGTGCGTTATGCAACCGTAAAACGTATTTTTGAAGCGGGAAAATCCGGTAAAAGTGTTTTGGGGGGTGAGAAGGCCAAAGATTTACTTGTGGAAATTACCAAGTTCGTTATAGAACAGCAACGTAAAAGTGTTGAGATACTAAAAAATATTGAAAACGAGCTTGAGGAGCAAGATGTATTTTTGTTGAATGAGAATGAGCTTTCGGAAAAACAAGGTGAGTTTGTTAGAAAGTATTTCAATCAGATGGTCAGTCCTCAACTTATGACCATTATTTTGAATGACTTGGCGGAGTTTCCAATGCTGAAAGACACAGCTGCTTATTTGGCGGTAAAAATGGTATTGAAAAGTGATGACCGCACTAAACGTACATATGAGAAGAAGGAGAAGCGGTACGCTTTAATTGAAATTCCTAAAGGCATTGATCGCTTTGTGGTACTTCCTAAAGAAGGCAACAAGAACTACATTATAATATTAGACGATGTTATCAGGTACTGTATGGACAGTGTTTTTCCTATGTTTGATTACAAGTCTATTTCTGCTCATATGATCAAGATAACCAGAGACGCAGAACTGGATATTGATAATGATTTGAGCAAAAGTTTTATAGAGAAAATATATTCAAGCGTTGAGCACCGTAAAATCAGTGATCCGGTACGTTTTGTATATGACAAAAATATTGAAAGTGATACGCTAGATTTCTTAAAGGATAAAATGGGTATTGAAGACGCGGATAGTGTTATACCCGGTGGTAGATATCATAACAAAAGAGACTATATGGGCTTTCCTAGTTTAGGAAGGCAAGACCTTATGTATGAAAAGATAACTCCTCTGCCTGTAAAGGGGCTAAACCTAGAAGGGAGTTTGCTGGAGAAAATAGCGGAGAAAGATTATTTGCAATATACTCCTTACCACACCTTTTCCTATATATTAAAGTTTTTAAGGGAAGCCGCATTGGACCCTAAAGTAAAAACTATTAAGATAACGGTGTATCGTTTGGCTAATGATTCTCAAGTGGCAGCTTGTCTATCAAATGCAGTTAAGAACGGTAAGCAAGTAACCTTGCAAATAGAGCTTCGTGCTCGTTTTGATGAACAGGCCAATATTAGATATGCAGAGGAACTTCAAGCAGAAGGAGTAAAGCTCATATTTGGTGTGCCCGGTCTAAAAGTACATAGTAAAATATGTATGATTGAACGAGAAGAAAATGATTTGATCAAACGTTACGGTTTTATTAGTACGGGTAACTTTAATGAATCTACCGCTAGAATATATACGGATTATACGTTGTTCACGGCAAACGAGCCTATCCTAAAAGAATTGAACAAGGTTTTTGATTTCTTTGAAACTACGTATAAAATAAATAAGTACAAGCATTTAATAGTGTCTCCGCACTATACAAAATCGTTCTTTCTTAAACTTATAGATAAAGAAATTTCGAATGCTAAAGCTGGCAAAGAGGCATACATCAAAATAAAGATGAATAGCTTTACTTCGTACAAGATGATCGATAAATTGTACGAAGCAAGTAATGCAGGTGTTAAGATACAGTTGATTGTGCGCGGTATTAATTGCTTGATTCCTGGGATAAAGGGAATGAGTGAAAATATTGAAGCAATTAGTATTGTGGATAAATTTTTAGAGCACCCGCGCATCTTCATTTTTTGTAATGATGGTGATACCCGCGTATTTATTTCCTCGGCAGATTTTATGACCCGTAACCTAGAGAATAGGGTAGAGGTAGGTTGTCCTATTTATGATGAAGATGTTAAGCAGGAATTGATAGATACCTATGAAATCTCTTGGAACGATAATGTAAAGGCCAGGGTATTCAACGAAGAACAAGATAACGCTTATCGTGTTAACGATAAGCCTAAATTACGTTCGCAGTTTGCTACTTACGATTATTATAAAGATAAATTAGGACCTGATATTCCTACAGCGGAATAAAAGTAATTAAGATTTCAAGTTTTAGATAAGACTATGTGGTATTGTCTAAAGCTTGAAATTATTATCCATGAATACTTTCTTTGTTGCTCAGGCCTTTCATAATTTCCGCCTCAAAATCTAAAAGCGCCTGCCACTTCTCATCTACTTCGGCGCGGTCTCCGTATTGTCTTGCAAACTTTAGGAACATGGTGTAGTGTCCAGCTTCACTTACCATAAGTTTATGGTAGAAATCAGCAAGTTCTTTATCTTCTAATTCTTCGGAAAGTAGTCTAAAACGTTCACAGCTTCGGGCTTCGATTAAAGCAGCATATAAAAGCCGATGAACTAATTGGGTGGTGCGGCTTCCGCCTTTTGGGAAAAATTTAATTAATTGAAGCACATATTCGTCCTTTCTATCGCGGCCTAAACTTTGTCCTCTTGCGGTTATCCGGTCATGTACCATTTTAAAATGTGCCATTTCTTCTCTAGAAAGCGCTATCATTTCCTCGACCAACTCGGTGTATTCAGGAAAACTTATGATTAATGATATGGCCGTGCTTGCTGCTTTTTGCTCGCAATAGGCATGATCGGTCAAAATTTCATCTATATTTTTCTCAACAATATTCACCCATCTTGGGTCAGTTGGTAACTTAAGGCCTAGCATAATTCAATTTTTCGTAAAATTAGAAGATTCTTTGTAAACTATAACTAGAATTTAGCATCTTAAATATCCAGTTTCCCCCAAAGAATAATTAGTTTTGTGAATAGTTGTTTTTTATTAGGCCTGAAGGCACAAAAAACAGGGTTGTTACCACTTGTCAAGAAACCCGAATAACAGATTATGGAATTAACCAAAATAGACCAAGAGCTTCAGTCTTTATTGAGCAGTAATTTAGACTCAGGAATAGATTCATGGTTGCATGAAAAATTAGAGCAAATTATTAGCTCTAGTTCTACGAAGGACCTGTATATGACATATAGTCTACTGGCTAGTAAAATAGATTCAAGCGTTATTTTGAATCTAAGTGAGGATACAGATGAGGTAACCCAATATTTAAAAACGCAACATGCTACAACGCTTCAAGTAGCCCGAATTTATCTTTTAATAAAGGTATTAAAGGCTAACGGAGATTTCTTTGTACCCAAAGTTGCCAATCTTATTCAGGTTGCAGATACTGGGGAACTAGAAACCTTTTTAAAATACTTGGTTCTGTTGCCTAATGCCGAAAATTACAAACAAACGGCGGTAGAGGCATTACGGACCAATATTGCTACTATTTTTGAAGCAATTAGTATGCAGAATCCGTATCCCGCAAAGTACTTTAACGACCAACAATGGAACCAAATGTTTCTTAAGGCGGCATTTATGCAATTAGACCTTTCGACTATTTTGAGCATTGATGAGCGTGCTAATAAAGATTTAGCACGTATCATATCGGATTATGCGCATGAACGTTGGGCGGCTTCACGAGAAATTGAACCTTTGTTTTGGAGACCTGTAGCTGCATTTTTAGATGAAAATTTATTGCAGGATATGGAGCGCTTGTTTGCAAGTGACAATCCTGTTGAAAATAAAGTGGCCGCTTTATGTTGTTTAAATTCAGAAGAGCCAAAGGCGAAGGAATTATTGGCAAAGCATCCCAAGTTGAAAGCTCAAGTAGAGAATAAAACTATTACCTGGAAAAATATAAAAGATTAGTATGGAAGATAAAATGATGATAATCGACCCGCATGTGCATATGACATCGCGAACTACGGACGATTATGAAGCCATGGCCGCGGCCGGAGTAGTAGCTATAATAGAGCCTTCTTTTTGGTTGGGGCAACCCAGAACCCAAGTAGGTTCTTTTCAAGATTATTACAGCAGTTTGGTAGGCTGGGAACCTTTTAGGGCTAGTCAATTTGGTATTCAGCACTATTGTACCATTGGTCTAAATTCTAAAGAGGCCAATAATGAAGCATTGGCAGAGCAGGTTATTGAACTATTGCCCTTATATGTTCACAAGCAGAATGTTGTGGCTATTGGTGAAATAGGTTATGATGATCAAACGCCAGCGGAAGACAAGTATTTTCGCATGCAATTGGAAATGGCTAAGGAGTTGGGTATGGTCGTACAAGTTCATACGCCTCACCGCGATAAAAAGGCAGGTACTCTAAAAAGCATGGAGGTTTGTTTGGAGCACGGTCTAGATCCGTCACAAGTGGTCATTGATCATAATAATGAAGAAACGGTTAAGGACGTTCTTGATAGAGGTTTTATTGCTGCATTTACTATTTACCCAAAAACAAAAATGGGTAACGAGCGTATGGTAGAGGTGGTCAAAAAATACGGAAGCAATAATATTATTGTAGATAGTTCGGCAGACTGGGGTGTTAGTGATCCTTTAGCTGTGCCAAAAACGGCAAATCTCATGCTTAAGAGAGGTATTGCAAGAGAGGACGTTGTAAAGACATGTTATCAAAATGCTTTGGATGTTTTTGGTTCTAACGGCAAAATGAAAGAAGAGCATTGGTTAAAGCCCAATGGTATTAATCAAGCTCAGCTCTTTAATGATAACAGCGTATTAAGAGGGCAGGAGCCTAGAATAGATTCTGATCAGATTAAGTAATGAATCGCACATTTCTTGGTTATGCGCGATTGGCAAGGCCCGCTAATTTACCCACTGCCGCGGCCGATATTTTGGCAGGTGTGGCTATTGGGGGTGTTTTTGTAGGTGGCGTTCAAACTGATTTTATTGGTTCGGAGCGGTTTCTCAGTATTATATACCTTGTATTTTCATCCGTGTTTCTTTATGCGGGTGGCGTAATTCTAAATGATGTATTCGACTTTAAGATAGATCAAGTAGAACGACCGGAAAGACCTATACCTAGCGGTGTAGTTTCGTACAATTCGGCGGCGTTGTATGGCGGGATTACGTTAGTTATTGGGGTATTGTTGGCATTCTTGGTGTCGGTAACGTCTGGTATGGTTGCCGTAGCACTGGCCCTAGCTATACTTTTGTATGATGCGGTGGCCAAAAAATATGACTTTTTTGGACCGTTAAGTATGGGGTTGTGCAGGGGCGTAAATTTGCTATTGGGGATGTCCATTTTGGGTAACTTCAATTATTGGTTTATGGCCATTATTCCCATCGTATATATCTTTGCTATCACGTTGATTAGTAGAGGGGAGGTTCATGGAAAAAACAAAAATCATATTGTCTTGGCAGGAGCTCTATATGGTACTGTAATTTTAGCTGTTGCAACTATGGCCTTTTTACATACGGATGCTCTTTTATTTCCGTTATTGTTTTTAGTATTGTTTGCGTTCACGGTTTTTAGACCTTTGATAAAGGCACACTCCGTAAATTCACCAGAGAATATTAAAAAGGCCGTTATGGCAGGTGTCATAGCGCTAATTTTATTGGATTCGTCTATTGCCGTTGCTTTTTTTGATTGGTGGTACGGATTAATTATATTGGCATTACTGCCTGTTTCAAAAGGCTTATCTAAAGTGTTTGCCGTTACCTAAGGTCAACTGTTATTGGCGTTCAAAAGAAAAACGATGTTTAAAACGATAGAACAAAAATTTGAGGTTTCATATCAATATGGCCTCCACTTTACCGAAAATTTGTTCGGTATGGAGAATACCTTGTTCAAGGATATTATCAAAGTATATAAAAACGAGCCTGTTAAATTACTTTTTGTGATTGATGACGGTGTAGCTGCTGCTCATCCAAATCTCGTTAAGAATGTAAAAGCTTATTGCGAGCACTACCAAGAGAATCTTGTACATATGAAAAGTATGATCGTGCAAGGCGGCGAGGTTTGTAAAAACGATGAAAGTCAAGTTGAAGCTATTCTCAAGGCGGTTAGCGAGTACGCTATCTGCAGACATTCATTTGTTGTAGTTATTGGGGGAGGTGCGGTTATAGATATGGCCGGACACGCCGCTGCAATAGCGCATAGAGGAGTAAAGCTCATTCGTATACCAACAACTGTATTATCGCAAGATGATTCCGCCGTAGGCGTTAAAAATAGTGTGAATGCTTTTGGGAAGAAGAATTTTATAGGAACTTTTGCTCCGCCGTATGCGATTATAAACGATACGGATTTCCTTAAAACTTTGGAACAACGCGATTGGATTTCCGGTATTTCTGAAGCTCTAAAAGTAGCATTGATCAAGGATAAGGTCTTTTTTGAGTACCTGGAGGAAAACGCATATAAATTACGAGATAGAAATATGGAAGCAATGCAGTACACGATTTACAGGTGTGCCGAAATGCATATGCATCATATTGCTCAAGGAGGTGATCCTTTTGAAAGTGGTTCTTCTAGGCCATTGGACTTTGGTCACTGGGCCGCCCATAAATTGGAATATATGACCAACTACGCACTTCGTCATGGCGAAGCGGTAGCAAAGGGTATTGTCTTAGATGTAGCTTATGCTCATTTGGTCGGTTTAATAAATGAGACGGATTTAAACAGGGTAGTACGTGTTTTTCAGAACATTGGTTTTGATTTAAGTTTTCCATTGGCTTCGGAGAAAGAGGTAAATGAATTGCTTAATGGTATAGAGGAGTTTAGAGAGCACCTTGGTGGTGAACTTACCATAACCCTAATTTCAGATATTGGTGTAAAACATGATGTTCACGAAATTGACCGGCAGACCATGAAAAAGGCGCTGAACTTAGTAAACGAAATTTCAAAACTTAAAGTAGAGTAGCTTGCGCATAGATAATAATTTTCAACTTACGTATTGTACCAATATCCATCCAGGATTCGATTGGAAGACCACTTTTGATAGTCTTAAAGAGCACGTCCCTAAGATAAAGAAAGAAGTATCATCAGGTAAGCCCTTTGGTTTGGGTTTACGATTATCCAATAAAGCAAGCGAGGAGTTAGCTTTG
>NZ_RCNR01000031.1 GCF_009725985.1 Zobellia amurskyensis
TGGGTATCCTATTGGTACTGTAGAGAATATGAAAAAGCTTCATATTGATGTTTCAGGATGTAGGACAATTGGTAATGAGGATTTTGAATATTTAAAAAGAAATAATTGTAAGCCATTAGTTGGAGATGTGTTATTCTCAAAAGATGGTACTATAGGTAAAACATTTGTTTTCAATCAAAAAGATGATTTAGTATTACTTTCTTCAATTGCGATCATCAGAACTAAAAAAGAAACTTTATTACCAGAATTCTGTTCGTTGATGCTAGAGTCACCAGTTTTTATTACAGAAATTGAAAAACGAAAATCAGGAACAGCTCTTAAAAGAATTGTTTTAAAAGACATTAAAAAATTTAGAGTTAATCTCCCGTCAATCGAAATTCAAAGAGAAGTATCTAATTATCTAATTTCTTTGAATATGAGTATTAGCATATTAGAATCCAAAATTCTAAGCTCCAAAGCCTTACAAAAGAGTTTAATTAATCAGGTGTTTTAAATGTGGCATATGAATTCTAAGAAAGAACTTATATCGTATTTCAGTAAAGAATATACTGTTGATATGCATGCAAAAAACACTACGTATGCAACTGCTAATAATGGATTGTGGTGGTTAAATATAACAGTAGATAAATTTGATAGAGTTGTTCATTTTATATTAAGAACTGATAAGAATGCTTATTGGCTTGAACTACAGCCTGGTTTTGTTGATAATCTTGCCGAATATTTTAGAATACGCCCAGATAGAAACGCCATAGATTTGGAAATTGTTTCGCATGAAGGTGATACATATATGCATGACACCAAAAATGGTGGAACTGGTTTTAACTTTAGCCCATATATAAAGGCTACAATTAAAATTAATGACACTAACGAGCAGTCTAAAAATCCAATTTACTGGCATATTCAAATGAATCAACCAGAAAACAGAAATGGAGTAGTTTTAAATTCTGTGGATTTATTAAAGGAAAAAACGCCAGTTATTGGCACTGGGGAATGGGATGATTTACAATGCGATTATTTTAAGGGCAATGTTGAAGATGCTATGGAGGTTGGTGATGTGGTACTCATTCGGGAAGGCAAAACTCCGGTAGCTCTAGCTACCATACAATCATCAAGTTTTACATCGGATAGTTTGGCCCAAAAGTACATTAATGTGAATTTCAGGGAAGTCAAGGTTTTAGATTGGCACGCAGGGAATGAATATTTTCCAATGACCCAAGGTACTTTAGGTAGGCTTATAAATGAACAAAAACCTTCTTATCAATTTATAGATAGATGGTATAAAAGAATCAATACATCTTCAAAAATGAGTGATTTATTAAAAATTTTAGAGTATAAGAAACAAATCATTCTACAAGGCCCTCCTGGTACTGGGAAAACCTTCATGGCAAAAGAAATGGCTTATAAAGTTGTTACAGGAAATAGTCTTTCCCGAGATACTAAGTTGCGCAAACAACAATTGGATAATGAAGAATTTAAAGATTCTTATGAGCTTATTCAATTTCACCCTGCCTATTCTTACGAAGATTTTGTACGAGGTATTGTTGCGGAAACACAAGGGGAGAAGGTTCACTATGTAACTAAGAATAAAATTCTTGCTAAAATGGCAAAGAAGGCAAAAGAGAATCTTGACCGTAGCGAAAAAAGTGTAAGCGACTTAAAACAAGATGAGCGATATCAAATGGCACTAGAAGGGTTGATTGATAAGGTACAGTCCGAAATTGACACTAACGATTCTGGTAAATATTTTTTAACAGATTCCGGTTTCATTTTTGATTGCGACGATGAATATTTTAGATATACTGGCGAAGCCTGGCAGTCTAGCTTTAGAATTCCTTTTGATGAGCTGATTATTATAGCGAAGAACAATTTAAGGTCAAGGCAAGCCATAAAAAAATCAAAAGAAGTACGTGGTAGTAGCCGGCAGCATGCAACGTACCTTTGGAAATTAATGGAAGAATATTATAAGCTACTTGATGAGTATCCTATTCCAACAGAAATTGTTAAAGAGAAAGCTAAAAAATATGTGCTCATCATTGACGAAATAAATCGTGCAAACCTACCTGCTGTATTGGGAGAGTTAATCTATGCATTTGAATACCGGAATCAACCTGTAAATACTATATATCCTATCGCAGAGGATTACAAGATTACACTTCCTGATAATCTTTATATCATAGGTACCATGAATACCGCAGACCGTTCTGTGGGCCACATAGATTATGCTATTCGTCGTCGCTTTGCTTTTGTAGATGTTCTACCAGATATTAATGTGGTTCCAGATTACGCAAAACAACATTTTGAAACTGTAGCATCTTTATTTACAAAAGATTATTTAACATCAGATTTTAAAAGAAAAGATGTGCAAATAGGTCATAGCTATTTTATGGCAGGAAGTGAAGAAGAACTGGACATAAAAATCAAATATGAAGTTGTTCCAATTTTAAAGGAATATGTGAAAGATGGCGTGTTGTTGGAAGAAGCTATACCAGAGATAGAAAAATTATAAATGCCAAATACAATCGAAATAATATCAATTGGAGAGCATAAAGGAATGCACACTATCACAGATAGTACATCTATAAATGCATATTATTTTAAAAACCAAAAATTCGGAAAATATAAATCTCAAAATAAACCATGTTTTTCAATTGAAAATAACCGAGTAACCTCCAATTACTTTATTGGTGTAGATTGGTTGTGCAAAACTAGTAATCGCGCCATTTGTATTTCACCAAAATTAAACAATGATGGTTTTGAAACCGATTACTTAAAAATGCTTTTAACCTGTTTAAATGATGCGGTAGCATCCAAACATATTAATAATATTTATGAAATTAAAAGTCAAGATGACCCTATAGAAATCAATCAATCGTTAGACTTATTATCACCTTTGTTAGTAATTCAATTTCTGAATTTAGTAAAGCAATTAGTTAAAAATGGATTGAAGAAATCATATTATCGCGAAGAGAAACATTTAAACGCTCGTGTAAAAGGGAAGTTGTTAGTTTCGCAAACGCTTAAAAGATACACTTATAAAAATGAGCCTTTAAAGACAATATGCGCATTTGATACATTTGGTTTAAATCATCCTGAGAATCAATTATTAAAAGCTGGACTTTTATTTGTTCAAAAATATTTAAGCTCTTATCCGGAATATGCTGCTTTAGCATCAAACGCTTTGCAATTTTGTCTACCTGCTTTTGAAGAAGTTACCGTTCCTAAAAAAGTATCAAGCTTACAAAACTTTAAAACATCACCTTTCTTTAGTAGTTATAAGGAAGCAATTAGTATAGCAAAACTTATTCTAAAACGTTTTGGGCATAACGTAAGGACTATAGAAGCTAGTAAAATAAAAACACAACCATTTTGGATTAATATGCCTCTTTTGTTTGAGTTATACGCCTTTACCTTTCTACGGAAAAGGTATGGAGGTAATATACATTATCAATACAAGTCAAATTACCAAGAGTTAGATTTCCTATTGACTCTCCAAGGTCAAGAGATGGTAATTGACACTAAGTATAAAACAAAATATGGCAGAGGTAAAAACAATAAGGAAGATATTAGACAACTAGCCGGATATGCTAGAATGGATAAAGTATATAAGGAACTAAGTAAGCCAAAAAATGAAATTATTGACTGCCTTATAATATATCCCATTCGAGACAAAGAAAACCAACAAAACGGTTTATTAAATTTAGAACAAAAGATATCGATTGATAAATATAATGGGTTTTATAGTTTAGGCCTTTATGTGCCTAGTATTAATACTAAAGCTGGAGAAAATTAAAAGTTTGGAGAACTTAAAAGAATTTTGCAAGAGAATGTAAATTATAAAACCGCAATAACCACTAACCCATGTTTAGTTTAAAAGCAGCATACTATACAGAAGAAGTCAACCAATTTTTAACGGGTTTTGTAAGTCCTACGGTTTTAAAAAAACTAACCCATGAATTAAGTGGTTTTACGGTATTTAACGCGCCCAACTACATAGAGAAGGATAACTTGCCTCCACTGTATAAAGTAGCTTGGAATTTGCTTAACCGTGGTAATCACACCCGGGCATCTTTACACCTAAGCTCATATTTAATAAAAAAGTATTTCGGAGTAGAGTTTTCCAAATTCAACACTACGCAACCCGTTATTACCGCAAACCCAATTACATTAAATGTAGAGATAGACGCTGTTGAGCTTACTCAATTTCTAGAGGCGCTACCGCATTTAGAAGAAGTAGATACGGTACAATATGGCGGTTTGTATAACAGTATATATCAGTATTTCAATACAATTATCTTGTTTGCCCAACTACAAAAAACCATGCTGTTTTGTCTTTTGGCGAATCAGAAACCAACGCAGTTCGTAATTAAGGGTTTAATACCAGAAGAAACAAAACTGTTACAAGAAGATTTAAATCAATTGTTTACTGCTCTTAATACTCTTATTACGCCAGCAGAAACGCCAATTGCATTGTTGGGCGAAAATGCTTTGAGCAATACGGTAACCATTAACTGTGAGAGCAATAACGGGGACGATATTTTCATAGGTAATGATTATGATGAAAATACACATCTTCCTTTTACCTTTTTATTTGATAGAAGAATACAATACGTGCCCCTAGGTACGCTATTGGAAGAAGAAGTAGAAGGTACAAATGGCAACATACAGACCCAACGGTTTATCTATGATGCCCCTGAAAAAAAGGAAGCCTTACGCTACTTTTTACGGAACATTTTTAGAAAGTCCGGCTTTAGGCCCGGCCAAGAGGCCATTATTAACAGGGCGCTTCCGGGACAAGATGTAATCGGCCTTTTGCCCACCGGTGGCGGTAAGTCGCTTACTTTTCAGATTTGTGCACTATTGCACCCTGGCGTTACCGTGGTGGTAGACCCCATTAACTCCTTAATGAAAGACCAGTATGACAAACTACTGGAAAACGGTATTACCAATGTAAACTTCATCAACTCCTTTGACGACAAAGATTCCAGGGCGAGCAAGTTTGAAGAATTGCAAAAAGGCAATACGCTCATAGTTTTTGTTTCCCCCGAGCGTTTTCAGATGCAGAATTTTAGAACTACGCTGGCTGCTAGCAAAAATACAGGGGTGTATTTTAGCTATGCGGTTATAGATGAAGCGCATTGCGTGTCGGAATGGGGGCACGATTTTAGGCATGTTTACCTAAACTTGGCCGAAAACCTAAGAAGACACTGTCCTACCAAAAACGAAGACCTTACCTTTTTTGGATTGACCGCTACCGCTTCTTTTGATGTATTGGCTGATGTACAAAGAGAATTAGGTTTGTCAGATGATGCTATTGTAACCCTGCCAGCAGAAGCCATAGACCGTAAAGAACTCAACTTTAAGATACTCTCGATAAATCTTAAAATGGAAGAAAATTTGGTATTTCATGAACGGGAACGACAACTAGCTACAGTGAAATATCCTGTTCTACAGCAGTTTTTAAAAGAAATTCCTACTTCAATTAGTAAACTAGAAGACCAATATGGTTTAATTGGCACAAATAATAATTTTTATGAAGCTATTGATGGTCGGTATAAAAATGCTGGGGTAATCTTTTGTCCGTCTAAATCGGATAAATTAGCTAGTGGGGTCCTCCATTTAAAAAATGGTAATGGGAGAGAGTTCACAGGCCTAAACACATTACCTTTTTTAAATATCTCTACTTTTTTTGGAGGCGGAAATGATGACAGCATAACCAATAATATCGTTAACCAAGCGGCAGAAGAATCATTACAAAACCAAAATGATTTTTTAAGAAATCTTACCAATCTAATGATGGCCACTAAGGCCTTTGGTATGGGTATAGACAAACCCAATATTAGATATTCTGTACACTACAGTTTTCCTAATTCCGTAGAAAGTTTTTACCAAGAGGCGGGTAGGGCAGGTAGAGACCGGCAACCTTCGCTATGTACAATTCTATATCATCCCACCGATGCAGAAATGAATATAGAATTTTTTAAAAGTGGGTTTAAGGGAGAGAAACGAGAAAAAGAAATAATAGAGGAGCTTTTAGACCAGGTACAATACGAAGATGAGTTTTTTGTAAAGCTATTTGGTAGAAAAATTAAGGCGAAGTTTAATGAAGTAAAATCTGTTAATCTGTCTAATGACAGGTATGTTTATATAAATGGACAATGGAGCAACAATGTTGTTGATAGGGTTACAATAGGTGTTTTGGACTTAGAGCGCAATTTAAGGAGTTATGAACCGCAAAATTTTGATGTAGACAAAGCCAATGAAATTTTAGAGTTTGCAAGAAAAACTTTGAAAGAACTATGCCCAAATGGTGAATATTTATCATGGTTTAAAACCAAAAATACTGAAGGTATTAGAACCCTTATTACAAAGAACAAGTCTGATCAGCATACTTTGTTGATAGGTTTTAATAATAATGCAATTTCTAAAATAACTGAAGTTATAAAACATCAGGGTTATCCGGACTTTAGGGATAAAATTGTAACAGCAGCGTATAGTTTCACTTCTGGGCCAGAAGACTTGGTAGAAAATTTATATACTAAATATAGAAGTGCAAGGATAGAAGAAAATATAGAAGGACCAGACGAACTAGAACTTAACCCTGATACTATTGCGTTTATAATAAAGAACTATCACAGAATAAGAACAGTTTCAGATACCCAACGAGCCATATACAGGCTAAACTTATTAGGTATTGTAGATGATTATGTAATTGATTATAGTGAGCGGTTTATAGAGGTGTATTTTAAAGCTAAAAATGATAGGGAGTATAAAGACAATTTTCAAGCATATTTACGGCGTTATCTAGGCATTGAGTCTTCAAAAAAATGGTTGTCCAAAACTAAAAGAAAAGACAAAGATGATATTTTAACAGGTGTAATGTACACGCTTATAGAGTTTATAGAAAGTGAAGTCGCTAAAAAACGGGAACGCTCCATCAACTACATGCAACAATTGTGCGAGGTGTATTTAGAAGTAGGTGAACGGGAGTTTCGTGACAGGATGATTCGATATTTCACTTCTAAATACGCAAGAACAGATTACTTACCAACAGATACAGATAATGGGCGAAAAGCAAACTGCTTTATCGTAAAAAAATATATCAATTATATTGACAATCCACCAGATGGTTTGGGAGGACAAATAGATAATGCTAAACATTTACGTGGTGCATGCGACAACCTACGTATTAATATGAAAGAAAATGCCAGCATAGATTTATTAACAGCATTCAGTCTTTTTGCACTAGAGCTAAAACAAGAGGATACGCTTGAAAGTGCGCAGAAAAAACCTTTAGTCAAACAAGCAAAAGAATTATATGAAAATGGTTTTAAACAAATGCTCAGGATAGATTCTTGGGACAGTGTATTAGAACTAATTAAAATATTTAATAACAAAGTATTGGATTTCAATGTTGCTGTAAAACCCATGTTAGAAGAATTAGCATTAATTATTTTGGCCAATAGAACCAATTACCAATTAACCACACTCATGAATAAACTTAACAAATAATGGAAAAGACCATAGAATTACAGAAAGAATTTGAGTCTCTAATAACTCAGTTAAGTAAGTTAAGGACAATTAATGAGTTAACAAATGAGAATTCTAGAAATGCAAAAGTTACTATTGAAACTGTATCTGACTTAGTCTCTAATTTGTCAAAGCTTAAAGATGATTTAATTGGAAATTTTGAGGAGAGGAAACAGAGTTTTGATACTTCGATAGAACATTTTAATCAATCTATACTGGATATCAAAGAAAGATTTGAGACAGAGGTTACGGAACAACATAAAACACTAAAAGAGATAAACAGAAAAAACGGTAAAGATGTTGCTGGCGTTCAAAATCAACTATTAAAACAAGTAAATAGTTTTGAAAATCAATTAAAGGTATCTACGGAAACCGCTGAAATACATTTTGGAGAGCTAAGGAAGTCAACCGCTAAATCCATTGAAGAAAACTTTAACCTAGTTAAAGATGATATAAAACGTGTGTCAAATTCCGTTGAACTGCTAGAATATGATATGTCAAAGAAGTTAGAAAAAAGTAGAAGAGAAACTAAAGATTTAAAAAAAGTCATCATTACTGTAGGGGTGCTATTGTTTGTAGCCCTGATTGTTTTGAAGTTTGTTTAAAAAAACGCGTTGTGATATAAATATTTAAAATCTGAATGTATCAAATGAGTCATAAGAAATTAAGAAAAGAAGTTTTAGAGATTAATGAAGCTAATGATATTTTTAGTGGTGGTTACATTAAAGAATATGATGAGAATGCAGATTTAATCTATTGGGTGGAGCATGATTTATACGGTAGCTATGCTTCTAAGCTTACTTATGACCAGCAAAGAAGAACTGTAAACGAGGAAATTGAAATAAGGAAGTCATATGGGGAGCCGAGTGAAAAACGAGAAAAGAGATATGAGTATTATGAATTAGGGTACCGAATTTTAGAATACCAAACGCAAATAATAGATGATAGTAGCACTGCTCCACAATTTAAAAGTGGAGGTTTAATAACTCCAGAAGAAATGAGTGCAGAATACCCTAGAGATGTAAATGAACTATTGTCTATTGAGGATATTACCCTTAACAAAGATGGCATAGTGCACTCTAGAAAAATTACAAATCTATTGGATAACGAAACAGAGTTGATAGAATATGAATATGTAGATGGTAATCTTTCGAAAGAAGTGTTTTTTGATATTGTGAAAAAAGAAAAGAAAATTTCGAAAGAAATTATACTTGAATACGGCTATGAAACCATAATAGTTTTTAGAAGTAAAAAAACTTACCCCGTAGTAACTAAAAAAGTTATTACATACCAGCAACAGAAAGACCCGGTCATAGACATTTCAAAACACCTTTATTCGATTAATAAAGATAAAACTATTACGCTAAATCACGACATAACTGATGATCAATGCAAATTTGATTTTGAAGGTAATCTTATACAAAAGATTATGTGTTTTGGTGAAAGGATTATCTATGTTAACGATTATTTGCCTCCAGATAATAAGCTTCTAAAATCTGTTCATGAAGTAATGGTTTATGAAGACATAGAAGAGCCGTATAAAGTTATGAGCAAAAGGTATTTTTATTATTTCGAATAGGTTAATTTTTAATGTATGATAACTCCAGAGGATTGTATAAAGTATTTGTTAACCTTAAAAAGTAACGGTGTTTATACAATGCAGAAGATTGAATTCTGGCTTTTACAATATTCAGATTTTTACAAAGAAACGTGTAGTCTAGTTAGCAGTAACGATATTTTTGAACTGGACAATGGACAAGATGTTCGTCTGCCATCATTTTGGAATAGTACCGATAACGACAAGTTTTTAGATTTATACAAAGCACTAGATATCATTTCAGACTTTCACAGAGCGGAAAATCATATGAGGGATACGTTGGTAGAGTATCATACGGTTAAAAACTGCCAATCCGATTTAAAACAATGGATTAGAAAAAACGAATATCTAATCGCTGACAAATATGCTTCTTTTTACTTTGATTACTTAGATTATGATGAAGACGATAATGAATTGAACCTTTTAGTATATGTAGAATCAGTAAAGGAATTTCAAATTTATATAGATAAAAATGAGTTCAAATATACACTTGAATTTCTTAATTTATTTCAAGATTCATCGTCAGCTGAACAAAGTTTAGAAAATTGAATATCACATCATTTTTGAAGTAGCTTGAACAGTTAAATTATGACATTACACGTAGCCATACAAGAGGTGCTGAAGGAAAAAGCGAGACCCCTACGCACATCCGAAATTGCAGGAATTCTAAACGAAAATGGCTTGTACCGCAAAGGTAATGGTTCTCTAATTAAAGCTGGTCAAATCAGTGCTCGTATAAATAATTACCCACATTTATTTACCAAATTAAATGGTGTTATTTCCTTAAAAAGTTCAACTGGGGTTCCTGTAAAGAAAATCAAAAAGATATCTATGCGTAGGGTGATGGTTGATACTAATGATAATACCCCTGTGTTGGTGGAAAAACTTATGAAGCCCAAGAACTTTAATTCAATACCTGAAGTTGAAAATAAGGTTCCAGACCGGCCTGGTCTATATTGCATACGAATAGTAAATCCAAAATCGTTAAAACCCTTTTTAACAAAAGCCTTGCTAGAAAGAGGCCATAACATCATTTATATAGGTTTAGCTTCTAAAAGTCTAAAGAAGCGTTTTTTAGGACAAGAACTTCGTGCCAAAGGTCATGGTACATTTTTCAGAAGTTTAGGAGCCGTGTTAGGTTTTACTCCAGAGAAAGGATCATTGGTTGGAAAGAAAAACCAAAATAATTATAAATTTTCTAAATCAGATGAACAACAGATAGTGGCTTGGATAAATAAAAATTTGATTGTTAACTGGGTAGAAGTAATTGATAACTTGAATATAATAGAAAATACGCTTCTTAAAGAATATCAACCACTTTTAAATTTAACGGGAAACCCGGGTAGACTAATCGAAGTAAAGCAACTACGAGATGAATGTAAACGAGTTGCAAGAGAGAATGCTAAATATTAGTCCATGGAATCTAAAAAAGAAATAATAGCACATATCAATCAAAACTACAACGTAGTTTTAAGTAATAGAAACACTAGCTATTCTAAAATTAATAAATCTAAAAAAGTCTGGTGGTTTAATGTAGCTACATCAAAATTTACTGCTCCTGTAAATTTACTTTTACAAATTGAGGGCGGCGTTTTTTGGATTGTTTTACCCACTGGTTTTGTAAAAGCAATTGACAAGGTTTTTAAAATTAGAGATGATAAAGATGTCGTTGATTTAGAAATAAATGCAGATAGCCGAAATTTTTTATGTGATGTAAAAAGTGGCGGTACGTTGTTTGATTTTAGTGAGTACATTAAAGAAGAAATTTATTTTTGTTGATACTGCATAAGCAGTTGAGTGTAATTAATATCTCATATCGCGATATGAGATATTAATTTGTAATAAATTGTAAATATGAACGTTATGTCGTATTATTGCGTATCGCGATATACGATAATTATGAAAAGAAGCAGTTTGCACCAAATGAAACCTCAGGATATAGTAGTATTGGCTAAGGTCATTTGCATGGGTAATGACGGATATATTCAAGTGGCATTAGCAGAAAGCCTGTATATGAGTCAATCAGAAATTAGTAGTTCTTTAAAACGGTCTTCATTTTCGGGTTTATTAATTAATAAAGGACAAGAAGTGGAACGTAAACTCTTTTTTGATTTCATCCAATACGGCTTGAGTCTAGTTTTTCCTGAACATCCAGGGGCTATTGTCAGGGGGACTTTAACTGCGCATAGTGCCCCTCCGTTAGATTTGGATTTTTTGAGTGATGAAAAATATGTTTGGCCTTATGCACAAGGGCAATCAAGAGGCCAAAGCATTACTCCGTTATACCCAACCGTACCCCAAGCGGCTAAACTAGACGCTAACTTTCATGAATTATTGGCGCTATTTGATGCCGTTCGTGTTGGTCGCACTCGTGAAAAAAATAGGGCCTTGGAGATTTTGGAACAACGGTTATGCTAAAAAACACTTTAATAAATAGGCTAGCTACGAAAAAGGTGGCATTGGCCCTAGGCGAACTAAACGAACAGGTAGTTTACGTAGGTGGTGCAATCGTAAGCCTTTATATAGATGACCCGGCAGCAGAAGATATACGACCAACAAAGGATATTGATTTAACCTTTCAGGTTGCAACCGTTAATAAATTAGAGCAGCTGCGAGAAGATTTAAATGAGAAAGGATTTTATCAAAGTTCTCAAGAAGAGATAATTTGCAGATTCCTTTACCAGGATTTAAAAGTGGATGTGATGTCCACACAGTCAGTGGGATGGGCGCCGTCCAACCCTTGGTTTAAGAAAGGTTTTGACCAAGCTATTTCTATTGATTTAGATGATGTTGAGATTAAGGTTTTACCATTGCCCTATTTTTTAGCTACAAAATTAGAAGCCTTTAATGACCGGGGTATCAAAGATGTGTATGCAAGTCATGACTTGGAAGATTTGGTATATCTTTTTAATTACACATCAACTGTTGCATCGCAAATTTCAGATTCCCACGAAGACTTAAAAAGCTACTTGGCCGAAAAACTAAAAGAGATTACGGAAAACCGTACTATAATGTCAGCAATGCGAGGTAGCTTGTACTACGAACATGCAGATGAACGCATGGAAATTATTAAGGAACGTTTACAAAATATAATTGATGGCATTTAACGAGCTTAACAGTGTAGAACATTATATAGTACATCAGCTAAGTGGTGTAAACTTAAACAATACTTCCATTGCGGAACCTCAAAGCAGGTATGGTGCCAATTGGCAATTTGTAGCGCCATCAGAATTGAAGAGAAGTATTAATGAGGTGTTGGTTGAATCAGAGTTAAAAGAGGCCCTAATTCGGCTAAACCCTGAAATAAGTGCTAATCATGATTTAGCGGATGAAGTCATTTATAAACTAAGAACCATTTTACTTGCTGTTAACCAAGTTGGTTTGGTAAAAGCTAATGAAGAGTTTTTTAAATGGATGACAGGTGAAAAAACGATGCCTTTTGGAGAAAACAACCGGCACGTACCTGTTCAATTAATTGATTTTGAGAATTTAACGAACAATAGATATATAGTAACCAATCAATACCGTATTCGTCACCGAGAAACCAAAATTCCTGATATCGTAATGATGATAAATGGAATACCGGTTGTGGTAGGCGAGGCTAAAACGCCTATCCGACCTTCCGTAAGTTGGTTGGATGGAGCGCATGAAGTCCATAATATTTATGAAAATGCAGTTCCTCAATTATTTGTGCCAAATATACTCTCTTTTGCTACAGAGGGTAAAGAGTTATATTATGGCGCCATACGTTGTCCTTTAGGGTATTGGGCTCCTTGGAGGCTGGAAAATGATGAGGATGCAATTGCAAAAAGGCTTGGGTTGGGTGAAGTAGGCAAGGAGCTATCGGACTTATTAAACCCTGCAAGGCTATTAGATATCATGCGTAATTTTTCCCTGTTTTCTACGGATAAGAAAAAGAGAAGAATAAAAATTATTCCACGATTTCAGCAATATGAAGGAGCTAATAAAATTGTAGAAAGGGTAAAAGATGGGCGCATAAAAAAAGGGCTGATTTGGCATTTTCAAGGTTCTGGGAAATCCTTTTTAATGGTATTTGCCGCTCAAAAATTAAGGCGCATGCCGGAGTTGAAAAGTCCAACCGTAATTATACTAGTAGACCGAACTGATTTAGATACGCAGATATCGGGAACTTTCAACGCGGCTGACATAGCTAATGTAGAGACTACGGATAACATCAAGGAATTACAGACCATGTTGGAGCGAGACACCCGAAAAATCATAGTCTCTACGATTTTTAAGTTCCGGGATGCCAAACCCAACATGAATACCCGTGAAAATATTATTGTTCTGGTAGATGAAGCTCATAGAACGCAGGAAGGTGATTTGGGGCGTCAAATGCGTGCCGCATTACCAAATGCATTTCTCTTTGGTTTAACTGGAACACCGGTTAATAAAGCAGATAAAAACACCTTTTGGGCTTTTGGGTCCAAAGAGGATACGGGTGGGTATATGTCACGTTACACTTTTCAAGATTCTATTAGAGACGATGCTACTTTGCCCTTGCATTTTGAGCCTAGACTGGTAGACGTTCATGTAGATAAAGAAAACATAGATAAAGCATTTGAAATTTTTAAGGAAAGTGCTGCATTATCTGATGAGGAGGCAGATGCCCTCAATAAGAAATCAGCTAAGATGGCTGCTTTTTTAAAGTCGCCCGAACGGGTTTCAAAAATTGTAGATGATATTGCTATTCACTATAGAGAGAAGGTAGCGCCCCATGGCTTTAAAGCCATGATAGTTACACCTGACCGGTATGCCTGTGTACAATACAAGGAGCTATTGGATAAACACTTTTCTACGGAAGCAAGTGAAGTGGTCATTTCTACGTCCGCAAATGATACTTTTGATTTTAAACAAAAATGGGGAGTAGACAAAAGTAAGCAAGAGAAGATTGTAGAACGATTTAACGACGCACAATCTGACTTGAAATTTATAATTGTGACAGCTAAACTACTTACTGGTTTTGATGCGCCCATACTCCAAACCATGTACTTGGATAAATCAATTAAAGACCACACCTTGCTTCAGGCTATTTGTCGCACAAACCGTTTGTATCCAAATAAGAGTTTTGGACGTATCGTTGATTATTTTGGCGTGTTTGATGATGCAGCTAAAGCGTTGCAGTTTGATGAAGAAAGTGTGAAAACGGTAATTTCTAATTTATCTGAATTGCGTGAAAAACTACCTAGTGCGATGAGAGATGCATTAAGTCACTTTCTTAAGGTAGATAGGTCTTTGGAGGGGTTTGAGGGGCTAGAAGCTGCTCAAAACGCCATTAGGTCGGATAAAGAAAAAGATGCGTTCGCAAAGGATTTTAAATATTTAAGTAGGCTTTGGGAATCACTCTCTCCAGATAGTATTTTGGATGTATATAATGAAGATTATAAGTGGTTGTCCCAAGTATTTGAATCTGTAAAGCCTGCATCCGATAACATTGGTAAATTACTATGGTTCTCTTTAGGTGCGCAAACAACTAAACTTATTCATGAGAATGTTCATGTGGGCGATGTGCATCAATTAGATGAATTTATATTAGATGCAGATGTCATAGAGGACATATTCAACAATCCGGACCCTAAAAATGCCAAAAAACTTGAAAAAATATTAATCAAACGATTTAAGAAGCATGCAGGAGACCCAAAGTTTCGTTCACTTAGTGAACGCCTTGAGGAATTAAGGGATAAGGCAGAACAAGGTTTGATTACTTCCATAGAGTTTGTTAAAGAGCTTTGTAAGTTGGCCAAAGAAACGGTACAGGCAGAAAAGGAGCTACAAGAACTTATTCAAGAAAAGACACCACAAGCGGCGCTAACGGAATTGTTCACCGAGCTAAAAACTGACCAAACACCTGCGGTTGTAGAACGTATAGTTGCAGATATTGACGCACATGTTCGTATCGTTAGTTTTGATGGATGGCAACAAACAAGTAACGGAGAAAGAGAGGTTCAAAAATCCTTAAGGAAAATTCTGTGGGCCAAGTATAAAATTAAGGATCAAGTGCTTTTTGATAGGGCCTATGCGTACATTAAAGAATACTATTAGTAATGTTGCAATTGAATTTTTTGTTGATTGTTGAATATTTGATAAGTATTCCTGTTAATCCTAGTAATAGGTACGGTTTATGGGGCAACTAGAATGCAACAAGGATTCAACATTTATATTGTTGATTGTAAGTTGAAAGTATGTTGAGTAATAAAGAGCCTGCCGGCTGGGCATCTTTAGTCACCTAGCAACAATTCAACCAGCGATGAGCTCCTGTTTTTTAAACGTATAATGCCTCCCTTTATGAACTGTTTTGTCCACCCATGGTTTTTGGGTTGTGGGCATAATAGAAAGGTGATATTTCTCATAGGAGCTATTGGTGCTCTCAAGTTTAAAGTAATTTTTAACTACATCAGAAACCTTTGAAGAAGAAACACGAATATTGTTCTGAGAAAGTTTTTCCACTAAGTCACTATTAGAGTATTTTAATTCAGTTACTTCAAAAACATCAAATTCATCAAGTAAAATTTGTTCAATTTCTTTATGTACGTAGGTCTTATTTGCCTTCATGAGACGGTCTAAAGCTGGTGTATGAATTAAATTTTTGTCAAACCACATACGTGTGGTCTTCTTAGTGGAAATCACTCTAGAATTTAAGAAATGAGTGAAAAAGGGTATTTCTTTCTCTAGTTCATCTAGTAGATTAGGCTTCTCTTTGGTAAATGGTTCTATCTTCCTGACCCAATACCTAATCTCTTGATCATCTATATATATGAAGTTGTCTTCATTATTAGAGCAAAGAATAAACTTTCCGAAAAAAGAACCTTCTATTTTATCTTTTCCTTTTGATTCACTTTTATAACTCTTTGCAGTAGAGAGGTTTTTAAGTCGTTCACTATCCTCCCTTTTGTCTAATAATACTTCATCGACCGCAATAATCAGTTTTGCGGCCCAATCAGTATTAAACCTGCTACGAAAATCTTCATTTTTGTTAATGGTCATGTTGCCTTGGAATATGAGTTTTAACCAATTTAGAAATGTGGTTTTTCCCGTGTTTCGTTCTGAACTAACTAAAGCTAAAATGGGTAATATTTGAGTGGGCTTTTGCCATAGGATAGTTAAATAGTCTACCCCAAGGTCATACTGCTCACCAAAAATATGGTGTAAGAAGGTTTTGGTCGTTTTGAACTCTCCATAGGTGCTATGATGATGTAATTGTTCATACGTATTATAAAATCCACCTATTTCCGATTTATAATCAATATGTGAAGGGATTAAGCAGAAGCCGTCGTATTTTGGTATAGTGGCAATAAAGTCCTTTCCAAAATCTGTGATGATTTCCCCTTTGTTCCATCGTAATAAAACTTTAATGCTATCACCACTAAACAGGGGTAGATTACTAATCTTGTAATACTCCGTTCCTATGCGTAGATATTCTGTTTCCATAACTTATACATTAGCGGTTAAGCGACCAATTTTGGTCTCGTCAATTTCCCCGAATTTTTTTGTAAAGTTGATGCGAATCTCAACTCCATTTAAATACTTATCCTCTTTGCAAATTTCTTTAATCCTTTCTTCAATTTGTTGCATAGGTAATCTATGGTTATAGTGAAGTATTTCTCTAATTGTATTAAGTTTTGAAATTATACTGTTTAGAGAACGAACGAGATTAGGCTCCCTGCTATAAGAGCTAATCATACTCTTGATGTCAATTATTAAAGTTTCTATGTTAACTACTCCGTCTGGAGCTATATTTTTTTCTTGAATCTTCATAGCGATACTTTAAATTTGGTTTTTGAATAGATACTCATCAGCTTTTAGTTCTAATGAAGATTTTGATGTACCACCTTGAATCCATTGTACAAGTTCTGACTTTAAAAAGTAGAGACGTTTCCCCTGTTTATGATAAGGGATTTTGTTTTTATGAACTAAGCCATAAATGGTAAACTTGCTAAGCTTTATAAGTAAAGCGGCTTCTTCAATTGTTAAAAATGCTTCAACCTCAGAATCTATCTCCTTCGAGGAAAAGTTGTTTAAATGGTTAATAATTTGCTTTGCTAAGTACTCAATGCCTTCTTTCGAAAGGACTAGTAATTCTTCTTTCATTACATAAAGTTTTATAATTTATAATGACGAAAGTAAATTGAAGAAGTGCTTTTTAGATATGTTTTCGGAATCGTTTCGGAATTGAGTGAAAAACAACAAGACGCTGGTTTTCAGCGTCTTGTTGTGTATTTAAGTGTGGGAAATCAAAAAATTATGGGATATTTTCTTTTCGTTTCTTTTGTATTGGTGTGTTTTATTGTAGGTTGGCGCTAATCAATTCTAAGTCTAGTTTGTGTTGAATCACAATCATTTTAAAAGGCGCAATTTTATGCTTCAGTGAGGTTAGAATATCTCGTTTTGCTTTTGATTTGAAATATTTAGGACCCTCACTGAGGTTTCTATAAAGCTTACTGTTTTTATAATCTTTATTGAAGATTTGAGAATCAAAGAAGCCTCCCGTAATCATAATGAATTTCAAAAACTCCGGCTGTTTGATTTGTGCGCGATTTTGATAAAACAGATGCATTAGTATGATTTTTTCATCTGTGGTGAAATTGTCGATTTGAGATTTCCACAGTTTGTCTTTAGGGAGTAGTAAACCAATTTCGTCTTCATTTGTTGAGGCTACGGTTTTTCTGGAGTTCGCAATAAAATTTTCTTTTGCATTTTGCAATTCAGGTATGTCATGGAAAAAAAAACTCTATTTTCTGGGTTTCATATAATGATTCAATCAGTTCTTTTTTATAATAGAAATAAGAAAGGCTATCCTCTGACACATGATATTTGGCTAAAAGTTCTACAAAGTTGTCGTACGGTACTTCCAATTCACGCTGTTCGGCTTTGGTATTATAAAAAGTGGGGATGTAACCCATAGGCTCAAGCATTATTTTAATGGCTTCTTCCGGTAGGTATTTACTTTTTTCTTCCTGAAAGCTATCAAAAGTTATTTCTATGAGCCCTAAACGTTTTATTTCATCTCTCAACTCATTAGAGATTTTATAAAGAACTTTAGAAGTCTGCTCAAAAGCAGCGGTAAATCTTAATCTAGAATTTTTTGCTTTTTGTAGTTCATGCCTAATTATTTTCTCATTTTTTTGAGAATAGGAAGTGTAAATTTTTAAGTAATTTTTATAACCCATCTAGATCTAAATTTATACGGTTTGCAGCTTCAACTTTGTTTTTATCTATGACCTTAGTGTAAATCTGGGTAGTAGACAAGTTTTTGTGCCCTAGTAATTTCGATACGGTGTATATGTCCGTTCCATTGGCTAATTGAAGGGTAGCATAACTATGCCTAAAATTATGAAAGGAAATATTTTTATTTATTTCGGCATCTTTTATCCACTGTTTAAGAGGTCTTACAATTTGGGAGTACTTGATATTGGTGAAAACTTGACCTTTTTTAGTTTCTTGTAATTGTAAGATGTCATGGGCCATTTTGGGAATTGGATGATTTGTTATGTTCCCGGTTTTTTTCTCTCTCAATTTTATATAAAAGCCTTGATGGTCGTCTTTATATACTTTTTCCCATTTTAGGTTGATTATGTCGGAGAATCTTAGTCCGGTTAGAGCAGCGAATAAAGCTAGGTGTTTTACTTTTTCAATTTTAATCGTGGTATTCCACAAGGTCTTAAGCTCTTCTTCGGTTAAATACTCCCTATGCGTTTCTTTTTCTTTAATGTATTCGGCATGTTCTGCCAAATTTGAAGTTAGTAGGTTTTGCTTGTAAGCTTTCTTGAGCACCGCAATAAAGTTCTTGTAATAAGTTGATGCGGTATTTCTTGAGAGTTTTGTATTACCAGTTTTTAAACTGTTAGTGGTTAACAGGAATGTTCTAAATTGAGTAACGTGTAGGGCAGTTAATTGTCGAGTTAAGATTTTATCACCTAAATAAGCTTCAAAATATTTTTTTGATGCACTCCATACAGAGTAATTAGATTTGCTGGCATTATTGAATCTTTCTTCAACGATGGTTCCATAATAAGCTAGAAAGTTTATGCTGGTGGCTATATTCTCTTTTAGTCCGTATTCTCGATCTCTTAATTGTAAAAGTCTTTTAGCCCTTATAATGTCAGCGAATTCTATAGTTGCCTTATTGTGTTTCTTTTCTGAATCATCCTTAGGGTTGTCATAAATCTGTAATTTTAAAAATTCTCTTCTGGTTTCTTTTCCTGTTTTTGGGTTGATAATAGGAGGGAAGAAATCCAAATATAGACTGAACTTTCCTGTCGTCAATTTCTTTTTTCTTACGGTTACGTTAGCCATGATGGTATTGGTTTATGGTATAGTTATAAATCTGTCTAGTTCAGAACGTTTTATACGGATGAGTCTATCGGATAAATTTACGGCATGTAATGAGCCTTTATTTATTAACCTATAAAGTGTGCGGGTAGAAATACTTAATAGAGTTGCTGCTTCTCTAACGGTTAAAATCTCTTTTTTACTCAGTACTTCATATGGCTGGAGTTTTAGTTTCAGAGTTTCTTCATTAGAAGCTCTGATGTTCTTTTTCCGTTCTCGGGCTTTATATGCTTTTTTGGAACAGGGTGGGCCACAATATTTTGTAACTGTTGTTCTTGCTATAAACTCTTGGTTACAATGTTGACATATTCTTGGAATCTGGATATTTGAGCTCATATTATCGCATAAAATATTTGGACTTTAGTAAATAAGCGTGCATAAGGAAACTTAAGCCAAATTAAGTGCCATAATTTCTCACGCGCTTTCAAATGTAAAAATTTATTCGAAATGAGGTACAATATAGGTACAATAATTAGCTCAAAAACACATAAAATTGAATAGGTAAACAAAGTGATAAAAACATAAAGCCCCTATTTCAGGGGCTTTTAATGTGTTTTGTTTTGTGTTGATTTGTGTTGTTATTTCCCGATACAAAAATTCGCAAAAATATTCCCCAACAATTCATCATTAGTTACTTGGCCTGTGATTTCTCCTAAATGATAAAGGGCCTCGCGTACGTCAATAGCCATGAGATCGCTAGAAAGGTCTTCTTCCATACCAAATTGTACTTTTTCAATTTCTTCTAAAGCTTTGAGTAGGGAATTGTAGTGGCGTGAATTTGTCACGATGGTTTCGTTGTTACGAAGCGCTCCGGTATTTACAAATTGCAACAAACTGTTTTTGAGTTCCTCAACACCTTCGCCTGTTTTGGCTGAGAGGTAATTAACAGCTTTTAGGTGTTGGGCGATAACCTCTTTATCAGCATCGGAAAGGGTATCGGCCTTATTTACCAATAGAAGAAGCGGTTTTAAAGGATTCTTGTTCTTTATTTTTTCAAAGTCGATGGTGATGTTTTTTAGTTTTTCGCTATCGGCCAGAATCTTAGAACCATCTACCAAAAGTAAAATCACCTGAGATTGTTCAATTTTCTCAAAAGTCCGTTTTATGCCCATGCCTTCTACCACATCTTGGGTTTCCCGGATACCGGCCGTATCTATAAACCGAAAACCGATTCCCCCAATAGCAATTTCATCCTCAATGGTGTCACGGGTGGTTCCGGCTATGTCCGAAACCAACGCACGTTCTTCGTTAAGAAAAGCGTTCAGTAAGGTGGATTTTCCAACATTGGGTTCTCCAACAATAGCGACGGGAATTCCGTTTTTTATAACGTTTCCTACCGCAAAGGAATCTATTAGGCTTTTTAATACTTTTTGAATGCGGGAAAGAAGTTCGTTAAATTGGGTGCGATCGGCAAATTCTACATCCTCCTCAGAAAAATCAAGTTCCAGTTCAATGAGCGATGCAAAGTTCAAAAGCTCGGCACGTAGGCTTTTTATCTCGTTGCTAAACCCGCCACGCATTTGCTGTATGGCAATCTGGTGGCTAGCGGCATTATCACTGGCAATCAGGTCCGCCACAGCTTCGGCCTGACTTAAGTCCATTTTACCGTTCAAAAAAGCTCTTAGGGTAAATTCCCCGGCATCTGCTGTTCTACAGCCATTTCTAAGAAATAATTGAATAACCTGTTGCTGAATATATGGCGAGCCGTGGCAGGATATTTCCACAACGTTTTCACCGGTATAGGAATTAGGACCTTTAAAAATGGAGACCAGAACTTCGTCCAATATTTTGTTATCTTCTATGATGTGTCCTAAACTAATGGTATGGCTTTTCTTTTTCCTTAAATCCTTGCTGTAGGCAGATTTAAAAAAAGCAGCAGCCGTATCTATTGCAGTAGCTCCAGAAATACGGATGACGGCAATTGCACCAGCTCCCGAAGGGGTAGCCAATGCTATAATATTATCGTTAGGAATCATCAAAAAGTTTTTGCAAAAATAGGTAAAAACAAGTAGATGAATATTCTGTATAAGACGTCAAAAATTTAAGGCCCGAATGTTTTTGGATTACAGAAAATAAGTACCTTCGTTCTCCATTAACTATTTAAATTATACAATTATGAAGATGCGATTAGTAACATTTGTGGTGATTCTTTTTGGGGTTGCAACTTTTTCATTCGCGCAGGAAGAAGGAGAGGTTCAAATGGATTCAATTTCTCAAGTAGAGCAAGCCGAGCGTGAGGCCAAGGAAATTAGAAAACAGATAGAAGCAGCCGAAAAGGAAGCAAAAGCAGCTGAAAAAGAGGCGAAAGCAGCAAAAAAAGCACAGAAGAAATCTGAAAAGGCCAATAAGAAATATGAAAAATTGACCGGCCAGATCAACTCCATAAAAAAGGAATTGGAAAAGGACGAGAAGAAGGTTTCTAAAATTAGCGACAAAATGGAGGTAGATAAGATCAAAGGAAAACTTTCTCCTAATGATGTTGCCAAAATTGAAAAGAAGCTGAGCAAATTAAAAATGAGCATCAACAAGAGCAGGGAAAAGCTGCTTAAGTTGGAGCGAAAGCTTTAAGTACGTCTATAAAAATTTTGTTCAAAAACCCGTAAGATATTGTTCTTACGGGTTTTTTTTGCTTCGGTAATAGGGTAATTTGTAACATTTTAAGTTTTGGTTCGTCTTATTTATAGAACCCCTAAAACAATCAAAAAATGGAAACCATCAATCAACAAAAAACACTTGAGCACAATAATCAATTATTGGTAATAGCACATCTATCTCAGTTTTTAACGTATATAACCGGTTTTGGAGGGCTTGTAGTGCCGCTAATTCTATGGCTTACAACAAAAGATTCTGTGGCCGGTATGGATGAGCACGGTAAGGCAATCGTGAATTTTCAGTTGACCGTACTGCTCATTACTATTGTAAGTGTACCTGCCATATTACTTTTGGGTCTTGGTATTCTAAGTTTAATTTTTATAGGCATCGTAGCTTTTATAATACCCATAGTAAATGCAGTAAGAGCCAGTAACGGTGAGAAACCAAATACATTTATGACTATACCTTTTGTTTCATAGTAACTTAAAATGTATAAAAGTAAAAAGCCCCAAGAAGAAATTCTTGGGGCTTTTATATTCTGGTTAAGGTTGTTTAGCTGTTTAGCATAACGGGCATAACAAGCATAGTTACATGTTCGCCTTCATCTAGACCATCAATAGGGGTAAGGATACCGGCTCTGTTCGGTAAGCTCATTTCCAGTGAAACATCATCTGAATTAAGGTTGTTCAACATTTCCGTTAAGAAACGAGAGTTAAAACCAATTTGCATATCATCACCTTGGTAAGAACAAGTTAAACGTTCTTCGGCTTTATTACTGTAATCAATATCTTCCGCTGAAATATTAAGTTCTGCGCCAGCAATTTTTAAACGTATCTGGTGGGTAGTTTTATTAGAGAAAATAGCAACCCTTTTTACAGAGCTCAAGAATTGGTTTCTTGCAATAGAAAGTACATTAGGATTCTCTTTTGGTATAACCGCCTCATAGTTTGGATATTTCCCGTCTATTAAACGACAAATAAGTTCTGTATTCTCAAAGCTGAACTTGGCATTACTATCATTGTATTCAATAACTACATCAGACTCGCTGCCTGCCAAAATCCCTTTTAAAAGAGTTAAAGGCTTTTTAGGCATTATGAATTCAGCAACTTGTGAAGCCGTAACATCCGTACGTTGGTACTTTACCAATTTATGGGCATCTGTAGCAACAAAAGTTAGATTCTCCGTAGAGAACTGAAAAAAGACACCGCTCATTACAGGTCTTAAATCATCGTTACCGGCCGCAAATATGGTTTTGTCTATCGCGGTAGCCAAAATGTCGCCAAGTAGTGTAGTGGAGCTAGGATTGGCTAATTCAACTGCTTTTGGGAATTCTGCACCATCTGCATATGCCAAAGCATACTTACCATGGTTAGAGCTAATTTCTACCGTATTGTTATCTTCTACAACAAAGGTTAACGGTTGTTCTGGAAAAGTCTTTAGTGTTTCCAATAAAAGACGTGCCGGAACGGCAATGGTACCTTCATTGTCCGAATCTACATCTAATACCGAACTCATTGTAGTTTCAAGGTCAGAAGCGGAGACCGTTAATTTGTTGTTGTCTAGATCGAATAAAAAATTGTCTAGAATAGGTAGTGTGTTGCTATTGTTGATAACACCACCTAAAACTTGTAACTGCTTTAAGAGATACGTACTGGATACTATGAATTTCATAGGAGAATCGTTATTTCAAATTGTGGGATATAGTGTCTAAAATGTCTCGAATTTAAACCAAGTCTTCTAAAACCTGAGTGAAACAAAGATATTTGAAATGCATTTTTTAGCGAAACAAACTTATTAACATCTAGGCCCCGTATTTACGTCTTCTAAAATAGTTGAAAAAAGCTCCAAAAAGAAGTGTCAACCCTACGGGAAGGCCAATATTTATTAGTTGCCATTTGGTTTTTTGGTCTGTCATCTTTTGGGCGTCAAGAAAGGGTACGGCAACTTTTTTATTTCGAATGTTTATAAGTCCTTTTTCGTCTAAAAGGTAATTCAACGCGTTTATTAAAAATTCTTTGTTGCCGTAATAGTTGTTTGTCCACTTGTCATAACCCAATTCTAGAGGCCTGTTATTTCGTATTTGATTACGAATAATATCACCATCCGATACTACCAACATTTGGTTTTCTTTTCCTTGCTCCAATGTGCCGCTTAACGTTACGGGTTTTATCCTGTTGACGAACGCCGATTTAAATTCTCCCGAAATAAGAACGGCCATAGGATTGTTCCCTTTGTTGTAAAGTTCTTTTTTAGGAGGTGTGTTTATTAAATCTAGACTAATTTGCTTAGGGGTGCCATCTAATTTGGATAGCGGTGAACTGCTCAGAAGAACGGTTTTTTTATTGGCGTTGGCCAAAGTATCTATAGAATTGGCAAACTGAAACCGAATAGCCTCTAGGTTATTATTTATAGGATGGTGGTTTTTTGAGAAAACCATGGGGTTGTAAAACCAGGGTACAGGGTTATACTCGGAAGAATTGCCCTCACCGGAGGCCAATACAATCTGGGTAAAATACATGTCGTTCACCAAATTGGGATTGATACGCACCCCGTATTTAAAGAAAAAGTCGTTCAGGTTTAAATCTCTTGGCAAAGCCATGGCAGAGCCACTTTCATTGAAAAGACTATCTAGCTCCATATTTACTTGGTCTATAAGCCAAATGGATTTTCCTCCATTTACGATATATTGGTCCAATACATATTTTTCGGCATCGGTAAAAGCTTCTGTTGGTTTGGCAATCAGGGCCAGGTCGTAGCTTTTAAGCTGGTCTAGGGTTTTTTGAGGGTTGGTGGCTACGGAATCCAGGGTTATGGCCCCAATGTTATAGTAATCTTTAATGGAGGTCAGGAAATCGGCCAGATAGATGTCGTCCAGTTCCCCGTTTCCTTTTAATACGGCAATCTGTTTCTTTTCTGTAATGTTGATTTTGGCAAAGGCATCGGCAAAGGCATATTCTAAATGTTGAACGGAATTGTTAACGCGCTCTTCCGTAGTAGCGCCCAACTTATTCTTTAGCAAAGGAACCTTTACCGTTTTATCGTTATAGTTGACCATGGCCCAGGGGAAAACAATTTCTTGGGAGGTCTTTCCGTTTTCTTCTACTGTAATTTGTGCGGGTGTTAATCCTAATGCTTGTAAATCGGTTATAGTACCGTCAATCTGTGCGGCATCTTCAAGCGGATTTACAAAACTGAATTTTATGTTATTGTTTTTCGACTCAAATTCTTCTAATAATTGCCGTGTTTCGGTCTTTAACTTCACGAACTCTGGTGGAAGGTTTCCATCTAAAAGTACATCTATAATCACCGGGCGTTCAAAAGACGCTACCGTATATAAAGCTTCTTCGGATAAAGTATATCTCCGGTCTTCGGTTAAATCAAAACGAGTATATAAGAAACTGGCAGCGGTATTGATTACAACTAATACAACAAGTGCTACAGCTATAGCGGTAAGGGATTTTTTCATTACCGATTGGTATTTTTAAGTTGAACAACGGTTAGAAAAAGAAAGAAGAACGTTAGGGTAGCAAAATAGACCAGGTCTCGCGTATCTAAAACTCCCCTTGCTACACTTTCAAAATGGTGTTTCATACCCAACTTCGCTATAAATACGGAAGTGTCCCCGCTTCCAAAAACGGTTGATAAACCTTCAAATCCATAATAAAACAGAAAGCAGAGAATTAGCCCAACTATAAAAGCAATAATCTGATTTTCCGATAGTGTGGAGGTGAACAGCCCAATGGCCGTATAGCAACTCATTAAAAATAGCGTACCAAAATAAGAACCCATTACCAAGCCCATGTCCAAGTTCCCTACGGTGGTGCCTAGTTGGGATATGGTGTATACGTAAAGCAGGGTGGGGACAAGTGCTATTATTCCCAGTGTAAGGGTTCCCAGGAATTTTCCTAAAATGGTCTGCCAGATAGATAGCGGTTTAATAAAAAGAAGTTCTAGGGTTCCCAGTTTCTTTTCCTCAGAAAAACTTTTCATGGTAATGGCCGGAATTAGAAATAGGAATACCCACGGGGCCAATAGAAAGAAGTTGCTTAAGTCTGCAAATCCGTAGTCAAAAATATTAAAGGGACCTTTAAAGATCCATAAAAATAATCCGTTGAGCACAAGAAAAAGTCCAATGACCAAATACCCTATGGGAGAGGTAAAGAACGATTGTATTTCGCGTTTAAAAATGGCAAGCATATGTGGCTTCTAATTATAAGAGCCCCTTTTCTTTAGGGACAAAATAGGGTTAAGTTTGAGATTGTTCCGTGTAAAATGCTAAAAGCATAGCATCAAATTTATAAACAATTTCAAATTAAACCGGCATTTGTTGAATACATCAGGTCTTGTTTTTCAGTTTATCATGAAAAAGTTACCGTAACCGTATCCCTAAAATCCAGCCCCAATAGGGTAGAGGCGCCCCCAACAGTATTTAAATCACTTTTATAAATAGCAAGTTGTATGTAGTTGGCACTATTAAAAAGGGCCAAACGGTCTCCAGCTCCTTTACGTTGACTTTTTTCGAGGTCAAAATTAATGATGTCACTATATTTATTGTGGAGCTTCGTGAATTTGGTCGTACGGGCGGTAATCTCAAAATCTCGTCCTTTCCGGTAGGCTTCAAAGAAGTTCCTGTTAATATTGGTTACAACATTTCCGTAGGCATCAATATAAATAACACTTCCTATTATTTTGTTTCCGTTATCTGTAACGGTTGGTGAAAATTCACGCAGGTCTTTCAATTGGTCAAAAGGCTTCCCTACCACTTCTAAGGTGCCTCCACGGGCAATATGGCAAGCTACTTGAACAAACACGTCCAGTACGGGAAACGAGCCGTGACTGGGATTGGGGATATTCAGTTCCACTACCTTTTCCGGTTGAATTTCGTTGGTAATGAGACCTATTACCCCGTTATTGGCACTAATGAAATAATGACCGTTTACCAAAACCGCTATATGTTGGTTCTCCGGTGTGGGTTCGGAATCTACTCCAACTATATGAATAGTGCCTTCAGGAAAATGTTTGTATGAATTTTCTAGGATATAAGCGCATTCTTGAATGTTGAAAGGGCTTACATTGTGTGATATGTCAACTATTTTTGCATCGTTAAGCTCCTTGTATATAGTTCCCTTTAGGGTACCAACAAAGTAGTCTTTAAGACCAAAATCTGTGGTTAGCGTTATAATCGGAGTCATAAAGTCTTTTCATTTACATCAGGAAAAATAGGCATTAGGCTAGGTTGCGGTGATTTTCTAATAGAGCGTGAAACCGTAATAACCACGCTAAACCTATATAAAAAGGAATGCAAGATGCTATTTAAGAATAAAAAAATCTGATTATTTGAGTTCGCTATCATACAGAAATGTTGATATGTTTTAGTTAGGCAAACTGAAATTTTCGTTAAGTTTGTTAAACAAAATTATAACAAAAAAACAGCCAAGCGAAATATTATGTTCACAGGCTTTCATTTTAACACCTCTACTTTTTGAACGAACTCATAATAGAACTTACCGAGATAAGCCCGAGGGAATTTTTTGGGCAACAAAATGAAAATATAGACTTGCTTAAAAAGTATTTCCCTAAGTTGAAAATAGTAGCAAGAGGAAGCAAAATTAAAGTCTACGGAGATGAAGAACTCTTAGAGGAATTCGAGCGCCGTTTTGATATGCTTACTACGCACTTTGGCAAGTACAATAAACTAGACGAAAACATCATTGAGCGGGTCCTCACCAGTAATATTTCTTCGGATTATGAATCCCCGGAAAATAGTGGTGAAACTCTAGTGCACGGTGTTAACGGTAGGTTGATAAAACCCCAGACCGTAAACCAACGTAAACTGGTGGACGCGGCCAAAAAGAACGATATGGTATTTGCTATCGGTCCGGCTGGTACGGGAAAAACCTATACAGGGGTTGCGCTTGCGGTTAAAGCATTGAAAGAAAAGCAAGTAAAGCGTATTATCTTAACAAGGCCTGCAGTTGAAGCTGGTGAGAATTTAGGGTTTTTACCTGGTGATTTAAAGGAGAAGTTAGATCCGTACATGCAGCCTTTATATGATGGATTAAGGGATATGATACCTGCCGAAAAACTGGCACATTTAATAGAAAGTGGTATCATTCAAATAGCTCCTTTGGCCTTTATGCGTGGGCGCACGTTGGATAATGCCTTTGTTATTTTAGATGAGGCACAGAATACTACACACGCCCAGATGAAAATGTTTCTTACCCGTATGGGAAAGAATGCCAAATTCTTGATTACAGGTGATCCTGGTCAGATAGATTTACCAAGAAGGGTGATTTCTGGACTTAAGGAAGCGCTTTTAATCCTTAAGAGTACCGAGGGTATTGAAATCGTGTATTTGGATGATAAGGATGTTGTGCGTCATAAGCTGGTGAAAAAGGTTATTGATGCATATAAGAATATAGAGCACCAGAATTAAATAGTAGAATCTTTTTTTAAGTAGAAAATTACGAGCACCAGATGAGCAGTACCATTACAGATACAAATTTTGAATTCCCAGGCCAGAAAAGTATTTACAAAGGCAAAGTACGTGAAGTATATAAGCTTGAGAACGGAGTGCTGGTCATGGTGGCCACAGACCGCTTATCGGCTTTTGATGTGGTGATGCCAAAGGGTATTCCGTATAAAGGGCAAATCTTAAATCAGATTGCTACCAAAATGATGGATGCTACCAAGGGTATTGTTCCCAATTGGCTGATGGCTACGCCAGACCCCAATGTGGCTGTTGGGCATGCTTGTGAGCCTTTTAAAGTAGAAATGGTTATAAGGGGCTATCAATCCGGTCATGCGGCACGCGAGTATAAATTAGGTAAGCGTGTGCTATGTGGTGTAGCTATGCCCGATGGGATGAAGGAAAACGATAAATTTCCAGAACCAATAATTACTCCGGCCACCAAAGCCGAAATGGGTGATCACGACGAGGATATTTCTAAAGAGGATATTCTTAAGAAAGGTATCGTTTCTAAAGATGATTATGAAGTGCTCGAGAAATATACACGAGCTCTTTTTGAAAGAGGAACTCAAATTGCGGCAGAAAGAGGGCTTATTTTGGTAGATACCAAGTATGAATTCGGGAAGACTAAAGACGGTCAAATCGTTTTAATAGATGAAATACATACTCCTGATTCTTCACGCTATTTTTATGCGGATACGTATAAAGAACTACAGGATAAGGGGGAGCCTCAAAAGCAATTATCTAAAGAATTTGTACGTCAATGGTTGATTCAGAATGATTTTCAAGGATTGGAAGGGCAGACCTTACCGGTAATGACGGATGAGTATATTGAATCTGTTTCTGAGCGATACATAGAACTTTATGAAAATATCACCGGAGAAACTTTTGTAAAGGCGGATGTATCTGATATACAGAATCGTATAGAAAGTAATGTGCTTAATTACTTAAAGGGTTGAAGCCAGCTATTTAAGTAACTTTTTGGCCGAAAAATTCTTCTTCGTTTTTAATTTTTGCACAATTTTCATGAAAGCAATTGCGGTAATATAAGCATCGCCTAGAGCGGTGTGGCGATCCTTTTTTGATATGTCGAATTTTTCCGCGAGCTCGTCCAAAGAGTATTGTGGCTTCACGGGCAGTAGTGGCGATTTAATCAAGGTACGCTTGTAAAGCACCGAAGTATCCAAAAATTTATTTTTTAAGTCGGGCATACCATGTCGGTTCAAGGCATGGTTTACCATGTTTCGGTCAAAACCGGCGTGATGTGCAACCAATACCGAGTTACCTATGTATTCTAAAAATTGAATCAAGGCCTCCAACTCGGTAACGCGCTCTTGTTTTTCTTCCTGTAGAATACCATGAATTTCTATGTTTTTGGCATGGTAGAAATGCTGATAGAGGAACACCTCAAAACTATCACTAACGGCAATGCTGTTATTTTTTGTAGATAAAGCGCCAATAGATAGTATACGGTCTGTATCATAGTCAAAACCTGTAGTTTCGGTATCAAAGACAACAAAACGAATTTCGGAAATGGTATAATCAACCTTCTTTTCAAATTGGGCCTCATATTCCATCCAAAAATCTGGATAGTTCTGTTTTCGTTTTTTAAAGAAATCCATCATCCTAGAAGATTTGTGACTTTAAAACGGATTTTAAGAAGCTCTTGTAAATCCTTTATGGTCTTAAAACTGCGTTTTAGTTTTATCTTTTCTTCTTTGGTCAGTTTGTTCAAAGCAATGAAACGCCCCGAATCGTTATGTAGGAGACCGTGTTTTGTTCTAAATTTTAATAAGGCCTTTGTGGCGTACGAACAGGCTAAAAATAATTCTTGGTTGTTAGGCTCTAGTTCTGCTAACTTCTCAAAACGCTCAGCAGTGTTGTTTATTGATTTTACTTGATGTGATAGTACAAGAACCCTTGCACCATCAATTAAAGGCATTAAAGCTCTTCGTTTTAAATCGAAAAAATCTTTGTATTCACCATCTTCTTCGACTAAAAAACTTCTAAAGAAACCACTTGGAGATGGGCTCTGTAAGGCGCCACTTGCCAAATGCAAAAAGAAGTTGGGATGTTGTTCGGTAGTTTCAAAAAGGTGGGTACTTAATTCATTCACCAAATTAGCATCGCCATAAGATAGGTTGTAATCAAAAAATATGGAAGATAAGAGTACTTGGTCCGGTCCAGGGTTAATAATCCAATGGGTGGTACGTTCTTTCCATTCGGAAAGGCTCGAACACCAATCTGGGTTGGAAGCCATCATTTCGGCAGGGCAATATTCATATCCAATGTTGAACAAACCTTTTGTAACAATTCGTGCCAGTTCTAAAAAATAGGCTCGTATTTCAGATAGTTGCTCTTCGGGCACATCTTCAAAGACCAAGGCATTGTCTTGGTCTGTATGGAGCAGTTGTTCGCTACGACCTTGGCTTCCCATGGCCAACCAGGCAAATTTAACTGGCGGGGGGGCGTACATCTTTTCCAGAGCTATTTCTATGATTTGTTTGATACAGGCGTCATTAAGCTCGGAAATAATTTTGGAGGTAAGCGTTAACGGTATATTTTGTTCCAAATAACCATTCAGTAAAGCCATTATTCTCCTGCGGACCGCTTTTAATTTTTTAAATCCGTTAGACCTCTTAACAGCTTTTAGAAGCACTGCCGGGTTGTTGCCCAGTTCAAACATTATATCATGTTTGCTAATTATACCTACGGCCTCGGTGTTTGGGGTTCCGTCCATAGTAAGGCATAAATGACTAATGTTGCTTTTCATCATTGCCATCTGGGCCTGGGTGACGGTCATTTTCTTTGGGTATGTAATTACCGGCGAACTCATGATGTTCTTGGCCCTTGTGGTTATGGGAAACAGACCGGTGGCAATTTTATTCCTTAAATCCTTATCGGTTATAATCCCCATGGGAAGTTTGTCCTTGACAACCAATACGGACCCTACCTTTTTTTCGGTCATTTTACTGGCTATAGTTTTTATAGTCGTATTCTCCGAACAGGTAACTAATTTTTTAGAATAAGGAACGCCTTGTAGATCAAGGAGTTCTTTATCGCTTACACGATTTTCATTTGCAGCTGTTGCGCCTTCATAAAGTTTCCCTCTGTGACTTTTTGAATAAGGGTTACGGGTGTTGGAAGCAAAGCTTTCAATTAAAAAATTGCCAACCTCTTTATAATCCTTGATGATAGGTTTAAACTCTGTTATTGGAATGGCGTAAAGAATAGTTTCTTCATAGGCTTTAGCGCCAATTTTGTAATTTTCGTTAGCTATCAGTGGGCGAAGCCCAAAAATGTCACCCTCATCACATAAATCTACAACCTCGTTATTCGGTTCTTTGGTAAGAACTACGGCACCTTTGTGCACGACGTAAAAAAAAGCGTGTGCTTCTTCGTCAATAGCAAAGATCGGTTCGCCTTTTACTTTGTATATAATACCTACTTCTTCGGATAAATGCTCTAATTCCTTTGTGGCTACTTCGTTAAAAGGAGGGTAGTTTTTAAGAAAATCGGCAACCCGGGCAGAAATCGTATTCTTCATATGGCAAATTTAAAGCTAAATTTAGATTAGGACAGGCATTAAAAAAAGTAAAAGCAATTAAAGGAGCAATCTAAAACATTCTCTTTTATAATTTTTTGATTGGACCACTAGTTTTAAAGAAAGAAGCCTTTACAATTTTTAAGTACACCGAAGATATCTGTTACCTTTGGGATTCAAAAGCATTGTTTTGAACATGTTTAACGGTATTATGGGAATAAACTTTAGAGAGCTTCTACAATTTTTTAAAAGCGCCGATTTTTCCAAGGCAATTTTGGTGGGTGTGGCGGTTACCGTACCTATTTTACTGGGGATTTATTTCGATTATATTGAAATTGGTCTCGCTATTTGTTTTGGTGCTTTTTGGAGTTCGCCCAGTGATACAAGTGGTAGTTACAGGCATAAAAAAATAGGAATACTCTTTTCTGCCGCATTGGTAGTTATTGTTAGTTTCATTGGAGGGTATTTGGATTTACCTATTTACATTCTAATACCTATTTTGGGCGCGCTGACTTTTTTATTGGCCTATATATCTGTATTTGGCTTTAGGGCATCGCTTATTAGTTTTTCCGGGTTGCTGGCTCTAGTGCTGAGTTTTGCACATGAACTGCAGGAACTAGAAGTCTATCAGTATGCGCTTTTTGTCGGTTTGGGCGGTTTATGGTATTTGTTTTTGGCAGTACTTCGGCATCGTATTAATCCTACGGGAGAAATAGAAGAAACATTCCAGGAAACCTATCTCTTAACGTCCAAATTTTTACACATTAGGGGGCAACTGATAGAGCCGGGTCTTGATAGGAAAAAATTACTTTCGGAACTACACAAGCTGCAGGAACAGCTCATGGAGAAGCATGAGAAGTTAAGGGAAACACTTATTCTTTACCGGCGGAGTTCAGGCCGTTCTATCTACCACAGTAAAAAATTATTGGTTTTGGCTCAACTTGTAGAAATGCTTGAGACGGCTATTGCTAAACCGCTTGATTACAGTAGTATGGAAGTGATATTAAGGAAGCGTCCCCAGTTCGTGGAGCTGTTTCAAGAACTGATATTCAGAGTGTCCGCACAATTGGAAGCGGTAACTTACGCTGGAACAAACAAGAAGAAATTACCGCAGAACGGAGATTTACATAAAGGGTTAAAGGCTATTGCGATAGAGATTTCCGAGCTTAAAGCCGAACCTCATAACGAGAATTTGAGTGCCTATTTAATGTTTCAAAATCTTTATGAGTATCAAGAACAACAAGTTGAACTACTTAAGAAAATTAAGTGGTTATTGGATGATCCAAAAGAAGATGAACTGGAGTTTATAGATGAAGAATATGCCCGTAAGTTTATTGCTCCACAGGATTATGATCCAAAAATGTTGCTTAGCAATTTTAGTTTTCAATCCTCTATTTTTAAGCATGCCCTGCGTTTGGCCGTAACGGTAATGATAGGTTATGGTATTGGTACCATTTTTTCTTTCCAAAATCCCTATTGGATTTTATTGACCGTAATTATCATTTTACGACCTAGTTATGGGCTTACCAAGGCTAGGTCAAAAGATAGGATAATAGGCACGCTTATAGGAGGCGCGATAGCTTTTGTTATTGTTTCCTTAATTCAGAACACTTATGTGTTTGCTATATTGGGGTTGGGCTCACTTGTGGTTGCGTTCTCTATGTTGCAAAGAAATTATAAAACGGCAGCAACGTTCATTACCTTGAGTGTAATTTTTATTTATGGCATCTTGCGCCCTGATATTATGACCGTTATACAGTTTAGAATTCTTGATACTGTAATTGGAGCGGGCTTGTCTTTTCTGGCAACGTTGGTGCTTTGGCCCGCTTGGGGGTTTTTAAACATGAACAATAACCTTAAGAATTGTTTGGTAGCCAATAGGAATTTCTTGGAGGAGATTGCTATTTTCTACAGTTCTAAAGACAAAGAACCTACCGCATTGCGACTAACCCGTAAGAAAGCTTTTCATGAGACGTCCAATTTAAGTACGGCCTTTCAACAAATGGTTCAAGAGCCTAAATCAAAACAAAAGAAGATTAATGAAGTTTATGAACTGGTAACCTTAAGTCATGCCTTTCTGTCTTCGTTGGCTTCTTTAAGCTCTTATATCCAGAACCATTGTACCACAGAGGCTTCGGAAGGATTTAAATCGGCCATAGGCCACATTGAGGAAAATTTGCAACGCTCTATGGACGTATTGGCCCATGTTGGAACACGAGACAATTTCTCTGTTAAAAATTTAGAACAATCTTTTGAAAACAACCGTTCTAAATTTAATACGATAGCTTGGGATTTTGAAAATGCAATAAAAGTGGGGGAGGAGCGTAACTTGCAAGAAGCTCATTTAATTTTAGGGCAGTTACGTTGGCTTTTTTCGCTTAGCGGAAAAATACTGAGTATGGTCTCGAAAATTGAATCAGAAGTGAGCGATGATATTGGGGGAAAGTAGATTCAAAAATTCTAAGTTTTTGGAGAAACTACAGTGTAAGATTAAAGTACTCGGTCATTATTTGCCTGATAGCTGTTTCATTTAGCGGTTTGAACATCATTGCATCGATCTCTTTATATAATTCCATTTTTTCTTTGTCAGAAGGAATTATAGAAGTCGTTAATAGGATGACCCTTGTATTGATTTTAAGCGCTGTATCCAAGTCCTGATAAATTTCCATAAACTCCCATGCATCCATGGTTGGCATATTTATATCTACAAATATGAGTTCAGGGAATACCTGTGAATTCATAAGGTGGTCAAGGGCCTTCTTTCCCATGGTGAAAGAATGAACTCTTTCAGCGCAGTTTACGCGTCTTAAATAGGTCTCGTGAATAAAGTTTGTAGCGTTGTTATCATCTATGAGTACGATAGATTTTATCATGGTCTTAAAATTATAGATTTAGATTAAAGTGAAAGGTGCTTCCTTTTCCAATTTCGGATTCTACCCAAATTTTACCATTATGTAGCTCCACTATTTTTTTACAATGTGCTAGTCCTATTCCGGTTCCTTCATAGTCCTCTTGGTTGTGTAGTCTCTTGAATACCTCAAAAATCTGTTGTTGATTTTTTTGGTCAATTCCTATACCGTTGTCCTTTATGTAAATATGGTGCCCTTTATCCGTTGGTAAGGTACCAATTTCTATAATCGGGTTTTTATTCTTGCTTACAAATTTAATAGAGTTGCCTATGAGGTTAAGGAACAGGGAGTGTAGCTCAGTTTTGTGTCCTGTTATTTGTGGCAGGTCCTTAACTACAATTTCTGTTTTGGTGGATTCTATACGAATATGTAAGTCTTTGCAAACATTTTTTACGATGGAATTAACATCAACAATTCCTTTTTCAGTATCATTTCCAATTTTTGAATAGGCTAAAATAACCTTTACCAGTTCTCCCATCCTAGAAGAAGCTTCTTCTATGAACTCTAAATAAGTATTTGCGTTATTGTCTAATATATTATTGTATTCCTCTTTAAAAAGGGCTACAAAATCTCGTATGGTACGTAAGGGCTCTTGCAAATCATGGCTTGCTACATAGGCAAAGCGCTCTAGTTCCTTATTACTTTGGGATAGTCTTTTTAAGTTGGTTATGTTAATATGGCTACCAACCATTCTAATGGGTTCATCATTCTCGTTCCATTCTATAACATTGCCCTTGCACCATACCCAAACAATCCCTCCGTCTTTATGAAAGTAGCGAACTTCATTGTCGTAAGGTATTTTGCCTTTACTCTTTACATGTTTTTCAAAATTATCAAATACACCAGGTAAATCATCTGGATGGATGATTTTTTGCCATGATTCCGGGGTGTTTTCCAATTCATCTTCTTCATAACCGAACATTTTTTTAAAGGTTGGGCTAAAGTATTCTGTTTTCTCGGGAATATTCCAATCCCAAAAACCGGCCATAGTAATCTCCAAAATCTGCTCAAACATAATGTTTTTGTCAAGGAGCTCCTGTTCTAGCTTAGGAAGTTTCTTTAGCATAGAAATATCGGTTGTGGTTCCCAACATTCTTTTTGGTATCCCTTCTGCCGTCCACTCTACGAGTTTGCCTCTTATTAGCAAGGTTACGTAATGACCTAACTTATGTTTGTATCTAGTTTCTACGGCATAAGGAATCTTGCCTTGAGACTCTAGGTGTTTCTTCATTAATTCCGCTCCAGATTTTAAGTCATCTGGATGTGATAACTTAGACCAAAACTCTGTTGTTTCCTCAATTTCATCCTCGTCGTAGCCTAATAGATCAGCAATTGATCGACTTACATAGTAGGTGTTGTCTATGATATTTAAATCCCAAAAACTATCTGTTGTTTGTTCAATAGCTAACTGTTGATTCTTGAGATTTTGCTCTGCGGATTTAAGCTCGTTAATATCAATGTAACTTAGTGTGGCTCCCGCAATATTACCCATACTATCATGAAACGGGACTATTTTTTGCAAGAACCAAAAACCTTTTGCATCCTTGACTTCATTCTGTGATGAAGTACCGTTAATAATTACCGACTTAATATCCGTAATAAAGTGCTTGTAGTTGTTCTTATGAAAAGTGCTGGCAAAATGTTCTAACGGTCTGTTAATGTCATTTTCCAACAGGTTGAAATATTTGGCCACACTTGGTGTGAATTTTCTTATTCGCAAGTCGCTATCTAAAAATAGGGTACCTATATCCGTACTCTTAAAGAGATTGTCCAAATCTGAATTAACTAGGGCAAGTTCTTCAATTTTTTCTTGAAGCTCCGTATTTACCGTGTGTAATTCTTCATTTACACTTTGTAACTCCTCATTTGTACTTTGTAATTCTTCGTTAGACGCTAAAAGTTCTTCATTGGTAGCCTGCAGCTCTTCGTTGCTGGTCTCTACCTCTTCAATCATGTTCTTAAGACTCTCCCTAGTTTCCTTTAACTCGGTTTCTAACTCGGTTTCCCTTATGTTTTCCGGTAAACCATCACCTTTACTCAGTAGTTTACTTTGAGTGCCCTGTTGATTTACTGGTTTAATAATCACAAGAAAGTTAGGAGGGTTACTGTTTAAAGGGTTTTGGAAGGCCGAAACATGCATGTTTACGATAATAGGTTCTTTTCCCGTAGAGAAGTTCAGATTTTCATATTTTATTTTTTGGCTCGTGCTACTAACTTTTCTTATGGAATAACTTAGAACAGTAGCAACACTTTCAGGTACCATCTTTAGCAAATTCATGCTAAAACCTTTATTTGGCAAACTTATATAATTACTAAGGTCTCCAAAAGCATCAACAATATTAAAATTGGCATCAATAACTATCGCGGCAAGTTGCAAATTATCACTTAGAGCCTCTACTATAAGTTGTCTGGTATTACGCTCATGACTTAAATTTTTTACACCAAATGCATTCTTTTGAGTGCTATTGGAATTGTAGGGTTGTAGGCCTAATATTTTGGCAGGGCGTATGTTGCAGTATATTTTTTGTTTTCTATGCAACTCACTAAAAGCATTTTTCTGGCGGCCTAAAGATTCACTACTGCCCAGTACTAGAATCCCATTCAAATTTAGTGAGTAATGTAATACGTCTAGTGTCCTGTTCTGCGCGGCAGGTTGCAGGTAAATGAGCATATTTCTGCAAAATGAAATATCCATTTTATTAAAAGGCGGATCTTTAAGTACATTGTGCTTACTAAAGATTACCATACGCCTTATACTCTCGTTAACGTAGTAGTAATCTCCCTTTTTAATGAAGTTTTCAGCCAAACGTTTTGTAGAGATATTAGCAATGGCACTTTCATTGTAGACACCCTTAGAGCCATCGTTTAGATGGTTTTTTTCTATATCCGTTGCAAATATTTTTACTAGATTCTTTTTGTTCTGTTTAATTAGGACTTCATTAATAATTATCGCTAAGGAATATGCCTCTTCACCACTGCTTACACCAACACACCAACATTTAATAGTGTCATCCTTTTTTTTATCCGATATTATTTTGGGAATTATTTCATTGGACAATATATTCCAAACAAGATCGTCTCTAAAGAAACTGGTAACCCCAACAAGAAACTCTCTTACCAAAAAATGTGCTTCTTCCGGGCGTTCAAATAAGTAATCCTTGTATTCTTTTAGGGAGGCTAAACGCTTTATGCCTATTCTACGGGCAATCATACGTACCAAAGTAGGCCTCTTGTAATATTCAAAATCTAACTTGGTCTGGCTATTTACAAAGTTTAAGATTTTGACAAGGGTTTCCTCATCCTTTAGAATATTTTCTTCAAGGGACCCATATACGGCTGGGTGTTGTACAAATCTATGAAGTTCTTCACCCATTTGTTCTGTGGGCAGGATATGATCTACTAAATGCGTGTTAATGGCATTTTGGGGCATACTCTCAAACTCTGCCTGTTCAGGAGTTTGTACCATGACCATTCCGCCAAATTCTTTAATGTCCCTTGCTCCAGAGGTTCCGTCGCTACCAGTTCCGCTAAGGATAATAGCAATAGCCTTATTGGTTTTTTCTCTTGCCAAGGATTTAAAGAATAAATCTATTGGAAGATTTAATGTTCTATCTGTGGGCTTATCCTCTAAAATAAGAAAATCACCTTTGATGAAAATATTTTTTTTAGAGGTTAATAGATACACCGTGGCAGGTTTTATTTTGGTTTTTTCTGTTACCTCAATTATGGGCATGTCCGTATTTTTGGCCAACAGTTCACTCATGAGACTTTTATAGTCCGGGCTTAAGTGTTGTACCACAACAAAACTGTGCGCAAATTTAGTGGGTAGATTGTCAAAAAATGACTTTAGGGCTTCCAATCCCCCCGCACTTGCCCCGACTCCTATAATTGAAAACTCATTATTTGTGGGGCCGTTATGTTTGGGGGAGGTTATCGAAGGAAGGGATTCGGTCATGTAGGAAAAATTTTGGTCACAATAAAAGTAATGAATATCTTACAAAAATATTAGGTTGAATCTAACTATTTAGTTTGGCGGCCCAACTGTTTAAGGGGTTGTTTTTTTTGTTAAACAGAAACGACGGTATGGCACAGTTTTTAAGGTGAAATGGGGTACGTTTTCAATTAAAAATCTATGTCACAGCATCTTAGCACACTTAAATTGAAATACGAGAAACGGATTCTCTAAACTATTAAATCAATTTTTTATCAATGGCCACTTTTATAAGCGATGCAGCATTTGAAACTTCAAGTTTTTGCATAAGGTTACGCCTGTGAGTTTCAACCGTAAGCGGACTTATAAATAACTCTTCTGCAATTATATTTGTAGTTTTTCCGTCAGCTATTAAAGTAAGAACGTGCTTTTCTCTCCGGGTAAGTTTTGGTAAATTGCTACTTTCTTGTGTGACCGAATCTGCTAATATTTTCTGTACCTCACTACCAAAATAAAAGTTGCCCAGATGCACTTGGATAATGGCATTTACCAATTCATCTGCCGTAGCATTTTTTAGTAAATACCCTTTTACACCATTCCTTATCATTTGGTTAATAATACTGGGTTCGCTATAGGTGCTAAGTCCGATTATACCAATGTTAGCTCTGGTATTCAGAATTTTAGGGACCATTTCTACGCCATTAATATCGGGCAAGTTTACGTCTAGCAAAATGACATCTGCCGTATCTTTTTGTAAATAGGAAAGCGCATCGGTTCCATTTATAAAATGAGTCTTTACAATAACGCGTTCATCATCACTTAGTAATGTTTTAAGCCCTTCAATCACCATAGGGTGATCATCAACTATTAAAATATGTATGGATTTAAGCTGCATCTACGGTAATTTGAACATTAACAGTGGTACCTTCATTTTGCTCTGAGTGAAATTCTAAATCGCCTTTTAAATAGGCTACCCTTGTTCTAAGGTTTTCAATACCCATACCACTTTCATTATCAACAAGATTTTCTTTATTAAAACCAACACCGTTATCCTCAACGGTAATGTCTACTTTATTGCCATCTCTCATATATTGAACCAATACTTCGGAGGCATTGGCGTGTTTTATGGCATTATTGATAAGTTCTTGAATTACACGGTACATGGTAACTTGTTGGTTTGGGGCTATACCTTTTTCAGAACCGTAAAATTGTAAAGTAACCTTTGTATCACTACCTGTCATACTGCTGCAATAATCTTTTAGCGCGGCCTGTAGACCAAATTTTACTAAAGTTTCTGGCATCATATTACGGGCAATAGAGCGCAGTTCCGTTAGTGAGTCATCAAGGTCTTTCATTACCTTTTGCAATTGGGCCTTAGGGTATTCTTTTGGTTCGTCTTTGTTGAGTTTAGAGAGGTTTAGGCTAATGCCGGATAACCTTCCGCCTAGACCATCATGTAAATCTATAGCCAACCTTTTTCGTTCTTTTTCCTGCCCTTCAATCATAGCGGAGAACACTTGGTTTTCCTGCTGTTGTTTTAAAAGGGAAACTTCTTTTTCTTGCTGAAGTTCTTTCTTTTTGGCTTTTTGAAGCTTACGTTGATAGAACATATATCCTGCAAATAAAATGAGTGCCAATAAACTGATTATACCTCCTAAAAGATAGGCTTGTGATTTTTTCTTTTCTATAGAAAGAGCAGCTTCGCTCTTTTCATTTTTCAGCGCGAGTATTTCTTTTTCTTTGGTAGCAGTTTTGTATTGTATTTCAAGCTTTTGCATAGCATTGTCTAAATTTGCTACGCGGATAGTATCTCGTGCCTTTACATAACCTTTTAAGTAAGTATAGGCTTCTTCAAAATTATTAAGTTCGGCCTCGTAATTGGCGAGGGTAAAATAAGATTGTACTATTTCATCGCTATTATGATTAGTATCATTAAAGTTGATATACTTTAAAGTGTATTCTTTGGCCTTCTTAAAATCGCCCATTTTATTATAAGTAGACGCATACCTTTGATAGAGCAGTTTTAGATATAGGGAAGCAGGGTTTCCCTTATATATTTCGTAAGATCGGTTTAAGGCATTAAGCGAGTTTTTGTACTCACCGTTCTTACCGTAATAAAGACCAAGTTCTGCATAATAAGGCCCTTCATAGAAAGAGTTTGGAATCTTATCTAAATTTAATTTAGCGATATCCAACGTAGATTTCATACGATTTAAAGAGTCCATATCTGATAAAACAGAAGTAAATGATAAGCTGTGGTAAATTATATCTTCAGGAGACCCTACTTCTTCATATTGCTTTTGGCTTATTGTGAACATTTCATACGCTCTGTCTAAAAGAGAAATGTTCCCATACTTTATAGCTAAGCTGGTATTTGCATTGGCTACGAACAGTTTATCGCCCATTTTCTGTGCATAGGGTATGGTTTCCGCAATGAGTTCAATTTCCTTTTCTACATTACCCTCGTAACCATAGGCTACACCTATATTGTATTTGCCACGCAACCATATTTTCATATTGCTGGCAGAAGAGTCTTTTGCAACAAGTTTATCGGCAAAATTGTTTCCTACTTTAAAATACTTTTTGGCATTTTCAACATCAAAGTAATCTAGATATCCACCAGCGACATTGATATTGGCGTCGGCCATGCCTTTCAAGTAATTTATCTTTTTACTTAGTGCAATAGCCTTGAAACCGTTTTCAAAACATTTTAAAGAATCTACGCCGCCGTAAGACCGTGCCAATTCACTAAGAATATTTACACGAGTGGTATCATGCTTCGCAATCTTTAAAGCAGTTTCTAAGCTATCCAATCGCTCTTCCCGTCCGGTTTGTGCCAGACTAGCAAATGATAGGAAAAGAAAGAAAACAAATACTATTGATCGCATTTAAGAGTCTGGATTTTGGTTTGTTTAGAGCCAATATACTACAACTAGGCGGCACTATAAACAGGGCTTAATCAATATACCGGAAAACCAGTAGAAAAAAAATACAATCAACACGGTATTTCAGAAACCATGGTCTTAAAATACCTTGCAACTGTAAAATAACAGGAGTTTTCGAGAACACGAATATCCACAAACTTAAAAATTCAAATTATGAAAAATTCAGTAAAAGTACTTATGATTTTACTAATGGTGTCGTCAAGTTTTTCAGCTAATGCGCAAATTTTTGGTGTCAAAGCCGGAGTAGGGTTATCAAATATTACTTCCCCGGATGAAATTGACAATAATTTCTTTGGAAGAGCCCTAGGAGTCAAAATAGGGGGCACTATAGAATTTGATGTAACGGATGATTTATATGTGGGGTCTGGTTTGGGTTTTGCCAAGAAAGGGGCTTCTACAGTGGGAGACACTTTTAATACCTTTTATTTGGAAATTCCTCTTAGTGCGCGGTATGATATTGTTGAATTAGGTGGGTCAGGATATCTTTACGCACAATCGGGTTTTAATATTGGTTATATGTTAGCAGCCAATAGGGGTGGAAAGAAAGTATCTATAGGAACAGATGATGTAGATGATTATTTTAAACCATTTGATTTTGGTTTGAATTTTGGTGTTGGAGTTATATTAAATGAGAGAATAGAGATTGGTTTGGTTAGTGAATTTGGACTTGTAAATATTTATGCGAACGATTTATCTACGCTTAGAAACTCTACCGTGTTAGTTTCTTTTGGCTACAAGTTTGGAATGTAAAACAGGAATAATTCAATTATAGGTCAGGTAAGTTTGTTGCTAAAGGCTTTATGTAAAACGGAGATTTGTATACTAGAGTAAATTTCTAAAAACAAGTTTAAGTTGGTTCAGTTGAAACCCGTATCTAAATTATTGGTACGGGTTTTTTTATTGGCAGCAGTTTGGTAACGGTTATTGTTTTAAATGGGTGTAAAGTGACCTAGTTTTACCAAAAAAAGAATGTTTAACCAGAGAACTTATAGTAATATATGGTTGTTGCACCAGAAACATTTTGATAGAATTTACTATCTTACCACCACTAACACAAACTATTAACATTTTATGCAGGAAAGTACAGCAGCCTTTACTTTGGCTGAAAAACTAGCCATGGTACATGTTGTGAATTCCGTAATACTAGCGGACGGATATGTCCATGACGGGGAAATCAATGCCGTGACCCAACTCATGCAAGAAATTGATTTTGACAGCAATTTCATTATGCAAGCCCGTAATATTGAAAGCGAACAAGCTATCTCCATTCTAAAGCAAATGCCGTCCGAAAAGAAGAAAAATCTAGAAAATATTTTAGAGATGACTGCTATTTCCGATGGTTTTAAGCATACTAAGGAAACTAGTTTGATGACTTATATTTTTGAATCTATGAATAAGTAAAGTTGATATAAAATAGCTATGAAAACTAAAATATTGGAAAAAGTACAATTTGAAGAAACAGAAAAGAAGGCCATACATGTTATGACCAACGAGGTTATTTTGGCTGATGGTACCGTGCATCCCAGTGAGCTTAGCGCTATGAAGGAACTTCAGGAGCAAATAGGTATGGGGCCTGATTTGATTGAAGAAGCACGAAAGACTACAGTGGAAGATGCATTAGTCTCACTTCACAACATGAGCTATCCTAAAAAGAAGGTGCTGGCACAGATTCTTGAAGATATGGCTATTTCAGATAATCATCTACACGATAACGAAATGCAACTCATTATACAAACCTTCAAGAATATTGGAATAGGAGAGGAGACGGAGTAACCCAATAATTAAACAAAACTAGTCAACTGCCTTTGGTAGGTTAAAACTAATTCCTTGAAGCAAGTAGTTGTATTTTTTAATCGGATTCCACCAAAATCTTTGAGAAATTACAGTTTCTTATTCTTTAACATTGGGTATTTTAGAAGCAAAATTACGGTATGGGTCAGATTGTAACATTTGGAGAAGTACTAATGCGTATTTCACCAAGAGGAAATAAAAAATTTATTCAGTCTAACATTGTTGAATTTTACTTTGGCGGGACAGAACTGAATGTAGGTATATCTATTTCCAATTTTGGCGGAGATGTAAAACATATTAGTGTTGTTTCTGAAGACTTTATTGGAGAAACTGCACTGGCATACATACGTCAGTTTGGTATGGATACTTCTTCCATAGTCCTTTCCAAACGCCCCCTGGGAGTGTATTTTTTGGAAGTCGGAGCCGTTATCAGGCCGAGTATGATTTCTTACAATAGGTCGCATTCCGCGTTTTCTGAAATAGTACCGGCAAAAGTAAACTGGGAAAAGGCCTTGAAAAAAGGGGAGTGGATGCATTGGACCGGAATTACACCTGCTTTATCACAAGGTGCTTTTGACACCCTCAAAGAAGGATTGAAATTAGCAAGGGAAAAAGGGATGGCTGTTTCTGCAGATCCAACCTACCGTAGTGATTTATGGAAATACGGACAAGATCCTAAGGCGGCCTTAACAGAATTGCTACATTATTCTACCATCTTTATAGGAGGTGTCAACGAAATAAATGAAGTGCTTGGGACGGAATTTGGTTATGGTAATGATGATTTTATTAAAGCTAGTAAACAGTTAATGGATACTTTTCCAACAATAGAAAAGGTATTCGATAAAATAAGGACATCATTAAATTCTTCTTGGCATAAAATTAGAGCTCGAATGTGGAACGGGGTTGATTTTAGGGAGACCAAAGACCTTGATATTACTCATGTTGTTGACAGAATAGGAACCGGTGATGCTTTTGCCGCAGGTCTAATTTATGGACTACAACAATATGACGACTATAAAGCCATGGAGTTTGCGAGTGCCGCATGCGCCCTAAAGCACACCTACGAAGGTGACGTGAACCTAGCAACGGTTAAAGAGGTCAATAGTATTTTAGCCGGTAACATAACAGGCCGTTTGGTAAGATAAAGTACCTTAATTACCTTATCATAATTTCAATTTTAGGTCAGTCTAATTTTGTTTGCATAATGATAAACCGTTTTCCAATGAATATTAAGGGTTTGTTGACCATAAAGCGGCGCCTTTGAGCATTGCTCTTCTCGGAAGTTTTAAACCTGCAATAATCAACTCTGCAAAATCTTCTGGCTGAAGCACATTATCTTGAGAATCTTTATTTGCAAAGCCTAACTCTATGGTCATATCAGATTCTATAGTGCTAGGTGTTAGCGTACAAACTCTAATATTATTTTTACGAACTTCTTTCATTAAAGATTCAGACATTCCTATAACGGCAAATTTAGATGCAGAATAGGCGGAAACCATTGCGTTTCCATTTAGGCCAGCCGTTGAAGAAACATTAATAATATCACCTTCATTTTTACTTAGCATATGTGGTAAAACTTCTTTGGTTACATAATACATTCCCATTACATTGGTTTGAATGATTTTATTCCACAAAGCGACCTCCATATCATTAAAGGAACCAACCGCTGCAATTCCTGCATTGTTGACCAAAATATCAACAGAACCTAATGTCTCTATAATTGTTTTGATACTGCTTTTAACTGCTTCATAATTACCCACATCAAATACGGAGTAGATAGCTTTAACTCCAAAAGCCTCTAGTTCAGAAACGGTTTCTTTTAATATTTTTTCATTTCTACCCGTTATAGCAACATCAATACCCTCCTTGGCAAATGCAATTGCAGTTGCTTTTCCTAGCCCTCTGCTACCTCCGGTAATAATTGCCTTTTTATTCTTTAGCTTGCTCATTTTCTTTTTTAGTTTTAATTCTTGATCGTCCAGTAATCCATGACTAAAACATCGCCTATTATTGGACCAATTTTATTTACCAAAGCCGTATGTGCTTCGTGAAATAGATAAATTTCCCTAGCGTGTTCGTCATTGAAGGTAATAGTAAAGGAATGTGTGAAACCTTTGCTGGCTCCTTCTTCACTATCGTTTACGCCCCATTCTATATTACTAATTTCAGGAATTTCATTTTTTAAATCTACAAAAGCTTTAACCGCCTCATCAACTTGGGCTTCGGTGGCATCCTCTTTATATTTCAAGTTTACTATGTGTCTTAAAACTTTACCATTTCTATCAATTTTAGGAGAAACTTTATAGGACACCAATTTTTTAAAACCAACCTTTTGTGAACCTGCTATAAGAAAGTTGTCTTCTCCTATTTTATGAGATTTTAAGCCATAATAAATAGAAAACCCTGTTTCTAAATAATTTATTGGACTAAGAATACCTTCTTTATTTAACTTTATTAATTGAATACTGGCATCATCCCTAGTACCTACAGCTAATATGGCTTCGTTGTCTCTTGCGGAAACAATTTCAATTCTTGTCTGACCCTGTAATTTTGTGTTTTCATTGTCTTTAAGTATTGAATGAGGCACTAAAGCTCCTTTATTATTTATTTTAAAAACACTTACGGCATCGCCGTGATAAACGAAGTTAGGTCTCTTAATAAAACCACTTTCTTTGTTGTAATATTTATGGTGACGATGGCCAACAATTACATATTTACTATCCCCAAGAGTTACTCCCGTTACCGGATACGCACCGGTCAAGTATCGGTCATTAGTATTATCACTTATATTATTAATATTCTTAAATGAACCGTTTTCATATACTCTAAAGCTACTTACACCATTGTCTTGAAATCCTCCTGTATATAAAAAGGTTTTGCCTTTATTTTTGTGTGTAAACATACCAATGATACCGTCTGTATGGATTTTTTCATCATCCTTCATAGACTGTACATGGATTAGATTTCCGTCATCCTGAATTTTAAAACTGCTCAATCCTGGATTATCTTCTAGACCACCAACAAAAAGGTAAGATGCTTTTTTCATATGAACAACCTGTAAAGTAATGGCGGTGCCAAGATGGGTTTCATCTGTGTCCATTGTCAAGGATACACGCTCTAAAGATCCATTGTCTAGAATTTTAAAGGTCTCAATGGCATCTCCGTACTTGTTTGCAACAAAAAGAAAATCTGTGCCATTAATGCGGTCTGCAACCATACCTCTTGCAGGTCCTTTTTGCATATGAAGCTCATGATTACTAATAGGTGTAAGCACACCATCTTTATCTAGGCTGTAGACATCAACATTTCCTATGCCGCCTGCATAAACATAATGAATGCCACTTTTTTCAAAACTCGTAACGGAAACTGTGTTGTTGCCAGATATACTTTTGAAATCTTTACGGTAAAGCATTAGTTCATCAGAAACTTGGGCTAAACCAATTTGCGATAAAAAAAGTAATCCAAATAAAACGAAACCTTTTATATAATTCATAACATTAGTCTTCTTTAAGTTCAATAGGTTAATCTAAAATTGATTCTGCTCCAGTTATAGCAATAGCCCGATCTTGTTCTATGGTTCCTCCACTAACTCCAATGGCACCAATGATTTTGCCCTCTTTATTTTTTATGGGAATACCACCGGGAAAAGTTATTAGGCCTTCATTAGAATGTTCAATGTTGTAAATGATGCCTCCGGGCTGTGTCAGTTCACCCAACTCCCCAGTATCAATATTAAAAAATCGTGCTGTTTTGGCTTTTTTTATGGCAACATCAATACTTCCAAGAAAGGACTCATCCATTCTTATAAATGCTTTTAGATTAGCACCGGCATCTACCACAGCTATATTGACCAATACATTTGAATCTACAGCATTTTGCTTAGCCGCTAGAAGAACTTTAAATGCTTCATCATGGGAAATATCATTGGTAATTTGGGTATGCCCAGTATTACAAATTACTATTAATATAAATGCAAAGACATAAAATTTTACAGACTGAAGAATGTTCATATTTCTCTTTTATAATTGTAGGTTGCAAAAATTATAAACTATCCTGAGAAAAATGTTGAACAAGTTCAACTCGACTAAAATTTTATTGAGCTTGTGACTTTTTTTTAATCTTACTTAGAAATTCGTGGGTAATTCCCAAGTAACTAGATGTCTGCCTGTCAGTTAATTTGGATGCAATTTCAGGGTAGTTTTCTATAAAATGAGAATACCGTTCTTTAGCCGTTAAGCTATGGTTTCGTATGAGTCTCCGCTGCCAGGCAACGATAGATTTTTGAAACATAATACGAAAGAATTTTTCTGCTACTGGGAGTGAATCATAAAGGGTTGATTTATCCTTTTGAGAGATAATTAGAACTTTGCTGTTTTCTAAGGCCTGAATATTTAGGTCTGACGGCTTGTGGTTCATAAAACTATCTATATCCATCAACCACCAATCTTTAGCGGCAAAGTATAAGGTGTTTTCGTTTCCTTTTTTATCTATTGTAAAAATCCTGAAACAGCCCTCTACTACGAACCCTTCAAATTTACAGACTTGACCTTGCTGTAGTAAGAAGGCCTTTTTTTCTATAGATTCAAGAAAAAAGTATTTACAAAATTCTTCTTGCTCTGTTTTAGAAAACGTGAGGTTTCTGCTAATATGCTTTATTAATAAATCGTTTGTCATTAACTGTCTTATAGTTACATTTTAATCCTTAACGATATTTGTTTCAAAACCATCAATACTGGCAGTATTTCTATTTTCCCAATATTTTTCAATTTTGTCTTCTCCTTGCTTTGTAGCCCAATCATTTAAGGTGGTCCGTTCTTCTTTGAAATCCATAAAGGGTACCGCAAACCCACAGGAAGTTTGAACCAAGTCAACCTTCATTTCAATTATTTGCCTAGACCCAATGTTTTCAGGGAACAGCTTTATGTATTGATGAAATTCAGTATCTCTTTTATGGTAAATTTCAGCAGTTCCATATAGCCTTAAGATAATAGGTTTCCCTTCAAAAGCACAGAACATAATGGTCATACGGTCATTCTTAAGTAGATGGGCAGCTGTTTCATTTCCACTTCCGGTTAAGTTTAACCAAACAACCTTGTTTTGATCAATAACCCTAAATGAATCTGTACCTTTTGGAGATACATTAACATTGCCGCTATCTGCTGCGGTACCTACAAAGAATATTTTTTGCTTTTCAATAAAATCTTTTAACTCAGGCGTAATACAATCTAATTTCTTTCCCATTTTTTGAATACCTATAGCAGTAAATTTATGGAAAGTAGGGCAGGGCAGGAAACTTTTTATTTTTATAGAACCTGTATTCAAAGCCTTATGGCTTCAATTAACCAAATCCATGAGATTGATGACTATTTATAAATTGAGCGTGCAATGCTATTTTGCTAGGGTATGAATCAAATAATTAGTATTATTTTTGAAGCTCTAAAAACTATCTAATAATATTTGTGTATGCCTTATCAGGATGTATTTGTTCTTTTCTGGAATCAAGTAAAAGAGAGTGTCCAGGAAGGTAGTTTTGCCAAGTTGACTATGGCAAAGACCATAGGGAAGCCTGATTTAAAAAATATATTTTTGAGACCGGTCTATTCAAAAAATGATTTTAAAGTTTTATTGAAATATCGTTACCGATCTAAAGATACCGAAGACAAGGAAGAGGAACTTACGTTAGATGAGGCTTACCAGGTATTAAAGGCCAATCTTAAAACCCATTTCTTTTCTGTTATATTATTTACAACTAAAAAGGATATCATTTTTAAGGTCAATAAAAAGGGGGCGGGTAGTATTACGGAAACTTTACCTTCTTTTACTGATATTACCCAAGCCAAGAGTGATCTGGAATAAGGTGGTATTGAATTTTCAAAATTGAAGTGTCGTTATGTTACATTTGATGCTTTCCAATAAGTTCTAGACCTAAAATTTCACTAGTTCTATTGTGTGCTATTTTTGTCAGCCAGTTTTAATAGTTCAATATATGGGTTCCCGTTTAAGCCTAATAATTTAGCAAAGGCAGGTTCTGTTTTAATACCAGTGGATTTTAGCGCTATAATTTCCTGTTTAAATCTAATACCTCTTTCCATTAAGATTTGATTTTCAATAATCATATGGCGATAAGCATTTTGCTGTTCCGTTGGAATATTCTGTCCGAAAACTTCAAATTGAAATTTTCCTGATTTAAACTCAGCAATGGTACATACAACCTCATTCTGAGTTGTTGAGTAAACTTTAAAACTTTGGTGGTTTGAGAATTCTTGTTGCAAAAATGAACTAAAATCTAAGTGGTCTTTGCAGTGGCAAATTATATCTAAATCGCTTTCGGGTAAATCAATTTGGATTGGAATAGTTCCGGTTAAAATGGGATTATATTCTTTAAGCTTCTCTAAAATTCTAATTCTCCTAATTTCAGAATAGGCGAGTTTTTGTCTCTCATTTCCAAATTTCAGATATTCAATATTTTTAAAATTTTCAATCAATTTTTGCCTTATATATTTCTGTTCAATATTTGCTATACTACTACTTTAGCGTGGTTAGAAACGTTTTCTAAAAAAGAAACCTTTTTCAATCAGGAATGAAAACCAATCCAAAACCATCCTAACTATACAGTGTATTGTCATGTGAAATAACATGCTCTTTTACGTTATTTTGAAATTCTTGAGGTGTCTGTTCTGCGTGCAGTTTAAAAAATCTGCTAAAGTAGGAGTGATCCTTAAAACCAAGATTATAGGCTATTTCCTTAATAGTACTCTCACTATGTATTATTTGTCGCTTAGCTTCCAATATAAGCCGATCATGAATGAGCTGTACTCCGGTTTTATCTAGTTTCTCCTTTAAAACTTGATTTAATCGTTTGGCACTAATCCCGAGTTTTCCAGCATAGAAGTCGGCATTTCGTTGATCTTTATAATTTTTTTCAAGTAAAAGCATAAACTCGTAAACCCGTTTTTCATTAATATCCTGCAACGTAAAATGGTGTTCTTTTAATTGTATCAATTTCAATAGAAATACCTTTAAGACCGCTTTCATCATAATTAGGTTCATGGCTTCCTGGTTGTATTCTTGTTCTAAAAGTTGAAGAACGGAGACCAATCCTTTTGAACTTTCTTCGTTTACCTGCAAACAGGAAAATTCACCTTGTATGTTGAACATCCTAAATACATCCAATAAAAACTCTTTTAAATCACCTTCCAACAATTCCTGTTTAAAGGAAATCAATACGCCGTTTTTACCTGCTTTGTTCAACTGATGTACTCGGTATGGCGGAATTAAATAAATCCAATCTCCTTTTAGAGTTTGAAAATCATGCTGCGGAACGTGAAGGGCATCCTCGTTTCGTAACCAGACAATTTCAAAGAAATCTCTTCGCGCTGGATCGTTCAAATAGGCAGGAGGGCAATTACCCAAATCTCTAATATATAAAACCTTATCACTTAGCATAGTACTTGTTTATGAATGGAATTTACAAGTCATTTTATAATCGATAGTATAGACTAAAAAACCACCTGTTTCCAAAATATACCACAAAAATAGCTAATAACACCATCCCAAAAGCTGGTTTAGGCAAATTGTACCAGACATCTATCAAATTGTGTAACTGTCTGGGACGAATAGCAGCTTAAGTTTGTACTCGATTTTGATGATAGAATAGTATTAAGTCAATTTAATTATGGAAAATGTACTTATAAAAAAGGATACTCAGTTAATTGAAAGTGCCATGAACACTATCATAAACGAGCACATTAAATTAATACATAGCATTCCGTATAAGGAAATAGCCGCATTAATTCCGACAATCAACCAAGCGCGCCACATTTTTATTATGGGAGCAGGGCGTACAGGACTGATGATGAAAGCTGCAGCAATGCGTCTAATGCATTTAGGGTACAGTGTTCATGTGGTAGGTGAAATTACATCACCAGCAATAGGAAAAGGCGATGTGCTTATAGCTGGATCTGGATCAGGCACAACCGGTGGAATTGTAAGAGCGGCGGAAACGGCAAAAACCCTAGGAGCAAGCGTGGTATGTTTTACAACCAACTCCGACTCTCCCTTAGCGGAATTGGCAAACCATACAGTTAATATACCTGCAGCACAAAAGCAGGAACGGGACGAAACTATTTCTAAACAATACGCAGGTAGTCTTTTTGAGCAATCATTATTATTGACATTTGATGCTCTTATACAGACCCTTTGGGAATTGGATGGCAGTTTGGCTTCCGATTTGTGGAAACGCCATGCCAACATGGAATAGGTCCTAAAACGATTATACAGATTAAACAAAAGAGAACATTTTAAATATAGAATTATGGCAAAATTACAAGTAGCAATAGATTTATTGAAAATTGAGGATGCAATTGCACTAGCAACTAAAGTAGCACCTTACATAGACATTATAGAGTTGGGAACACCACTTATTAAGAGTGAAGGTTTAGCTGGAATTAGAAAGATGAAAGATGCTTTTCCAGATAAGTTGGTTTTTGCGGATTTTAAAACTGCAGATGCAGGAGAGCTGGAAGCTGATATGGCTTTTGGAGCCGGAGCAGATTATATTACTATTTTGGGAGCAACAGGAGATTCTACCATAGCAGGTGCAGTAAAGTCTGCAAAAGCACACGGTAAAGGTGTTGTTGTAGATACCATTGGAGTTAAAGATAGAGTGAAACGTGCCCAAGAAGCAATTGCGTTAGGAGCAGAATTTGTTGAGTTGCATGCAGGTTTGGATGAACAGGCAGAGGAAGGTTACTCAATTCAGGTGTTGATAGACGAAGCGGCAAGAGCTGGAGTATCAGTATCCATAGCCGGTGGTGTAAACCTAAGTAGTATAAAAGCGGTAAAGGAATCAGGTGTGGTGGTAGCAGTTGCGGGAGCAGCTATATATGGTGCAGAAGATCCTGCTCAAGCCGCTAAGGATTTGAAAGAATTGTTGGATGCTTAAATTGATGGAAGATTTTAATCTAA
>NZ_RCNR01000032.1 GCF_009725985.1 Zobellia amurskyensis
AATTAAAGTCGATTTTAAATTGACTGAAGGTGCAAACAGTGGAATCAAGTATTATGTTGATACCGAGCTAAATAAAGGTGAAGGCTCTTCCATAGGATTGGAGTATCAGATTTTAGATGATGCAAAACACCCAGATGCCAAAAAAGGAAATCATGAAGGTAGCCGTACGGTTTCCTCGCTTTATGACTTAATCAAAGCGGATCCAAATAAACCGATCAAAGCTATTGGAGAGTGGAACACAGCACACATTGTATCAAAAGACAACCATGTAGAGCATTATCTAAACGGAGCTAAAGTATTGGAGTATGAGCGTAAGAGCGATGACTACAGAAAACTGGTTTCGGAAAGCAAATATGCCAAATGGCCCAATTTTGGAGAATTAGAGAGAGGACAGATTTTATTACAGGACCATGGTGATAGAGTTAGCTTTAAAAACATCAAAATCAAAACACCTAAAGAAGATAAGTAATGACTACTAGAAGAAATTTTATAAAAAAAACTGCAACAGGCTCAATGGCTTTAACGTTTGGCGGACTTGTTATGCCTTCTATGGCTCATGCTAATATTCTTGGTGCCAATGACCATATTAATTGTGCGATTATTGGTGTTAGAAGTAGAGCTAAAGCTCATGTAATGGCTATTCACGCACAAAAAAATGCTAAAATTATCTATAGCTGTGATGTAGATGATACTATTCTTGAAGAGCATAATTTATGGTGCCAAGAGAATATTGGTTACATCCCTAAAAATGAAAAGGATTTTAGAAAAGTTTTAGAAGATAAGGATGTAGATGCCGTCTTTATAGCTACGCCGGAACATTGGCATGCACCAATGGCCATTATGGCTTTGCAGGCAGGAAAACATGTATACGTAGAAAAACCGTGTAGCCACAATCCATATGAAAATGATTTGTTGGTAGCAGCTCATAAAAAATATGGGAAAAAAGTACAGATGGGGAACCAACAGAGATCGGCAAGAACTTCTATAATGGGTGTAAAAGACATTAGAGATGGTGTAATTGGTGATGTATATAAAGGTGAGGCCTATTACAGCAATAACCGAGGTTCAATTGGCATAGGAAATGAAATAGCTGTTCCAGATACGTTGGATTGGGACATGTGGCAAGGTCCTGCGCCAAGAGAAAAATATAGAGATAACATTCACCCGTACAACTGGCATTGGTTTAAGACATGGGGTACAGGAGAGGTGCACAACAACGGTACACATGAAATTGATATATGTCGTTGGGCATTGGGTGTAGATTTACCGGAAAGTGTAACTTCTTTTGGAGGTAAATATACGTTTAAGGATGATTGGCAGTTTGTAGACAACCAACAGGTTACGTATGCTTATGCCGATGATAAATTTATTACGTGGACAGGACATAGCCGTGGTATGATAGTACCTAGCCAACCGGGCCGTGGCGCTACTATTTATGGCAGTAAAGGTATTATTCAGTTAGACCGAAACTTTTATAAGTTGTATGATTTGGATGGTAACCTTTTAAAGGAAGAAAAAGAAGGTGCGGCCAGTGCCACTACCAATACAATGGGTCAAGGGCAGTTAGATGTAAACCATGTAGGTAACTTCTTTGAGTCTATAAGAACCGATAAATCTTTGCATTCAGATATTCAAGATGCCAGTATCTCTACAATGCTTTGTCACTTAGGTAACATAGCTCAGGATGCAGGTGAAACCTTGAAAATTGACCAGACTACTGGTAAAATTCTGAACAATAAAAAGGCAATGGCCAATTGGAAAAGGGAATATGCCAAAGGTTGGGAACCTAAGCTATAACACCTAATTCCAAAAAGAGAAAATGTAACCCGTTTTGTTTTTGTTTTTTAAGGTCCGTGTGAGTTATTCATACGGACCTTTTTTATGTATAACTTTTTATTTAGAAGGAAAATACAAGATGTAATTGAGATAAATCTTAACGTCTAATTACTTTTTGACGATGCACGGTAACACCTTCGTTGTTCTTTATAGTTAAAACATACACACCAGATGAAAGTCCTGAAGTATCAATTTTAGATGAAGCATTGAAATCAATTTTTTCAGTATGTGCTAATTCACCGTTCATATTAAATAGTTGAACCGTACATTGGCCCTGCAAATCTGTAGTGAGGTTCATTTCCTGTTGAAATGGAATAGGAAACAGAATGGCGCTGGTATCGTTTTTTTCGGAGGTTTGTTGAGCGCCGAAAAGACGTTCCGCCTTTGCGAAAGCCCGTTTACCAATTTCGTCACCTATCAATCTTCCAGGTATATCATCTATTGGCGGATGTATACCACCCCAAATTCTTGAAAGACTTGTTTGATCGGAAGCATCCCTATAGGTGGCCCATTGTAAAGTAAAGTCTTCGGAAGGGCCATCTTCAAATACTAGAAATTGATTGGCTTTAATGTCAAAAGTTCCCATACCTCCAGGGAAAAAAGCATCTCCCGTTAATTGGGTCATTATTTCTGCAGCTGCTCTAGAAAAAGTGGAATGTCCGGAAACATAACCTGCAAAAGGAGGAGTAACAAAAGTGCCGCGTTGGTACGGCCACCAGTGTGTTCCTAAAATCCAACCAACACCGGCAACATCGTTTTCTGGATCGTTGATGAAGTCTGGACCTCGCCATGCTTTAATTTTAATTTCTCCAACTAATTCACCCATATTCCCCGCCAAGGGGTCATTCTCATCAATAAGTTCAATTAAATCAGGGATTAGAGGTATGCCCTGTGGATCAAAGTTGGGTAAAGAAGAGTCGCTACTTTGTCCTTTGCCGGACATATATCTTATTGCCGAAATAGGTCTAACATAATCAAAATGGCCCTTAATGCCCCATGTGGCAATAGCCGAATCATGCATGGCACCGCCAAGTGCTAAATAGGATTTTACATCCCATTCCAAATCATTAACAGTAGGACCTTCTCCTTTAAATTTTTTAGAAACTAATGGGTGGTCACTTACATAATTAAGAATAGTGTACCAATGTCCAGGAGGTGTTTCAGAATCAGGTCCATCTGCCCAAAACTCGGCAAGCACTCTGGTATAATCTGATCGTTTTACAAATTGAGGTGCGTACGGTTGGTTTGTATAGGGGTTGAGGTTCCAACCCTGACCAATATCCCCACCTTCCATAAGGTCATAGAAATTTCTGTAGGCATCAAAAGTAGTAGGGTAGGTGTCAATAGAAACATTACCCAAACCCGCAGGCGAAATATCAATTTCTGTAGCATCTTCAGGGTCTAAATGTGCAGACCATGCAGCTACTAAAGTAAAATTCCATTTGTAGGGGTCGTTAATCCCGTCGGACATGGAATTTTCTATTTGTGGTGGTTCTTCCGTATCAAAATATAAATGTGAGTCAAAACCGTTATTCTTTATTTGTAAGTTGGCCGCGTCTAATGCAAATGGTACAACAGCACCCCATTCAGGCCCCAGAAAATCGGGTATAGCTACAGGAACCGAATTCCCGGATTGATCAATAAATAGGTCAAAAGACAACGGTTGCCAATGGTTGGGATCTATATTGGTAATATCTTGGTATTCCGCTAAAACCAATGGAGGATTAAGAGGTTCATAAAGTTGATTGCCATATTCAAAATTTTCATTGGCCCCGTCCTGTCTGCCAAAAGCAATCATTTCATTGCCTAAATAGTTTCCCAAAGCGGCATATGATCCGTTACTATAATCAGTAGAGGTAAATTGTGGGTCATAGCCAAAAGACGAGAACAGCTCGTTTATATTGTTTAGAGTTTCCGTTGCTCCCGGAGAAGTAGAAAAGCGATGTGTTAGTAACCTGAATAGCGCATAGCTCATAATTTCTTGCCGAGCACTATCAACATTACCAGGTTGCAAAATACCATTATATCTACAATCGTAACCGCCATAGTTCTGGCCAAGAAAAACAGTCTGTGCATTATTGTCAAATAAGGCCCAAGCATCATACATTAATACGGAACTGTGATACAGATTACGAGCATGTACCGTGGGTCTGGCATAATCTGATCGTATAGCATCCAGTAATACTTCATTCCATTGTCTGGCAACGGATTGCTGCGCATTGGCTGTACATACGGCACAGAAAAGAAGTAATAGCAGTAGTTTTTTCATTGGTCGGTCTGTACGTAAAGCGCTATACTCTGTAATCTAAACGGCGTACTCAATAGTGTTAGCAACATCAAAATAGTCCACATTTTCCTTGGTAACTATATTTATGGCTGAATTGTATTTAGGTTTCGGGGTTTTGTTTAATAACAAATATTCAGTGAGTATTTTTAGTCCCATGTAGCCTTGTTCAAAAGGGTTTTGGTCTATGGCAAAATCTATAGACCCCTTTCTAATGTAATCAAGATTGTCTAAATGGGTGTCATAGCCAATGGTCCGAATGGTGTTAAGACCTCTGCTTTCTAGAAATTTGGCAATCATGAAAATAGCACTTGAGGGTACGAAAATGCCAGAAATCTGCTTATCGTTTTCCAATTCTCTGGACAGCGCTTTTTCAATCATTTCCGTATCAAAATCATCAATGATTATTTTTTGAATCTTTTTACCATCACTATGGTCCGAAAAATAATCTAGAAAACCTTTTATTCTAGTCTCTATCGCTAAATGCCTGCCCACATTTTTTTGAGAAGTTAATATGGCTACGGATTCTTTGGGCTTTGTTATCAGGTTCATCATTTTGCCACACAAGTAACCACTCTGTAACGCATTTTGACCAATATAAGTAAGCTTGTCCGACGTGTCCAAATCAATATTTATAAAGACACAGGGTATTTCCTTTTCTTTTAGTTTCTCTACAAATGCTAATGAGGTATTATAGAAAAAAGGGGCAAAAACAATCCCGTTCGGCTTTAAATCTAAAATTTTATCTAGCGCCTCTTCGTATGATTTCAAATCATATTGATCAAAGAAAAACTTGTGTGTTTCTACACCATATTTTTGAATTTCCTTAGCGGCCGATTTCATTCCTAAATGTGGCCCGTGCCAAAAGTGATTTTTAGAAACCACAGAAGGGATAAGCGTAGCGATTCTATATTTCTTCTTGAAGGCCAGTGTGCTGGCAAGAATGTTTCTTTCAAAATCGTACTTATCAAGTAATTTCTGAACTTTTTCCCTAGTCTTAGGGGATACTCCAGGACGCTTATGAATTACCCTGTCTACCGTACCTGTTGAAACCTTGGCTTCTTCGGCAATATCCTTAATCGTTTTCAATAAAGTAGTTTATAATGTAGTATTCAACTTGAATGTACTCCGTATTTAAATTATTGTAGTTGAATTATTTGTAAGTCAAATATAGGGATAATTCTAGTCTTATAAAACTACTTAAAGTATTTTGTGTACGCACACGATTTTGGCTGTCCCAAACATAAATTCAATTCTAAGGCTAATACCAGTAGGGGGTACGCCAAAAACTAAAACTGTGACTTAACCGATTAAATAAAAATAGGGAAGAAAGACTTTAAGAGCTGTAGAGGTTCTTTTTGGTATTTCTAAGGGTTTGGATTTCCTTTGAGGCGTAAACTAAACTTTTACGGGCTCCTTTTCTGTTTTGGGAAACTAATGTAGAGATGCGATTTAAGCGGGATTTTACCCGAACCAGTTTAATGTTGAACTCGCGAACAGCTTCAAATTTACTTGAGGGATATTTAGGGAAGTTACTTTCAAACGTTCTTTTTAATTGACGAACCTGTCTATTTAATTTATTCAGGTTTCTTTTTAAAGCGTTCTTATTTGTATTTGTTTTAACTGAACTTTTCTTTTTAGATATTCTAGACGTATTATACATAGGGAATGATTTTTTCCAAAATTAAACACCTCCTAATTTTACAAAGTGTGCTATTGGTTCAAATCTTGTCTCAATAGCTGAAGGTCTTTAGTAGAAGAGAATTCATTTCAAATTTTGCGACCTAGGTTTAAAGGGATAAAAAAAGCCTGAAGTTAAAAACTTCAGGCTTTAAAAAAGGTAAACATTCCTTATTTGGCATCTCCGGGCAACAAATCTTTGTCCTTGATATTCTGTTCTGGAATTGTTTCTAGAAACTCATATAGTTCTGCATCGGCACTGGGTCCGTACCCTGTTAATAACGTTCCTTTGCCACCGTCGTTAGTTTCCATTACATAGAGTAATGACATATCTGAGGGATTACTCATGCCCTCATAGCGATGCTCTTTAACGATAGTAATATCCTTGGCGGCATATGCTTTATCTGATTTAGTGCTTCTCAATTCTCCTTTAATGAACCGATACGAGTCTGTATACCCTAATTTCTCGTAACTTTTTATATAATCGGTTTCGTGCTTTGCATATTCATTATTCATGATGTTTTCTTTTAAATATTAAACTTAAGCGGGTATTTTTTCCGCTTTTTCTCTTCTCTTCCAATTACGATGTTTTGCGATAGCCTTTATAAAAGCTTCCGGTTTACCATTTACAAATAAGGCATCGTCACCTGTGATATCGGATATGGCCGTATTTTTCAAAAACGCTTCGGCTTCTCCATTTACTGCAATGGCTTTGCAATGTTTATAGCTTTCGTTAACGAATTTGGTAAACTTGGCTTGTGCTGATATAGCTTCTATAGATGACTTCCCTCCAGGGATATAAACCGCATCAAAAAGTACGCTTTCGGTGGTCATGATTGAAGCATCAACTTTATGTTCCATACCTTCATCACAAGTAACCGTACCACCATGCGGAGCGATTAATTTAACCATGGCTCCCTCTTTTTCCAAAGCATCTTTCACCGTTTTAAATTGGCTCATACTAAAACCATCGCCTACCAAAACCGCGATCTGTCTTGTTACAATTGAGCTGAAATCCGTATTGGCCTGACTGAGTTTAGGCGATTCATCTAAATATATTTTCTTTTCCGTGGGCTGTTGGGCCTCAACATCAGCATCTGCGCCTATAGCTTGGTTAACCGGTTGCTCAATAGAGGAAGGAACTTTCATTCCCAGATTTTTAGCCACTTTTTCGGCCAAGTCAGCATCAATCTTATCAATTAAATAAAGCATTCGCTCTTTTATATGTTTGATATCACATTTACCCAATTCAAAGGAATATGCACCAACTACATGTTCTTTTTCCCAATCTGAAAGACTTCTATAAAATAATGCAGGTTGAGAGAAATGATCATTAAAACTTTCGCTTCGAGTTCTTATTTTATTGGCATCGATACGCTCTTGGTACGATTCAAATCCGCCTTCTTCAACCGAAGAAAGATACGGGCATCCACCGCCAATTGAATTTGGGAAATAAGCAGTTCGTCCTTTCGGGATTTCAGTTTGCATATGACCATCACGTTGGTTGTTTCGTGCTTCTCCAACAGGTTTATTAATAGGAATCTGATGGAAATTGTGTGTGCCTAATCTAGAAAGCTGTGTATCACGATAAGAAAATAACCGCCCCTGTAAAAGCGGGTCGTTAGTGAAATCTATACCAGGAACAATACTACCGGGCATGAAAGCAACCTGCTCCGTTTCGGCAAAGAAATTTTCCGGATTTCTGTTCAGGACCATTTTACCTACAATTTTAACGGGCACCATTTCTTCTGGAATCAATTTTGTAGGATCTAAGAGGTCAAAATCAAACTTATGCTCATCTTCCTCAGGAACTATTTGTAGCCCCAGTTCCCATTCCGGATAATGTCCGGCTTCAATAGCATCCCATAAATCCCTTCTATGAAAATCAGAATCTGCACCACTAATCTTAACGGCTTCGTCCCAAGTCACAGAATGCACACCTAATTTTGGTTTCCAATGAAACTTTACAAAATGTGCTTTACCTTCTTTATTTATAAGCCGAAAGGTGTGAATGCCAAAACCTTCCATCATACGCAAGCTGCGAGGTATGGCCCTATCGCTCATAACCCAAATGTGATTGTGCAATGTTTCTGGTGTAAGTGAAACAAAGTCGTAAAACGTATCATGGGCTGATGCCGCCTGAGGTATTTCTTGATGTGGCTCAGGTTTAACCGAGTGGATTAAATCCGGAAATTTCATGGCGTCTTGTATGAAGAAGATAGGCATATTATTACCTACCAAATCCCATGTACCCTCGTCCGTATAAAATTTTACTGCAAATCCGCGAACATCCCTGGCCAAATCTGTTGACCCTTTTGAGCCTGCTACGGTAGAGAATCGTGCAAAAACTGGAGTTTTTCGAGATGTATCGGTAAAAATCCCCGCTTTTGAGTATTCTTCTATACTATCATATAATTCAAAATAACCATGTGCTCCGCTTCCTCGGGCATGAACAATTCGCTCTGGAATGCGCTCATGATCAAAGTTGTGAATTTTTTCACGCAGTAGAAAATCTTCTAATAAGGTAGCTCCTCGCGCACCAGCTTTTAATGAGTTATTGGTATCGTTAACTTTGAGTCCTTGCCTGGTTGTTAGCGGTTTATTCTCATATTCTATAGTGGATTTTTTTAGTTGCTCATCTTTTTTTGTGCTTACTTTTTTAGATGTTTTTTCAGATTTCATATGAAGTTCATTTATAAATAAATTATGGGGAATTCTTTTAATTGCGTGTAATCGTAAATTGAATTAGTCTAGTTCTCGGTAAGAGCTCTAATATGAACTAGAGCAAGAAGATCTGCCTTTATTTTTGTTGATTGCTCTAGTAGCAAACAAGCCAACGGGTTGGGTAGATTCATATCTATCATACACTCGCAAATCTCTAAGGCTTTTCTATCAAGTAAAGCAATGTTCAGATTTGATCCGGTGGTCATTTCCAAATAATTTTTCCCATACAGTTGGTTATGCCATGCATAGAAATCGGAAAGACCGACATTTTCTTCCGGTCTTATGGCCGTATGCCAGAGTTCTAGAATAAAATCTGAACGCTCTATGGCGCATTGCTCCATAAACATTCGCATTAAAGGATTTTTGGCATTTGCCGCACCTTCAATACATCTTATTTCACTAATGACATATACCTTTAAAAGTTGCTCAAGACATTCCATAACTGTGGTTATTGAGATTGTAGCTTAAAATTATCCCAGTAAAGCAAAACTCCTTGTCTGTAAAAAAAACATTATTAGTGCAATTGCATATGAAATATATAAGGTGTCAATAACCCTGATTCGCTTTCCAAAGCTCTTTAGTAGGAAAGGAGGTAGAATTTTCAGAAGATAATTTTTAACGCCTATTTTTTTGTGTTAAGGTTAAATGCGATGTAATCGATCGCTACAACAAACTCCATGTAAATTGGTATAAACTTTAAAAACTTAATAAAATGAAAGTACAAGCATATTTAGCATTTGATGGAAACTGCCAAGAGGCACTCAATTTTTACTCTAACGTATTTGATGCGGAAATTAAAAATAGACAGACCTATGCCGACAAGAAAATTGATGTTCCCTCATCTTATAGAGATAGACTTCAGCATGCCGAATTAAAAGGTAAAGGGGTTCATTTTATGGCTTACGATGCCGCACCTGACACACCCCTTACCGAAGGAACCAAAATACATTTAAGCATTGACCTTACCGATAAGAACGAGGCGCAGGATATTTACAAGAAATTATCCTCTGGCGGGCGTATACATCATGAACTAAGAGAACGTGAGTGGAATGCACTTTTTGGCCGCTTCACAGATCAGTACGGCATCAATTGGATGATCAATTGCGATTTAAGTTAGAACAGCGTACGGTAACGTACGCACTGATCATAAAATTTAATAGTATTAATGAATAGGACAGATTAAGTTATGGAAGAGTGGTTTAAATTTTCGTGGGACGCGTTTGGGGCAATAATTCTTACTGCTGTAGGAATTTATATAGCTGTCATTATTATGACACGTATTTGCGGTAAGCGTAGTTTTTCTAAAATGTCCAGTTTTGATTTTGCAATGACCGTAGCGGTTGGTTCTATAATAGCAACCACTGTTTTGTCTAAAACCGTGAGTCTTACGGATGGTATCGTTGGTATTGTTACGGTGTACCTGCTGCAAATGGGTGCTGCTTTTGCCAGACGAAACGATACCGTTAAAAAGGTAATGGACAATACACCCTTACTGCTTATGGACGGTGAAACCATACTAGAAGAAAACCTTCGTAAAGGCCGTGTTACAAAATCTGATTTACGGGCCAAGTTAAGAGAGGCTAATGTAACGGAACTTTCAGAAGTAAGGGCTGTTATATTTGAGACCACGGGTGATATTTCCGTTCTTCATAAGCAGCATAATAGACCTATAGATGATTTTCTGCTAAACGGTGTTGCCAGAGAATAATCGCTAATCTTATTTTGGATCAGTTAGAAAAGGGGTATCTCAACTTATTGAGATACCCCTTTTTTTATGAATTAATTGAGCGCATTTTTCAACTGAAAATGATCAGGAAATTTTTTTTTAAAGGAATAGTTTTGAAAGAAATCTCGATAAACTTTTGGGCTATATACGAGCATGCCACTCCAAATTTTAAGTGGGTAAGTGTTTTAATTTAAATGTTGAATTATGCAGAATTTTAAGTATAAGTATACTATTAAGGACAGAATATCTGGCGAAACCCTTTTTTCGGAAATCACAGATTTGAGTCAGTTGGGGAGTTTGTTTCAGAGTGATTTTTTTCAATATATCTCAACCGAAGCGCAAATGAAACGTTTGGGAGAATGTAAGCTTGAGAATGAAGATTACATATGCATTGTAGGCTTTGGAAACTCTAAGAGAGTGGCTTAAAATCTATAAATTTTATAGCGTTCAAACGATATGTTTTCGAATCGATCTAAGGCACGAGTTTTACTTAAATTTGAATATATGTCAAACGGTAGGCATTTAAGTTACCGCAAAATAATATAGATATGAACAACGATATAAAAGAAATTGAAGATAGTATAAATGATATTATACAAAAGAACGAGGATGCAATAAAGGGCTATGAAAAAGCAGCTGAAAATTCTGAGGAAATAGGTCTTAAAAGCTATTTTCAGAACAAATCTATGGAGAGAAGAAATTTTCTTATTGAGTTGAAAGCATCAGCACCTGCTTTAAAGACTAGAAATGATGTAGATGGTAGCGTTTCAGGAGCCGTGCACAGAGCTTGGATGGACGTAAAAACTTTTTTCTCCGGTGATAATGATGAAGCTATGTTGGAAGAAGCCATTCGTGGAGACAAAGCTGCTATTGAAGAGTATAATGAAGTGTTAGGTGATACTCATTTGCCACTGGAAGCTGCAGTTGTAATTAGAAAACAACGTGATTGGTTGATGAATGACTTAAAGACCATTAAAACGTTAGAAGACGTCAGATAATTTATTAAGATTACTAAAAAAGCCCCTAATAGGGGCTTTTTTTATGCGTTAAAATTTATAGGTTAAAGCTTTCTTCTGTTTCTTTTAAGGATGTCAAACTCATTACTTTTAATAACATAGCCTACCCGTATCATGCTGTTGTACTGTTTATAATCAATAAGGTTCTCAGTGTGTCCGGCAAACCATTCGAGCATAATATATTGGTTGGATTTATGCTTAAATGGGCGATAGTGAAGTCGGGTTTGAATCATTCCCCTCGTATCAAAATTGAGTCCTTTTCTAACTTTGACCTCAAATATGAGTTTATCGGGAATAAAATCATGAGAAATGCTCACCTCTCCCAATCCCACATAATCTAACAAGTCCGGATTTCCTGATTTGTAACCAAAGGGCAACCATCCTTTTACGTGTAAAAGTGTTTTTTCGCCAATAAGCCTAGAATACTTTAAACTAATTCGGTTCCAACTTCTAGAATAAATACTGTCCCTACCGTTAGACTCGTGCTCAAAAACAAGATTGGCAACGCCATTTATTCTGTCATCTGAACCGTAAAAAGCCTTACCAACACCTATGGTTGGATTAAAATTAATCTCATTAAAGGGGTATGAATCCTTGTAAATATCCCAAAAGGCTTTTTGGCTATACGTTAAATAAAGGTATGTATTCCAAGGTAAAATGCTACGGGTTATAATTTGTTTGAAACTAATCTGGTACTTGGCGTTGGCCGTAGAACTGTTTATGGGTTTGTTGGTGGGTACTCCTGTAATAAAATAATTGTCCTTATGAATGGTAAACCATGGAATGTGCTGCATGGTATCCCGTATTTCTTCTCTGGTAAGCGCTTGTGCGTTTAAATTGGAAATAAGAAATTGCATTCCCAATAAAATCCATAACGAGATTTTAAGTTTCATATACTACTGTTCTTTAAAGTGGATAAATAAGAAGCGACAAAAATAACCTTTCACTATGGCTATTTTAGTGGGATAGGATAAAAAATTGGCTTCAAGGAAGACGGTTACCTTAACTAGAATATCTAATAAGTAAAAATGACTTTAAAGCGAAGCAATTAATTCTTCTAGGTTATCACTACGTTGTAGCCCCATCTTTTTGCGTAAACGGTGTCGTGTTGTATGTACGGACTTGGTAGATATACCTAATAATCTGGCCATATCTTTACTGTTGAGATTTAACTTGATAAGGGCGCATATTTTCTGGTCCGTTTGGCTTAGGTTGGGGTAGGTGTTATTAAGCTTTTCGTAAAAATTCTTGTTTACATCTGTAAATCGTAGTTTAAACTCTTCCCAATTGTTAGCGTTCCCAACAGAAATAGACTTCAAAACCCTATTGATTTCAGATACCTTAACAGTGCCATCTTCGCCTCGTAATTCAGTTTTTAACCTTTTCAGGAACTCATCTTTTTCAACCAACTGAAGTGTTGATGCAGCTAATTCCTTGTTTTTGGTCTCAAGAAGTTCGTTCGCCTGTTCCATTTCAAGCGCTTTTGTCTTTTGCATCAATCGTTTCTCCGCTTTGTGTTTAGACCGAATGTGCTTTACGTAGACAAAACCAATTATAACTACGAATATGAGGCTAGTACCCAAGATAATACGCTGTAGCAGTAAAATTTTATCTTGTTGCTCTAATTTTTCCATACGCTGCTGGCGTATTACTTCCTGTTGTCTCTCCTTCTCTAACCGGTATTCGTTTTTAATTTCCATGAGAGGAATATTATTTTGGCTTCTTCCGTCAAAGAATTTTGCATTCAAGGTTTTTGCCTTGTCCAAGCTTTGGTAAGCTTCTTTATAATTTCCTAAGAGTTTATAGTTTTCAGAGAGCTTTTCGTAAATAAAAGGAGTAAAATCTATATGGCTCTGGTATTTATCTGAAATTGAAATAGCCTTCTTGTAATATTCAATAGTCTTATCAATATTACCTTGCCTCTTATGAAGAACGGCCCAATACGCATAAACTAGCACTAGATAGGAAGGTGTGTTCTGTTCAAACCATGGTTCTATTTCGGCAAGCGTTTGTATGGCCTCGTCATATCTTTCTTCTTCTCTTAAAACATAGGATTCTTCAAATTTCAAAAAGGGTAGGGCTATTTTGTCAGGTATGTCCCCATAATAGGTAAGGCTACTATCTAGGTACTTTTTAGCCATTTCCGGTTCGTCTAATCCCCTATAGGTGTAGCTAAAAGTATAATAATTATTAGCCAATGCAGCTTTGGGCATCGTACCGTTTCCTACGGCCTCCTTCATAATATCTAGAGACATCTGCAGGTATCTAAGGGCCTCTTTTTTTCTTTTGTTAAAACTGTACATGGCGCCTAATCTTCTGTAAATATGAGACTTAACCACTTTGTTTTTAGAGTTGTCCATTAAGGTTAGTGCAGACCATATAGTCTCGTAGGCTTGGGCATAATTGGCTTGATGGCTATAAGCATCCATTAACTTCATTAGTGTCCATACAGATTTTATGGTATCTCCTTTAACTAGATTAGCACTAACTACAGATTTTAAAGAATCTATGCTGCTAATTGTTTGTTGAGCGGCAAGTGTATCCGTATTTTCAATAGAGATATTTAAAGGAATGGAAGAATCCTGAGCCTTGAGTTCTATGCCAAGAATAACTAGAAAACTTATGAGAATATAGTAGCGCATTAGCTCTTTTGAATAAAATATTTAACTCAAACTTTTAAACTGTCCTTAACTTCGGTAATAAACAAAATTTTGTTTGATAAGCATATTATAAAAGTTCAAGATATAAAGAATGGGTAACACCAAGTGTAACCATTTTCTTCTATTTATCAAAATAATCTAGGTATCCTGTACAGTATGGAGTTTATTAAAAAGGAACATTCAGAACTATAAACCCGCGTAAAATAGAGTTGTTTTACATTTCGTACTTTATATGAAAAATAGAGGCGAAATATTGAATGTGACCGATTTTCACCGTTAAATTGAACTTTACATAAACTCAACACTAAGTAATGAAGACATTTGTGGTATTAAAAACACACTATAAGTTCTAGTTTTAAAAGTTGAAAGCCATGCATTAGGTTGTAATTAATGTTGATGAAAATTTTAGAATTATGAGAACGTTATTTTTGGTATTTATTTGGATGATGGCAGTAAATTTTGGAACTGCTCAAGAGAAAAGTTATGAAGCGGATTGGCAATCCTTGAAAAACCATGAGACGCCAGAGTGGTTTCAGGATGCAAAATTCGGTATTTATTGTCATTGGGGCCCGTACTCAGTGCCGGCGTATGAAAACGAATGGTATTCACATTGGATGTATACCTCGCCCAACAATCCGGAACACAAACAAGGAAAGCGCTTTTACGAACATCATACGGAAACCTATGGTCCGTTAAATGAGTTTGGATACAAAGACTTTATTCCCATGTTCAAAGCTGAGAAATTTAATGCAGCAGAGTGGGCGGATCTCTTTGAAAAAGCTGGGGCCAAGTTTGCCGGTCCGGTGTCCGAACATGCGGACGGTTTTGCTATGTGGGACAGTAAACTTACCCGTTGGAACTCTAAAAATATGGGTCCTAAACGGGATATCATGGGAGAGTTGTCAAAAGAAATTAGGAAGAGAGACATGAAGTTTATTGCAACCTACCACCGCCAATGGCTTTTTGGTTGGTTCCCTACATGGGACGAATCTACCGATGCTGCTGACCCGCAGTATGCTGATTTATATGGTCCAAAATTAAAAAAAGGAGATTTTCAATATCCATACAGTACCAAAGAAATTGATGAAGGTTCTGAGCGATACTACCCCGTGGGTGATGAAAAATTCAATCAAGAATGGCTAGACAGATTAAAGGAAATTGTTGATAATTATAGTCCTGATCTTGTTTGGTTTGACAATAAGGTAGATGTTATTGATGAAGCTTACCGAAAGGAGTTTCTATCCTATTACTACAACCACGGTGTTAAAAATGATCAGGAAGTAGTTGCCACCTATAAATTTTATGATTTTGCAAAAGGTACGGCAGTCTTAGACGTTGAGCGTGCTAGAATGAGCGAAATGAAGGATTTTCCATGGTTAACGGATGATTCTATTGATTGGAAAGCTTGGAGTGATATTAGTAATCCCGATTATAAGAGCACCAACCGAATCATAGATTTTTTGGTGGATGTTGTTAGTAAGAATGGATGTTTACTGTTGAACATTACACCAAAGGCAAACGGAGAAATACCTGCTCCGGTAAAAGAACGCTTATTGGAAATAGGGGAGTGGCTAGACCAAAACGGGGAGGCCATATATGGTACGCGTCCGTGGAAGGTATACGGAGAAGGTTCAGCAAAAGTAATTGAGGGACATTTAAGTGAACGCAAAAATCCGGACAATACAGCAGATGATATTCGGTTTACGGTAAAGGGAGACAATTTATATGCCATACAATTAGATTGGCCCGAGTCTGGCGAGACCGTAATAAGAACGTTGGGCAAGGAGAATAAACTACTTAAAAAGGAAATTAAATCTATTGAGCTGCTGGGGTCTTCGGAAAAACTGAAATTTAGTAGAAAAAAAGACGGTTTACACATCAACTTACCAAAAGTTCCTGTTGGTAAACATGCTTTTGTTTTCAAAATCACCTCTTAAGTAGGGGGTATATCTGTTTAATACTGAGAGAAATGAGTATGTCAATTGCTCAATTATCCTTTTGTGAGTGTAAAAACATCTCATTTCTCTAAGTAAGCCATATAATCAAATAGTAAGTTAAATGGGAGTATGCTATGGGTAACATATGTTCTAAACAAAACCATATGTTATACTCCCAATTAGCCTTAATTAATCTATTCTTCAAAGCTAGTATGGTATATACAAATGCATCTAGCTCAAAGTGCCAAATAAGTATGAACCCAATGTTATTAGGGGGTCTACCATACTATTTTTCATGTAATTCTTGCTTTATTTTCTCTTGTTTTTACTCAAAATGAACTCAATTTTAACATTTTGAATGTAGGGTTTCTTGTAGTGTTATAAATCATATCGCCCATTTCTGTAATCCGCATTTCTAAGGGGTTGCGAGACTGAAGTAGACAAGAAAAGTTCAATCTGTCAAGTTTTTGTCAAGCACTATTTTTAGGAGCAATTTAACAATATCTCTATTTTGGACACCAAAAATAGAGCATATGAAAATTAATTGCGCTCTTGATTAGTAATCCAATAAACAAACTTTACTCATTTTAAACCAACTCGTATTATGAAAAGAAAAAATTATTCGCACTGCAACAATGCACCACCTGTTTTTTGTAAGGTGCTTCTTAGCATGAATTCCTAAAAAAAATGCGGACATAATGTTGATTTCAATTAGAACAAGTAATCAATTTTTCCAACCTCAAAACCTAATTTAAATAAGTTCTTGACACAAATTCAAAACCATATTCAATTATAGAAAGATAGCTCAACAACTCAGACTATAAAATATATGGGAGAATTCTTTATCTCGGCTTAAATATTTAAGAAAATATAGGGTGTTTTGAGCACGAATGCAATTGGAAGAATGAGTATTGACCTACTTTTTGTTTCGCCGTGTCCATTTTAAAATTTAACAAGAAAATTATATGAATTTCAAACACATTTTTAATTTCAAATCCCACACTTTCCGGATGGGGTTGTTCTTGGTCTTTTGTCTAAGTACAGCAGCTGCACAATCTCAAACCGTAAGTGGTACCGTATCAGCAGATGATACCCCTCTACCAGGAGTTAGCGTTGTAGTAAAAGGAACCAATAACGGAGCAGTTACTGATTTTGACGGTTTGTATACAATTTCCGCAGAACCTAATGCGGTTTTAGTATTCAGTTATATTGGTTTTAAGGCCAAAGAGGTGCCCGTTAGTGGTAAGAAAACGTTAAACATAATAATGCAAGAAGATGTCTCTGCATTAGATGAGGTTGTAGTTGTAGGATATGGGGCACAGAAAAAGAAAGAGCTAACAGGTGCGGTAGCACAGGTAAAGTCAGAAGAATTGATGAAAACTTCAACTTCTGATATTGGTGCGGCATTACAAGGGCAAATTGCCGGGGTTAACGTAACCGCAAGTTCGGGGGCTCCTGGTTCTGAGGCCAATGTTCAGATACGTGGTCTTACTTCCATTAGTGGTGCCAATAGACCTCTTTATGTGGTAGACGGTATACCTTTTGAGGGCGATCCTAAATTGAGTATTAATGAAATAGAAACTATAGATGTACTTAAAGATGCTGCATCAGCCGCTATTTATGGTACAAGAGGTGCTGCAGGTGTAATCTTAGTTACTACGAAGAAAGGTAAAGAAGGACAAATGAAAATTGCGGCAGATAGTTACTATGGGTTGCAACATATAACTTCCTCTACACCTTTACTCAATGTTGAAGACAAGTTGTATGTTCAGTTTGTGCAGGGGGCTGCATTAAATGGAAGTAGCTATGGTAATACATGGACAACAATTGAGCAAAGCCCACATTTCCTTACGAACAATACAGATTTAACAGAGATTGTTCTAAATAATATGGCGCCTATTCAGAACCATAGCCTTACGTTATCAGGAGGTAAGGATGGCCTTACCTATAACGTAACGGGTAACTATTTTGATCAAGAAGGAGTCATTATTAAATCTGGATACGATCGTTTTAATGTTAGGGCCAACACCCAGTTCGTTAAAGGTAAATGGAATATTACCACAGGATTGTCCTTTAGGGTGGAGAATAGAGAGCACGCACCATGGGGACTACTTAGAGATGCCATAAAATATACGGCTTATAGCCCAACTATAGATCCAAATCAAAGTGTTATAGAAAATGCAGGACCCGATGGAAATGGAGCTACCAATATTTCTAATTTAGGGTATAAGTTTTTGCAAGAAGATAATCAGGAGAACAATTATTTTGACGGTAATTTAAGTCTGACCTATAATTTCACGGACAACTTGAAGTTTACTTCTAGAATGGCAACAAGCTATGATAATGGGACCAGAATCACAATCAATCCAAAATTTACAGCCTACAGGGATGATGGTTCAGAAGTAACTTCTCAACGGTCTAAAGTCCGAAACTTAAGTTCTCTTGCGAAAAAATTTACATGGGAGAATATATTGAATTATCAAAAAAGCTTTGGAAATCATAATATTAACTTCACTGGGGTATATTCTTCGGAAAAGTATAATTATTCAGAATTTTTTGCCGAAAAAAGTGATTTAGCATCCAACGATATTACGGTGTTAAATGGTGCTACTGCCGATCCAAATGTAGGCTCAGGTAACAATCAGTGGACTCAAAATCGTGAAAGTACCTTAATAGGTATGTTGGCAAGACTTCAGTATAACTACAAAGGCAAGTATCTTTTAAGTGCCGCTGTAAGGAGAGACGGATCTTCTAGGTTTAAGGAAGAACCATGGGGGGTGTTTCCTTCTGTTTCTGCTGGTTGGAATGTTTCTGATGAAAAATTCTGGAACCCTTTAAAGAATACGGTCTCTTCGTTCAAATTAAGGGGTAGTAGAGGTACTACTGGTAACCAGGGTATTGCTGACTATAGTTACACGCCTACAATTACATTAGACAATGATTATGTACTTGGTGCTGGAGACAATCAGAATTTATTATTAGGGGCTACCCAAACCGGATTTGCCAATCCAAAAGTACGCTGGGAAACTTCAGTTTCTTTGAATGCAGGTTTTGATATGGGCTTGTTTGATAACAAATTGACACTTTCCGGAGATATTTATGAAACCAAAAAGGAAGATATGTTATTCCCTGTATTATTACCCCCAACTGCGGGTGGTGGCCAAAATGCAGAAGTGACACTAAATGTTGGTGATATGACCAACAAAGGGGTAGAATTTGCCATGAACTACCGTCACTCAGGTAAACTATCATGGAATGCGGGACTAACGTATACCCGAAACGATAATATTATTACCAAAATGAGTGGTAGTAACAAAATCATTTATTTTGATGACAGTAGTATTTCTGGCCATAGTAATGACCAAGATTTGGTTTCGGCTTTAGCAGAGGGCTACGAAGGTGGTGCATTCTTTCTAGTAGAGACGGATGGTACAATAAAAACAGAGGAAGAACTGGCAGCCTATCAAACAATTGTTCCCGATGCTAAAATGGGAGATTTAAAATATGTTGATTTTGATAATAATGGAACCATTGATATTGATGACCGTCAATATATGGGTAGCGGTACTCCAGAATTTGAAATGGGCATTAACTTTTCCGCATATTATAAAGCACTAGACTTTTCTATGCAATGGTATGGCGCTTTCGGATCCGAAATTTTAAATGGTAATAAAGCATTAGCCTACAAAGAAGGAAACCATCAAGATTTAGTATATCAGTGGACACCACAGAATGCTACTTCTGATATACCAGTATATAGAAATGCAACTCATAACAACTACAGAGGTCAGACTGACTACTGGTTGGATGACGGCACCTTTGTAAGGCTTCGTAATATTTCTTTGGGGTATACGGTACCTAGAGAGTACACAGAAAAATTAGGGGTTACAAAATTTAGAATTTACGTAGCGGCTCAAAATCCGCTTACCATAACCAAATATGATGGGTATGACCCAGAGGTTGGTAACAACGGACTAAGTACACGAGGTATTGATCAAGGTACGTATCCCGTAAGCTCACAGATACGAACTGGACTTCAAATCGAATTTTAATGAAAATTGAAATGAAGATGATAAATTCCGATAAAAAAAATGAAAAAATGATAGTTATGAAAACAACATTAACAAAACGGCTACTTTGCATACTGGTACCTATGTTAGCATTTTTGAGCTGTTCAGATGATTTTCTTGAGCAGACCAATCCCAATCAAATTTCTACGGAAACTTTTTGGAGAGATAACAAGGATTTGGAACAAGGGCTAATCGCTACCTATAAAGGTTTTGCAAATGCTAATACCATAAATTTGGTAGGGGAACTTGCCAGAACTGATTTGGCTTGGTCCAGTGGTTATCAGCGACCAAATAACACAAACGAATATTATTTACAGGTTTTTAACGATGCATCGTCTGTACCTAATAACAAGTGGAGTACAAGTTATACCACTATTTTTAGGGCCAATCAGGTGATTGAGGCTGCAGCCCAGTTAGAGGAAACATATACAACGGAAGAAGAGAAAGAGGAAGGCTTGACCATACTGGCTCAAGCAAGATTTTTAAGAGGTTATATGTATTTTAACCTGTACAATGCTTTTAATGGAGGAGCGGTACCAATTTATGATTTTGTTCCAATAGAAGAAAGTGAATTCTACCAATCAGTGTCACCAGCTGAGGATGTAAAGAAGTTTTACCTGGATGATTTACAATTTGCATCTGAAAACTTACCTCTTTCTTGGGAAGGTCAGGATAAAGGTCGAGTAACGGCGGGCGCTGCAGTTGCTTTAATTGGGCAATCCTACCTTTATGAAGGAGATTTTGAAACTGCATCTACTCATTTTGAAAGTGTCATGAATAATTTTGGTTATGAGTTGACTCCGAACATTGGAAGCAATTTCACTACCATGGATGAGTTTAATGAAGAATCAATTCTAGAAGTAGGTTATTCCTTGGATTATAAAAATGAGCTGAACGCTTATGATGGTAGGGATGTTGCTAATACTTTATATGTAAGACAGTTCACTGGAGGAGATGGAACTTGGCGAGGGGCGGTTCCTGCAAACTGGCTTATATTGAAATATAGAAGTGATCCTTTAGATTTCTCGGATGCTAGAAATAAAATTATAGATGAAGAAGGGAATGAAAGTTTTAGAAAATTTAGTTTGCGCACATCTTGGTCGGTTGCCCTTGTAGATGATACGGATATGGGTTATTATTTAAGGGAGGTAACAGGTCAAGGATCGATTTTTAATGTTAAAATGACCGCGTTTTGGCGTAAACACACTAATTGGGATATTACCAGATCTGAAGAGGAACTTTCCCCAGGTAAAGTAAGATCAGGTGTAAATGAGCGCTTGATTCGTTTAGCCGAGATTTATCTTCAATATGCAGAATGTCAAATTGAACTAGGTAACGTAGATGTAGCCTTAGAATATATAAATAAAGTAAGACGAAGATCGGGAGTACAATTATTAGGGCTTGCCGGTACGGGTGAATTTCCGGCCAATGATCATGATAATGTGGCGTACGACGCACAAAGTTTGATGGAACATTTGCGGTATACTGAATTACCTCTGGAACTTTCGGCAGAAGGTGACGCAAATAGAAATATTGATCTTAGACGATGGGAGGTAAAGGCAGAACGATTTAATGAATTGGCTCAGAGACGCTATACAGCTGATCATTATACTTTAATTGATGAAAAGGGAACAGAAGTTACAAGATGGGGCTCTATCATAAAAGAACTGCCAGCTGGCGATCCGGATATTGACGAAAACTGGAACGAGTTTCAGGAAGCAGCGGCTAATTACAATCCGTCTTTGCATGCCTACTGGCCTTTGCCGAATTCAGAAATTATATCTAACCCACAATTGAATGATTAAAAATTGTAGACAACTATGATTAGATCATTTAAAATGCGAAAAAAACAAGAAATTAAAATATCATAAAATGAAAAACGCAATTAGAATATTAGCCGTTTTGGCCATGCTCTTCGTAGGGTGTGAAGATGATGATTACGAAGCGCCATTCCCTTTTTCGGATATAGGGTTTTATACAAGTGAAGGTACAGCAAACGATCTTTTGATTAATCTGGATCAATACTTGTCTTTTACAGATCTTTCTCAAGGTGCGGTGTCCCATTCATGGAGAATTGAAAAAACAGATGTTTTTCTTGAAGGTCCTATAGATAGGACGGACTCTATTACAGAACAATTTATCATTGAACCAAGAGTAACCACGTCTTTTGATAAAACTGTGCACGTTCTTTTTCAGACCCCTGGAATGAAAAAAGTAAGACTCTACAATACCTTTAATGAAATGGTAACTTTTAAAGGTAACCGTGCTGATGTAGATTACGAAATGGCGGCTGTTAAGCAAGGAGATGTCTATGTGATTGATACAACTTTCATGGTTAAGGTATATCCAAAATTGGTTCCTATAATTAAAGTTAGAAATGGAGAAACAACTGTAAATCATGAAGCAAACGATACCATTTATATAGAAGCGGGAAATACAATGGAGTTTACGGACTTGTCTACAATAGGTGAGCCTACAGGTCGTAATTGGTCCATTAGGAAAGCTTTGAAACCGGGTGAAGAGGTAGCAGAAAATCCTGTAGTAAACAGTAGTGGAGATTCTATTGCCAATATTGCTTTTAATCAATTAGGAAGCTTTAGAGCTAGCATGAACCTTTCCCGATCAGGACAGAATATTCCTGGAGCTTCAGTCGCTTACCCAATAAATGCACCAATTAAAGTAATCCCTTCTTCTAAGCCGTTTGAACTTACAGGCGAAATTAGAGAGCTCGAGGATGAAACTATACAAGTACCCTATAATGGAGAATTTGCTCCTTTTGGTGGCCAAGAAGAGTTCTTTACCGTAATGGTCAATGGTGAGGCCTTTGATGTTGCTTCTGTGGAGGTTAATGCAGATAATGCTACAAAGTTGGATATTAAATTGGCAGCTCCAATCTATCGTCCGGATGTTATCACGGTTTCTTATGCAGGCGGAAGTATAGAGTCATCCGATACAAGGGAAGCACTCCCATTCACGGATGAGCCGGTAATTATGAGTAGAGTTAATCTAATACCAGCTGATATTGCAGGTTTGGAAACAGGGGCAGATAGTTGGGTGCCATACTGGAGTAATGCAGGTTCAGTTTCGTATTCTACGGAGCAAGCCGCTGAAGGTGAGTATAGCCTAAAATTACAAATTGCAGCAGGTCAAGCTAATGCAGAGGCTAGTGCTCCATTCGCAAATCCTATTATTTTTGAAGAAGGTGTAACTTATATCGTTTCCTATGATATGTACATTGCGCCTGATGCTGTTGGAGGGGACGGGACTTCAAGCACTGGCCTTTTCTTATTGCAAAATTGGGGTTTTCAGTTTTGGAACAATTTTGCACACCCATTAGGGGAGTGGAAAACACATACGGTTGAGTATCAGAGCACGACACCATTATCTCAGTTCTATCTAAGAATTTTGCCTAATGCGGAGAAGACTACAGACATGACTGTCTATTACGATAACTTCACAATTATAGAAAAAGAAGAACGACCATAATCCCCACAAAGTTGTTTGTTTGAGTTTAAGGGAGAATTGAAAGATTCTCCCTTTTTAATTCGTGCGTGTACTATTTTCCAAAAGCACAATAAAAAATAATTATCAAAGCATGTGTATAAACCGACTTGTACTAGTCTTTTGCTGCATCTTATTAGGAAGTTGTGGCGCCGGATCAAAATTTGACAATTCACCAGAATTACCCAGTGAACAAAATCAGGTAGAGGAAGCAGAAAATGAACCAGAGCCTATTGAAGAAGTATCCAAAGAAGTTAATTGGAAAGAAATTCCCGTACCGGCAGATGCTGGGCCAGATATGACTTGGGAGTTTCAAGAAATATCAGATGATTTTGAATATCAGGCACCTGGTGATAATAAAGGAAATCAATTTTCTGAAAAGTGGGACGACTTCTATCACAATGGATGGTCAGGGCCGGGTCTCACGGAGTGGAGAAGGGAACATTCTTATGTAGCAAATGGTGAACTACAAATGTGGGCCACTAGAAAACCAGGTTCTAATAAGATTAACATGGGTTGTGTTACCTCAAAAACAAGAGTGGTGTACCCTGTTTATATAGAGGCAAGAGCAAAGGTTATGAATTCTACTTTGGCTTCGGACGTATGGCTTTTAAGTGCAGATGATACCCAAGAAATAGATATTCTTGAGGCATATGGAGCAGACTATTCAGAAAGTGCCCAAAAAGAGCAATCCTACTTTTCAAAAAAGGTACATATTAGTCACCATGTATTCATTAGGGAACCGTTTCAGGACTATCAACCCAAAGATGCAGGGACTTGGTTCGAGGATGGCACGGTATGGAACCAAGACTTTCATACGTACGGCGTGTATTGGAAAAACCCATGGTATTTAGAATATTATATAGACGGAGTATTAGTGCGCACCGTTTCTGGAAAGGACATCATAGACCCCAAACACTTCACGAATACAACAGCCCCTGGAAATACAGAAGTAGATACGCGTACGGGCCTTAGTAAAGAGATGGATATCATTATCAATACGGAAGATCAAACTTGGCGATCTACACCGGCCTCAGGTTTACAATCTCAAACGGTTACCCCAACTGATAAAGAATTGGAGAATATAGACAATAATACGTTTAGGGTAGATTGGATCCGCATCTACAAACCTGTATCAACAAAATAAACGGATTCTCTTTTGTCTTGTTTAAACGTATTAGAGTACTTAAACTAAACCATAGGTAGTTCCCCCAATTCTAACCTATGGTTTTTTATGTTCTGCCTCTAGGGAAAAGAGAAATTTCCTAATTCTCTGTTCCATATAAATTAATCTTTAAAAGGTTGACCTAGCCGTGATTTTTAGTTAATTTCAGGGTGTGATTAGCGTCTCTCTTTAACAATGATATCAATATGGAATATATAGATTACTACAAAGTATTAGGCGTAACTAAAAGTGCTACTGAAAAAGACATAAAGAAGGCATATAGAAAAATGGCACGGAAGTATCATCCTGACGTGAATCCCAATGATGCTGCGGCCGAGAAGAAATTTAAGGAAGTCAATGAGGCCAATGAGGTTTTAGGTAATACTGAAAAACGAAAAAAATACGATCAGTACGGAAAAGACTGGATGCACGCCGAACAGTTTGAGAAAGCAAAAGCGCAACAGGGTTCACGCGGAGGTGGACAGCAGTACGGCCAAGATTTTGGAGGTGGCGATTTTTCTGATTTCTTTGAATCTATGTTTGGTGGCGGTGGCGGCTTTTCGCAAAGAGGAGGTCAACAAGCCAGGTTTAGAGGGCAAGACCTTAATGCTCAGCTACGTTTAAACCTGTACGATGCCTTTAAAACACAGAAACAGACACTTACCGTTAATGGCAAGAATATAAGGCTTACCATACCTGCCGGAATTGAAAACGGCCAAACTATTAAGATTCCCGGCCATGGAGGTCCAGGCCGTAATGGAGGCCCCAAAGGAGACCTGTATTTAAAGTTCATAATAGATAATAACACACCTTTTAAAAGAGACGGAAATAATCTATATAAGGATGTTGACGTTGATTTATACACTGCGATTTTAGGAGGTGAAATTACCGTTGATACATTTGACGGGAAAGCAAAACTTAAAATTAAACCGGAAACACAAAGTGGTACTAAGGTGAAGCTAAAAGGTAAAGGGTTTCCTATTTATAAAAAGGAAGGCCAGTTCGGAGACCTTTATATCACCTATAACATTAAAACTCCCACCAATCTATCCGATAAAGAGAAAGAACTATTCACACAATTAGCATCCCTTAAAAACTAAGATTATGCAACAACAAGAATATGTGTCGGTAACCGAATTTTGTAATGGCCATAGTATTTCCACAACGGTTATAACTCAATTGAAAGAATATGGCCTTGTTAGCATTGTTGAACGGAGCAACAGTTTGTTCATACCTTTGGAAGAACTTCCAAAGACCGAGAAAATACTCAGACTGCATACAGACCTAGATATAAACCTTGAAGGTGTTGAGGTTATTACCCGTCTGCTAGAACGCATAGAAAATGCAAATGAGGAGCTGATAAGGCTCAAAAATAAACTGAGTTTGTATGAGTAGGTTTTAGTTTAACTTTTTATGTTTTAAACTTTTTAAAACAGACCAATTTATCAATTTTGAAAAGAGACTTTACTTCTCAATAGTTAAGGGAAAAAGAGGAAAACGTATACTTCAAGTTTTCGATTCCACTACTATTTTCCTATTTATTTTTTAGAAATTATTCATAATTAGAAAATAAATAGGCTTTAAAAACATAACAATTTCTATACAAAAGACTTTTGTTCTACAATTTAAGCCCATAATAGCAAAGAATTCAAAAGATATATGACACTTTTGAAAAGTAGAGTAAATTTACATCTCTAATCAAGCACCAACATTAATAGAGTATACAAATGAGACTTAACTATTTGCTACCCATTTTAGCCTTAATCATGAATATTTCATGCAAAGGACAACAGCATACAAATAAAAATCCTCCAAATATTGTTTGGATTGTTTCGGAAGATAACTCAAAGCACTACCTACAACTATTTGATAAGAATGGGATTGAAACGCCAAATATTGAAGCTTTGGCAAAAGAAGGGGTACAATTCAATAGAGCATTTTCCAATGCGCCAGTTTGTAGCGTGGCACGGTCAACTATTATTTCTGGATGCTATGCGCCACGAACTGGTTCTCAGTTTCACAGGCGTTCAAAATTAGTGCCTATGCCAGACTCTTTACAAATGTTTCCGGCATATTTACGGGAAGCTGGTTATTACACGGTTAATAATAGTAAAGAGGATTATAATTTTATTAAAAGCGATAATGCTTGGGACGAATCCTCATCAAAAGGAACTTGGAAAAACCGCCAGCCAGACCAGCCATTTTTCTATGTTCATAACATAGGGACTACACATGAATCTAGAGTCCATTTTCCTGAAAGTGATATAGAAGATGCCCCCACCACAGCAAAATTAGATGATTATGCGGTGCAACCCAATCATCCTGATACGGAGCTTTTTCGATATACAAATGCCAGGTATCGTGATAAAATTGTGGAAATGGACGGTCAATTGGGCGAGGTAGTAAAAGCGCTTGAGGCCGATGGTCAGTTAGAAAACACATTCATTTTTTATTATGGGGACCACGGAGGTGTACTACCGGGAAGTAAAGGATATTTATATGAAACAGGCCTTCACGTGCCTATGGTTGTTAGGATTCCTGAAAATTATAGCGATATGGCCGACTTAAAAGCTGGAAGTCAAACAGATCGCTTTGTTAGTTTTATTGATTTAGCGCCAACCGTTTTGAATTTGGCTGGAGTACAGATACCCGAACAAATAGATGGAAAACCTTTTTTAGGAGGTGGTGTTGATGCCAAGAAGTTGAGTGAAGAAAATGTAACCTATGGTTATGCTGATCGGTTTGATGAGAAGTATGATATGGTGCGTTCCGTACGTAAAGGGAAGTACAAGTACATTAGAAATTTTAATCCTTTCAATTTTGATGGGTTGATGAATGAATATCGTTACAAACAGGCTGCCTACGGAGAATGGGAGGAAATGTACGAAGAAGGTAAGTTGAATGAAGTACAGTCCGCTTTTTTCAAATCACGTGCTCCAGAAATGTTGTTTGATGTGGAAAATGACCCATATGAAACCACAAATTTGGCCATTGACTCTAAGTTTGGAACTACCCTAAAAGAGATGCGCGGCCTTTTAAATGATTGGATTAGTGGAATGCCTGATCTTTCTTTTTACCCAGAATTTTATTTGGTAGAAAATGCTTTTGATAATCCTGTAAAATTTGGAAGAAATCACAAGGATGATATTCAAAAATACATAGCAACGGCCAATCTAATGTTGGAGGATGCTACAGCTGTACAAGCCCAATTAACAGAGCTATTACAATCTTCTGACCCATGGCAACGCTACTGGGCGCTAATTGTATGCAGTAGTTTTGGTGATGAGGTAAAAGCGCTAACTCCGGCAATCAAAAAAATAGCACAGAATGATGTGCAGGGAATTAATAGGGTAAGAGCTGCAGAGTTTTTAGGAATGAATAAAGTGGCAGACCCAGTTCCTGTTATGCTTGATGCTCTTTATTCTGCACAATATGAAACTGAAGCCCTATTGATTTTAAACTCTATTGTACTTTTAAATTCGCATTCCTATGGATATAAGTTTACTGTTGATCCGAGTAAAATAAACGAGGATTTTAAAGGAGAAAAATCAGAAGTACTGCGTCGTACCCAATATCTAAGTGCTCAAACTAATTAGAAATTAATTCACCTTTTTCAAACAATACAAAATGCTTAATTAAAATTCATCCGTAAAGCAGGTGTATTCCATTTTTTGGTATTTGCTTTTGCAGTTACTGGGCCAATGTCTATGGCTCAGGAGAATGAGAAATCAACTGAAAACACAGATCGTCCAAATACTATATTTCTACTTTCCGATGACCAAACTAGTGTGTAACAGGTTGTTCCTCTTTTTGTTGATTTATAAAAATTCTAATTTGGATATAAAAAAACCGGAAAGCCTTAGGGCTCTCCGGTTACAAACTAACTCAACAAACAACTTTTCTAAGGTATAAGGGCCTTAGTACCCTGCATTTTGAACCATTGAAGGTGCTTTTTCAACTTCAGACTGTGGTATAGGTAGGTAGTACTGTCTTTCAAACCATGGTCTTTCAACTACGGTGTATTCTTCATTGGTTAAATTACCATCTGTAGCTTTCGTCCATTTAAGACCTTTAATGTCAAAACCAAGGTGGTCTTCGTTCATCCATCGTCTTTCATCAAAGAAGTTATGACCTTCAAATGCCAACTCTATTCTTCTTTCTCTTTTGATGGCTTCCAGTAAATCTGTGCCTGAAGCAGTAATTGCAGGTTGTAAACCTCTAGTAGCTACTTTGCTTACAAACTCACGTGCAGTTCCTTCTTGCCCCAATTCATATTGTGCTTCGGCATAATTCAAATAAATCTCAGCCAAACGATAAAGTATGAAAGGACGACTAGGAGAAATGTCGGTCATACCCACACTTTCATCTTGAAACTTTCTAATATTATAGCCCGTTTTTGAAGAGTGTCCCGTATTACCCAGACCTTCTGGAGAATCTAAACCGTGTGGCGTAGCCTCACTTGGATTGTCCGCCAAAGCATAATCAACCGGTCTTCCTCTAAACGTAGAACCCTGATAGAACAAATCGGCATAAAAACGCATCTCACGATTGGCATTAGGGTTAGTAGGGTCGTAACCAGCTTCGTCCGTACTGCTTCCATCGGCCATATTAAACAATAGGGCAAAATTATGCGTAGGTGAAGATAGTGCCCAACCTCCATAACCACTTGGCGCTTGGGTCTGGTTCCATAATGAGTTGGCATCAGTCCCAAAATCATAATAAAAACCACTATAGGCACGGGCGAATAGTATATCTTGGTTAGGTGATAAAAATAGATTTTGATACTCTTTGGCGTCTGCAACGGCAATAAGGTCACGGGCACCAACCAAGTCTATGATTTCTTTGGCAGCGTCTGAAGCATCTTGCCATTTACTAGCTTTTGTATAATCGTACAATGGTCCGCTTGGTTCGGTAGTTGGGTCATGTAACGTACTTGCAGCGTAAAGTAAAGTACGAGATTTTACCGCCAAAGCCGATAGTTTAGTTGCACGGCCAAATTCATTATCTGGACGCGTTTCGGGAAGAATAGCGGCAGCTTCATCAAGCTCTTTTACAATAAAATCTACACATTCTTCATAGCTATTTCTTACCAATGCAAAATCGGCATCAAGACCTAAGGCGTTTTCTAAAATAGGAACACCGCCATAGTATTTAATGAGCTTGCTGTAAATATTCGCACGAAGGAATTTCATTTCAGCTTTAAGGATAGCCACTTTATCAGGGTCGGTTTTCATAGCTTCACTTTGGTCTATGCGATCTAAAAATTCATTGGCTAAACGAACATAATCCCAATAAGTGCTCCACTTTTGGGCAAGGACCCCCACGTTGCTCGGAGACCAACCTGCTCTTAATCTAAGTTGATCTAAATCATTAAAGTTGAACTTAGCCTCAAAAGAACCCACTTCAATATTAAATCTTCTAGACCACCATTGGGCTTTGTTCAAACCCCAACTCTCGGTACTGTTGTAAACTGGGTAAACCAATCTTTCTACCTGATCAGGTTCACTGTAAATAATGTCTTCGGTAAAAGCATCAGAAGCTTCTGTATCCAATACATCTTCACAACCTATTGTCGCAAAAAGGGCAATTAAGACCCCAAATTGCTTTATATTAATATATTTCATTTCAGTTTTAATTTTTTGTTATTGTTCATTAACACCTCAAACTCAATAGAGCTTGGTTATACTAAATGATAGATTAGAAACTTAGGTTAAGCCCTAAAGTATAGGTCTGTAATGATGGGTAGGTACTCTCTCTAAAATCATAGTAGCCATTAGCCTCTGGATCTAAACCTAAATCGGCTACGTCAGAGAACAAAGTCAACATATTATAACCTCTCACGAATATCTTTAGATCACCCAGTTTAATATCTTCCTTATGGAAGGTGTAGCCTAATTCCAATTGCTTCAATCTAACAAAAGACGCATCGTGCAACCAAAAGTCCGCACCTTCAAAATTTTCGGCACTTCCACTTTGGTTACCGCTAAATTTGTCTCCCGTAGCGTATGCTCTGGGGTATCTTGCGTTTCGGTTTTCCGGGGTCCACCTTTGATCAAATAGAAAGTCGGGTCTAGCTCCTGGGCGTTCAAAGAAAATCAACATTTCAGCCTCGGCTTGTCCTTGGAACAAGAAACTAAAGTCAAAATCTTTGTAATTGAAACCTCCAAAGAAACCAAACTGAATTTCAGGAACATTAGAAGAATAGGCACGAACACGGTCATTGGCATTTATTTCACCATTTCCATCGGTATCTAAATATATTGGTTCACCTTCCACTGTGCCATCTAATTTCACTTCTGTAGCATCTACTTGCGCTTGATCTCTGAAAATACCAGCTGTAGGGTAGGTAATATAAGAGTCTAATGAGTGACCTTCTCTTTTTCTCCAGTCGGGCACATCTGCCGCTTCGGCCAAGAATACGACTTCATTTTTTGCTTGGGTAAAATTAGCCCCTAGGTTATAACCTATATTCTCTCCTATTTTATCTCTCCAGCTTAGTTCTACTTCCCAACCAAAATTGTCTACTTTTCCAATATTCTCTGCAGGTAGGGTTATACCGGCAGCATCAGGAATGGCGGCGGCACGGGTAACCAAAATATCCTCTCTGTTCTGGTAGAAATAATTTACGTCACCAGAAAGTTTATTGTCAAATAAGGTAAAATTTAATCCAATGTTCTTCATGTATGCCGTTTCCCAAGTTATGTTCTCGTTGGGCACATTAGCACTGGTATAACCATTGTAACTTACACCAGGAGTACCAAAGACGGCAAAATTAGGTTGAGGATTGTTTGTTGGTCCACCATAATTGTAACGAGTTAAATATTGAAAAGGAGCAATACGGTCATTACCCATTTTTGCCCAAGAAGCTCTTATTTTTAAGGCATTAAGCCATTCTACATTTTCAAGAAAAGATTCTTTGTTGATGGCCCACGAAGCCGCTATGCCAGGGAAGGTGCCAAACCGTTTTCCAGGACCAAAATTGCTGGAACCATCATGACGTACGGTAAGGTCCAAAAAGTATTTCTTCTTAAAATCATATGAAAAAGAGCCAAAATAATTAACACGTGCCCATTCTTGAGACTCTCCGTAAGATTGCTGACCCTCATCGCTTCCCGCAAAAAGTTCACTATGTTCCGAAGTTGGAAATCCTCTTCTCTCGGCCCAAAAAGAACGTTGATTGGATGTGGCTTGTTCAACTCCTATAAAACTGCTAATGGAATGATTGTCTCCCAAGCTTTTTGAGTAGTGAAGCGTAGAATTTAAAAGCAATTCATCAAACTTCCAGAAACTCTCACGCAGTGTGCGCTGAGAACCTTGCCCTTGTGCAAAACCTTGAGATGGTGTATAGTCATTGGTGCTTTCTTGATACGTGTAAACCGTCCAAGGAGTGTACCATGCCTTTACATCATTGTTCATTCTTCTTACACCTGCAAAACCTTTTAAGCTTAATCCAAGTATGGCGTTATCCAAGTTCCAGTCATAAGAAAACCTTCCTCGTAGTTCGTTATCCGTTTGCTTTGAAAAACCGGATTGTTGCGTAGCCATTACATATGGATTAGCACCATTTTCACCACCCCATCCAGGTAAGCCGTTAGGGTAGATGCCTACTTCGGTAGGCTCATTTGTGTTGATGCGACTATAGATTTCACCTACACTTGCACCTGGTTGATTTCTATCGCCAAATCTGCCGGACAGATCTACACCAATTTTAAAGTTATCGGTTAGATTGATATCGATATTGGAGCGGACTTGTTTCTGTTTGAAATTTAGGTCGCCGGATTTGTACATACCGGTTTGACTGATAAAATCACCACTTACAAAGTATTTCACGTTATCGCTACCTCCAGAAATGGAAACAGAATTACGGGATTCAGGTGAAGACTTGGCAAAAGTAAGGTCTGCCCAATCTGTGTTTGGAAAATTTATAGGGTCCGATCCGGAAGCATAATTATCAATTTGCCCTTGTGTGTAGGGTAGTGGTGTTCCGTTGCGTTGAGCTATTTCATTATTGTAAATGGCATACTGCTCAGAAGACATTAAATTGGGAGCAACCGAAAACCGAGATACATTATAAGAAGAATTTAAATTGATTTTTGGTTTTCCGGATTTACCTCTTTTAGTGGTAATTAAAATAACACCGTTGGCAGCTCTAGCACCATAAATAGCTGCGGCACCATCCTTTAATACGGTTAAGGATTCAATATCTTGAGGAGCCAAATGAGAGAAAGTATTGGCGGTAATACCATCAATCAAAATTAATGGAGAATTGTTTCCTAAGGTAGATTTACCTCTAATAAGAAGGGTTAAATCGTCGTCATTTGTAGATCCAGGAAGACCACCTCTATCTGCTATAATCAAACCAGGTACCGTTCCGGAAAGCGATTTGGCTAAATCCTTATTACCTGCTTTAGCAATTTGTTCAGAACTTACGGTACTTACAGAGCCTGTAAGTTCTCCTTTTTTACGGGTAGTATATCCTAAAACAACAACTTCATCAAGTTTAGCGGCATCTTCTTCTAAAGTAACGTTGATTTCTGATTGACCACCTACTTGAACTTCCTTTGAAGAATACCCAATATATGAATATACAAGTGTAGCTTGATCATCCCCAACTTCAATACTATAATTACCGTCAAAATCGGTTGAAGTACCGTTTGTACTACCTTTAACAAGGATAGTTACACCTGCCAAAGGCCCCATGGAATCAGATACTGTACCGGTTATGGTGCTTTGAATTGGATTGGCGCTTAGGTCGTTTTCTAAAAATGATTCCGTTAAAGCTGAAGATGCGTGTGATTGTAAAGGAATCGTTACTATAAAGATTATCACGAACTTTAGAACGAGTAATCTTGTGATGGAACTGCCTGGGCAACCCGCATCAGTAAACCATTTAATTTTCATAAATTTGAATTAGTTAGAGTTAAACATGCCCCAGGGTTAATGGGGTATTACTTTACTTCATGCATTGCATGAAATTCCAAAGGGGAGTGTTGGCGCACTCTCCTTTTTCGGTCGGTTATATTCTATAATTAAAGTGTTAATACTTGAGTCATTTTAGTTGGATTGGCGTGTGAAATTGATAATATTCATTTAGTTTTTACAAAAGAACCATAAAAACAAGGGTGCATATTTGCGAAATTTAACTCGCTATTGCACTATTTTACCATTTTTAAGGTTTTGTTAGTAAAAATGCGCAAAAATTGAGTTTATAGAGGTGTGTGAATTAATAACAGGAGAAAATTTAACTGAATGACTGTCAGAAGAATTAAAGAAGAAATATAATAATTAAAGGAATAGAAAAGGATACATAGAATAAGACTATGTAGTGGGGTAATGTATAAGTAGAATCACCAATTCGTTAATGAAAGGTGGCTAGTTATAGAATATAGGAAGTACGAATTTTTAATCCGTCTAGGTGGGGCTGAAGAATATAACCTCTAGTAAAAGTGAGTTTTAAATTGGGAAATCTTTATTGAAGGTTTAAAAATACAGATTGAAGTTGTTCTGTTTTTATAGGCTTTACAAAATAATCCGCAATAGAATCTATTCGTTGGGCTCTTTCAATATCTACAGGGTCTAAGGAGGATGATATCATATAGATATCTATTTTTTTGTTCAATTGACTCTCAATTTTCGCAAACTCTTTTATGAATTGAAAGCCGTCCATAACGGGCATATCAATATCTAGAAATATAACATCTGGCAATTCAGAGTCAATATTAAGGTTGTCAAGTATAAAAGCTAGAGCCATTTCACCATCTTCAAAAGCTAATGTGTTTACTAATAAATGCATGGTTTCCATCTTTTTTACAACCGTATAACGGTAGATGTAATCGTCATCTATAATACAGATTTTGGGAGTGTTTTTCATGTAATCAATTAAAATTTATGGTAAACGTTGTACCTATACCTACTTTACTGCTTGCGTAAATAGTACCGCCCATAGCCTCTATTTGAGACTTGGTCAAAAACAAACCTACACCTTTGGCGTCTGGATGCCTATGGAACACTTTATTTAAACCGAACAATTTATGTCCGTGTTGTTCTAAGTCAATACCTAGGCCGTTGTCTTTGAATGTTAGCATTATTTTACCATTCTGGTTCATTGATTCTATTTCTATTATCGGCTTGCGCTCTTCGGAACTGTACTTTATGGCGTTACTTACCAGATTCAAAAAAATACTTTCTAAATATATTTTATGATACTGAATTTTTGAACACTTTGAGAAATCGGACGTAATGGTGGCACCTGATTTTAGGATTTGGCCAGCTAAAACATCTTTAGTTAGCCTCAACATATCTTCAAACAAAATTTCTTCAATATCATCCTTAGAATGTCCACTCTTTGTTTTTAACGCTTCAACTAATGTATTTAGTGTTAAGGTGAGGTGATTTATTACCGTTTCAAATTTTTCGAACAGGTTTAGTCGTAAGGTTTCGCTATCCGTTGTTTTGTAGATATCCAGAAGTGAATTAAGGTTGCTTACCGGCGAGCGTAAATTATGCGATGTAATATGCGTAAAATCTGCAAGTTGCTTGTTCTGTTCCGTTAATTTTTGGGCAAAACCTTCTAGGTTTTCTTTAGCTTTTAGAATTTTGCGTTCGGCAGCTTTTTGTTTGGTAATGTCGCGTATGGCCAGAGATATTAGTATTCCCTCTTCCCACTGTAATGGAGCCATGTTTATTTGAACAGGTATTTTTTTACCTGTCTTTTGTATCGCAAAGAGCTCTTCTATAATACCAATTTGCCTTGTGATATTATCATTTGAAAATTTAGCAGCTTTAACGGACGTTAATATATGCGGAATAAGAATTTCTACGGATTGCAGTACTAATTCTTCCGAGGAGTGATGAAATAAACTTTCCGTTTGTTTGTTGATTAGTTGAATAGACCCTTGCTCATCTATGATGACCATAGCATCTGGTGCAGATTCTAAGAGACCTTTAAATTTCTTTTCGGCCATTTTAAGATCGGTAACGTCTTGACTGGTTCCAATTAGCTCTACAATTTCGTTTTTTTCATTGGTGACAACCTTACCCATCACGTGTATTGTTTTCACATTGCCCCCACCGGATATAATTCTATGGGAGAAATTTTGAAAAACTTTAGTATGCATTGTCTCCTGCATATGTTCTAAGAGCATTTGCTTGTCATCAGGATGAACAAATTTTTGAAAGTTGTCAAGGCTAACTTCTATATTGCCTTCTTCCACTTCAAATATTTTATAAAGATTTTTAGACCAATACGCTTGATTCGTTATCATATTAAGGCGCCAATGCCCCATTAAAATCATTTTTTCGGCAAAATTCAGCAATTGATTTTTGGCAAGAATTTCGTTCTGGTGGTTTTTTAAATCGGATATGTCTGTTGACACCACGATAAACCCTATATTTTTTCCTAGGTCATCTTTTACCGAGGATACGGTACATTGAGCGGGTACTATTGAGCCATCTTTACGAATATAATTCCATTCTCTGGTATCGTTTACATTTTCGTATACTAAGTCTCTATAATGGCTAAAGTTGTCGGGATTTTTTCCGTGTAAAATGGCGAGTTCTTTTCTAAACTTGTTTACCTCCTCTGGGAAAAGAAAATAAGTCGGCTCTTTTTTACCCTCCATTTCCTCGGCGGAATATCCTAAAAGTTGTTCCGCACCTTTATTAAAGTGGTTTATGATTCCGTTACTATCTGTGGAGAATATGGAAATGGACTCCGAGTTGTATATGGCTTTTAATTGGGAGTGGGCTATATTCAGTTGTAACTTGGAAAACTTAACATCACTAATATCCTGGACCAACCCAATAACATTTGTTATGTTCCCATCTATGATTTCTGGCTTTCCTATCACACGTACCCAACGTAGATTGTTATTTGCGGTGATAAGCTCAAAATCAGAGTCAAATGGAATTCCCTTTTCAATAGAATCTTGAATTTTGGCTCTTAGTTTTGGACGACTATTTTTTTCTTCAAAGAAGTTTATGGCATTCTCAAGATCAGGTTGGAACCCAAGGGGAACCTCATGTATCTCTCTAGTTATCTTACTCCAATATACTTTACTCGTTGCTATGTTAATTTCCCAAGTGCCCATTTTGGCCACCTCTTTTGTTTTTGTGAAAATATCCAACGTTCTGGCTATTTTTAATTCACTTTCCTTGTTGGGTGTAATGTCAATTGTATGTATAAATAGCCCGCCAACCTTATTTTTAGAAATATACCAAGGGTGAATATCCCAATAGAGCCATTGTATTGTACCATCCTTTTGTGTAAATGGGGCCTCATCAAATATATTGATGGCATTGGTAAGACATTGTTGGTGCAATTCTTTTGAATCGTCACTTATATTAGGAAATATATCATAGTAGCTACGTCCTATAATCTCTATACCTTGGAGCTTGTGCTCTTTTATCCAATAATCAGAGGCAGCAATATAGCACATGTCTTTATCTAGCATGGCAATAGCTGTAGGGGCCTGTTCAATAAAAATTTTCCTGTAAGGTATTTTAGATTTCGAATTACCGGCTGCTTTTTCCAAATCTGGTTATTTTATTAAGAATATACCTTCAATATAAACATAATTTACTGATGATTATGTAGAGTTCTTGTTTTTTTAGTGGGAAAGATGTAACAAAAGAAGATTTCTTGTTTTATACCAGTTTTATTCATGAGTAACTGAGCCTTATTTAAACAAATAAAAGTTGGTAAGAATTCAACGGGATAAGTATAAGATTATAAAGTAAATTAAGTATTGTATTTAAAACCTACTTCATCTCATACCTTTCTTTATAGGCACTGGGCGTACTATTGGTTGCCGCTTTAAATTGTCTGTTAAAATTGGATAATGTTCTAAACCCACTTTGGTAACAGGCTTGTGAAGCATTCATCTTTTTATCTATGAGTAGTTTGCATGCGTGGCCAATACGTATTTCACTTACAAATTCAGAAAACGTTTTATTGGCATGTGTTTTAAAATATCTACTAAATGAAGTTGCGGTCATATTGGTTAACTGCGCCATCTCCGTTATAGGAATTTTACGGGTAAAGTGTTTCATTACGTGTGCATATACACGGTTCATACGCTCTGTATCGCCATCTCTTAAGGTATTTGTGTATCCGGAACTCGCTAGGATTTTCAAATCTTCGGTCTTAGCGAGTATATTTAAAATATGAAGAAGTCCCAGAACGGCGTCAAAACCCTGTAATGTGGGTAATTCTATTATTTTTTTTCTGATTATGGCAGCGGTTTTGCCAACAACATCAAATCCACGTAGACTTGTTTTAAAAAGATGTCTTAATCTAATATACTCCTCTTTGTGTAATAGGGATTCACTTATAAAATCGTAATCAAAATAAACCACAATGCCTTCAGCCCTTGTTTCTGGTTCATGTTCTCCCGTATCGCTTTTCCATAGGTGGGGAAGATTTGGTCCTGTAAAGGTGATGTCACCTGCATCAAATTGTTTTACATGATCTCCTACAAAACGGGTGCCGTGGCCATTTAAAACCATAAATAATTGATATTCCGGATGAAAATGCCAATTAGGATCAAAAACAGGTTGATTTAATCGTTGTACCACAAAAGCATGTGTTTTGGGTATAGGCGATTTTTTTAGGGCAGTTTTCATTCAATCAACTTTGTACATTTAGAATACGGTAGATACTAATTTACCACTAAAAATTAATAAAAAAGTATATCATGATATATTACAGTCAGTATCTGACAATAGACAGTCCTTCTTGCCTTCATTAAATTCATAAAATTGGAGTGTATTTAGAACCATCATTATGAAAGCCGAAATAAAATTACTTTTTAACCTTTTAGTATTGAGTCTTTTAATGGTTTCTTGCCAGACTAAAAATAATAAGAAGGAGACTTTAGATGATAAGCCAAGAAGGTTAGAACTTCTATTTTTAGGCCATGATCAGGAAAATCATGACTCTAGGGCATATATGCCTATTTTAAGTTCTGCATTGGCCAAAGACGGCATCAATATTACGTATACGGAAGATGTAAGCGATATTAATACAGAAAACCTGAATCTTTACGACGGACTTATCATTTACGCTAACCATGAACAGATTACTGCCGATCAAGAAGAGGCCCTGTTGAATTTTGTTGAAGAAGGTAAAGGGTTTGTTCCCATTCATTCGGCAAGTTTTTGCTTTAAAAATTCAGAGAAGTATATAGATTTGGTAGGCGCCCAGTTCGCTACACATGAGACTGGAACATTTACGGCAACCGTTATAGATTCTACTCACCCAGCCATTAAAAATAGTGAAGAATTTGAAACTTGGGATGAAACTTACGTACATGCTAAAATAGCAGATGACTTAACTATTTTAATGGAACGTGTTGAAGGAAACCACCGTGAGCCGTATACTTGGGTAAAGGAATATGGAGAAGGAAGGGTTTTTTATACAGCTCTTGGCCATGATGAACACACCTGGGAAAATCCTAAATTCCACAGACTTTTGAAGGAAGGAATTCTCTGGGCCGTAAATGATCAGGCAAAACAAAACAGGGCAGCATTTGTAAAAGGAATGCCCGAATTAAAATATGAAGAAAGAGATAATATTCCCAATTATGAAAAACGAAATCCACCGTTAAAATATCAAATGCCACTCACTCCGGAAGAATCGGCAAAACTGATTCAGGTTCCTCCAGGTTTTGAACTTCAGCTATTTGCTTCTGAGCCTGATATTATAAATCCAATAGCGGCCAATTGGGATGAGAAAGGGAGGCTGTGGGTTATTGAAACTGTAGATTACCCAAACACTGTTCGTGATGATAAAGGCGAAGGAGATGATCTAATAAAAATACTTGAGGATACAAATGGTGACGGACGTGCGGATAAGGTTACCGTTTTTGCGGATAAGCTGAACATCCCAACTAGTTTTACATTTAACAATGGAGGAATTATAGTTTCTCAAGCACCCCATTTTTTGTTCTTAAAAGATACTGATGGTGATGATAAAGCAGATGTAAGGGAAATTATAATTGACGGATGGGGCACTTTTGATACCCATGCAGGTCCTTCTAATCTTCAAAACGGAATTGATAATAAGATATATGGAGTAGTAGGGTACTCGGGTTTTAAAGGCTCTATTTTTGGAGAGGAGCATCAGTTTTCTCAGGGAATGTATCGCTTTGCACCTAAAAAGCAAACATTTGAGTTTCTAACAAGGACCAGTAATAATACCTGGGGGTTGGGTATTACTGAAGACAACGCCCTCTTTGCATCTACGGCAAATAATACGCATAGCGTGTATTTAGGTATTCCAGATAAAAATTTAAAAGGCGTAGAAGGCATTCCGTTAAATGGGAGCGTTAAAATAGATGGCCATTATGATATACGACCCATTACTAAAAACATTAGACAGGTAGATGTTTTTGGAGGATTCACCGCTGCTGCAGGGCATCATTTTTATACAGCAAGGGATTACCCTAAAGCGTTTTATAATAAAGTTGCTTTTGTCTGCGAACCTACCGGTGGTCTGGTCCACATGGCCCGAATACATGAAAAAGGGGCCGGTTATGAGGAAACCGATGGTGGAAACCTTTTGGCCAGTTCAGATGAATGGGTATCTCCTGTGGAAGCAAAAGTTGGTCCGGACGGAGCCGTATGGGTTTTGGACTGGTACAATTTTATCATTCAGCATAACCCAACACCTAATGAAGAAAGAGGTGGTTACGATGCGGTAAACGGAAAGGGAAATGCATACGAAAACCCGCTTAGGGATAAGTCCAGAGGTCGTATTTACAGGGTTGTTTCAAAAAAGAGTGCACCAAAACAAAAAATGACTTTGGATAAGGATAAACCGGAAGAACTGGTGAAAGCACTTGCCCATAGCAATATGTTCTGGCGTATGACCGCACAACGTTTATTAGTAGAACGTGCAAATCTTGATGTGGTAAAAGCACTCGTTAATTTAATGTCCAAAGTAGAAGTGGACGAGTTGGGTATGAATCCCGCAGCCTTACATGCCCTTTGGACTTTGGACGGATTAGGTGTTTTGGAATCCAATTCTGAAACGCACAACGTAGTTTTTGATGCTCTAAAACATTCCGCCCCTATAGTACGAAGAGCGGCTTTACAGATAGCTTCAAAAAATGAGCGGACAGATAAGGCTATTTTGGAAGGAGACCTTTTGAACGATAAAGACCCCAAAGTTCGTTTGGCGGCATTGCTCTACTTTTCTGAAAGACCCAGCTCTAAGGAAATAGGCAATATGTTGTATGAAATGAGTAGTACCCAAGAAATCATAGACGACATTTGGCTTTCAAAAGCACTCTACGCTGCTGCCAGTGTGCACCCTAAAGGGTTTATGCAACATATAGAATTAGTTAAACCGGTTGTGGATGATAGTGTTGAAGAACTAGACCGATTTGATGTAAACTATGACGATTCTAGTTGGGGAACTATGGAGCTTCCGCAATTTATAGAGGATGCAGGACTTGAGATAGATGGTATTGTTTGGTTCAGTAAAAAGCTTACTGTTTCCGAGGACGTATCAAACCTCTCAGGAACCATTTCTCTAGGGCCCATAGACGATTCCGATGTGGTTTATATAAACGGCATAAAAGTGGGTGCTACTGAACAGAGCTATGATAAGGACCGCATCTATAGAATCTCCAAAGGCATTTTAAAGAAGGGTGAAAACCGCATAGCTATTAGAATGGAAGATACCGGAGGTGGTGGTGGAGTTTATGGCGATGAAAATAAAATGTTTTTGCAATACGGAAATAACAAAATATCGCTCTCCGGAGAATGGAGGTACGAAGTTGAAAAAAATCTGCTTAAGAGTACAGATGAGGTGTTCACGAATTCCAGTATAGCCCAAGTTTTTGCCGAAGCCTATCGTGATAAGATTGATGATATTGAAAATAATGCTTCAGAAAACGGGAAGCGATTGGTGGTGCGGCTCCGCACGGTTAAGAATGAAATGAAATATGACCTATCGGAATTTGTGGTGCCTGCGGGTGAATCCGTAGAGCTGATATTGGAAAACATAGATTTTATGCAGCATAACTTGGTAATCGTAGAACAAGGGGCGATGGAGAAAGTAGGATTGGCTTCGGACAAGCTTGCTGCAGATCCTAACGGTGCCAAGCAAAATTACGTTCCTAAAATGGACGAAGTGCTTTTTGCGACTGCGCTAGTTGACCCAGAACAGACGGTCACCTTAAAGTTTACCGCTCCAAGCAAACCCGGTGAATACCCTTTTATATGTACGTTTCCGGGGCATTGGCGCATTATGAAAGGCATAATGAAGGTAGTCCCCAACTAATAATTTCTTAAAAATAAATACGTGAATAATAGTATAGAATTTGGTGTAAGTACTTGGTTGTGGCAATCGCCCTTTACTTCGGAATCAATAGCCCTCTTTCCTAAGATAAAAAAAATGGGTTTTGATGTAGTGGAGATACCTGTTGAGATTCCATCTAAAATAGACGGAAAACTGGTTAAGAAAGCGTTGGATGATAACGGTCTTAAGGCAACGGTCTGCGGTGCTTTTGGTCCTACGAAAGACCTAACGGCAGATAACGTTACTTTACACAAAAACTGTTTTACGTACGTAACGGATTGCTTTGAGCTCTGTAACATTTTGGGAACTGATTTTTTGGCAGGACCAATGTATTCGGCCGTAGGTAAGGCACGTATGGTTTCTCAAGAACAACGAAAAATAGAGTGGGGCAGGGCGGTAAAGAATTTACAACGTGTCTGTGAAATGGCAAAAGAGCATGGGTTGTCCATCGCCTTAGAACCTTTGAATAGGTTTGAATCCGATTTGATAAATACGTCAAAGGATGTAATGCGATTAATCAATGACATTAATCAACCCAATGCTAAAGTTTTGTTAGATGGGTTTCATATGACCATAGAGGAACAGAATATTAGGGAAGCCATACAGTTAGTTGGCGATAAGTTGATACATGTTCAGGTATCGGAGAATCACAGGGGTATTCCTGGAACAGGACTCACCCCATGGTCGGATTTTAAGAAGGGGTTGGAAGATATTAATTACGAGGGGTCTATGGTTATAGAAAGTTTTACGCCAGAAATAGAGGAACTTGCCGGAGCGGTCTGTATATGGAAAACTCTTGCTGATAGTCAGGACCAATTTGCCTCTGAAGGCATTCAATTTTTAAAGAAAACATTCGCATAAACTAGCATTACTATGAGTACACAAAAAATAAATATAGCTATTGTCGGACTCGGTTTCGGGGCCGAATTCATTCCTATTTATCAGAAACACCCCCATGCCAATCTTGTCGCTTTATGCCAACGAAACGAGGAGAAACTCAATCAGTTGGCAGACACATTTCATATAGAGAAAAGATATACTTCCTATGAGGAGCTGTTGAACGACCCGGATATAGATGCAGTACACATTAACACACCTATTCCTGACCATGGCAGACAATCTATCTTGGCACTCAAAGCAGGAAAACACGTAGCCTGTACCGTACCCATGGCCACCACTATTGAGGAATGCGAGGAAATTGTTCGCCTGACAGAAGAAAGTGGTCTTAGCTATATGATGATGGAAACCGTAGTGTATGCCCGAGAGTTCTTGTATATGAAAGAGCTTTATGAAAATGGCGATTTAGGTAAGGTACAGTTCTTAAAGGCTAGCCATCAACAAGATATGGATGGTTGGCCCAATTATTGGCCCGGTTTACCTCCCATGCACTATGCAACACATTGCGTAGGTCCTGTTTTGGCACTCACAAGGGGTGAGGCCGAATATGTATCGTGTTTTGGCTCTGGTACAATCAGAGAAGAATTAATACCACATTACAACTCGCCTTTTGCGGTAGAAACAACCCATATCAAATTCAGAAATTCAGATTTGAGCGCTCAGGTGTACCGTTCCCTTTTTGATGTAGCCAGACAATACAGGGAGAGTTTTGAAGTATACGGCTCAAAAAAATCTGTAGAATGGCCCCTTATTGAAGGAAAGCCTTTGGTGGTTCACACGGCCAAAAAACCGGAACCCGAAATTCCCGAAGAAATTGAAAGTCCGGATTTTGCAAAGTTGTTACCAAAGGAAATTCAGCATTTTACCACGCAAGGTGTTTATGATTCTGAAGAGCATCAACATCTTAGCTTTACCCAGGGTGCGGGCCATGGAGGTTCACACCCACATTTAGTACACGAGTTCGTAAACGCCCTAACCGAATGGAAGTCACCTTATCCTAATGCCAGACAATCTGCCAATATTACCTGTGTAGGTATTTTAGCTCATGAATCTGCTTTAAAAGGAGGTGAGCTTATAAAATTACCCGATTTTACATTTGAAAAGTAAACACCAACAACCAATTTGTTTTTTAGTTGAGACCGCCCCCATCTGTACGGTCTCAACTTTTTTGTTTGTATGAGATTTTAAGTTTAGGACCTTGTGTTTAAGTAAGATTATTAGATTTATGTAAATTGGTGTTTATGCATTTCGGATAAGAATTTCAAAAAAATAGTCAGAAGTGTCTTATAAATATGATCTTTGTAAATAGATTATTTTGTGATTATGGCTACTACGGTTAAAGACAAATTAAAAGAACGGATTAAAGAATTGACGTGCCTCTATGAGGTAACCTCTATCATAGCGAATACCGACTTTGACCAGCTAGAAACTTCACTGGAAGCTATTGTATACTGCCTCAAAAATGCATGGCAGTTTGATGCGGTTACCCAGGTATATTTAAGCTTAGGCAAGTATACCGTTGAAACAGAAGGTTTCAGTGATACTATGACGTTGATGCATTCTGATATCAAGGTTTTTAACAAGGTTAATGGCATCATTAAAGTTGGCTACCCAGAGGATAGATATTTCTATGCAGATTTTCTTGAGGAAGAAAAAGACCTTTTGAACAACGTGGCTATAGCCATAGGGAACCTCTTGGAAAGAAAACATATACGTGATAGTGAAGCGGAGGTAAAACGCCAAATGGAACGAACGGATAGGCTTCACATTCTTGGTGAGATTACTGCTGGTATTGCACACGAACTAAATACGCCATTGGCCAATATTTTAGGTTTTACGGAACTTCTTAAGGAAAGGGTGGGCGATGCAGGTGCCCTACGTGATTTGGATAAAATTGTGGAGAATACCATATTTAGTCGTGAAATAGTAAAAAAACTCATGTTCTTTGCTTGCGAAATGCCTCGGGAAATGCAACCCCTAGAACTCAACCCTATCATAGAGAGTACACTTAAATTGTTGACCCCATCGTTGCGTGCTAAGAATATTAAGCTGACTAAAAAGTTTGATTCAAAGAATATTCGGTTGCGTGCAGATAAAGTTCAGATTACCCAGGTACTTTTTAATTTGGTAATGAATGCAATATACTATTCGCCCATAAAAGGGGAGGTAGAGGTTTCCATTATTGAAAAAGGAAAGAAAATCCGAATATGTATTTCAGATGAAGGAGAGGGAATAGACCCGAAAATTGAAGACAAGATTTTTGAACCTTTCTTCACCACTAAACCTTTGGGAGAAGGCTCCGGACTTGGCCTTAGTGTAGTTCATGGTATCATTAGTAGTCACAAAGGCACAATTGTACATAAGCCCAATACTCCAAAGGGCACGATTTTTATTCTAGATTTCCCTAAATTGTAATTATGCTGAAAAGAGAGAACATTTTATTGGTTGATGATGATATCAATATTTTAGAGCTTTTACAGCGCCATTTGCAATCCATGGATTATCATACCTATAAAGCAGTTTCTGTAAAAGAGGCGCTCTATGTTCTAAAGGACACCTTTATTGATTTGTTGATAACGGATATTCAAATGCCGGAAGTAGATGGGTTGCAATTATTGAAATTTACGGATGAACACTATCCGGAAATTCCAAAGTTGGTCATTACCGGTTACCCGTCTGTAGATGGAGCTTTGGAGGTAATTAAATCTGGCGCTACGGATTATTTGACCAAACCATTCACAAAGGAAGAGCTTAGACAAGCAGTAAAAAAGGCTTTTGAGCACGGTAAGAGTCGTAAATCTGTAAAATCTAAAACTTCGGTCACGAACAAATCCGTTCATGGTGAAATGATTGGTGAATCTGAAGCCTTTCATAAAATTACCGATGTAATAGAAAGGGTAAAAGACAATAAGGCTACCGTACTGGTAAAAGGAGAGAGTGGCACCGGAAAAGAGCTTGTAGCAAGAGCAATACATTACTCAGGAAAATTTTCTAAGGCACCTTTTGTAGCGGTCAATTGCGGTGCAATACCGGAAAACTTGCTTGAAGCGGAACTTTTTGGTTATGTAAAAGGTGCATTTACAGGTGCCAATGATAACCGTACCGGTTTCTTTCAGGCAGCGGAAGGCGGAACCCTATTTCTGGATGAAATAGGAACGGCGCCTTTAACGGTACAGACCAAATTACTGAGAGCTTTACAGGAAAGGGAAATTACAAGGGTAGGTTCTAGAAAAAATGAAAAAGTAGATATCCGTATCATAGCTGCTACAAACGCTGATCTGCACATAGACATTAAAGAGAATAGGTTTAGGGAAGATTTATACTATAGACTTACCGTGGTAGAAATTGAAGTTCCCCCTTTAAGGGATCGTAAAACCGATATTCCACTATTGGTGGATAAGTTTTTGTTGAAATACGGAGTAGAGTATAAAGACCGGTTATTAAAAATTTCTCCAGATGTACTAGACGTTCTAAAGCGGTATCAATGGCCAGGTAACATTAGGGAGCTAGAAAATGTGGTACAACGTGCTATAATAATGTCTGATGGCATCATTACCCTTAAAGACCTCCCTGAATCATTAAAATTTCAAATAGATTTTCCGGATAGTGAGTTGAAACCATTAAGGGAAATGGAAAAAGAGTATGTACAACGTGTACTTCTTCATACACAAGGTAATAAAACAAAGGCGGCAGAAATTCTTCAAATAGACCGTAAGACCTTACGAGAAAAATTAAAATAAATACCTGGGGAAAATTTTCTCAATTGGGTAGTTTTTCCCCACTCTAGTTTTATTTTATAAATTTACATGTTCTGTTAATTTACTGACAATCAGCAGTTTGTTGCTTGTTGTCAATATTTTACTTCTAAAAGGCATGTGTTTTGCACTTTGATGAAACCATCAATTAAAGATGGAATAATTGAAAAGTAAAACAGATGAAATACGGTAGTCTAGTTTTGGAGAAGAAAGATTTTTCGGTATTGAAAAAATACCTGAACTCTAATCTGTACCTAGTAGACTATACGCATCAAGATGCTCTGGAAACTTTGGATATCAATTTAAAAACTGCGCTAATTTTTGAGTCAGAAGATATGCCTCAAGATATTGTTAGGCTAGGTTCAATGGTTTCCGTTTCAAGCGTATCAAACGTTGCATATACTTTTCAATTGGTTTCGCCCCAAGAAAATGATCCGGTTAATGGAAAAATATCGGTCACAAGCACTATGGGTGCCTTAGTTATTGGTAAGTCAGAAGATGATATTATTAACTACGGGCCGCCGGCAGATAGCATTTCTTTAAGAATAAAGAAAGTGAGTAGTGTAGAGACGGGTGAAGTAGAGGTATAAAAATTACGTTTAACTTAAATATATACATATGATGATGAAGAAATTTGCATTTGCGTTATTGTTTTCGGCAAGTTTGTTGCACGCCCAAGATGAGGTTAAAATACAAACTTCAGATGTTCAAGTTGGAGATGTTCTTGAAATTGGAACTCCAGAAACCAGAGCCTATAAACATATAGATTTTCCTAGGGCCAATTTTATTATAAAAAGAGGAGGCTTGGCAAATTATAAAGCGTTAAAGGGAAATAGAGTAGTAGTGACCTCAGTAGAAAGTAATAAGGATGGTTCTACCAAAATAAAAATAAAGCGTAAAGACGGTGGTCGTTTCTTTGGAAGCCATAACGTTGTTTCGGCAGATATAAGCAATGCACTTGCAACCGGTGAATTGGTAATGAATTAGTTTGATAGTTGGTTATTTACATCTACCCGATTGTCCGCACCTGAGTTTTTTTGTTGAATTTTCAGGAATATCGGGTAGATTTTATACTTAAAATTTTCAATACAAATTGTATCATGAATGGGTATAGCAGAAGTATTTGCAGTACGTGTAGGTACGTTACGCATTGTATAATCACTACAAATAAAAACGCTATTAGCTCCTGTAGTGAATATGTTCATTTTTTTGATAAAGAGCCAATAGAAAAAATGTTTTTAATACGGAGAAAACCGGTATCAAAACAAATTATTAAAAATAGAAGGACCGCAAAGGTCTTGTTTTAAGTATAAATCTATGATTGTAAAAACTCCTGAGCAGAAAAAAGCTGTTAAGCAAGGTATGCTCTCAAATGTCATGCGACAATTTGATAATGCCGCAGACATCATTGGTTTAAATGCTAATATCAGAAAGATATTGGAAGTAACCAATAATGAACTGGTTGTCCATTTTCCAGTGAGAATGGATAACGGTGAGGTTGAAATATTTACGGGCTATAGAGTGCAACACAACAACTCTCTTGGACCATATAAAGGTGGTCTGCGGTACCATCCAACAGTGGATATCGATGCTGCGCGGGCATTGGCCATGTGGATGACATGGAAGACTTCTTTGGCCGGTTTGCCTTACGGAGGAGCCAAGGGTGGTATACAGCTGGATCCTACCAAATACTCTGATGAAGAACTACAGCGTATTACCAGACGGTTTACCTACGCATTAGGTGACAACATTGGCCCGGAATTAGATATTCCCGCTCCAGATGTAAACACCAACCCACAGACCATGGCTTGGATACTAGACACATACATGTCTACAAAATCACCTGCAGAAAGGTCTACCAATATGCACGTTGTTACCGGTAAACCAATAGGTGCTGGAGGTTCGCAAGGTCGTGATAGAGCAACGGGCTATGGTGTTTTTCTTAATATTAAGTTTTGGGCAGAGAATAAAAATATAGACTTGAAAGACAAGCGTTTTATTGTTCAAGGTTTTGGTAATGTAGGGTTTTGGGCAGCTTATTTTCTTGAGAAAGAAGGAGCTTCAATGGTGGCCGTTCAAGATGCTTACGGAAGTATTATTAATGAAGAAGGTATTTCCGTAGATGATTTATTGGCTTATACGAAAGCAAATAAAGGCAGTATCATGGGCTTTTCCAACGCAGAGACTTTGGACAATGCAGATTTTTTTGGTTTGGATTGCGACATATGTATTCCTGCGGCATTAGGTAATGTTATTACGTCGACCAATGCACCAAAAATAAAAGCCTATTTAATAGCGGAAGGAGCTAATGGTCCCACAGATGTTGAAGCTGAAGAAATTCTACTGAAAAGAGGGGTTACCATTTTACCGGACATTCTTTGTAATTCCGGTGGGGTAATTGGAAGTTATTTTGAATGGCTTCAGAACCGTAACGGTGAAATCTGGCAATTGGATGAAGTTTTGGAAAAATTGGAGAAAAAATTAAAAGAATCCTTCACTAAGGTGATAGAAACTTCGGCCAAGAGAGAGATTGATATGCGTACCGCAGCGTTTATTATTGCGATTGAAAGACTTGAAGAAACATACGTGCAAAGAGGAATTTTTCCATAAATAAAGGTGAAATGAAATACGGCGGCTTGGTTATAGAAAAGAAGGAATATGTACTGTTGAAAAGGTTCATGAACCTTTCGGGCTATTATAAGGATAAAACTTTGCGTAAATCGGTAGAGAAATTGGTGGGTGAGCTTGAATCGGCACAAATACATGATGAGGCAGAAATGCCGGAAGATGTTATTCGGTTCAATTCAACAATTACCATTGCCTCGGAAAATGGGTGGCGAAAGAAATTTAAATTGGTCATCCCTACGGAAAGCGATGTTAACAGCAACAGGATATCCATATTAACACCTATGGGTGCTGCAGTAATAGGATATGCTCAAGGTGATACCCTAATTTGGGATTTCCCGGCAGGAGAGCAACGCATGCTTATTGAGCGTGTAGACCAAGAACATAAATACATTAATATAGATAGTATATAATTTTATAGATAGCTAATTCGGTCCTCTCCTTTTGGCAATGTAAATTCACGGCAATTTTTTTACTTTTTAAAAGTCCAAAAGGGGGGGGCAAGCTATCTAAATTTTAAGCAAACAGGTTGTGGTAACTTTACTTCATGACCTGTAAATGATAATAAACCAGAGGTTTCATCTCGTTTAAATACTGTAATGTTATCAGTTTTTCTATTGGCTACGAGCAGAAAATTATTATCCGGTGATAAAGTGAAGTTTCTTGGCCAATCTCCCCTAACGGATTCCGTACCCAATAATTCCATTTGTCCATTATCCGAAACAGAAAAAATGGCAATACTATTATGACCACGGTTACTGGCGTATAGAAATTTACCGTCATTGCTCAAATGAATATCTGCACAAGCATTGAATCCATCATAGTCCTCCGGAAGGGTACTTTGCTTATCAATTTTTGTAAATAGTCCAGTTTTGGTATCCATGTCTGCCGATACCACAGAGCTATACAATTCATTAATAATAAAGACCCTATTTTTCGTAGGGTGAAAAATAAGATGACGAGGTCCATCGCCCGGATCTAGTTGTAAAGCGGTATGTTCTTTTCCTAATGTACCATCGCTATTAATAGGGTAGGCCAATACTTTATCTATTCCTAAATCTACGGCATAAAGAAAATCTCCCGCTTTGCTGAATTTTACACAATGCGCATGGGGTGATTTTTGATTTTTGTGAGGCCCTGTCCCTTCATGCTGATAGGCTTCTGGCTCACCTGTAATTTTTCCGTTCTCGTCTACGTTATATAGTACTATACCGCCAGAACCGTAATTTGCAGCGGCAAGAAGGTCTTCATTAGGGCTCAATTCAATATAGCAAGCACCATCACCTTCACTAGAAAAATTAGATACTTTATTCAATTTAACACCCTCATTATCCCACTCAAATGCAGAAACACTTCCCGGTTTTGTTCCGTTTGAAGAGTACACTCTTTTGCCATCTTTTGAAAGATAGAGGTAACCGGAGTTATCTTCTTTTACCAAGTGTTCTGAGTTGGCTAGTTCTCCTGTCTCAGAATTAAAGTCTAATTGATAAATACCTTGTTCATCTCCACTTGCATGTGTACCTACCAATAATTTTAAATTTGGTTTTTGGACCTCTTGCTCAACCTCTTTCATAGTAGTTTTTTTAGGTTCGTTTTTACATGATATGACTACCATTACGAGAATAAAAAATACTAGGGAATTGGAAAAATATTTCATGTTAAAAATGAGGTTAATTTAGTGTTGAACGTCTAACTTAAGTTTCTTTTCAAAACCTAAGAAACCGTAAGATAACTCTAAAAAGTTTACATCCGTATTTTTTGGTATTTTGAATTTAGAAGTGAATACACCTGTGTTTAAACCGGTTTCCGTAAGCTGAATTTTTTCAACTTTCTCATCTTGTTTTAAAAGTACCCAACCTTTATCTATGGCGTTTCTATCAATATTTAAGGCGGCATTAAGTTGTATGGTAATGTTTTGACCTGGTTTTACAGATGAGATTTCCTCTTTAAAATCACTATCAAAGACTTTAAGTTTGTGGCTGCCTAACGTAGAAAAGGTCAAAGTGGCTTGCCAGCCTCGGTTAGAAACTCCCCAGCCTTCGGTCGCATACGCATTTTTACCAAATACTCGACCTTCATTTTTTCCTTCAATGGCCTCAATTTTTTCAGCAATCGGGAATTGACTGTCTAATGGAGAACCATCTAATGTACCCCTAACGCTACCTAATTCTCCATAACCATGTGGGTGAGATTGTGGCCAACCTTTTTCAACACCATTCCAATACCCGTTAATTTTTACACGTGCCTCGCTTTTATTGCTAAGATGTGTACCTACGGGATTAACACCAAAAACAAAATCTGTCTGAGCCCAGCCCAACGCCCTAAGGTCAGGGTCGTTCAATAAATGGGCTATGGCGAACATAGAGCCACCCAAAGCGGGAGCACCTCCTAATTCTTTAGTTTTTGGATGTGCCCATTCTGTTTCACTGTGCTTGCGATATTTCCAAAAATTATTGCTTTTTTGTTTTATATGAAGGGCCCAGCCTTCTAGTTTTTCTTTGGTTCCCTCAGGTGCTTTTTCTGGTGCTAAAAGAAGAAAATATGCTAGGGCTTGTGGAGTGATATGTTCGGCATTTCTTATCCACCACATGTGTCTTGGGTTGTTAAAGTCCCAGTTCTTTATGATGTCTGAAGCACCTGATTGTGCCCATTTTAAGAACTTCTCTGGAGAGCCGTCTTTTTCGTGCCTTTCGGATTCGTACATAAAGAGATTACGGAAAACTGATTGCCCGTAAGCATTGCCCATTTCATTAAATTCCTGAAAGCCTTCATCTACCCACTTTGTACTATAGGTCCAGAACCGAACTACTTTATGGCGGTCATAGGCCTCCCAATTATCCAAACAAACTTTTCTATATTTCTGATAGGTTTCTTCGGCTAAATACGGTTTT
>NZ_RCNR01000033.1 GCF_009725985.1 Zobellia amurskyensis
TCCGTTACTATACGGCTACCTAAGTTCAAGTTTCGACGTCTCTACGTCTACCGAACCTTAGACCAGATACGACTAGTAAAGTACTTTAACTTTAATACTAAGTACTACCGTTAAACAAGAAATAAAACGTACCGAACTAAGTAGTCGGCGTTTTTTTTATTCTCTAAAGTACTATAACATCTAGTTAGGTCTACTATAAGCAACTTCAGGACTCTTTTCCTTATGCTGTTCAAACAAACGTTGCTGTTGCTTAACAGTAAGCGTGCTGCCATCCGGGCTCCATCCTGGAGGGCCGAAAATATACATCAACTTATGAGAAAACTTTTTAGCCTTTTTTACATCCGCCCAAATATCTTTAAACTCATGTGTTAAAATCACAATTGGATTATATGATTTGGGCGCATGAATAACCCCAAACTTCACTTCAACATCATCGTCCAACTCTTTCCAAGTGCCAAAAATCTTATCGAAGATATTCAAGAAACCACCATGATTCTTATCTAAATACTCCACATTTTGTGCATGGTGGACCTGATGCATTGTATGTGTGTTGAAAATCTTTTCGACCCACCCCATTTTAGGCACATACTGCGAATGCAGCTGAAATTGCCAGAAAGATTCAATAGCCAAGGCAAAAATCACCACTTCCACCGGGAAACCTATAGCTGGCATCCACATATAAAAGAATGGCTTATACAACAGTGTAAACCAACCATTTCGTATAGCTGTACCCAGATTAAAATGATCTGAAGAATGATGCACAATATGTGCCGCCCAAAGTATCCTTACCTCATGGTTAGCCCTGTGAAACCAATAATATGTAAAATCATCCGCCAATTGACACAATACAAAAACGTACCAAGCGTAACCAAATGACTCATAACCCATAATATTCGTTCGCACACCATCAACTATTGGGTTAAAAAACTCATACGTATAGGTAAAAACCGTAATTAGAACGGTAATTTTAATAAGTGGCCCTAAAATTGCCGAACCAATTCCCATAGCGCCACTGGCCATAAAATCTTTCCACACATAAAGGTCTTTATCTCCATGGGTGTGGCTATAAGATATTTCTAGCAATATAAATGCTAAAAAGCATGGTACGCCATAAACTAGGGGGTTCGTCAAGTCCATATTTAAACAATTTTTGGCAAAGATAGCATTAATAAGACCTAATCTACATTATGATCATTATTTAAGGCTATTGTAACATAACCAATACATATGCAACATCCTGAGGCATTCAATTTTTTTTATTTCGAAGCAATGCATTCTGTTCTTGCATTAACTTTTCTAAACTAGCCAACAACTCAATATTCTTTGGCGTTTCAACTTCCTTGTTTTCAGGGTCTTCCGCCTTTGTTTTAAACCTATGAAACCCTTTGATAACCACAAATATCGTTAGCGCTATAATCAAGAAATCTATCAAAGCCTCTAACATTTCACCATAACCTAGCGCTACCTCCTGTGCATCACCCAAAGCTTCACGAAGTATATATTTTTTACTACTCAGGTTAACATCGTCTGTCATTAATGACAGAGGCGGCATTATAATTTTTTTGACCAGCGTATTGATCACATTATTAAAAGCTGTACCAATAATAATACCAATGGCCATATCAATCATATTGCCTTTAATGGCAAAATTCTTGAACTCCTTTATAAAGTTTTTCATAATAGACTTTATGCTTTATTCGAACAAAGATGTCTGAACGTCTTCATCGTCACCCCCTTTATCAGACTTGTCACTCGCTCCTGGTTTTCCAAATTTAACGTTTGCAGAACCGCTTGTCTTATTTACGTTTTCCTCACCAACAACCTCTATATCTTCGGTTTTTACAGGTTCAGGTTCTACATAAGGTAAAGGCTCCAACATATTGATTTCCAAAACCTTTTCCTTTGTTAATTGATTCCCCATTGCCCCTATTCCTTTCACAGAAATAAATTCTTCCAGGTTTACTTCCAAATTGTCTTTCCGATCTTGACCTCGCTTCTTTCCAAAGACCACTTCAACCATTGGCCTATAGTCCGTACTAATAATTTCAATATGGGATTTAGGATGATCAGTAAGCACATTTTCCTCTTTATCCGGGTGATCGATCAAGAAACGCTTCACATAGAACAATTCTTTCTCACCCTCCCAATAAACGATCGAAAGTGGTTTTTTCGGAATCCATTTTTCAAGAACGACTACTTCTTCATCAAAATGAAGTGTCAGTTCCGGAATAACAGTTTTTACGAGTCCGTGCTGATTTACGATCAACAAACGGTCTTCACTTGTAAACTCTCCCAAAAACTCTCCTCGGTCATCAATATTTAGCCGCTGAACGGTATCATCAAACCACAATTTTCTTGGCTTCAAGGTAGACAGCCCTTTCTCTTTTAACTCAATGCGTTTTACCGAGTATTTAGTAACAATATTGCCCTTAGAGCCACGCCCTTTAATCATAATATTGGCGAAGTCAATATCCCACTTCAATTTTTTAATACTACCAACATGACGGAGGTTTACCGTTACCACTTCTGCCTCACCATTAGGGTTTCCTGAGAAATAATGCACAAAAGTACCATCCGCACCACTACCCATTTCATAATGTTTATCTCTGGTAATACTAGTTACGTTAAAGCGTTTAATATAAGTTGCCCCGCCTTTACCGTCTCTATAAATCATATTATAAACGGTACGTTTATCCCTCTTCTTGAATACCGCTACATATATAATACCCTTGCCAACAAAAGTCTTTGAATCAACCTTAAAGACCATCATTTTACCATCTCGAGTAAAAGCAATAATATCATCTATATCACTACAATCGGTCACATATTCATCACGTTTTAGAGACGTCCCCACAAAACCTTCTTCTCGGTTCACGTACAGCTTCGTGTTTCGAATAACCACTTTGGTAGCCTCTATATCATCAAAAAGACGTATTTCTGATTTACGTTCACGACCTTTACCGTAAGTATCCTTCAGCCTCTGAAAATAAGCTATGGCATAATCTACAAGGTGCTCCAAATGATGCTTGACCTCGGCGATTCTTTCTTCCAGATTATCAAGGAATTGCTGGGCCTTATCTAAATCGAATTTTGAAATACGTTTGATACGAATTTCAGTAAGACGAACAATATCTTCTTCTGTTACCGCGCGCCTCAAATGTTTGGTAAACGGAGCCAAACCTTTATCTATCGCAGCTATTACACCTTCCCAAGTTTCCTCTTCTTCAATATCCCGATAAATTCGGTTTTCAATAAATATTCTTTCCAAAGATGCGAAGTGCCACTGCTCTTCAAGTTCCGAAAATTGAATCTCCAACTCTTGACGGAGCAACTCCACTGTTGCATCAGTAGACCGGCGTAACATTTCTATAACCCCAATAAAGAGTGGCTTATTATCTTCTATGATACAACCTAACGGAGAAATAGAAGATTCACAAGCCGTAAATGCATATAGCGCATCAATTGTTTTGTCAGGGGAAATGCCTGGAGGCAGATGCACCAAAATCTCTACTTCAGCAGCCGTATTATCTTCAATTTTTTTAATCTTTATCTTCCCTTTATCATTTGCTTTAAGGATAGAGTCTATTAAAGAAGAAGTGTTAGTACCATAAGGTATCTCACTTATAACCAGTGTAGTCTTAGAATGCTGTGCTATTTTGGCACGCACCCTTATCTTTCCTCCACGAAGCCCTTCATTATAATTAGAAACATCTATAATTCCTGCGGTGGGAAAATCTGGAAACAATTTAAAACGTTGTCCTTTTAAATGCTTAATGGAAGCATCTATCAGCTCTATAAAGTTGTGTGGCATTATCTTGGTAGATAATCCAACCGCAATACCTTCTGCCCCTTGTGCCAGAAGCAATGGAAACTTAACCGGAAGGTTTACAGGTTCTTTCTTACGACCATCATAAGATTGCTGCCATTCGGTAATTTTAGGACTAAAAACTACTTCCAATGCAAATTTTGAAAGTCGAGCTTCAATATACCTTGACGCCGCTGCACGGTCTCCCGTTAGTATATTCCCCCAGTTTCCTTGAGTATCTATCAATAGGTCTTTTTGACCTATTTGCACCATAGCATCAGCAATACTGGCATCCCCATGAGGGTGATACTGCATAGTATGACCAACAACATTGGCCACCTTATTATAGCGTCCGTCATCCAAATCCTTAAGAGAGTGCATGATACGGCGTTGCACCGGTTTAAAACCATCTTCGATTGCTGGCACAGCACGTTCCAGGATTACATAAGATGCGTAATCTAAAAACCAGTCTTTGTACATTCCCGTTACACGGGTAAGCGCATCGTCTTGAACTAGTTCTTCGCCATCGGCTGCCTCAAGACCTTCGGTCTGTTCTTGGTTCTCTTCGGCAGATTGCCCAGATTGGTCGTCTGGTGTATTCTGATTTTCAGCTTCGTTCAGTTCGTCATTTTCCTCCATTCAGAAAAAATCGTATTTCGTTGGTTTATAATTTACTTTCTTCTATAAGGTCAACCTCTACTTTAAGGTTTTTAATAATGAATTCTTGTCGGTCAGGCGTATTCTTACCCATATAAAAGCTCAATAATTGCTCTATGGACATAGCCTTATCTAACATTACCGGCTCCAACCGAATATCATCTCCAATAAAATGCTGGAACTCGTCAGGAGAAATTTCACCCAAACCCTTAAAGCGTGTAATTTCTGGTTTGCCGGATAGTTTTACCATTGCTTCTTTTCGCTCCTCCTCACTATAACAATAAATAGTTTCCTTTTTATTCCGAACACGGAATAATGGGGTTTGCAGAATATACAAATGGTTCTCTTTTATTAACTCCGGAAAGAATTGCAAAAAGAACGTAATTAACAACAATCTAATGTGCATACCATCAACATCCGCATCCGTTGCGATTACAATATTATTGTACCGCAAATCCTCCATAGACTCCTCTATATTCAAAGCCGCTTGAAGCAGATTGAATTCTTCGTTCTCGTATACAATTTTTTTAGACAAGCCATATGAATTTAAAGGCTTTCCCTTTAGACTAAAAACCGCTTGGGTATTCACATCACGAGATTTTGTAATAGAACCCGAAGCAGAATCACCCTCTGTAATAAAAAGGGTACTTTCTAAATTTCTATCTTTTTTGGTATCACCTAAATGAATACGGCAATCACGTAGTTTTTTATTATGAAGGTTTGCTTTCTTAGCTCTGTCCTTCGCCAATTTACGAATACCCGATAATTCTTTTCGCTCCCTTTCGGCTTGAAGGATTTTTCGCTGTAAAGCCTCCCTAGTGTCAGGGTTTTTATGTAAATAATTATCAAGGTACTTTCCAACAAAGTCGTTTATATAAGTTCTTACCGTTGGCAAGTCACCACCCATATCCGTTGAACCCAATTTTGTCTTTGTTTGACTTTCAAAAACAGGCTCCATAACCTTAATCGCTATAGCCGAAATAACGGACTTACGAATATCGGAAGATTCATAATTTTTCCCGTAGAACTCGCGAATGGTTTTTACCAAAGCTTCACGAAAAGCTGTTTGGTGCGTTCCACCCTGTGTAGTATTCTGCCCGTTTACAAACGAGTGGTATTCTTCACTATACTGAGTCTTACTATGTGTAATAGCTATTTCAATATCATCACTTTTCAAATGGATAACAGGGTAAAGAAAATCTTCTGTATTGTTATTATCCTCCAATAAATCTTTTAGGCCATTTTCAGAGTAAAACTTTTCTCCATTAAAAACAATGGTAAGCCCGGGATTAAGGTACACGTAGTTTTTAAGCATGCGTTCCACATACTCGTTCCTGTACTTAAATTTCTTAAAAATAGTCTCATCAGGAATAAAGGTCACTTTTGTACCTCTCCTTCGGGTGGTTTCTTCTAGTAATTCTTCATTCTGAAGCTCTCCTATCTGAAATTCAGCAGATTTTGACTTTCCGTCCCTAGTACTTTCTACGCGAAAAAAGCTTGACAATGCATTGACCGCTTTGGTACCCACACCGTTTAGACCAACGGATTTCTTAAACGCTCGAGAATCATACTTACCTCCCGTGTTCATTTTAGAAACCACGTCCACTACTTTCCCCAGAGGAATACCACGGCCATAATCCCGAACAATGACGCGCTCTCCCTGAATGGAAATTTCTACGGTCTTTCCCGCACCCATCACAAACTCATCAATACAGTTATCAATAGTCTCTTTTAGTAAAATATAGATTCCGTCATCCGCAGAAGAACCATCGCCCAACTTACCGATATACATACCGGGTCGTAGTCGAATATGTTCTTTCCAATCGAGTGAACGTATGTTATCTTCTGTATATTGGGTATCCTCAGACATAAATCAGGGGTTTGGAGCTAAAGTACCGCTAAAGATAAGACGACAATTAAAAAGATAAAACCCCAAACTGTTAAAGTAATTAACAATGGATTTATTCATATTGTTGATATATTCGCTTAATATGTCAAAATTCACTTAAATACGGAGCTAATTTGATCAAAAAATCGAAAGATTTGTAATCATCGGTGTTTTTTCAGACAAAAAGCATCTGTTGAAATGATTTGAAGCAAGCGTTTTTACACCATTTAACACTTCATATAATGAATAAACTATTATTATATCTGCTTTTTATAATTGGGTCTATTACTTTCTCCCTTGCCCAAAATTTTGAAAAGGAATATAATGCCATAGAAAGCAAAGTTATAAACTGGAGAAGGGAAATACACCAAAATCCGGAACTATCTAACCGCGAATTCAATACAGCGGAAAAAATTGCGAAACATCTTACATCACTTGGAATAGAGGTGCAAACTGGTGTAGCACACACCGGAGTTGTAGGGATTTTGAAAGGAAAAAAAGCAGGTAAGGTCATAGCATTACGAGCAGATATAGACGCTCTGCCCGTTTTTGAACGGAACGACCTTCCCTTTAAATCTACAGTAACAACCGAGTACAAGGGAGAAAAAGTACCGGTTATGCATGCTTGTGGACACGATACACACACCGCTATACTTATGGGCGTGGCTGAAATTCTCTCTAAACACACCGATAAAATAAACGGTACTATAAAATTTATTTTTCAACCTGCCGAAGAAGGTCCACCAGAAGGCGAAGAAGGAGGAGCTTTACTTATGGTAAAACAGGGTGTACTCAAAAACCCAGATGTAGATGCCATTTTTGGATTGCATATCAATTCACAAACACCAGTGGGCGTAATTCGCTATAAATCTGGAGGCATTATGGCAGCTGCACAGAAATTCATAATTAACGTAAAAGGAAAACAAAGCCATGGCGCAAGACCATGGTCCGGTGTTGACCCCATTTTAATTAGCGCCAAAATTATAGACGGCCTACAAACTATTATAAGTAGAGAGGTAGAGCTCACAAACGAAGCGGCAGTAATTACGGTTGGAAAAATAACAAGTGGAGTTAGGTTTAACATCATACCGGAAAGCGCTGAAATGATCGGCACCATCCGTACTTTAGATTACGATATGAAGACCCTCATCAATACACGAATGCAAGAAATGGTCCCCACTATTGCCAAAGCATATGGAGGTGAAGCGACTATTGAGATAAGTGATGCTACAGACATCACCTACAATGACCCCGACCTTGTTACCCAAATGCTACCAACTCTTAACAAAGTAGCTGGAGAGAACAATGTACAAACACAAAAAGCCGTTACTGGTGCTGAGGATTTCTCATATTTTCAAAAAGAAGTCCCTGGTTTTTTTCTTCTTTTTAGGAGGAATGACCCCAGGAAACAAAGCATCATTTCCCCATCATACGCCAGATTTTATTATAGATGACAGCGGTCTGTTATTAGGAGTCAAGGCTTTAACAGAAATGAGTATTGATTTCCTTAATCAATAATAGATTAATCATCTTCAATTAAATTATTAGTTTAAATACCTTCAACTTATATATGGATCAAATAATTTCAATTTTTCAGAGTATTTCTTGGTGGATATGGATTTTAATTTTCCTTTTGATAGTCGCATTAAGAGATGTATTTTTTCAACGATCACATACCATCTCTCACAACTTTCCTATAGTAGGTCATTTACGCTATTGGCTCGAAAGCATAGGCCCGGAAATGCGTCAATATTTTGTTGCGAACAATCGCGAAGAACTTCCTTTTAACCGTATCGAAAGAGGGTGGATTTATGCTTCGGCGAAAAAAGAAAATAATTACGAAGGATTTGGTACCGACCGTGACATCTATGCACATCAACATATTTTTGTAAAGAATCAAATGATGGCCTATAAGGTATCTGAAGACCACATAAATACAAGGGATAAAACCTTCGTCCCATGTGCTAAGGTAATGGGTTCCTTTAATCAAAGAAGAAAGCCGTTTCGCCCTAGTTCCATTATAAATATTTCCGCTATGAGTTTTGGCTCATTATCGGCTGCAGCCGTAGAAGCCATGAACAAAGGAGTAGCCAAAGCAGGTGCGTATCACAATACAGGTGAAGGCGGACTTTCTAAATACCACAAACAAGGAGGCGATGTTATTTTTCATTTTGGAACAGGTTATTTTGGCGTTCGTACACCGGACGGAAATTTCTCTATGGAGAAAATGAAAAAACTCGTTGCCGAAAATCCGACTATAAAGGCAATAGAAATTAAATTGTCCCAAGGAGCCAAACCAGGAAAAGGCGGTGTACTGCCTGGTGCAAAAATAACACCCGAACTGGCTGAAATTAGAGGAGTAGAAGTTGGTAAGGATGTAATCTCCCCTGCAACCCACAAGGCTTTTAACAATGTAAAGGAGTTACTAGAACTAATTGAGAATATTGCCGATGAAACAGGATTACCAGTGGGCGTTAAAGGGGCTATTGGGAAATTAGAACAATGGGAAGAATTGGCCGATCTGATGGAAAAAACAGGAAAAGGTCCTGATTTCATTACCGTAGATGGCGGTGAAGGCGGAACAGGCGCCGCCCCTCCTTCATTTGCCGATCACGTATCGCTACCATGGGTATACGGCTTTTCCAGTCTTTACAAAGTCTTCCTAAAGAGAAAGCTCACCGAACGCATTGTTTTTATAGGTAGTGGAAAATTAGGTTTCCCCGCCAAAGCGGCAATGGCATTTGCCATGGGGGTTGATTGTATTAATGTTGCCCGCGAAGCCATGATGAGTATTGGCTGTATACAAGCCCAAGTCTGCCACACCAACCGATGCCCTGCAGGAGTAGCCACACAAAGCAAATGGTTACAGAAAGGTATAGATGTACCCTTAAAATCCGACCGCTTGGCACAGTATTTCATGACCTTTAGAAAAGAACTTTTGGAAATAACACATGCGTCCGGATACGAGCACCCTTGCCAATATACTATGGACGACATTCAGCTGAACGTTGATGACAATGACCTAAACCGCAGTTTAGCATCTTCCTATGGCTATAATAAAGCTAAGGTGCCTTTTGAGAGCATGCAAAAATTACACGATTGTATTCACTTGGGAGGAAAGCATTGTGAAAACAGCAAAGAATAATATACATTTGTTTATAACTATGTAATATTTCCAAATCATATAATAAGAATTTTAATCCGAGTAATTTATGAAACACCCCCTACTTACCCTTGTCCTTATCGTTTTCTCTTGCCTTTCTATGCAAGCACAACGTAAAAGCGACCTTTTAGAAGAAATAGCCCAGTTAAAAATGAAAATGGATTCTATAAATGACGAGGTTGTTGATGCCAGAAAGAACGAAAAAGTAGCCGTAACTAAAGCTGAATCATTTGAAACACAAGTAACGGAACTTCAAAACGCCAACAATACGTTGATGAAGAACTTGAACAGTTTTGCCGAGGTTTCAAATAAAAATTCGAATATGGTAACTACTGCCATGGCTAGCCTAGAAGCTAAAGAAAATCAACTCAAAGTAATAAAGAACACTATTGCAACCAATGATTCTACAACTATAGTTGTACTCACGAACGTGAAACAAACTATGGGAGAAAATGCTAAAATAGGGGTTTCTGAAGGAGCTGTTGTTGTTTCTTCGGATTTATCAAGCCTATATGGTAGTGATACAGGAACAGCATTAACCGCAGAGGGAGAAGCTTGGGTTGAGAAAATTGCGAATATCTTAATTGCCAACCCTAGTACTTCGGCAACTATTGAAGGTCTTAGTATGACAGGAGACTTAGCTACCCCTGCCAAGCAAAGCATGGCAATAGCAACTGTTCTTCAAAGCAAATTTGCAATCGCCGCTGAGCGCATGACCGCCATAGGAAGAGACGGAAATCTAAAAGAAGGCGTTCAAGTCAATATTCACCCTGACTTCAACAAATTCTATTTAATGGTCAGAGAGCAAATGAAGAACTAAAAATTATACGAAAAATCGTATAATTTTTGATAAAATCCTCCGTTCTAGTATCCACATAACCAAATACCAAAAAAAATGTCTGGAGAAGGAATTTTACAAATGTTCGGCTTTTTATTGCCTGCAGTAGTCACAGGAGTCGTTGCCTTTTACTTTTTTAAGTTGCACACCAAGAATGAAGATGGGCGCAGGCGTTTTCTGTTACACAAAGATTCTCAAAAAAATACTATACCAGTGCGTTTACAAGCATACGAACGCATGGCCCTTTTTCTTGAACGAATAGCCATACCTAGCCTGGTTGTTAGAGTTGCGCCAAAGTCATCGGATAAAAACGCGTATGAAAGCCTTTTGATAAAAAGCGTTGAAAACGAATTTGAACACAATTTGTCTCAGCAAATTTATATGACCGATGAGTGCTGGAACGTTATAAAGGCCGCTAAAAGCGCTACGGTTCAAATGATTCGTAAAGCAGCTATGAGCGAAACCGATTCCGCGGATAAATTACGTGAAGACATCCTAACGGAAACCATGGAAAAACAATCACCATCTTCAACAGCATTATCCTATATCAAAAGAGAAATAGGTTACCTCTGGCAATAACAGAGTAACCAAAATTATTAAACTCAACTAGTTTAGATAAAACCGTGCCGACTTTACATAGTCCGTGCGGTTTTTATTTTATAACACCTCTCCTTTTTCAGGTTCTATCTGATTCAGCTCTGTGTTTTTATACTTGGCGAAGTTATAGCCACTCTCCCACCAAACCGTCATTTTTTCCTTATCAAAGATCAAGGAATTTGTAGTAAGCACAGTTGGCGTGTAATAAAAGTTGATAATGGCATTATTATGTTTTGCCACATATTTACCGATCCTAATATTTTGATGCTCTATACGATCAAGCATATATTCAAACATTGTAGTCAACAATGAAAATGCATTTCTTGATGGCAAACGATTTAAATGACTTACTTCGGTTTGCAAAACAATCACGTCCACTTCTGTAGCCCCTCGTTTTATAGCCTCTTCTATGGGAACCATATTTCCTAATCCACCATCAGCATATTCACAACCATTTTTTCGAACCAAACTCATGAAAGGCGTATAGTTGCAGGAAATCCATATCCACTCACAAAACTCATCATAAGTGCAATCATTAATACTTTTATACTCTACTTGATTTAACGAAAGGTTGGACACCGTTGCTATAATTTCTTTTGGTCCGTTCTTTAAATTCTCAAATTCCTCTATGGTTAAGGTATTTTTTATAAGTTTTAAAAGGTTTCTACTTTCACCAAAGGTCTTTCTTCCTTTGTAAAAATTCCTCAACACGTTCCAATGGTCAATTCCAATAGTATGTACACCATGTTTCTTTTGGATGGTAAAAGGGCAATTACTAAAAATACTATGTTGATTTACATTCGTATAAACCTCCTTAATTTTTTCGATTTTCTGAAGTGCGAGGTGAGAAATAAGCAAACTACCCGTAGATGTCCCCAAATACAAGTCGTATTTAAAGTGAAGCTCCTCCATAAGGTATTGCGCAACCCCACCGGCAAAAGCTCCTTTACTACCCCCACCTGATATGACCAATGCCCTCATTATTAGTTTAGTTTTGTATTTATATAACGTGATTCCTCAGCATTTAGTTTCTCTATCAATTTAAGGATACGAGCTTTATAAGCTACGTCTTCAAAAAGTTGGTCTATTAAATTTCTTGAAAATTTCTTAAACTGCCATGAATGGTGATCAGTAGCGTAAATAAGATTCAGAAGACCCTCATCTGTAAAACCTATTTCACGCAAGTATTGAAAAGCAGACAATCTAATTTCCCATCCATATTCCGGCGAGGTATAATTACTTAATTCAGCAAAATATTTTGTGGTGTTTTGCGCTTCATAATCATTTGTTGCAACGGCAAGCAGCAACCACAATAATCTTACATTTTTATTGGGCATGCCAATAACGCCCTTGGTAATATCTAAATATGCTTTTTGATTTTCTGGAAAAGTTGACCATAGTTTGTACAAAGCTAATTCTTGGGTTACATAGCTTTTGTCTGTCAATAATTTTTCAACTTCTTCCTTTTTATCTATTGGAATCTCTTGTATAAGCTTAATCCCTTTTTGCCGAATTTCTAAATGAGGACTTTCAATTAATAACATTTCCAATCCGTCATCTGCTATCTCTTTCGCAAATTTATCTATTAATGCTTTCTTATACTGTATGGGCTGATTATCATTTAACCAATAACCAAGGTTTTTATCAGAATGGTCAGAAGCAAAAAAGGTATGAATAGATTCTTTCCTGCCTATTAAAAACTTTTTGGCTTCCTCCCATGGAAATTCCGTGGACAACAACCATGTGGTTCTAAAATCATCTAATTTTAGACCGGACACCAGTTCAATTTCATTTATAAAATCATCAATAGTTACATTTTTAAACTGATGTTTATTCAAATACGCTTTAACTCCCTTTTTAAAAGAATTGTCGCCTATTTTATCTCTCAATATCACCAAAGCCCACGCTCCCTTTTCATAGAAAGTAGCACTACTCGCTTTTGGATCTACCAAAGCCTGCCCTTCTCCACTATCTGAAATATCATGGAGTTCCTTGGCTGTTTCAAACAGTTTCCAGTAAAAATGGTCATCGCCAAAAATTTCCTTTTCAGCTAAATAAGCATAATATGTAGCAAACCCTTCATGCAACCAATGATGGTTTCCATCTTTTTCCGTGACCAAATTACCGAACCATTGATGCGCTAACTCATGGGCATTGACGTTTACAAAGTTTTTATCTGCAAAAGCAATGGAGTCAATGACATATCCATCAGAAAAAATGGTTGCCGCGGTGTTCTCCATTCCAGCATACAAAAAATCCCTAACAGGAATCTGTTTGTAATTCTGCCAAGGATAAGGCACTTCTATTTCCCTTTCTAGGAAATCAAAAATATCTTTTGTGTAACGGTACGTGGGCTCTACTCTTAGACTATCTTGAGGGTAATAATAATTCTTAATAGGTACACCACCAGATGAAACCAATTCTTGCTTGCTGTAATTACCGATTGCAAAAGCCAACAAATAGCTGCTCATAGGCTTTTTCATATCAAAAAACCATACAGGATTATCATCCATCTCTAATGGCGTAATACCTAATTTTCCATTAGCTATTACACTGTAGTTTTTGTTCACCTGAATAACCAAATCAAACACTACTTTTTCATTCATATCGTCAAAACTTGGCAACCAATGACTGGTATATTTGCCCTGTCCTTGTGTCCAGATTTGCTCGTTCCCCTCTACACCATCACCCCAACCTGAAAAATAAACGGTCTGTTTCGGTTTGGCTATATATTCCAACATGAGTTTATGAGAGGTATCCTTTTTGAACTTTTTATAAATAGATATGGTATTGTCCGTTTGGTTAAAGTCAATTTTTTTTCCATCAAGCTCAACTTTTGAGAACGTCATAGCTTTAGCATCAAGAAAAACGGAATCAACACTTTGCAGGACATTAAACCGATAGACCACACCTCCCTTAACCTCTTTGTTTAAAGGAACAGGTTCAATATATACATCGGCATGAGTAAAGTCTACTTTATCTTGATGTTGTCCAAAGCAAACAAACATCGAACTAAAAAAAAAGAGTACAAAAAGGTTCTTCATGAAGTTTTACAAACAAATAGTACACCAAATTTAACGTTTTAGTTTGTCGCAATTGTACCTATCGCCTAATTTAGTCGCATGAACGCTAATTCACTTCAGACTCCTATAGTATATCTAAAAGGTGTAGGGCCCAATAGGGCCGAAACGCTACAGTCTGAACTGGGCATACATACGTTTCAGGATTTATTGAACCTTTTCCCTAACAGATATATAGACAAGACCCACTATTATAAGATAGGGCAATTGCAACGTAGCAATGCAGATGTACAGATTATTGGTAAGATTGTCCACCTTAAAACTGTAGAACAAAAGAAAGGTAAACGCCTTGTTGCGAGCTTTGTTGACGATACCGGGGAAATGGAACTAGTTTGGTTTAGAGGCCAAAAATGGATCAGAGAAAACATAAAGCTGAATACACCTTATGTCATTTTTGGAAAATGTAATTGGTTCAATGGCAAATTTTCCATGCCACACCCAGAAATGGAACTTTTAAAAGACCATGAACAAGGGCTTAAAGTGGTCATGCAACCTGTTTACCCTTCCACTGAAAAACTAAGTAACAAAGGTATTTCCAACAGAGTAATAAGCAAATTAGTCCAGCAAATTTTTGTTGAATCCAAAGGAAGATTTACAGAAACACTCTCTGAGAAATTATTATTTGAATTAAAGCTACTGCCCAAAAGCGAATCGCTTTTTAACATACATTTTCCGAAAAACCAAGAGCTCTTAGCTAAAGCCCAATTCAGACTAAAATTTGAAGAACTCTTCTATATTCAAATGCAGCTGATAGCAAAGAATATGCTTCACAAGCAGAAAATAAAAGGGTTCAATTTTGACCAAGTAGGCACAATCTTTAATGAATTTTACAAAAGCCACTTACCTTTTGAACTTACAGGCGCCCAAAAAAGAGTAATAAAAGAAATAAGAGGTGATTTAGGCAGTAATGCCCAAATGAACCGATTACTTCAAGGTGATGTAGGTTCCGGAAAAACCATAGTTGCGGTTATGGCTATGCTGCTAGCTATTGACAATGGTTTTCAAGCCTGTTTAATGGCGCCAACTGAAATCTTGGCCAACCAACATTACACCGGTATCTCAGAACTTCTGGAAGGTACGGGCATTACGTGTTCTCTTTTAACTGGTTCCGTAAAAAAATCGGCCCGCAAACCCATTCATGAACAACTGGAGAGCGGGGAACTTCAAATTCTTATTGGTACTCACGCGCTTCTGGAAGATAAGGTCAAATTTAAAAATTTAGGCTTGGCCATAGTGGATGAGCAACACCGTTTTGGCGTAGCACAACGCTCTAGACTATGGCACAAAAACGACATTCCGCCCCATATTTTGGTGATGACGGCAACCCCTATTCCACGAACATTGGCCATGAGCCTATATGGCGATTTAGATGTTTCTACCATTGATGAACTTCCTCCGGGAAGAAAACCGATTAAAACTGTACACAGGTTTGACAGCAACCGTTTAAAGGTATTTCAATTTATACGGGACGAAATAAAGAAGGGGCGCCAGATTTACATCGTTTATCCTCTTATACAAGAATCGGAAGCGCTAGACTATAAGGATTTAATGGACGGTTATGAAAGTATTGCACGCGACTTTCCCCTACCCGATTTTCAAATATCCATAGTACACGGTCAAATGAAACCAGCAGACAAAGATTATGAGATGGAACGCTTCGTTAAAGGTGAAACACAAATCATGGTAGCCACTACCGTTATTGAAGTTGGCGTAAACGTGCCCAATGCATCCGTAATGATTATAGAAAGTGCGGAGCGTTTTGGCTTATCCCAACTGCACCAACTTAGAGGTCGTGTGGGTCGCGGTGCCGACCAGAGTTACTGTATTCTTATGACCGGCAACAAATTATCCACAGAAGCCAAAACCAGACTACAAACAATGGTACACACCAATGATGGTTTCGAGATTGCAGAAGTTGATTTAAAATTACGAGGGCCAGGTGATATTATGGGTACCCAGCAAAGCGGTGTTCTAAATTTAAAGATAGCTGATATCGTAAAAGACAACGATATTCTAAAGACTGCACGATATCATGCCATGCAACTTCTTAAAGACGATTCTTCCCTTGAGAAACCAGAAAATCTGGTTATTAGGCATGCTTATTCTCAACTTGTGAAGTATAAGAATATTTGGAATTATATAAGTTGAACATCGTAATTTTCAACCGTAATAATTTCTTAACAACGCCCACTTTCATTAGATTTGTGTGCTTAGAATTTAAATAAAATGAATACAAAAAAAACATTATTCGATAAAGTTTGGGATTCACATGTGGTTCAACACATAGAGAACGGACCTGACGTATTGTTTATAGACCGCCATTTGGTGCATGAAGTAACGAGTCCCGTTGCTTTTTTAGGTTTAAAAAACAGAGGCATAAAAGTGCTACACCCTGAAAAAACCTTTGCTACGGCAGATCACAACACGCCTACTATCAACCAACATCTACCTGTTGAAGACCCACTTTCTGCAAACCAATTGCGCATGTTAGAGGAGAATTCAAATGAATTTGGTATTTCATACTGGGGTCTTGGCCATGAAAAAAATGGTATTGTACACGTTGTTGGTCCGGAATATGGTATCACACAACCTGGTGCTACAATTGTTTGTGGAGATTCTCATACTTCTACACATGGTGCTTTTGGAGCTATCGCTTTTGGTATTGGTACCTCAGAAGTAGAAATGGTTTTGGCTACGCAATGCATTATGCAGACCAAACCTAAAAGCATGCGAATTAATGTTGAAGGCAGCTTGAACAGAGGGGTTACTCCTAAAGATGTTGCTCTTTATATCATCTCTCAATTAACTACTTCTGGCGCTACAGGCTATTTTGTTGAGTACGCTGGTCAGGTTTTTCGCGATATGACCATGGAAGGTCGTATGACTGTTTGTAACCTTAGTATTGAAATGGGTGCCCGTGGAGGTATGATCGCTCCTGACGAGAAGACATTTGAATATGTTAAAGGAAGAGAGTTTACTCCAGCCGGTGAAGCATGGGACAAAGCTATGGCGTACTGGGAAACGTTACCAACAGAAGAAGGTGCAGAATTCGATAAAGAAATTACTTTTAACGCATCCAACATAGAACCGATGATTACCTACGGTACAAACCCAGGAATGGGCATCGGAATTTCTAATGGAATTCCGCAAGCAGATGCTGTAGAGGGTGGTGTTGCTACATATAAAAAATCGTTACAGTACATGAACTTCAATGAAGGCGATAGTATGATGGGTAAACCTATCGATTTCGTTTTCTTGGGAAGCTGTACTAACGGAAGAATTGAAGATTTTAGATTATTTACTTCTTTGGTAAAAGGACGTTCAAAAGCGCCAAATGTTACGGCATGGTTAGTACCTGGCTCGCACAGAGTAGAAAAAGCTATAAAAGACGAAGGTCTGTTGGCTATTCTTAACGAAGCTGGTTTTGAACTTCGCGAACCTGGTTGTTCTGCTTGTTTAGCAATGAACGATGATAAAGTACCTGCTGGCAAATATGCGGTAAGTACTTCCAACAGGAACTTTGAAGGTAGACAAGGGCCTGGATCAAGAACTCTATTAGCTAGTCCTTTAGTTGCCGCTGCAGCCGCAGTTACAGGAAAAGTAACAGACCCAAGGGAGCTCATGGAACTTGAAACTGCCTAAGCTTATTTACATCTAAATTCTGAATTACAATTTGAAATTATGGCATACGATAAATTCAATATATTAAAATCATCGGCAGTACCACTTCCTATAGAGAATGTGGATACCGATCAAATTATACCTGCAAGATTTTTAAAAGCAACTGAACGTAAAGGTTTTGGCGATAATCTTTTTAGAGATTGGCGTTATAACGGTGACGGTACGGAGAAAAAAGATTTTGTTCTTAACAACCCTACCTATAACGGTAAAATTCTAGTTGGAGGAAAAAACTTTGGTTCTGGTTCTTCTCGCGAGCATGCTGCTTGGGCTGTGTATGATTACGGATTCCGTGTTGTGGTTTCTAGTTTTTTTGCCGATATCTTTAGAAACAACTGCTTGAACATTGGTGTACTACCTGTTCAAGTAAGTGCTGAATTTCTAGATAAAATCTTAAAAGCTATTGAAGCCGATCCAAAAGCTGCTTTTGAAGTAAGCTTACCAGAGCAAACCATTACTATTGAAGGTAGTGGGGAGTCTGAGTCTTTTGAAATTAACGTTTACAAAAAAGCGAACATGTTAAATGGTTTTGACGATATAGACTACCTATTGAATATTTCAGACGAAATTAAAGAATTCGCTTCCGATAGGCCTTTATAAGCCATAAATATGGAAGAATAAGGAGATAACAATCTGTTGGATACAACTTCAGCAGATTGTTTTTCCTTTTTCATTACCTGCTACAAAATCAATTTTAAAAATACTGTTCTAAAGAAACTCTGTATCAAATGAAAAGAAAGCTGGAAATTATGGATACCACCCTTCGGGACGGGGAACAAACCTCGGGAGTATCTTTTTCGGTTTCGGAAAAACTAACGTTGGCCAAATTACTTTTAGGAGAATTAAAAGTAGACCGCATAGAAGTGGCTTCTGCACGGGTATCGGATGGCGAACTAGAATCCGTTAAGCAAATAGCAGAGTGGGCTTCTTCAGAAAAATGTATTGACAAGGTAGAGGTTCTTACCTTTGTTGATGGGGGAGTTTCAATAGAATGGATGAAAAAGGCAGGTGCCAAGGTTCAGAATTTGCTCACCAAAGGTTCATTGAACCATCTCACCCACCAGCTTAAAAAAACACCGGAAGAACACTTTTCCGATATTGAAAAAACAATTGCACTTGCCGCTAAAAATAATATCGAGACCAATGTCTATCTAGAAGATTGGAGTAATGGTATGCGAAATTCTAAGGAATACGTCTTTCAATACCTCGATTTTTTAACTCAGCAACCCGTAAAGCGGGTACTACTTCCAGATACATTAGGTGTGCTTACACACACTGAAACTTACGATTATATTTCAGAAATTGTTGCGCGCTATCCTAAAACACATTTTGACTTTCATGGTCATAATGATTACGACCTTGGGGTAGCCAATGTCATGGAAGCTGTTAAAGCCGGCTGCCATGGTCTTCACCTTACCGTTAACGGAATGGGAGAACGAGCTGGTAATGCCCCAATGGCTAGTGTAGTTGCAGTGATAAAAGATTTTTTAACCGATGTAGAAATCAATGTAAGCGAGTCTTCATTATACAAAGTAAGTAAACTAGTATCTGCTTTTACCGGTGTGGGCATACCGTACAACAAACCTATTGTAGGTGATAATGTTTTTACACAAACTGCCGGAATACATGCTGACGGAGATAGCAAGAACAATCTTTATTTTAATGACTTATTACCAGAACGTTTTGGTAGAAAGCGCAAGTACGCTTTAGGAAAAACATCCGGAAAGGCCAACATTCAAAAGAACCTTCAGGAGCTTGGACTTACGCTAAATGACGAGGAACTTAAAAAGGTCACCCAACGAATTATTGAGTTAGGCGATAAAAAAGAGAGAGTTACAAAAGAGGACCTCCCTTATATTATTTCTGATATTTTAGATAGTGGCAACCACCAACAAAAGGTTTTCATAAGGTCCTATGTACTTACTCACTCCATGGGGTTGAGACCATCAACCACGGTTTCATTAGAAATAAATGGAGAACTTTCGGAAGCACATGCACAGGGAGACGGACAGTACGATGCTTTTATGAACGCTCTACGTAAACTATATGTTTCCAAAAAAATAGAATTACCTAATTTGATTGATTACGCCGTTAGAATACCACCAGGAAGTAATTCCGATGCACTTTGTGAAACCATTATTACATGGCAAAACAAAAGCGAAGAATTTACAACCAGAGGTTTGGATTCCGATCAAACGGTATCTGCCATTAAGGCAACAGAAAAGATGCTTAATATTATATAAATAGAATCAATACGATAATGAAACTAGACATTGCACTATTGGCCGGAGATGGAATCGGCCCCGAAGTTATTGACCAAGCCGTTAAAGTTTGCGACGCTATCGCAACCAAATATAAGCATGAAATTAGCTGGAAACCTGCATTAACAGGTGCTGCTGCTATTGATGCTGTTGGTGAACCTTACCCAGATGACACTCACGAAATTTGCGCTAATGCAGATGCCGTTCTTTTTGGGGCTATTGGCCACCCAAGATTTGACAATGACCCTTCTGCAAAAGTTCGCCCAGAGCAAGGTTTATTGAAAATGAGACAAAAATTAGGTCTTTTTGCCAATGTACGTCCAACTTTTACATTCCCTTCTTTAATTGACAAGTCGCCTTTAAAGCGTGAGCGCATTGAAGGTACCGATTTGATTATTCTTCGAGAACTAACAGGTGGTGTATATTTTGGAGAACGTGGAAGAAAAGATGATGGTAACACCGCTTTTGATACCATGACCTATACTCGCGCAGAAATTCAGCGTTTGGCAAAAAAAGGATTTGAAATGGCAATGACTCGCTCAAAACGACTTTGCTGTGTTGATAAGGCTAACGTTCTGGAATCTTCCCGCTTATGGAGAGAAACTGTACAAGCCATGGAAAAGGACTACCCAGAAGTTGAGGTTTCTTATGAATTTGTTGATGCCGTTGCCATGAGATTGGTACAATGGCCAAAAGGGTATGATGTAATCATCACCGAAAACCTTTTTGGAGATATTTTAACCGATGAGGCTTCTGTGATCTCAGGATCAATGGGCCTAATGCCTTCTGCTTCTGTTGGTGAGAAAACAAAATTGTACGAGCCTATTCACGGTTCATACCCACAAGCAGCAGGAAAAGACATTGCCAACCCATTGGCAACCGTACTTTCAGCAGCTATGATGTTTGAAGATTTTGGTCTTCAACAAGAAGCGGAGGATATCCGTCGTGTAGTAAACAAATCTTTAGCGGAAGGCATTGTTACCGAAGACCTTTCGGAAGATGCCAAATCTTACAAGACAAGCGAAGTTGGCGATTGGTTGGCCAAGAACGTTTAATAATATATTCTAATCAGTAAAAAACCTCCCAAGTTAACTTGGGAGGTTTTTTTATATCATTTAAACTGTGATTCGACTCTCACTTGTTAGGTGAATTTCCATCTTACATTTAGCTATTATAAGCCAATTTTCTATATTTATTTGCTCTTTGCCTTCTATATACAAGAATACCTATAGCTATTGCAACACCAGTTCCTGCCAGCATAGCACCTACAATTCCAGAATAAACAACACTATATCCATATGCTATTGGCAAACCGGCCAAATAGGCTCCAGAAGCATTCCCCATATTAAAGGCACTTTGATTCATAGATGACCCCAGCATTTCATTTCCTCTAGATGTATTTATTATCGCCATCTGTATAGGTGTAGAAACCGTAAAAGAAGCCAACCCCATCAAGAAAGTCATAATCAATAAAATCTGTGGGTTTGTTGCAACTACCGCATTGATAATTAATAAAAGCACCATAAAACTCAAACTTATAGCTACTGCTTTCAAAGGCACAAACCACTCAGCCATTTTTGCTCCTAAGAAATTACCGACCACCATACCAAGACCAGCCAAAATCATGGCATAACTGACCATGTTTTCTCCCATTCCGGCAATATCCGTTACCAAAGGAGCTATATAGCTATACCAAGCGAAAAAGCCTCCTGTACCTATAGTAGTTAATGCGATAAGAGCCCATAATTCGCCATTTCTCAAACCTTTATTCTCATTTGATCGCGCTTTGGGAAGGTCTGGTTCTATTTTTGGCATCCAAAAAAGCACACTTAAAATCGCCATAAATCCAACAATTCCCACCATAAAGAAAGATAAACTCCAATCATAATGGTGTCCTATATAAGTTCCGGTTGGCACACCAATAACATTTGCAATGGTCAACCCTGAGAACATTACGGCAATTGCTTGAGCAGATTTTCCTGCTTTCACCAATTTACCGGCAACTACAGCACCTATACCAAAAAAGGCCCCATGTGGTAGTCCGGATAGAAACCGAGTAATTAATAAGGTAGTGTAGTTATCCGAAAAACCGGAAAGCGTATTAAATACGGTAAACCAACCCATTAATAATAATAGAACGGTACGTGAATTTAACTTACCCCCTACTTTTGTTAATAAGGGAGCACCAACAACTACACCTAACGCGTATGCTGCTATTGAATGACCTGCCTGGGGAATTGAAATATTTAAACCTTTGGCTACATCTGGAAGAATTCCCATTATAACGAATTCCGTCAACCCAATACCAAAACCTCCTATCGCTAAAGCTATTAGCGCTTTTCTATTTGCTGTGTTTGTTTTCATAGCACACACCTTTTTAATTAAACAAAATTTATTTGTAAGATTTGGAGCTTACATTAAAAATCAATAAAAATTTTAAACAAAGTTATGGCGAGAAAATCAATTAAAAATATGCGCGATTATCATATTTATGTTCATAATTACCCTTAAAAAATAATACCCCTATAAATAGGGGTAAAATCTTATACTTTAAACATATGTTAGCGTTTCAGGAGAAACCTTGAAAGATGTACAAAGCTATGATTGAAACCTTTGTGCTTTCGTAGTTTAACGGGGTAGATTACAAAATATAATCCGTACTTACGAAGTTAGACAGCTTGGCTTCTAACAACTGCAGAACAGTCTCATTATTCAAATCGTTATCCTTAAAGGCCACAAAAGTTCTAATAGAAAAAGAACGTAGGGCATCATGAACACTTAAAGTTGCTTGTGCAGAATCTTTTCTTCCCGTAAACGGATACACATCTGGCCCACGTTGACAAGAACTATTCAAGTTTACTCTACAAACCAAATTAACCAAGGTGTCTATTAATGGAGAAAGTGCGTATACATCTTTACCAAAAAGGCTCACTTGCTGACCGTAGTTACTTTCGGCCATATCGTTTAAAGGCTCTTCTATATCAGAAAATGAAACAACTGGAACAACTGGTCCAAACTGCTCTTCCTGATAGACCCTCATATCTTTGCTTACCGGGTATAAAACTGCCGGCCAGATATAATTATCAAATTGCTTCCCTCCTTTTTTATTTTTTATTTTCGCTCCTTTCTCAATAGCATCATCTATCAACTCTTGAATATAAGCTGGTTTTCCAGGCTCAGGAAGCGGAGTCAACTTCACCCCTTCTTCCCAAGGATTTGCAAATTTCAACTCATCTACTCGTTGTGAATAGCGTTTTAAAAATTCATCTTTAACATCTTCATGTACGTAAATCACTTTTAACGCCGTACAACGTTGACCGTTAAAGGATAGCGTACCAGCAATACATTCGTCTATAGTCAAATCCAGATCGGCATCAGGAAGTATAATTGCTGGATTCTTTGCCTCCAACCCTAACACCAAGCGTAAGCGATTACTTTTAGGATGCTGTTCTTGTAAAGCATTGGCGGATTTACTGTTTCCTATTAAGGCAAGTACATCAACTTTACCAGTTTGCATGATAGGTGCAGCCACGGCCCTACCTCTACCGAACAGAATATTTACCACACCTTTAGGAAAGCTACTTTGAAAAGCCTCCAATAGTGGCGTAATCAATAAAACACCGTGTTTGGCCGGTTTAAACACCGTTGTATTCCCCATTATGATCGCCGGAATAAGCAAAGCAAAAGTCTCGTTTAAAGGGTAGTTGTATGGCCCCAAACAAAGCACAACACCTAATGGCCCTCTTCTTATATGCGCATAAACGCCATCGTGCTTCTGAAATTTAGCTGAATTACGATCTAACTCCTTATATTCTTCAATAGTATCATTAATATAATCAACCGTACGATCAAACTCCTTTTGACTATCCGGTAATGATTTACCGATTTCCCACATCAAAAGTTTGACTATAATATCTCGCTTAGTCTTCATTTGACGCACAAAATTTTCCATGCACTCAATACGATCTTTTACGTGCATTGTTGGCCAGACCCCTTGCCCTCTATTAAAAGCTTTCATGGCCGAGTCTAAAGCATCTAAAGCTTCAGGTTCGCCCATATCCGGAATACTACCTAATAAGGTTGGCTTATATTCTTCGGTAGATGATATGGTAGAAAAAACCTCTGTTGTATTTCCGTTCCATGTCTTCAACTCGCCATTCACCAAATATTTTCTTTGGTCTATTGTCTGGTTAATCTGGTATTCTTCGGGTATTGCTTTCATTTTTACAGTGGTTTATAGTCATTGGTTTTAAAACTACAGAACGTAGTCATAACGAAAATACACAATTAACAAATCAGAGTTAATTTTTGAGAAAATTAAATAAAGGTGGTTTATAGCAATTTCATAAAAGAGAGCGAAATTGTGAAACCCTAAACCAAATATTGAAAAAGATCTGGCTTATCATTCAAATAATCCCCATAAAAATTATTGGCTTTCATTCGCTCAACCAAAGGCTGGAGATCTTCAGGACTTTTTAATTCAATACCAACAATAGCTGGAGCATTCTCTCTACTAGATTTTTTAGAATATTCAAAATGGGTAATATCATCATCAGGACCCAAAATCTCCGCTACAAATTCTTTTAAAGCACCAGGTCTTTGCGGGAACCTAACTATAAAATAGTGCTTAAGCTGACCGTAAAGCAATGCTCGTTCCTTAATTTCCGCAGTTCTAGTAATATCATTATTACTTCCACTAAGAATACAAACTACATTTTTGCCTTTTATTTCTTCCGCAAATCCATCCAAAGCAGAAATAGTCAATGCACCAGCAGGCTCAACAACTATAGCATCTCTATTGTAAAGATCCAAAATAGTCTGACACACTTTACCCTCTGCAACAGTTACCATGTCATGGAGTCCGTTTTTACAAATGTCAAAAGTAAGGTCTCCAACTTTCTGCACTGCAGCACCATCAATAAACTTATCTATTTTAGAAAGTTCAGTATTATTGTTGTTCCTTATAGACGTTTTCATAGAGGGAGCACCTTCCGGCTCTACCCCTATAATTTTGGTGTTTGGAGATAATTCTTTAAACACCCCTATCAAGCCTGAAGCCAATCCACCACCACCAATAGCAGCAAAGATGTAATCTATAGGTTCCTTAAATTGCTCCAACAGCTCTAGACCTACCGTACCTTGACCTTCTATTACCTTGGGGTCGTCAAAAGGGTGAATAAATGTTTTTGAACTGTTCTCACAGAATGCCTTTGCACTTTTTGAAGAATCGTCAAAAGTATCTCCTTCCAGTACTACCGTTACCCATTCACCACCAAACATTTTGGTCTGTTCAATTTTCTGTTTGGGAGTTACGGACGGCATATATATAGTCCCGTTTATTTTTAAGTGGTTACAAGCAAAGGCCACACCTTGGGCATGATTTCCCGCACTGGCACAAACAATACCACTCTCTCTTTCTTTTTCTGAAAGCGAACTAATTTTATTAAAAGCTCCACGGATTTTATAGGAACGCACCCGATGCAAGTCTTCTCTTTTAAGAAGAATGTTGGCATCAAACACTTTTGACAAGCGTATGCTGGTCATAAGCGGTGTAACCGTTGCTACTTGAGCAATAGTACTGGCCGCCTTTTTTATATCCGATATATTGGGAAAATATGCCATATTAAAAAACCCTGTCTAGAGTTTTAACTTTCCGTTGTTCTGGAAGACTAAAAAAACCGGACAGGGTTGTTTTATTAATTATACAATCGGCTTCATTGCCGTCATAGAAGCACGAAGTCTTGCTCCTACAATTTCTACTGGGTGATCACGAAGTACTTTATTCACCGTAATCAATTTAGCGTTATCAACACCATTTCCTTTACCACCAGCATATGCCTTACCGATTACGTCCGTATCAATATTTTTCATGAAATCAGTCAATAAAGGCTTACATGCATGATCAAACAAGTAACAACCGTACTCAGCAGTATCAGAAATTACACGGTTCATTTCGAACAATTTCTTTCTTGCAATAGTATTAGCAATTAATGGAGTTTCATGTAAAGACTCGTAGTAAGCAGACTCACCGATGATTCCCGACTCTGTCATACTTTCAAAAGCCAATTCAACACCAGCTCTAACCATAGCGATCATCAACACGCCATTGTCATAAAACTCTTGTTCAGAAATGTTATCATCACCTGCCGGAGTTTTTTCAAAAGCGGTTTCGCCTGTTGCAGCACGCCAAGTCAATAAGTTTTTATCATCATTGGCCCAATCTTCCATCATTGTTTTTGAGAAATGACCAGTCATAATATCATCCATATGCTTTTGGAAAAGCGGACGCATAATATCTTTCAATTCTTCTGAAAGTTCAAAAGCTTTGATTTTTGCAGGATTTGACAAACGGTCCATCATATTAGTGATACCACCGTATTTCATTCCTTCGGTAATGGTTTCCCATCCGTATTGAATCAATTTAGAAGCATAACCAGCGTCTATACCTTTCTCTATCATTTTATCGAAACAAAGGATACTTCCAGTTTGCAACAATCCACAAAGGATAGTTTGCTCACCCATTAAATCCGATTTTACTTCGGCAACAAAAGAAGACTCAAGAACACCGGCTCTATGCCCACCTGTACCGGCAGCATATGCTTTAGCTTGCTCCAAACCTTTTCCTTCTGGATCATTCTCTGGGTGAACCGCTATTAGAGTTGGCACACCAAAACCTCTTTTATATTCTTCACGAACCTCAGAACCTGGACTCTTTGGCGCTACCATTATAACCGTAAGATCCTCACGAACCTGAGTACCCTCTTCAACAATATTAAAACCGTGAGAATAGGATAATGTAGCTCCTTTTTTCATTAACGGCATTACCGCATTAACCACAGCAGTATGTTGCTTATCCGGAGTAAGGTTAATAACTACATCGGCACTAGGAATCAATTCCTCATACGTGCCAACAGTAAATCCGTTTTCACTAGCATTTAAAAACGATTGTCTTTTTTCTTTAATTGCAGCATCACGCAAGGTATAGGCGATATCCAAACCTGAATCACGCATATTCAACCCTTGGTTCAAACCTTGGGCTCCACAACCAACTATAACTATTTTTTTTCCTTTTAAAGCTGATACACCATCGGCGAATTCTGAAGCTTCCATGAACCTACATTTGCCCAATTGCGTCAGTTGATCTCTTAATGATAGTGTATTAAAGTAATTTGCCATTTTTCAATCGTGTTTTTCAAATTCTATCCAAAGTTATTCTAAAAATAGACTAAGACCAGAATCCTTTATTAAATTAATTATTGATTTCTATTTAGTTATTTATCTTGATAAAACTCATTAAGCAAAGCGGTAATGGGCATTTCTTCTTTTGAAACCGAAATACGACCAGTACGCACAAATTGCATGATACCAAAAGGTTTCAATTGGTCGTACATCTCGTTGATTTCGTTTCTACGACCTGATTTTGCAATTACAAAAAAGTCTCGGGCAACAGTTACTATTTGTGAATTGTTATCCTTAATAATATTCTGAATCTGTCTTTCGTCAAAAAGCAGGTTAGAAGCTATTTTAAACAAAACCGATTCTTGATAAATGGTTTCTTCATCTGTATGATAAAACGCTTTTATCACCTCAATTTGCTTCTCTATTTGGCCCACGATATTACGAGTCCATTTTTCCGTAGTATAAACAACAATAGTGAATTTAGAAACGCCCTCAATTTCTGATTTTGAAACGTTTAAACTCTCTATATTAATGTGTCTCTTTAAGAATATTCCAGAGATTCTATTCAGTAAACCTACATTGTTTTCAGAATATACCGATATAGTAAACCATTCTTTTTCCATTGTTCAATTTAATAGGGTTTTATCGAGCGCAGCCGATAACAAACATTGTATTTTTTAACCTCTCAACTGCACCTGAGAGCGGATTTCCTTATTAAAAGACAACCCATTATTCTTTTACATTCACCTCCAAAAGGTATTGTCTAGCTATTTTTAACAGCAATAATTAACCCTGTAGACCAGTTTAATTTGGTTAACGTAAAGTCTGCTCTTTTCTCTAAATAAGCTACCAAACGCTCCACATTATCTTCATGTCCTTCCGGCCAATTGGGCTGAGCGGTCATATCATCTATCACATAAAAACCACCAACCTTTACAAAATCCAAAACTTCATCAATCTCACTGTATTTCCCTGGCCAAGCATCTGCAAAGATCAAATCAAATTTTCCTCCTGAATAATTCTTAATCCATTCCGAACCATCTTCACAATATAGCTTCACCCTTTTATCCGCCTCAAAATAGTCTTTGACTATAGCAATCAGCTTAGGGTCATTATCAACTGAAATCAATTCAGATTCTGCATCCATACCATCTACCATCCATGACAGGCTCAAGCCTATACCAGTACCCAGTTCCAAAAATTTACCTTTTGGTTTTGAAGCCATAAGTGTTTTCAACAAGGTACCTATGTACACATCCGAAGGCATGGTAAAACCAATTTCTGCCGACTTCTGCTCAATTTGCTGATGGATTTTTGGTTTGTCCTGTATATTGGAATCTATCACTTCTTTTGTTTAGATGGTTGTATTACGGAGTTCCTTAGCTTTAACCAATTACTTTAGACGAACTTCGGAAACCGAGGCTCCAGAAGGAATCATCGGAAATACGTTATCTTCTTTCTCCACTTTCACTTCTAAGAAATAAGGCTCTTTAGAAGCAATCATTTCCTTAATTGCAATTTTCAGGTCTTCTCGAGTACTCACTCTTTTCGCTTCAATACTATACCCTTCTGCAATTTTCACAAAATCAGGATTAACCATTACTGTTGAAGCGTATCTTCTATCAAAGAACAACTCTTGCCATTGGCGTACCATACCTAAGTGATCATTATTCAACACCACTATCTTAACAGGTACTTTATGCTGAAAAATTACACCCAACTCCTGAATGGTCATTTGATAACCACCATCTCCTATAATAGCTACTACTTCACGCTCCATAGCACCCATTTTGGCACCAATAGCAGCTGGAAGAGCAAAACCCATAGTACCAAGACCTCCTGAGGTTATGTTACTTTTACTCTGCTTGAATTTAGCATAGCGACAACCGATCATCTGGTGCTGCCCAACATCCGTAACAATAACGGCTTTTTGCTCAGATTCAACATTTATCCGTTCGATAACCTCACCCATAGTCAACCCTTCTTTAGTGGGGTGAATATCATTGTTGATTACCTGCTCAAATTCTATTTTATAATATTCCTTGAACTCATTGTGCCAAGCCTCGTGCTTATTTTCATTGATCATTGGCAACAATAGACCCAAAGTATCTTTTGAATTACCCAAGACAGCTACATCTGCATGTACGTTCTTGTTGATTTCCGCCTTGTCTATCTCAAAATGGATGACTTTAGCTTGTTTTGCATAAGTATCCAAACTGCCCGTTACACGATCATCAAAACGCATACCGATAGCAATTAAGACATCACACTCGTTCGTTAACATGTTTGGCGCATAATTACCATGCATACCCACCATACCTACATTCAATGGGTGCTCACTATCTAAAGCCGAAGCTCCCATAATGGTCCAAGCTGCAGGAACTCCAGACTTTTCCACCAAAGCTTTAAGCTCTTCTTCGGCCTTACCCAAAATAACACCTTGACCCCAAACAATCAGCGGTTTTTTAGCGTTATTAATAAGTTCTGCCGCCGCTTCTATAGCTGGAACACTTGGTTTAGGTTCCGGGTTATAACTACGTACAGCTGTGCACTTTTCATAACTAAATTCAAACTCATCAATCTGAGCATTTTTAGTAATATCTACCAAAACCGGACCTGGTCTTCCTGACCTAGCAATGTAGAATGCTTTTGCCATTATCTCTGGAATTTCAGAAGCCTCGGTTATCTGATAATTCCATTTTGTAACTGGCGTAGAGATTCCGATAATATCGGTTTCTTGAAAAGCATCCGATCCTAATAAATGACGTGTAACCTGACCGGTAATACACACCATTGGCGTAGAATCTATTTGTGCATCTGCCAGTCCTGTAACAAGGTTTGTAGCCCCTGGGCCAGATGTAGCCATAGCAACACCTACCCTACCGGAAACTCTAGCATACCCCTGAGCGGCATGAGTAGCTCCTTGCTCATGACGGGTTAAAATGTGAGTAAGTTTATCCTGAAATTTATATAACTCATCGTAAACCGGCATAATGGCACCACCCGGGTAACCATATAGCAAATCTACACCCTCAGCCAATAAACAATGTATAATGGCTTCTGCACCACTAATTTTAAGCTTTGTTTTCTTTGGGTTCACTTCCGTTTTTATTTTAACTGTTTCCATAGGTCTTCATTCCTTATAATAGCTAATTTGCAGAGACCTCTCTGCTTGTGGTTTCTCATCGTATTTCAAGAAACCCTTTCATGTTCATTAAAACTCATCGGTTACACAACCTTGCGCAGCAGATGAAACTGAACGTGCGTATTTGTACAACACTCCCTTTTTAAACTTCAATTCAGGCTGGACCCAAGATTCTTTTCTTTTGGCCAATACTTCGTCCGAAACCTCTACATTAATAGAATTCGTCTCGGCATCAATCGTAATAATATCACCATCTTCGATCAAAGCTATATTACCACCATCTTGCGCTTCTGGAGAAATATGTCCAACAACGAAACCGTGCGTACCTCCTGAGAAGCGACCGTCTGTTATTAGAGCTACATCCTTACCTAGTCCCGCACCCATAATAGCTGCCGTAGGCTTAAGCATTTCAGGCATACCCGGGCCCCCTTTTGGACCTTCGTAACGAATGACCACAACATCTCCTTTTTTCACTAAACCGGTACGGATACCATCATTGGCCGCATATTCGCCATTAAAAACTTTTGCAGTTCCTTTGAACAACAAACCTTCTTTACCCGTAATTTTTGCTACAGAGCCATTTTCAGCAAGGTTACCATACAACATACGTAAGTGACCCGTTGCTTTAATAGGATTATCTAAAGGCATAATTACATCTTGCCCTTCCTCTAAATCCGGAACATCTTTAAGGTTTTCCGCCAAAGTGTTTCCGGTCACTGTCAAACAATCGCCATGTAGCAATCCGTTTTTCAGAAGGTATTTCAATACTGCTGGAATTCCACCAACTCGGTGAACGTCTTCCATTAGATACTTGCCACTCGGCTTTAAATCGGCTATAAATGGAGTTGTATCACTAATATGTTGGAAATCTTGTAATGTAAACTCAATATCAGCAGCTCTTGCTATTGCCAAGAAATGTAATACCGCATTAGTAGAACCTCCCATAATAGTCACTAAACGAATAGCGTTTTCTAGGGATTTACGGGTAACAATATCCAAAGGCTTAATATCCTTTTCAATAAGTATGCGCATTTGCTTACCTGCAGCTATACACTCTTCTTCCTTATTACTACTAATAGCAGGGTTTGAAGAATTATAAGGCATGGACATACCCAGAGCCTCTATTGCAGATGCCATAGTATTTGCGGTATACATACCACCACATGCACCCGCACCTGGAATTGATTTTTTAATAATACTTCTGTATTCGGGTTCTTCCATAGTACCCGCAACTTTCTCGCCCCATGCTTCAAAAGCAGAAACGATATCTAATTTTTTACTATTGTGACACCCTGAAGCAATTGTACCACCATATACCAAAATTGAAGGACGGTTAAGGCGCAACATAGCCATAAGAGCGCCAGGCATATTTTTATCACAACCCACTACCGTTACAAGACCATCATAAGACATACCCTGAACAACAGTTTCCATAGAGTCTGCAATAATATCTCTTGACGGAAGCGAAAAACGCATACCAGGAGTTCCCATAGAAATTCCATCACTAACACCAATAGTATTAAAAATAAGACCAACGGTTTCTTTTGAGTTGACACCTTCTTTCACCAATTTGGCCAAATCGTTCAAGTGCATGTTACAAGGATTGCCCTCATAACCGGTACTTGCGATACCAATTAATGGTTTACTAAAATCTTCATCTTTGAAACCTATTGCATAAAGCATTGCTTGTGCAGCTGGTTGTGTTGAATCTTGTGTTACGTTTTTACTGTATTTATTCAGTTCCATTAAGCGTTATATAATTGGTTGTTCAGTTTACAATATGTACTCTCTATATTCAAAGGTATTCTTTTCTTTATTTCAGCATTTCAGGTGTGGCTTTCGTATCTAAATCCAAGAGTTTAAAAAATTATACAAAACCCTAATAAACAGACTTTTAACTGCTTATTTTTATCATATTCAATTCGTCATTTTTCACTTAAATAACATAGTTTTCAAAGTTCGAATAAGACACATTGTCATATAAAACCTTTAAAAACAAAAAAAGGCCTGTATCAAACGAATTAGATACAGGCCTTTCTAAACTATGAAAATCTGCATCATTCTCTTTTGAGAATGACCTTAATAACCACAGTTGTATGAGTTTTGATTTTCATTAGAACAATATTAGACAAAATGTTGCAGCGGGACAATAAATTATTCGTAGAAATACACCATTATAATTATCAATTCAATTTGAATTCTACCTCATCTCCATATTTCTTTTGCGCAAGTACGGAAATAGCTCTATCCGATAGCTGAAGAATACGGGGGTACCCTCCTGTTGTCTGACCATCTTTCATTAAAACGATCAGTTTACCAGATGGTGTTAGCTGCACAGTACCCGGAAGCGTGGCCGATGTAATCATAGAGGTTTGAATCCCCTCTATTTTTTCCTCTAGCTGATAGGCCATTCTATTATTTTCATTGGATATACTAAATTTCTTAGCGAACAACATCTCTAGTTGTCTATCCGAAAGATTCTCGTATTCGGGCCCTTGAGAAACCTTGAGATTAGTTTCATCTAAGAATGAATCTACCTTTAGCTTACTGATTTTAGGTTCAAAATGAGCGCATGCTTCATACTCCAATGTATCTCCATCAGCAAGGTGATTCTTTTTTGTTATGGAAGAAAAGAGTGAGCGACTACCCAAAACCAATGGGGTCTTAAAACCACCTTTAACCGCTAAATAACTCCGAAACCCTTTTTCCAATTTACCATAAGAGAGAATATCTCCTTTCCTTACCTTAAGAACTTCATAGTTTTCAATAGGTTTATTATTCAACGTTACGGAAAGCAACGCTCCACCCATGGTTATAAAAGTTTCTTCCTCGAACATTACGGTTGGCCCTGTCATAGTAATTTCTAGTACAGCCGCGTTCTCATCATTATCTAAAAGTTGATTTGTTTTTTTTGCCGAAAACCCATCCATAAATCCGGCAACGGGCACGCCCTTATTCAAATATCCGTACCTGCCGATATCCTGAACCGCCGTAAAAAGTCCCGATTTAAGAATTTTAAGCATCTAATACGGTTTTTTTAAGTTTGTAAATGCCGACTTCACTTTCAATTTTATGCAAATCATATTCCGCCCTGGTTATTTTATAAAACTGAACTTGATCCCCTACACTTACAAAGCACGGTTCCTTTGCCTTAGGATCAAACATAGGTACAGAACAGTTCCCTATTATATTCCATCCTCCTGGGGAGTCCTGGGGATAGATACCCGTTTGCTTACCCGCTAAACCAACTGAACCCCGCAAAACCTTTGAGCGCGGCTGTGACCTTCTATTAAACTCCAATACCTCTGGTAGCCCACCTAAATAAGTAAACCCGGGTAGAAATCCTATTCCAAAGACCGTATACACATGTGATGTATGAAGGCTCACAATTTCATTGATAGACATTGCAGATTTTTGAGAAATTTCGTTCAGATCAATACCAAAATCTTCATCATAACAAACAGGGAGATTCCATAAAATTTTCTGCCGCTTGACTACTTTAATATCTTCCTTATACCAATTGAGCAATTTGGTTTTTAACTGATCAAAAGCAATCGGCTCTTGCCTATATATGAGTGTAACCGAATTATAAGCCGGCACAATTTCCCATTCTTCATCCTTTAAACAGCATTCTTTAAGGTATTGGGTAAATTGAAGTATATCTTCTAAAATAGCTACATCTACCCTACCAGGCCATTCTACAAGTATAGCATGAATACCAAAAGGTCTTATTGAAATTGAATAACTGTTCACTTTTTAATAAATATATTATAATTGGGTAATTCTTTAGTAAGATACAATACTATTTCTAATGCCGATGGTGTATCTCCATGAACACAAAAGGTATCCGCCAAAATTGACAAATCTTCCCCCCTAATAGTCGTCACCTTTTTTAAGTTCACTATTCTTACCACATGCTCTAGCACCTGCGTTTTATCGGTTAACAAAGCTTTTGGCTCACTTCTGGACACCAAACTTAAATCAGTATTATAATTCCTGTCGGCAAATGCCTCATATTTCACCTTAAAACCTTTATCGGATGCCTTTCTCGCTATTTCCGAAGCATAGGGTGCATAAATATAAACCTCATTCTTATATTTTTCTATCGCTTCTAGAAAACAAAGCGCCAAAGATGCATTCTTAACTATGTCGTTATAAAGTGCTCCGTGAGGCTTAATATGATTCAGTTTTACATTTTGTTCATTTATTACGCCCAAAAGACTATCAACCTGGCATCTTATACTTCCTATAAGCTCCTTATCATCTATTTCTATAGAAATTCGCCCAAAATTAAATGCATCGGGATACGAAGGGTGCGCTCCTATGGACACATTATTCCTTTTAGCCAACTTAACAACTTCAGTCATGGTATTCTTATTACCCGTATGACCACCACAGGCTATATTGCAAGAAGAAAGCATAGGCAATAATTCTTCTTCATTACCAACACCCTCACCAACATCACAGTTCAAATCAATATACTTATTCGTCATTTTGAAATTTAGAATTTCTAAAATACTCATAAACTTTTAGACTTCTTGTCAGAAAACACCTTATCTTGACCAAGAATAGAGCCATTAAACTATCCTTCGCAGGCCCTCGTTTCACCACAGTTTTAACATTTTTTAATGCCGTTTATCTAAAAAAATGCAGTTCATCTAAAACAAGGGTGCCGTATGTCGAATCTATATAATATCCAGAAAAATTACGGGTTATTATTATCCCAAATCGAACCTCCCCCTCATTTTTATCGGGGCCAAATTGACCTACTGAAATGAATTGTTTAGAATGTAATAAAGCGCTTGGCTATACAGACCACAAACACTCAATGGATACCTTAGGTGTTGAGTTGTGTAGTGAACATAGACCAAGGATGACAAAGTTGATAGAAACAAACAAAACACCCCGCGAAGCCATACAATTATACTATGGCCTAAAAGAAGCGGGCATCCCCTCTATGCTAGAATGGTGGGATGGCTCAAAGTCTATAGACATTGCTATCTCTAGGGTAAAACTCAATATTGAAATTGATACCGAGTACCACATGATGACTCACGAACAAGCCATTAATGACCTAGAAGAAGCCATGCATTCTTTCAAAAACGGTTTTACGACCATACGAATACCACACGTTCTTATAAAATATTATCTTAAAGAAACCGTTACAAATATTCTAGGGATAATGGAAGGCTTGCGTGTACATATCAAAGCGATATAAACTTAAAACCTCATTGCCATGTCAAATAATACAAAGATTTTAAAGACTCCGTTGAGAATTTCAATCGCAATTTTGTTGTTGGGCATGCTATCGCGTATTTTCCATTGGCCGTATGCATCAGAGACTATTTTCATAGCATTTACGGCTATTCTTATATTATACTCCATTCGTTTCTGGAGAAAGGAAACCAAACTATTTATTGACATTGTAAAAATGGTAATGGTTACAAGCTGGGCCCTTAACGGGCTTTTTAGAGTCGTTGACCTACCTTTTACCTTACTCTTTCAAATACTTATAGCCATTTCATTTATTACTTGGTTTATCATGGAAGGTACAGCCTATTTTCTAGATGAAGACCGTAGACAAAAAAACAGTATGGCACGGGTTCTATGGAATTTGGCCATGGTTGTAGGCGCTTTGTCAATTATAGTAGGAAGCTTATTGAATATGCTGAACGAATCATACGCCATTCCGCTTCTCGCAGTGGGAATCACCATTATAGTTGCTTACATTTTAAAAGATGTTTTTGCTGCAGGCAATAAAGGCAAAGAAGACCATGGAAACGGCGAATTTCAGCTATAACCATACTCTAACTGAGCACATAGTTTTGTCCCACCAGAGGATTCATAATACCGTCTCCACATAAGCATAGAACGTACTGTATTTTCCTACATTTCATAATATAGCAATCGTATACATTCTTAATAGCGATAAGCACTATAGTTATACTTCTCTATTTTTAGATTCCTACTTTTCCTTTTTTTGGCGATTAACCTCAACTGAGTCTACCAAGACTCAATTTTACAGTCCTAAACCACAAGATGTACGGTTTAAATAAAAGGATTAGGTGTTTTTAAGCTTATTCCGTTTATAGAACTATGATTACCACTTACCGATATTCTTGTTTTCAATCGAATTTAATACCCTTTGCCCGATAGATATGAGTACCAATGGTGTGTGATTGCGTTTTATATACAAACCCAATTCTTATGAAAGAAAAAACTACTCTTAACGATTACCTTGTTTACGCTTTCTGCGCCTTTTGTTTTCTATGGTCTCTGTATGTGATATTTTACACGACTGTCACTTAAATCCACTGAGAATAAGGAATAACACACCAATAGGCCTTAGGCGTTGATTTATTTTATTACTAAAAATACCTACTCTAGAAATAAAAATCATCAAATACCACAGGTATCTGATATAAATAACCCAAAAAATGTGGGGTTTTTCTTTGTTTTATTATGCGTGTATACTTTTAAATTTGTGAAGGAACAACACAATAATATTTATGAAAACACGAGACAAACTCACCTACGCCTATGTCGCATTTAATGTCATTTTTATAATTGTAATGGCTATTTTCCTATACAAGAACCATCCTTTTTAGAAATTCATTAAAATTTCAAACTTAGATTGCCTTAGCTCCTTTCTTTTATAAAAGACAGGGGCTTTTTATTATTTTACCCCAGCCAGCCTTCCCTATCTAAACTACGATATTGAATAGCTTCTCCTATATGGGACCCGTTTACCGCTTCTACCCCTTCTAAATCAGCAATCGTGCGCCCCACTTTTAAAATACGGTCATAGGCACGCGCAGACAGATTTAAACGCTCCATGGCATTCTTAAGCAATTCTTTTGAAGCGTCATCTAATCTACAGAATTCACGAATCTGCTTGGTATTCATTTGAGCATTGTAATGCACATTAGGTAATTCGGCAAAGCGTTTGGTCTGTACTTCCCTAGCAGCGGTTACCCGTTTCCTGATTTCCACACTGCTTTCTCCTTTTCGGTCCTCGGACAGCTTTTCAAAAGGAACCGGCGTCACTTCAATATGTATATCTATACGGTCTAATAAGGGCCCGGATATCTTACTCAAATAGCGTTGCATTTCCGCAGGAGAAGAAGTAACTGGTGCATCAGGGTCATTAAAATATCCTCCCGGACTAGGGTTCATACTAGCCACTAACATAAAACTACTGGGATAGGTAACGGTAAATCGTGCTCTGGCAATAGTAACCTCTCGGTCTTCCATTGGTTGGCGCATTACTTCCAAAACCCTACGCTCAAACTCCGGCAGTTCATCTAAAAACAAAACTCCGTTGTGCGATAATGATATCTCCCCTGGTTGTGGGTAACTCCCCCCTCCGACCAATGCAGCAGAACTTATGGTGTGATGTGGATTTCTGAACGGACGCTGACTCATCAGTCCCATATTCTTTATTTTACCCACTACACTATGAATCTTAGTAGTTTCTAGCGCCTCGTGCAAAGTCATTGGTGGCAAAATAGAAGGCAATCGTTTAGCAAGCATAGTTTTCCCTGCTCCCGGAGGACCAACCAAAATAATATTATGCCCGCCTGCCGCTGCAATTTCCATGGACCGCTTGATACTTTCCTGACCTTTTACATCTGCAAAATCAAATTCCGGGAAATCCAGGGTTTTATAGAATTCTTCACGTGTATTAATGATGGTTTGCTCCAAAGGCGTTCCATTATCAAAAAATTCTATTACCTCACTTATATTCTCGACCCCAAAAACCTTTAAATCAGAAACTATTGCAGCTTCCTTTGCATTTTCTTTAGGCAAAATAAACCCTTCAAAACCTTCTTCTTGCGCCTTAATAGCAATAGGCAATGCTCCTTTTATAGGATGAAGGCTACCATCTAAAGAAAGCTCACCCATGATGATGTACTTTTCTACATTCTCTGACTTAATCTGTCCTGAGGCGGTTAGAATTCCGATAGCCAAGGTTAGGTCATATGCAGAACCTTCTTTCCGAAGGTCCGCAGGGGCCAGATTCAAAGTTATTTTCTTTCCAGGAATTTTATATCCGTTATTTAATAGTGCCGCCGCAATACGATAGTTACTTTCCTTTATTGCATTGTCCGGCAATCCTACCAAGTGGTAACCAACACCTTTATCTACATTGACTTCAACTGTGATAGTTGTTGCATCTACGCCGAAAACGGCACTTCCAAAAACTTTGGTGAGCATATTCGTTATCTATTTAAATTCTATAGTTGGGTTTTATTCTTTTCCATTCATTGGTTTCAACGTAAGCTGTGACTTTGATTTGGATAGTATTTCCTCCTTATTGAGCATCATCTTACGAAACTCCCCATTCACATACATCTCTGCTTGGTCTTTATAATGAGTACTAAACGGATTTCCCGATTGTCCCGTAGGAAGGATACTCATACTATTCTCTACATCCGAAAAATCTATCACCCTTCTAGTGGATGGCCCGGAACTCACCTTGTTAAATCCGCCCTCTGTGTATGGAAAATACGTGTTGTTAATAACCTCCCGTGTTCCATTAATAGGAAAAGGCCCCACATTGAAAAAAGACTTAAGTGCCTCAACCTGCCCAATGGGATGCCCATGCTCTAAAGTATGCACTCTTCCCCAAATCCATTGAGCGGTATCATTGCCCAGTTGGTCTTCCAGAGCTTCCACAGCTTCCTTGAAAGAAGTGGTAACAATATCAAATTGACTTTCAACTGTCTCCGGTGTACTTATATTGTCCCACCAAATGGAAGCCTCATTACCAACTATAGGCGCAATGGTCCGCTTTATAAAGTGTGTGTTCAAAATTTCCTCGAACAGTGTTTCCCCTAATTCGTCCTTAAATGTATTCTGCAGTATAAAATACATCCACCTATGATATACCGTTGCCGCTGTACTTTCAGTGGGGTAATCGCCTTTCCAAACTTTGAGGTTATCCAGAATTTGCAAATCACTATCGTTAAGGCCCTCAACATTCACCTTTTTAAGCAATTGGGATACTATTTCAACATTTACAGGTGAGGTATTATCGGTTATCATATCTCCCACAGCTTCCTTGTCCCAATCGTCTTTACCCTCCAACAATTCCTCAATTCTTCGACCTCTATTTTCAGGTAAATAATAACCAGGGTACAACATTCCAGAAATAGAATCCGGTTGGTTGTTAGCCGAATATACATAGTGCCAAGGCGGATTTATAGCATGTGGATTTTTACTGAAATCTAAATATTCTTTTTCGACCGGAAGACCTTTCCCCTCCTCATACACAAATTTGGTATTTACACTGTCCGGAATTTCATAGAGCTTGGCAGCGGCCCACCACGCCACATTATCATCGGCATCGCCATAAACAATACCAAGACCGGGCGCATGAAGGTCCTCTAAGGCTTGCTCAAAATCATCCAACCCCTTAGCATGGGACATACTATAAAGTGAATTGAGTAATTTATTTTCCACTTTTGTAAATATCCACCACATAGAAATGGGTCTTTCGCCCGTAATCTGATCGGCAATACCATTTAAAATAGGACCACGATGTGTTTTTTTATAAGAAAATTGGACATCGTCAGAATCCTTTACTTTTATTGTTTTGGATATGACCTCGTAATCCTTCCAACCATCACCATCTTTATATTTTCTTGGATCAGTTGGATGTTTTTTCTCGTAATAAAAGTCCACATCATCATTCTCAAACATGGTCATACCATAGGCTAGCTTTCGGTTATGGCCCAATATAGGATAAGGAACCCCGGCCAAATGATAGCCGTACTTCTCATAATTTGGAGTACTTACATGGGCCTCGTACCAAACCGATGGTTGCGAATACCCAATATGCGGGTCGTTCGCGAAGATTACTTTCCCGTTTTTGGTTTTTTCTGGAGCAATTGCCCAACCATTACTTCCTTCAAATAGTGGAATAGACAGTTTTTCCAGAGAAGACATTACCTCAGAAATGGATTTACGTATGGAATCGTTTTTAGTATTGGGATAGTTTTTTATCCATAATGTAGTAGTATCACTATGGACTGCTAGGTCCTTTAAATACTCAAACCCCAATTTATCTTTTATTTTGCTCAATAACGGGTCCGTTTTGTGAGCCATGGCAAAGCTGAAAGCCATATACCCTAAGGTATTGTAGACATCTTTTAGTTCAAACGGTTTTTTTTCTATACCTGTTAAGTAAAACTCTACAGGAGTGGGACCTTCTTTTACAAATTCATTTACGCCGTCCAAGTATGCTTGCGACAACTGTACTGCTGCATCCGATGGATTAAGGTTAGTTATGGTTTTAGAAGAATAATCATCTATACCCAATGCTATAAAGAACTTATCCGTACCCAACAAGTCTTTTCCGAACACCTCTGACAGCCCCCCTTTTCCTATACGCCGCAAAAGCTCCATTTGCCACAATCTATCCTGAGCATGAACATAACCTAGCGCCTTAAAAGCGTCTGCGTCATTTTCGGCATAAATATGTGGAATACCATAGTTGTCATAATATATCTGTACTTCCTTAGAAAGACCTTGAAGCGACTTTTCACCATCGTAATCTGGTTTTAGGTGATAGGTAAAACTTCCTATAATAACAGCTAACACACCAACAAGAGCAAGAAAACCCCACCCTAAGCGCTTAAATTTTCCCATTCAAGTCTAAGTTTTGACCTAATATAAGAATTATTTATAAGGAGCTCATAAATAGCAGATGCCATGCATAAAAGAGTCTATTAACAACCCGCCTTCATTAAATTTTTTTTTAATGAGCTACAGAGACATACCCACGTACCCCTATACATTTAAACTAGTCAAAAAAAGTAAGAAAAAACTACAAATTTATTAAGTAATAAAATCTGAAAATTTCTATTTTTAATTAAAATAACCCTAAAAGATACTTTATGAAAAATGCTTACCTAAAACTTGCTGGAACCATCATTGGTGCCGGTCTTTTTCTTGTTTCATGTACTAAAGATGAATTTGAGCTAAGCCCGGAAGACAGCCTTAAACCTTTAACATCAAAAATTGGTATTCCAAAATCAAACCTGAATTTTGAGGCTCCTTCGTTAATTAAAAAACTACCTGAAAAGTCAATGTTCCATGACGTTCCTTTTAATTTAGCTTCTATTGTTGAACCCAGTAAATGTACTTTAACTCCCTTAGACGATGTAATTGCCGCTTCGGTTTCCAGCAATCTGGATTCCATTGGTCTTGACTGGTATGATTTATACGCCGAAATGAATTTTCTTTCTACCATTACGGATGACAGCGAACAATATTTTGGTGCGGACGGAGAAGACACCCAAAAAGTAAAGAACATAACCAAAAGTCTAGAAAGGTTTTGGTTTATGCCACATGAAATAGAGGTACGCGGGCAACACAAAAGCACGCTAGAAGATTATGACAAAATAGTGGACATTCTTATGTTCTGGTACGAAAGACCTGCTTCGGAGGCTAACGCTCTCGCCTATTATTTTACAAATTTCGTAAATGTAGAAAGTACCTTTCTAACAGAAACACCTTTGATAGCTGCAGATGGATTTGCGATTGCCCTAGATGGTGCCTTTGGACAGAACGACCTTATCGTAATCGGTGATGGCATAGTGGACCTGCTAGAGCAAACAGGCATTAGACGAAATGTTATTTGGAATGGAATTATGGCCCATGAATGGGCGCACCACATGCAATTCAACAATCAAGATAAATGGTATCCTAACGGAGCTGCAGATAATGCTCCCGAAGCGACTAGAACCACAGAACTAGAAGCTGATTTCTTCACGGGGTATTATGTAACCCACAAAAAAGGCGGAACCCAAAACTGGAGACGGACCCAACAATTTCTTGAACTTTTCTTTAATATAGGTGATTGCAGTTTTACAAGTGATGGTCACCACGGTACACCTTTGCAGCGAATGGAAGCAGCAAGAAGAGGTTATCTACTAGCTAGAAGAATCCAAAATAAAGGCAAGGTGTTGACCGCTAACCAAGTTCATAATAGATTTCTAAATCAACTGGATAAAATTATAGGTGATGTACCTTCTAGAGTGATTGAATCTACCGAAGATGAAATTGAAGATGAGTTTCAATTTGACGTTCAACCGGATGCGCTTCAATAAGAATAAACACTAACCAGATATTAGGGAGTTTCAACAGGATTTGGAACTCCCTTTATTTTTGTGACGGGATATAACCTAGTTATTTTTAAAATTCACCAAGCCCTCCCTTAACCATTCCCTATATACATCACTATCCGTATACTGCACAGCGGTATTTAGAATTTCTAAATTTGGTGACATTAAAACGTAGTAAGGCTGAGAAGCCGCGTTAAAATTAACCGTCTGAAAAGTACCCCATTTCTGCCCTACCGTCTCAATATGTTTTACACGGCCGGTATCATATTTAAAATCGAATTGCTCTGATTTCGGAAGTTCTTTTCGGTCATCTACGTATAATGAAATAAGAACGTAATCTTCCTTTAAAATAGCATACACATCAGGTTCGCTCCAAACATTCTCTTCCATCTTTCTACAGTTCACACAAGCCCAACCCGTAAAATCCAATAGAATAGGCTTATTGACCTTCTTTGCGTGCGCTACGCCTTCATCAAAATCCTTATAACAATCTATTCCCAACGGACAATCGCTTTCGGTTTCAAAAACACTGTAAAATGCCGGTGGCGGAAAACCGCTTAAAAGCTTAAGACTAGAAACTCCCAAAAGTCCCAAAACGATATAGATAGAAAAAGCGGCACTGACCAATCCCATAACTTTTCTTCCCGCAGAGAGCTTTTGTTTAGGTCCGTCATGCGGAAATCTAAATATCCCAAAAAGATAAAGGGCGAGTAATACAAACAGCACTACCCATATACCCAAGAATATTTCACGTTTTAAGATGCCCCAGTTCCCAACAAGGTCTGCATTGGAAAGGAATTTAAGCGCCAACGCCAGTTCCAGAAAGCCTAACACCACTTTAACCGTGGTCATCCATCCACCGGATTTTGGCAGTGAATTCAACCACGCAGGAAACAGCGCGAAAAGAGCGAACGGAAGAGCCAATGCCACACCAAAACCGGTCATGCCCGCCGAAAGATTCATTGCCACATCACCCTCCTCTAGAACAGTGCTTCCTAGAAGTCCACCTAAAATTGGGCCTGTACAAGAAAATGAAACAATAGCCAATGTAACCGCCATAAAGAAAATACCGATTACACCTCCTATTTTGGAAGAAGCGGCATCCATCTTATTCGCCCAAGAACTAGGCAACGTCAATTCATAATACCCGAAAAAAGAGAATGAAAAGAATACAAAAATCAGGAAAAAAGCAATGTTCAGCCAAATGTTAGTAGCTATGGTATTCAATATCTGCGAGTCTACCGAGTCAAAAATATGGAAAGGCAAACTGAGCAAAAAGTATATTAAAACGATAAAAAATCCATACAACAGTGCATTTATAATGCCTTTGGATTTCTTTTGCGAGTGTTTGGTAAAAAACGATACGGTAAGCGGAATCATTGGGAAAACACAAGGCGTCAACAAAGCTATCAATCCACCTAAGAATCCCAAGCCAAAAATCATCCAAAGACTTGAACTTGTCCCTCCCCCTTTATGGGTACTTCCCAAAAGTTCTTTGTTCTTTAAATCGATTTTTAAAGCCGAACTCAAAACTTTACTATGTTCATCTATGGTTTTTTCTTCCTTTACGGCCGTCCCTCCATCAAGAACAAAACTAAAATCCGCATCCACCGGAATACAAACCTCCTTACAAACTTGGTAGAAGAAGTTGATGTCAATCTGGTTTACATCTGGTTTTAGCAGTTTTATCTTTTGAGTAAAAACGGCCGTTTCCTTAAAATAGGTTTCGTCTACCTCAAAAATATCGCTGTACTCAACAATGGTTTCGCTCTCTAAAGTTTCTCCAACAAGTTCATAGTTTTCGCCTGCATTTTTATAACTGAATTCACTGGGCAATGACCCGCCTTCAGAAGTAAATTGAGAATACACATGCCACCCCTCCGCAATGTCTCCTTTCAGAATCAACTCATAATCCGTATCGCTTATTTTTTTTACTTCTTGCGACCATTTCACGGGATTATCGTTATCCTGAGAAAAAAGTCCTAAAGAACTAAAAAACAATGCAATAAATACCGTTATATACCTCATTAATTTAATGTGAATTTTAAAATATCACTTGTATCTTCATTTACCTTAAAACGCTCATCTGCCCGTCTGCCTATAACCCAAACCACATCTTCACCGGAGCAGAGCAACCACTGGCGTTCCTTAGAAACAACATCTACTTTTTCGTCCTTAAAAAATTTGGAAAGCTTTTTCTTCCCTTGCATTCCTATAGGGTAAAAGTAGTCGCCATTTTTCCATTTCCTTATCGTTAATGGATACTTTAACGCTTTTTTAGCTACGTACAGTGTGTTCTGGTTCTTTTCCGATAATTCATTTACCGATTCAATTTTTATACTAATGGGCTCCACAATTTCAGCTTGACCCTCTTGAACACTATAACAATCTTCAGCATCCGTGTCCTTTTGAATTTCTGTCAGCAATAAAAACTCCCTATCCTTTAGCAACCGGTGAGTTTTAGAATGAATTTCCTTGCCGCTCATAGCCGATACTAAATTTTCCACATCGTTCCATTCCGTAAATCCATACGCTTTAAACAAAGCGTGCATATAGACGGAAACTGGCTTCAAATCCAATAAAGCCTGTACAGAAATCCGCACAACACCCTCCTTTTCTTGAAACAAACGCGACTTCAATTCCAAAATATGGGCATCAACAAGCACCGCACTCTCGGAAAGATATTGTTGTGTTTTGGTAAAATTCTTTAAAAAAGAAGGGTTTAAATCCTTTAGCAACGGCACAATTTTATGTCGGATTTTATTCCGAAGATATTTGGTATCCGCATTGCTGGCGTCCTCTCTCCACTTTAAGTTTTGCGACTCCGCATATTCCAAAATCTGACTTCTAGAAAAGCGAAGAAGTGGTCTTGACAAGGTGTCTGTTTTTTCCGGAATCCCAGACAAGCCATCAATACCCGTTCCTCTGGAAAGGTTGATTAAAAACGTTTCCAAACTATCATCTACGTGATGGGCCGTGACCAAGGTTTTAATATCATTTTCATGCATGACTTCTGCAAACCAACGATACCTAAGTTCCCTTGCACCAACTTGAACTGAAACTTTATTATTTTTAACATAACCAATTGTATCAAAATTGGTTACAAAAAATTTAATACCATTACTTAATGCTATTCCCTGTACAAATTTCTCGTCCCCGTTACTGGCCCCTCCCCTTAGGTTAAAATTGCAGTGTGCAATGGCAAAATCCAATTTAGACTTAACGCATAAATCTACCAAAACCACACTGTCCAGACCTCCACTACAGGCAAGTAAAAACTTACCTTGCACAAGGTTTTGAAAATTAGCTTCAATATGTTTTTGAAATTCTTCTAACACGATATAAAGGTAAGCAAGAATTAGAATTTGGAGGTTACAATGAGCATCTTTAAACAGGCTTAGCCCTCAAGCACTTCTCTCATAGCTTTTGCCTTCAGCAAACATTCCTCATACTCTTTTTCGGGAACGGCCTTCGCCGTTATAGCGCCTCCCACAGAATAGGAAACGTATTTTTTGGTTGCATTGTAAAGAATACTCCTGATGACAACATTAAAATCAAAATCACCGTCAGGCGTAAAATACCCCACGGCACCACTGTACAATCCTCGTTTAAAAGCCTCTAATTCTTCAATTATTTTCATGGCCGATACCTTTGGAGCCCCTGTCATACTCCCCATAGGAAAGGATTCTTTAATTACATCAACAGGATTGGCCACTAACGGAACCTGGGCGACCACGGTAGAGATCATTTGATGCACCTGTTGAAACGTATAGACCTCACACAGCTCTTCGACCACCACACTGCCTTTTAGAGCACTTTTAGACAAGTCGTTACGGACCAAATCTACAATCATTATATTTTCAGCCCTTTCTTTGGGGTCGGTTTTAAGGGCATTCACCAGCTTATCATCTTCCTCCGGCTGTTCGGCTCGTTTAGAAGTCCCTTTTATAGGCTGAGATATTAACTTCCCTCCTTCTTTACGCAAATAACGCTCTGGAGAAGCCGAAATTAAATAATTATCATATACCCTTAGAAATGAAGCAAACGGTGCCTCCGATATCTTATTTAGCTTCTGATAGGTCTTATAAGGACTGATTTGGGTGTCTTCTGCGTAAAACTCTTGACAGAAATTAGCCTCGTAGATATCACCCCGGTGAATGTGAGATAACATTTTTCTAACCTGCCGATAATATTCATCCTTAAAAACACGAAGTTTTATCTTGATGTTTTCCGTAACCGTAACACTTTCTATTTCACTGGCACCACCAGAAATTGAGTCAAAATCTGATTGAATTTCATCATCCACCATCATCAAGTACTCAAAAACCACAGTATCTCCTGTTATTTTGATGATTTTTTTAGGCTGAAAGAAAAATAGCTCTGCAAAATCTAGCCCATCATAATTCTTAGACGACAATCGCTCCACATCATTTTTCAGATCATAGGAAAGATACCCGAATATATAGTCTTTTGCCTGACCTTGAAATTCCCTTAGCTTTTCAAAAGCCTGATAACTATCCGTTTTAATGGTCGTTAAGGCATCTACCGCCAGCAAAGCATCAAATGAACTGTATGCATTGGCATGGCCATTGCCCTCCAACCAAACAATTTCTTCAAACTGTTGAGACCAGAGCAATAGCTTCTCCTTAAATGTTCCGATATCAGATACGGTGAATGAAGCAGAAATACGCAAATGAAGGTTGCTTTAAAGTTTACTTAAAAATTGGTCTACCGCTGCACGGTGGACTTTAGCAAGCTCAGTATTCGTTACACCTTCCCCTTTCTTAAAATTCTCTTGAAAAGACGGTAATGAAAAGGTGGCGACCACTTGCGCACCAAACCTAGGCAAAACTTTTTCCGTAGTTTCCAAAGCCGTCATTCCCCCTCTTTGTCCTCCAGAAGTGGACATTAACAATACAGGCTTACCATCTAGAAACTTGCGTTCAACACGAGATAACCAATCGGTTAAATTTTTAAAATAAGCTGAAGGACCACTGTTATGCTCGTTAACGGATACAATAATACCATCCGCCTTAACCATATCATTCTTTAGCTCAACTAATGAATTTGAATACCCGTTTTCTCTCTCTAGATCTTCACTGAACATCGGAAAAGGAAAATTAACCATGTTCAATAACTGAATTTCATTGCCATCAATAAGAGAAACTGTATGTTTCACCAATTCATAATTAATGGATTTTGAAGAATTACTCCCTGCAAATGCTAATATCGTAGCCATAGTCAATAGTTAGATGTGTTTTAGCGAAAATATAGCAAATAGAGTTGAATTGCGAGTATTTTATCTAATTTTGCCCCGCAAACATCCAAACTCACTGTATTACAAGTATATAAGACATCTGTTTTTGTTAATTGAATTGCAACACCAGTGAACTAGAGGTACTAAAATGTAAAGTTTTGAGTTTTAATGATGCTTTTGCCAATTATTGATATTATCACCAGTGGAAAACAAGACAACAAGATTATATTTTATTGATGCCATGCGGGCATGGGCCATTCTAATGATGCTACAAGGGCATTTTATAGATGGGCTTCTTGATACCGCCTTTAGAGACGGAACAAACACCGCATTCTCTATATGGAAGTACTTTAGAGGCATCACCGCTCCTGTCTTTTTCACAGTTTCTGGATTTATATTCACTTACCTCTTAATCAAAGGAGACAAGACCGGACTTCAAAACCCTAGGATAAAAAAAGGAGTAAGACGAGGCCTAGAACTACTGTTTATCGGCTACCTATTACGAATGAACCTTTTTGGTCTTTTACAAGGGAAGATTTACGATTCTTTCTATTTGATAGATGTACTACATTGTATTGGGCTTTCTTTACTGGGTATTATTGCTATATATCTTTTAGCTCAAAAGCAAAAGAAATTTGTTTTCCCAACAGTGCTTTTAAGTATTACTGTACTGCTTTTTATTTTTGAACCTACATATAAGGCTTGGAGCTTCTCATACCTCCCTGATGCTTTTGCCAATTACCTAACAAAAAGCAACGGTTCGGTTTTTACTATTTTACCATGGTTTGGTTATGCTTCATTTGGGGCTTTTTTGTCTGTTGTTTTTACGAAATACAAAGATTTCAAATATTTGTATTTTGTGGCCATACCCGCTTTTACCGCAATAGGAGCAACACTTATCGCCTATTCATCTGATTGGTTTTTATTAATTTCCAAAATAACAGACTTACAGCTATTTGCGAACATTTACTTCAATAATTACTTGTTTATAAGATTAGGCGATGTACTACTTGTTTTTAGTGTATTTATGCTATTAAGAGGACTGCTAAAACATAGCACGGTACTTAAATTAGGACAAAGCACACTAACAATTTATATCGTTCATTTTATAATACTATATGGTTCCTTTACAGGGCTGGGGTTATATCGCTTTTTTCATCATTCCCTTACACCTGCCGTCGCCATTTCCGGAGCCTTAGTCTTTATGGTTATATGTACCTATTCCGCTCTGAAGTATGAAGAAAACAAAGAACTGATAAAACTAAGAATTGCAACCACACTAAGATTGGTCTTTGTCAAAATAGAGATTATCTCTCTTAATATATTTCAACTTTCAAAAAGTCGATTTTTTAGATTATTAAGAAGAGTTGGTTTGGCAAAAAATTAATTTCCGCCATTACTCATAAAAATAGGACATAAAAAACCCGAGCTATTAACTCGGATTTTTTTTGACTTCCCAAACCTATTCTATTTTTCAACCGCAAAACATTACGTTAAACAGTTTGATGGTAAATTAAGAATTTGCGTTGATCACCTTCATCTCTTCATCCGTGAATGCCAAATTATCCAAGGCCTTCACATTCTCTTTTAATTGACTGGCAGAGCTTGCTCCTACCAATACTGAAGTTATGGCCGGTCTGCTCAAGAGCCAAGCAATAGCCATTTGAGATAGCTTTTGACCTCGTTCTTCCGCAAGAGCCGCCAAGTTTTTAATCTTACCCAGATTATTCTCTACTTGTTCCCTATCTAGATACGTCAGACTCTTTGCAGCCCTAGAATCATCCGGTATACCATTCACATATTTATTAGTAAGCATTCCCTGCGCCAAAGGTGAAAAAGCAATACACCCTACTCCATTATCCTCTAAAGTATCTAGAAGTCCGTCTTCTACCCATCTATCAAAAATTGAATATCTGGCCTGGTGCAATACAAATGGAACTCTCAATTCTTTTAATAACGCAGCAGCTTCCTCCGTTTCTTTAGGCTGATAGTTAGAAATACCCACATAAAGAGCTTTTCCTTGACGAACAATATCCGCAAGAGCAACCATAGTTTCTTCTAGAGGAGTATCCGGGTCTGGTCTATGGTGATAAAAAATATCAACATAATCCAAGCCCATTCTCGTTAAGCTTTGGTCTATGCTGGCCATTAGATACTTTCTAGAACCCATATTCCCGTAAGGACCAGGCCACATATCAAACCCTGCTTTAGAGGCTATGAACAACTCATCTCTATAACTTTTAAAGTCTTTCTTAAAAAGCATTCCAAAATTTTCTTCTGCCGAACCATATGGAGGACCATAGTTATTGGCTAAATCAAAATGGGTAATACCTAGGTCGAATGCGGTTCTTAGAATTTCTCTGGCGGTATGCTGATTATCTATAAAACCGAAGTTATGCCACAAACCAAGGGAAATAGCGGGTAGTAAAACACCACTCTTTCCACAACGATTATATTTCATTGTGTCATACCTCTTAGAATCTGCAACGTATTCCGTAATACCGGACTTGTCGTTTATTTGCATTGAAAAGTTTTTTAATTACTAAAACCTAAAGCTACATAGAAATTACGAATAGAGATATCACAGCTCAGAACCAGATCCAGAAAAATAGTATCGCGTTTTCACATCCAAAACAAAAGGTTATTAGGACTGAATCAAAATAAACGGTAAAACATAAACCCTTGAAAGGATTCTACTATTTTTACCCCTTCAACTAAAAACAAAACATGAGCGATAAAAAGTTTACCCCCGTTAAATTGGCATTGGAAAAAGATAAGAGATATGCATGGTGTACCTGTGGGCATTCAGAAACGAATGTATTTTGTGATGGTTCCCATAAACAACATGAGAAAGCCGGTTCTTTAGTTTTTCAAGTTGATGAAGATAAAGACGCTAGAATTTGCACCTGCAAGCTCACGAGCAACCCGCCTTATTGCGATGGAAGCCATAAATAACAAAAAAAATCCCGTCTAATTAGGCGGACAATAGTTTTTAACGCGGTCTCATCGGTAAAATAAAACTCAAAATTTAATTTGTAAGTCTTTTTCAAAGCACCGGTCTGCTCATTATTAGATGCCGACATGCCAATTACCTTATATCCATTTTTTATGGCCTTATCCGTAAATTTCTTAACCTCAGAATCACATCTTTATT
>NZ_RCNR01000034.1 GCF_009725985.1 Zobellia amurskyensis
TTTTTTATAATACAATTCTGGTTCACTCGCTTTTAATTAAAACGATGCTACCATTTTTTTTGCAATTTCAAATTCTGTCATCATATCATTTACGATACTTGCTGCAGGTTTAATGGTATGAATAAGCGATGCTACTTGACCAATCTCAAGCTCACCCTCTTCCATATCACCTTCAAAAATACCTCGCTTGGCACGAGCTCTTCCCAATAAAGAAATCAAGTCTTCTTTTGAAGCACCATTAGCGTATGCATTCTGAATATCTTGATAAAACTTGTTCTTGATAAGCCGTACAGGAGCCAATTCTTTTAAAACAAGTTGGGTATCACCTTCACCTGATTCTATTACTTTTTGTTTAAATAGCTGATGTGAAGATGCCTCATCACTAGCCACAAAACGACTACCTACTTGCACTCCATCCGCACCTAAAATCATAGTAGCGAGCATGGCTGCACCGGTTGCTATTCCGCCTGCGGCAATTATAGGAATATCTAATTTTTCCTTTACGGCAGGAATCAAAGTAAGTGTGGTAGTTTCATCTCGTCCATTATGTCCACCCGCTTCAAAACCTTCCACAACTATAGCATCCACCCCAGCTTCTTGAGACTTGAGCGCAAACTTTAAGCTACTGACTACATGAACTACCGTGATACCTTTTTCCTGTAAGTAGGATGTCCACGTTTTAGGGTTTCCTGCAGAAGTAAAAACAATTTTCACTCCCAACTCTACAATTATCTCCATTAACTTATCCAAATCAGGATAAAGCATGGGAACATTTACTCCAAAAGGTTTATCGGTTGCTTGCTGACATTTTTGAATATGCTCGCGCAATACTTGCGGATACATACTACCAGCTCCTATTAGTCCCAAGCCTCCTGCATTGGAGACAGCAGAAGCTAAGCGCCAACCGCTGGTCCAAATCATACCTGCTTGAACAATAGGATATTTTACTCCAAAAAGTTCAGTAATTCTATTTTGCATGGAATCAATATATTGAAAAACTACTTATTACGAAATCACACCAGAACCAACAAGCTCATCTTCTATATACCATGCAACAAACTGCCCCTCAGTTATAGCCGATTGTTTTTCCTCAAAATCTACGTATAGACCACCATCTATTTTATATAAGACGGCTTTTTGCAGAGGTTGTCGATACCGAATGCGTGCCATTACCTCCATGGTTTCATCTTCCTTTAGGGCTAAATCAGTACGTACCCAATGTAATTCTTCATCCGTCACAAAGAGAGTTCTTCGGTACAGGCCTGGATGCGATTTTCCTTGTCCCGTGTAAATGACGTTTTCGTTTACATCCGTTTCAATAACGAATAAAGGCTCTTTGGTTCCTCCTACATCAAGACCTTTTCGTTGTCCTTTGGTAAAATAATGAGCTCCTTGGTGCTCTCCAACTATTTTTCCGTCTTGAACGTGATACACAGGTTTCTCCGAATAGAAAGAAAGCTCCGCTTGCTTACTATCAAACTGAGGTAATTCTTTTTGATACTGAGAAACATCAGAAGGCACCTCAACAATAACCCCTTTTTTAGGTTTTAATTTTTGCTGAAGAAATTCAGGTAAACGAACTTTTCCAATAAAACAAAGTCCCTGAGAATCTTTCTTATCGGCAGTAATCAAATCGTTATCGGCAGCAATTTGTCGAACTTCAGGTTTATTTAAATGCCCTATTGGGAATAAGGTTTTAGATAATTGTTCCTGGGAAAGCTGGCACAAAAAATAAGACTGATCTTTGTTTCCGTCCACACCTGCCAAAAGCTGATACGTTTCTGAACCATCTTCTTTTGTAATAGTTCCTTTTCTGCAATAGTGACCTGTTGCTACATAATCCGCCCCTAGTTGCAAAGCGATGTCCATAAAGACATCAAATTTAATTTCACGATTACAAAGCACATCCGGATTAGGAGTACGTCCTTTTTCATATTCCGCAAACATATAATCTACAATACGTTCTTTGTATTGCACACTTAAATCTACCGTCTGAAAGGGTATACCTAACTTTTCTGCAACAATTAACGCATCGTTGCTATCTTCCAACCATGGGCATTCTTCTGAAATAGTTACTGAGTCATCATGCCAATTCTTCATAAACAAGCCAATTACCTCATACCCTTGTTCTTTTAAAAGGTATGCGGTTACACTTGAATCCACTCCTCCTGAGAGGCCTACAACTACTTTTTTCATCGTTCTAAATAAGGTTACAAAATTAATCATTAAACACGGATTCTACCTTTTCAAACTCAACTTTAGCATTTCGTTAAACTCAAAAACGTTTAACTTTTATTCAAAAAAGTTAAACAAAATGATATTTTTATTATAAATTGCTATCGACTTAAATTACAAATGTGGATTAGAAACGAAGTATGTCTTCAATTTTGTCCACTCAATACGAACAATTAATATATGTATTATGATTCTCAACAATTTTAAAGGTATTTTACCCCTTGCCCTAGCTTCCATTTTCTTTGTATCATGCAGTGACGATGATAACGCACCAGAAATTCCAATGGAAACCGAGACCGATATTGTAGATATCGCTGTTACTGACCCTAACCTATCCATATTAGTGGAGGCTCTTGATGAAGCAGATTTGGTTTCTACATTACAAGGAGCTGGTCCTTTTACAGTATTTGCTCCTACTAACACAGCTTTTCAAACTTTTCTAACTGACAACAATTTTGCTTCTTTAGACGATATTCCTGACGAAACCTTAAAACAGGTTCTTTTGAACCATGTAGTTGTCGGAAATGTAAAATCTGGAGATTTACAGACTACTTACTATAGTTCATCCTCCACAGCTGGTGTTGATGGAAAAAACCTGAGCTTATATGTAAACACTGCTGATGGCGTAACCATTAATGGCTCTACCGTATCTATGGCAGATATTGAAGCCTCTAACGGAACTATTCACATTGTGGATAAGGTAATAGGCTTGCCCAATCTTGTTAATCATGCGACTTATAATAGTGCCTTTACTGAACTAGTTGGTGCTTTAACTGCCGATGACAACACAATTTTTACCGATTTATTAACTAATGCCGAACAAAGGTTTACTGTATTTGCTCCTACTAACGATGCTTTTACTGCGTTTGAAAATCCAAATGAGAATGAGTTAAACAACATTCTAGCCAATCATGTAATTGCAGGTGCAGCTTTAGCCGCAGGAGATTTAAGCAATAGCTACGCAAATACAGCAGCTGCAAATGAAGATGGCGACAACCTAAGTATATATGTAAACACTGATGATGGTGTAACATTAAATGGCACGAGCAAAGTTATTATTGCCGATGTAGTAACGACCAACGGAATCATTCATGCGGTAGATACTGTAATTGATTTACCTACTGTTGTTACGTTTGCTACTGCTGATAGCGAAAACTTTTCATCTCTAGTTGGAGCACTTACTTCAGAAGGACAACCAGATTTTGTATCCATATTAAGTTCCTCAACCGAAAACAATCCTTTTACAGTTTTTGCTCCAGTAAATAGTGCATTTGCAGCATTGACAGAAGTACCTGCAGGCGAAGATTTAACTGCTGTTCTTACACATCATGTAATTGCTGAAGCTAATATAGTTTCGGGAGATTTAAGTGATGGATTAGTTTCTCCTGCAACACTGCAAGGTGATTCACTGACATTTACCACTTCTGATGAAACTTTTACAATTACTGATGGAGCCGGAAACACAGGAATCGCAATTGTAAAAGCAGATGTTCAAGCTATAAACGGTGTTATCCATGCTATTGATACCGTTCTTATTCCGAGTGCATCACAGGATTAAATTAAAAATATATTACTCGTATAAAAATGCCGCTAAATTTAGCGGCCTTTTCCTTTTTCAAATCAACAATAAATAATTGATTTATAACAGGATACAGAAATAAAAATAAAATAAGCAGGGCGTTCCAAGGAATGCAAAATTGCCTATTTAACTGTATACAAATTTAGATTTCACAGTGTTTTATTTAAAGTCATAATTACCAAACAACATAGCTACGTGAGTTAGCATACAAAAAAGGAGAATTGACAACTCTCTTTTTTTTAAAGCTAGGTTAATCCGCATCTTTATAATCCCAAATCTTACCAAACCAATCTAACTAAATGCAAAAACCCTGACAGATATCTGTCAGGGTTTTTATTTACTCAAGGTTCTGTCAAATAAGACGTCTTATTTCTTACCTGTTTTCTTTTGTTCTTCAGCCTGCTCCATCATCTCACGCATCTTCTTCTGAAACTTATTCTCTTTTTTAGGCTTTTTCTTGTTCTCCTGTATCTGAGCATGGATTTTCTTGTCATCCAAGATAAAATTCTTGATAACCAACATAATTCCAATAGTAATCATGTTAGATACAAAATAGTACAAACTCAATCCACTTGCATAGTTGTTGAAGAAAAACAACATCATTAGAGGCATTAGGTACATGATAAATTTCATGTTAGGCATACCTGGCTGTTGTGGCATGTTCTGACCAGTAGTCATCGTCATATAAAAGAATATAGCGATAGAAGCCAAAATTGGAAACAAACTTACGTGATCACCATAAAACGGAATATCAAAAGGTAAGTTAGCAACAACATCATAGGAAGATAAATCATCTGCCCATAAAAACGGTTTTTGTCGCAAAGCGAAAGAAGTTGGGAAGAACATGAACAGCGCATAGAAAATAGGCATCTGTAGCAGAGCAGGTATACAACCACTCATAGGACTTACACCAGCTTTACCATAAAGCTTCATTGTTTCTTGCTGCTTTTTCATAGCATTATCCTTGTACTTCTCTCCCAATTCTGCCAATTCAGGTTTTAACACCTTCATTTTTGCTTGAGACAAATACGACTTGTAAGTCACCGGAGACATTGCCAATCTAACCAAAATGGTCATAACAACAATAGCTACACCAAATGGTAAGAACGAACTTAAGAAGGCATAAAATGGTGTGAATAGGTAGCGGTTTAACCAACCGAAAATACCCCATCCAAATGGAATGGAATCATCAAGACCCAATTCTTTGTATTGGTTCAATACCTTTACATCTGTTGGACCATAGTACCAATGCATATTTTGTGCTAATTCACCTCCCGTTAATTCCAAAGGCATTTTTGCCCCAAATAATTTGGTGAATTTAATGTCTTTACTTTCTTCTTCTACTAAGTTCTTAGATGTAAGCTCTGCATTCTTGAAATTGGTCTTACCTGCTAAAATAGAGCTAAAGAAATGTTGTCTGTAAGATAACCATTTTACATCCTCTTCAGCTTCTTCATCATCACTAGTAAGCGAGAGGTAACTTATTTTACCATCGTCATGATTGTAAGTAAGCTCTGTGTACCTATTCTCGTATTCTACACTTTTATTATGACGAATACCCTTTAGGTTCCACTCTAAATCTACAGGCCTGCTACCATCTATAATTCCACTAAGCCCTTGTGAACGTATAGTGAAGTCCACAAGATAGTCACCTTCTTTCATCTCATAACGATACTCCAAGAAGTTATTAGGGCCTGCTTTGGCTTTCATTGAAAGCACTTTGTTACCATTACTTTCAGTTAAAGATGGCTCAAAGTAAAGGTCTTTGGTATTCAACACGCGATTATCCGACGTGGTAAAATTCAAGCCAAAAGAAGCATTGCCCTCGTGCACTAAATACACAGGTATAGAATCATACGTATGATATTGCTTCATACGTGCCTCTACAATCTGACCACCCTTGTTGCTGATTTCCAAAGAAACCAATTCATTCTCTAGTTTAGTAACCTTATCAGATGGTTTGGTATACCCAAAAGCACCTATTTTGCCCTGATAATTGGCAACCGCAGTAGAATCTTGAAGATTAACTACAGGAGATTGATTTATACTTTCAGATGGTAAGACCTCATCGCTTTCCTCTTTTACAACCTGCTCTTGTTTTGCCTTTTCAGCTGCTTGCTCTTCCGGAGTGGGCTGATTCTGATAAAACATAAATATCAATATTCCAAAAATCAGCACAAAACCGATTATGGAATTTATATCTACTTTCTTTTCTTCCATCTAAATAATTGTTATTAGACCAACCTTTTTAAATCAGATTGACCATGTACAGGGGTTTGGTTCAGTCAATTAGCAAATATATGCCCAAATGAGCAAATTATGCCAGAATGGCATTAGTTTATTGCTTTTTATGTTTTAGTGCCGCTTTTACAAAGCCTACAAATAAAGGATGCGGACTAGCTACTGTACTTTTGTATTCCGGGTGATATTGAACGCCAATAAACCAAGGATGCTCGGGTACCTCAACAATTTCAACAAGACCTGTTTTTTTATTTATACCAGTTGCTTTTAGACCTTTTGCTTCAAGCTGCTCTTTAAAATCACTGTTGAACTCATAACGGTGACGGTGTCTTTCAGAAATATTATCAGCCCCTTTGTAGACCTCTTTCACCAAGCTACCATCTAGAAGTTCACAATCCCACGCACCTAATCTCATAGTACCACCTTTATTGGTAATGGTTTTTTGCTCCTCCATTAAATTGATAACAGGGTTGGGCGTGTTTTCGTCCATTTCAGTAGAATTGGCATCTTGTAAGCCCAGTACGTTCCGGCCATACTCAATAACTGCCATCTGCATACCCAAGCAAATACCTAAAAACGGAATTCCATTTTCACGGGCATACTGCACGGCTCTAATTTTACCTTCTATACCACGCTCTCCAAAACCTGGCGCTACAAGAATACCGTCTAAGTCCTTTAATTTTTTGTCAAGACTTTTTCCTGGTAAATGCTCAGAGTGAATGGATTTCACATTTACACGGACTTCATTAACCGCGCCCGCATGGATAAAAGATTCCAAAATAGATTTATATGAATCTTGAAGTTCTACATATTTACCAATAAGGCCAATATTCACCTCATTTTTAGGATTCTTATGTTTCTCTAAAAATTCTTTCCATTGTGTTAAATCAGGTTCTACTGTATCTGCCAGCGCTAATTTCTTTAGCACTACAGTATCCAGACCTTCTTCTTGCATCAACAAAGGAACGTCATAAATAGTAGACGCGTCAATAGATTGTATAACCGCTTCACGCCTCACATTACAGAAAAGCGCTAATTTTTCTTTTATCTCATCGGAAATTTCGTGTTCCGTACGACAAACAAGTACATCGGCCTTAATACCACTTTCCATTAAAGTCTTAACGGAATGTTGCGTTGGTTTTGTTTTCAGTTCACCTGCTGCAGAAAGATATGGCACAAGCGTTAAATGAATAACAATACCATTATTATCACCAAGCTCCCACAATAATTGTCTTACAGACTCTATATAAGGTAAGGACTCAATATCACCAACCGTTCCTCCTATTTCTGTAATTACAATGTCATACTCACCACTATTGCCCAATAACTGAACACGTCGTTTTATTTCATTAGTGATATGAGGTACAACCTGAACGGTTTTCCCTAAAAACTCTCCTCGGCGTTCTTTCTCAATTACGCTTTGATAAATACGACCGGTAGTTACGTTATTGGCCTGAGAAGTGCGTACGTTCAAGAAACGTTCGTAATGCCCAAGGTCTAAATCGGTTTCTGCTCCATCGTCGGTTACATAGCATTCGCCATGTTCATACGGATTTAGCGTACCCGGATCCACATTGATGTACGGGTCTAATTTCTGAATCGTTGTCTTATAGCCACGTGCCTGTAGCAATTTGGCGAGTGATGCGGCTATAATGCCTTTCCCTAGAGAAGAAGTAACACCTCCCGTAACGAAAATATACTTTGTCTGCGACATATTGGTGTTCTTTGTTACGGGGCACAAAGATATAAATCCCCCATGGAAATCATAGGTATTACCGAGGAAAATCTTTTTGAATTTTATAAATTAACGGCTCTAGCCCATTAATCTTAATTTCTAACATGGATTTAAGTAAAATTCCTAATTTTCCATCAGGAAACCCTTTCTGTTGATACCAAATTAAATATGGTTCAGGAAGATTTACCAAATACCGGCCTTTAAATTTTCCAAATGGCATTCGATAATGTGCCAATTCTATTAATTTATCTTTATCTGGAGCCATATTCATTTTTTAATCTAAATAATTTATCTTTATTTTCGCCTAATAGCCAAAATTATGAAACGAAGAAAATTTATTGGTACATCGGCCGCCGCATCGGTTGGATTGGTGGCCTGCAAAACCACGAATGCCATGGCACCTCCAGCTTCAGAAAGCGTAAAGTTAAAAGAAAATATACACCATAGTGTTTGCCGGTGGTGTTATAAGGATATTCCTATGGAAGATTTCCTGAAAAGCCTAAACGAACTTGGCATTAAAGCAATGGATCTTACAGGTCCTGAAGATTGGCCGTTAATGAAAAAATACGGTATTCATGCCTCTATGTGCTGGGGAGCCGGTTTTGGCATTGAAAAAGGATGGAACGACCTTTCTTTACATGAAGAACTCATTGCGGATTACTCACAACACATTCCAAAAGTAGCAGCTGCAGGTTATACCAACCTTATCTGCTTTAGCGGAAACCGTAATGGTATGGACGATGCAGAAGGACTTAAAAACTGCGCTGAAGGACTTAAAAAAATAATGCCTATTGCAGAGAAGCATGGTGTTGTACTTCAAATGGAGCTTTTGAATTCCAAAGTGAACCACCCGGATTATATGTGCGATACCAGCGCTTGGGGTGTAGAACTTTGTAAAGCCATAGGCTCAGAGCATTTTAAACTGTTATATGACATCTACCACATGCAAATTATGGAAGGTGACATTATTAGAAACATTCAAGACTACCACCAGTATTTTGGTCATTACCACACCGGTGGAAACCCTGGTAGAAACGAAATTAACGATACTCAGGAGCTTTTTTATCCTGCAATCATGAAAGCAATTCTTGCTACAGGCTTTGAAGGCTACGTTGCCCAAGAATTCATACCCACATGGGACGATCAAATTGCAGCCCTAAAAGAGGGTGTTACCATTTGTGACGTATAAAATCACCAACCTCCCTTCGGGGAGGTTTTTTTTACCCCATTAGTTTCTTTAAAAAATCTTCTTTTCTACGCACCGCTACTTCTATATGTGAACCATCGTTCATAAGCGCGTAACCACCTTTGCCCTTTACATACTTATCCACACAGGTTAAATTAATTAAATGCGATTGATGTGTTCTATAAAAATGGTGCTTTTCCAAAAGTGCTTCAAAATACTTTAATGTTTTGGCAACGGTAAGTTTCTTATCGTCTTTAAGGTATAGATGTGTATAGTTGATATCCGACTGGCAGCGAACGATATCCTTTATGGCAATCATAGAAAGACCATCTATAGTAGGTACCGCTATTTTCTGAAAATCACTGACTTTTTGCTCCTCAAGGTTATGGAACAAGACTTCCATTTTCTGTGATATCTCTTGGAGCGATATTTTCTTTTTCAGCTTTTCCAAGGCGCTATGCAAATCATCTTCAGCAATCGGTTTTAAGAGATAGTCCAAAGCCGAAAATTTGAAGGCCTCTAGAGCATAATTATCATATCCGGTGGTAAAAATAACTTCAAAATTAATGTTCGGCACTGCTTGAAGCAACTCAAACCCGGTTTTATCGTGTAGCTGTATATCCAAAAAAACCACTTGTGGACTACATCTTTTTATAGCTTCCAGACCTTCCTCAAATGACGAGGCCACCTCTTGCACTTTTACCGAATCATAAGTCTTTAGTAGTAATAGTAACCTATCCTGACAATGCTTTTCATCATCTACTATAATCGCTTTCAACATAAATTCTTTAAAATTGAAGTTCTAAAGGCAATTTCAACTCAACACGAAGTCCTTCTTCTTTATCGAACATTTGAATACTTCCGTTTTCCCTTTTCAACTGGTTTAAAATTTCAAGCCTATTCTTGGTTATTTTAAGCCCCATTGAGGTTTTTCCCTTTTTTGTTGCGCCGTTTGTTTTTCGCCCTACCCCATCATCATCTACCGTACATACCAAAAACTGATTTTCTATTTTCACCGAAATATCTATATGTCCTTTGGTTTCCTTTTTAGACATACCATGCCAGATACTATTCTCTATAAAAGGCTGTAATATTAGCGGAGGCACCATGGTATTCTCTACATCAACATCTTTGCTCACCTTAAAAGAATGCTCAAATTTATCCTTTAAACGCAAACCTTCAATTTGCATATAGAGTTCCGTGAGCTCAAGGTCTTCTTCCAACGGAATCCATTTTTTCTCTGAACTCTCTAAAATAGCACGTATCAACTTAGAGAATTTTACCAAAAACGTATTGGCCGTTTCCAAATCATTCTTAGCCATGTAATCACTAATAGAATTCATGGCGTTAAAAATAAAATGCGGATTCATTTGTGAACGTAATGCCTTTAGCTCGGTTTCCGCAACCTTGGTCTTGAATTCGGAAATCTTTTTTTCGGACAATACCCGCTCTCTTTTTTTATACAATTGAAAAGCAACAACGGAAAAAACAACAATCAAAAGTGCCCCCAGCGACAAACCGGTTATCATCAATTTTTGACGTTCCATTTCTGCATTTGAAATGGCCTGTTCCTTTTCATGGGTAGCCAAAAGGGTAGATTTTTCTTTTTCGTATTCATAATCGGCTTCAAGAAGTGCTATTTCTTCTTTTTTCTCCACGGAAGCAAAACTATCCCGCAACACTACGGCCTCGGTTTTATTCTTAAAGGCTTGTTTATAATTTCCTGTTGTACTTTGCAGACTCGCCAGTTGCTCAAGGGCATTGAACTGCAGGTTTATACTTCCCGCTTCTTTGGCGTATTTAAACGAGGTCTTATAATTCTCTTCGGCAAGCGCCATTTTTTTATCCGCTCCTAAAAAGTAACAGTCGCCCAAAGAACGATGTACTATTGCCAGATTATTGGTGTTCTTTAACTTCTCGTAAATTTTCTGAGTCTGTTTAAAATAAGGCACTGCCTTTGCGTATTTACCCATTTCCGAATATGCGATTCCCATATTGGTCAACGCACTGGCCATACCTCTTTCATTGGTATTAATTTCCATAATATCATAGGCCTTCTTGTAGCTATCAATGGCTTTTTCAGGATTTCCTGTATCATTATAAACCCGTCCAAGATTGGTCAAGGCATTAGCTACCCCTTCCTGAAAATCACTCTTTTCAAAAAATAAAAAGGCCTGTTTTTGATACGTTTCCGCCTCTTTAAACTTTTCTAATCTAGCATACAGCAATCCTGTATTACTGAGGATAGATGCATATTGACGATCCTCTGTAAGCCCCAAATCCTCATAGATACGCTTGGCATCCAAGTAACTTTTAATTGCCTCTGGATATTGAGAAAGATACATATGGTTAATACCGATACTATTCAACATTTTAGCCATCAAAAAGCTATCCTTCTCTTGCTCAAAAACCTCGTATGCCTTCCGGTTATTATCATTGGCGCGAGCATAGTCCGACTCATTAAAATACACCAACCCTTTATTATATATTAATCTGGCAACACCTTTTAAATCATTGTTCTCTTCACGTATTTTCATAGCCTTATCATACGATTCCAAAGCCAGCGAGTCCATTCCTAAGGCACTATAGTTATGGCCACGGTAGGCGTATGCGGTAGCCATACCCTCCTGGTTTTGTAATTGAAGCCCCAAATCTATAGCTTCTTGAGACGTATCTACCCCAGATTTGGGATTAATGGAATAATAGGTATACGCTAGTTCATTTAAAGTTTTTAACCTAACCGTATCCTGACTTATACCTTCACGTAAAAGCTGGCTTAAACTATCTACTTTAGACCGTTGTGCATCTGCGCCCTGCACTAAAATAATAAGTAATATGATAAGGGTTTTTATTTTGGAAGAAAGCATATGCGCATCTAATATATAGAACTCCAAATTTAACAGTTTAACAGAAGTGGGCACTACACAGGCAAAAGAAATATTGTGATAAATTGTTCTTTTTGAGGTTTATACATAGAAATAAGGCCAGATAACGATTATATCAAAAAAACCAACACATACCCCAACGATTATCACGGTTAATAAATGCCCATGGTAAGGTAGGCCGCTTCTTCTTACTTTCATCACACCAAACCAAACATCCAATTCCCATGATGAAGAACCACTACCAGCACAAATTTCTAATTATCCTTGCCTCATTATTCTTATGCTTTGCAACTGGATGCGATAGCCACCCCATAAACGAATTAGCCGAAGACCTCTCGGATGAATTTGAAGAAATAGATAAAGAGCAAGAAGTACAGAAAGAAGAAGAAGAAGAAGAAGAAGAAGAACAGGAAGAACAGGAAGAACAGGAAGAACAAGAAGAAGCCTTATACACCGGTTCCATGATTGCTATTGCTAACGGTAATGAATTTCAATCATCTGAATATTTAGAAGAATTTAATACCATTTATGCAAGTATTACAAAAAACGATGATATATATATGGTATACATTTTAGGTTACGACATAAGTTTAGGGCTAGCTAATACTAAAGCTATTATTTTATGGGCTGTAGGAGAAGATTTTTCCACCCTCAAGGTAGACAAAACATGGGATTCCCCTCTAATAGATTTTCTCCATGAAGGAGTGATTGCCAATTATTACGAAAGCGAAGTGACAGATGACAATGAAGACGAAGACGAAGACGAAGACGAAGACCCTAACCTTGAAGAAGTAGATAATATATATCTAAAAATTACCGCAATTGATTTCGAAAATCAAAAATTTTCTGGTGAGTTCAGTTTTGCGGGAAAAACTGAAGACGGCACATCCATTACCGTAACCGATGGCAAGTTTACCGATTACTATTTTGAATATAACGAACAATAACAACCCCACCCACAAACCTCTCAGAACCATGAAGAAATCATTACTTTATTTATCGGCCTTCCTTTTAGCCCTATCTACCTTTGTAAACTGCTCCGTAAAAGATGTTGTAGACGACCTTTCGGATACACAAAAAGCACTCGATTGCGCCCGTTTAATTGAAGATATTGATGAAAAATGGGATAGAGAAGATAGAGATTGCGATGATATAAAATCCGACGTGGCAAAAATTCTGGACACTTGTAATGATTTTATAAGCGAAGAACAAAAATCACAACTGGAGTTCTATGCCGCAAATTGCGACACAACCAACTAATGAAAACACAATAAACTTAACCTCACTTTGTTTTTCCAAATGAACGCTCTAAACCAGAACCATTACCGCACTAATCTGCTGCTACTGGGTCTAAATCTATCCGGCCCAAAAAGCAAGAGGTCAAGCAAAAGAAAAAACCAAGAAAACACCTGCAGCATTTCAGGAGTGATACGATTGTTTGGAAAAGAGACCCCTAATTTGGGAACCTCTTTAAAAATTGGAAACCTTGCTGTAGGCAGCTCCGCTATTGGAAAAACCATCTTACTTACAGATGTCCACACCAAAATAAATGAATACGGCCCTAAGCCCAAGGACTGTCAAAACTATTTTCTAATCACCGGCCTAGACCTAAGAACAACATCTGCAAACAGTTCTTTCAGCTCCTTGTCCGTAAATATCACAATGGAGGGGGTAGCATATAAATATACCACTCCCCCACCCATTTCCAACAACAAGTTACAGCAAACGACCAGTTACCTTATCGACTTGAAAAAAAAGAAAATTCAATTTTTAGAAACAAAAGTTGTCAATACTAAAACAAATTCGGTCTTGACCATGGATGGCACAGTAACCTGGACATAGCCTTAAATTCAAAAACGTTAACACCTAAACATCGTGAACAATGAATCTACCAAAAATACTATCCATATATACACTTATCCTTCTTCTAAGCACCATTATATCCTGTTCCGAAGATAATTCAACCACAGACCCTCCCGTCCCAAAAGAACAAACAGAAAACCCGGTTACCGACGAAGAAAACGAGAGCACCACTGAAGAGCCAAAAGAGAAAGCCAGCGAAGAAGAGGAAGTCGAAGAAAGCCTAGAAGAAGAAGAAGAAGAAGAAGAAGAGGAAACAACTAACAATTTTGGCACTATAGAATTGTCCGGTGATGAGACATCAGATGTTGGCACCGAGCTAGTTGTTGGCCATATTGCTGTTGGCCGTGCAGATTTGACCGGCACGGAAAAATCAGTAATTTTAACAGACGAAAACACTGAAATCACAGAAGAAGGCCCAGAACCCAAAAACCTTGACAAAGGCTTTGTCCTGATTGGAGGAGACGACCTTAACACAGACGGAACTACTTCCGCGGAAAAAGATATCTCCATGGTTATATTTATTGACGGGGAAGAATATCGTTTTGGGTGCGCCGTGCCAAATAGTGGAAATTTTATTGATTGCGGAGCCGATTATAACATCGATTTTGACAAAAAAGAAATAGTTTTTAAAGAAACAACCGTAGTCAATACAGATACGGAAGTTACCTTAACAATGAATGGCACTATTACATGGGAATAAGCACAAACCTAATTTGAATACACATCTTTCCCTAATTTTCTAATTCGGAAACTCTCTGCAAAAATCGAGTTCACATCAAATTAATAAACCGAACGAAAACAATTAAAAAATATGTGCGTAATTTTACCGCGAACATTATTTTAAATAACGACGTTACACTAAACATTATTAAAATGAAAAAAACACTTACATTATTAGCTGCCTTTACGTTTGTAGTGCAGCTTGCCTCAGCACAAGAATTTGAAGTAGGTTCAAATGTCATTAACGTGGGTCTTGGCCTAGGCGGATATTATGGCGGACATGACACTTCTACACAAAGCCCGGTTTTTAGCGCTAGCTACGAAAGAGGGGTTTGGGACGTTCCCGGTCCGGGAGTTGTTAGTCTAGGTGGCTACCTAGGATACAAAAAGTTCACTTATGATGACAGAAGTATCTTCGATGAATTAGACTGGTCCTATACAATTATAGGGGCACGCGGGGCTTACCATTATACCGGTTTGGATGTAGACAACCTAGATGTGTATGGTGGCGCCATGATATCTATGCGCATATATGGTGGTGATGATTCTGATGGTCGCAGTTCCCACCCCGGTGCAACCGCCTTTGTAGGTGGCCGTTGGTACTTTACCGATAGTGTAGCCGGTTTTGCAGAAGCGGGTTATGGTGCTGCTTTTTTGACACTAGGAGCTTCTTTTAGATTCTAATAATCTAGAAATAAAATATAAAAAGCCTTCTTAGAATTTAATTCTGAGAAGGCTTTTCTTCTTTAAGGGCTGCTTCAATCTGTTTATTCCAAAGTAGTTGTTTTTGCAAGTCCCTTGAAAAATTGGTTTCCCTATCGTATTTGTTCTGAAAATTACTCAGCTCTTTTAAAACAGACTTATAAATGGCTCTAACTTCCGCTTTGGCATCCATGGTAAATTGGGTCTTAGCCAACTGCTCTCGCATCTTTCGGGCATAGAGCTCAGATATATCAAAATGCAACTGCTCATGGCTTAAAATAATTGAATCGCACAATTCCGGGCGATACCATGATTTATCAGGGTAAAACTCGCTCTGCACCAGAAAATCCAGATACAGTTGATTATCCTTAGTATAAGAGGAAAAAGAATAACTGATACCACTGGCGGTTGTTGCGGCAGCCCATTCGGTTTTAAAATAGCTTCCTTTAAAATCAGACCATTGTAGTTTTCTATCCGCATCCCAAAGCATCATTTCTTCTTCTTGTTCTTGAGAAGAAACCACACCGAACACCAACAGACAAATGCCCCAGAGGCTATATTTTAAAGCTCCCAATGAAATGTAATTACTTTTTCTATATCTGGATGTAGGCTATAATGCACAGGGCATGTCATAGCCGTATTTTCTAGTATTTTTCTTTCCTTATCAGAAACATCCGAAGGCAAAATTAGTTTTGCTTCAATTTTAGAAATGCGTCTTGGACCAGCCGCCATATGTTTCTTGATTTCCACTGTAGAGCCCTCCAGCTTTACTCCTAAGCCCTTAGCTTTAATACCCATCATGGTAATCATACAGCTTCCTAATCCTGTAGCCACTGTATCCGTTGGAGAAAAGGCCTGTCCCAGCCCATTGTTGTCTACAGGAGCATCTGTAATAAAAGTATCACCGGAGCGCACATGCTCACAGGTAGTTCTTAAATCTCCATTGTAGGTTACTTTTGATGTCATACTAAATTGGGTTTAGAATTAATAGTTCTATTCGTAAACCCTAAGTTAGTATTACCTGATTCAAAAAAGAAATAAATTTCAGTGATCTCTATACTTACTCCGCTTCTTTTATACGAAGGTCTTCAAACATTAAAATATATGATGATTGATTAAAGTACCCTGATGCACCGTGCTTTTCGTAATCAAACTTACTACCGGAATACTCGGTCTCGCCAATAACCTTTGAAGCTTCCATTAAGCTGTTTTTATAAGCCAACTTCAACAAAAGATCATAAGTAATATCAAAACCACGAACAGCATATCTATCTGGAGTACTACCAAATCGTTTTTCATAACGCTTAGAAAAAGAGTCATTGGATGCTATTTTGTATACCGATGGATATGTAAAGCGTAGATTAGATAAATGTGAATTACTGATTACCTCATTATCAAAAGCATTGTTCTTATTCGTAGTGAACATACGCACCTTTATGTCTTCAGTATTCATTGAATTCAAAATTGAACTCACACTCGAAACCAATTTAAAATTATCTGTCTCTACAAATACCCAGTTATCCGATTCTTCGGATAGAAGCTGCGTTAATTTCTCAATGTTAATTCCAATATTTTTCTCTTCTTGAGCCACTTTTAAAGTATCGGCTTCTGGAAAAGCTGTCAACAATTGCCTTTGAACCGCTTTATTCTTGTCGTCTGCAATAATAATTATATGCTCCTCGGCGGTACGTTTTCCCTGTACATAGCTAATTAAACGATCACGAAGAACGTCATCTGACGTATAGGAAAAGAAAACGTTGGACAAACTTAAATCGCTCTTAGCAGGAATTGGGGCCACAAGGGGTACTTGTTTTCCACTTGCCCTAACAGCAGTCTCTTTCATGGAAGGCATATCTAACGGACCAATAATTGCACCATAATCAGAAAGGCTCTCTCCTTGTAAGATTTCTTTGGTTCTCGCCAAGTCTAATTGATTGTCAAAAGTTTTAACACCTACCGAAATTCCTAAATCAGCAATAGAATCAATAGCAACCAATGCTCCTGAATAAAGGCCTAAACTATATTTAAGACTGTTTCTTTTATCAATGATATTAGCCACACGATCTTTATCGCTCAGGTCCAACTTATCCAATCTAAAGGGCAAAAGAAACATCAACTTTGGTTTATTCTGCATATTAATGCTATCCACAAGGTTTATTTTATCCAAAACCAATGAATTACGAACTTCAAAATTACCTTCCTGTTCTTTAGGTAGTTTAAGAATCATACCTGCTTTTAGCCCTTGAGCCAAATCTGGATTCAATACCAAAAGTTCTTTATAACTTATACCGAATTTACGGGTTAGCGAGAATTCCGTTTGCTTTGGCTTAACCTCATAGAAGTTAAAGTTCTCCGTGTTGATTTCCCCGCTATCCGCTTTTTTCTGCGGAATACGAATAACCATACCCTCTTTTAATCCGCCTCTTTCGGTAATTTCCGGATTTAAACGAACGATCTCATCTGACTTCACCCCAAATTTCTGTTCCAATTGAAAGAAATTCATTTTTGGCGGAACAGTATATGACGTATATAATTGCGTCTGCTGGTTATCTACAGAGCTTCCCGCAATTTTAGGCAACATCAATTCCTGCCCCACTGCTAAATAATCATTGGATTTTGAAAGCTCAGGATTCAAAACTACCATACTATCTACGGTAATACCGTACTTGTAAGCAATACTCCATCTGGTTTCCTTGGGAGCTACTTTATACGTATCAAAATTACTCTCATCTATTACAACTTCCTCTTCCGGCTTAACTCTTCGGTATTTTGGAATTTTCAAAGTCATCTTTCTCTTCAACTGCGAAGAGTACAAATCTGGATTGTATTTTTTGATAGCCTCTTCCGTAATATGAAATCGTTTTGAAATACTATAAAGAGTCTCTTTTTTCTTCACCCTATAGGACGTAAAACCAATAGGCTCTTCTTGCTCTTCTACTTCTTCTTTTTGAACCGTAGGACTTTCCACTTTTCTAGTAGATTGAGACGCTACTTCCTTAGCTTTACTATCCTTTGGAATAACCAATATAGTATTCGCTCTCAGCTCATCACCACGCTTTACTTCCTTGTTTAGTTTAAGGATGGTCTGAGTATCTACCCTATACTGTTTTGCTATGCCTTCTAGGGTCTCGCCCTTCTTAACAGCATGCGTTGTAAACTTCTGTGCAGACGCTTTGCACCCCACAAAAACAAACAATAAAAGCGTTAGACCTACTTTAAAAAATTGATTCATATTTATTCCCATTCAATGGTTGCCGGCGGCTTAGAACTTATGTCATACACAACCCTGTTCACACCTGGCACTTTGTTGATAATATCGTTTGATGTCTTTTGCAAGAATTCATAGGGCAAATTTACCCAGTCAGCGGTCATACCATCGGTACTTTCTACAGCTCGCAAAGCTACGCATTTTTCATAAGTACGCTCATCTCCCATCACCCCTACGCTATTAACCGGAAGAAGCATGGCTCCAGCCTGCCAAACCTTATCATAAAGGCCCCAATCACGCAATCCTTGTATAAAAATATGATCCACTTCTTGTAATATAGACACCTTTTCTGGCGTAATGTCACCCAAAATACGAATTGCTAGTCCAGGACCCGGAAACGGGTGTCTTCCCAAGCGTTCGTCCCCTATAGCCATACTCTTACCTACACGACGAACCTCATCTTTAAATAACATTCGTAATGGCTCCACAACTTTTAACTTCATGAAATCCGGCAAACCACCTACGTTATGATGACTCTTTATAGTAGCTGAAGGGCCACCCGTTGCAGAAACCGATTCAATTACATCTGGATATATAGTTCCCTGTGCCAGCCACTTAACATCCTTTACCAGATGAGCCTCATCATCAAAAACCTCTATAAAAGCATTACCAATGATTTTACGTTTCCTTTCTGGGTCACTCTCTCCTGCAAGGGCATCCAAAAAGCGTGCCGAAGCATCCACACCCTTAACATTTAATCCCATGTGCTCATATTGATCTAACACATCTTGAAATTCATTCTTTCTAAGCAGACCGTTATTAACAAAAATACAATAGAGGTTCTTGCCAATAGCTTTATGCAGAAGTACAGCGGCAACGGTAGAATCTACTCCACCGGACAAACCTAGTACAACTTTATCGTCTCCAATCTTTTCTTTTAGTTCCGCAACCGTTAAATCTACAAACGCATCCGGAGTCCATGATTGGTCCAAACCTGCAATGTTCACCAAGAAGTTTTCTAGTATTTTCTTACCATCTTTTGAATGGTAAACCTCTGGATGAAATTGAATAGCATAAGTACTCTCGTTTTCAATCTTATATGCGGCGTTTTTAACATCATGTGTACTAGCCAAAACAACCCCGTTTTCAGGAAGTTTCTGGATAGTATCACTATGACTCATCCACACTTGACTACCTTCTGAAACACCTTCAAAAAATGCTTCGTCCGGCTTAATGTAAGAGAGATTTGCACGACCATATTCCCTTGTGTTTGACGGCGCAACATTACCCCCTCCAAAATGAGCCAGGTATTGAGCTCCATAACAAACAGCCAATAACGGCTTCTTACCTCTAATCTCAGACAGGTCTGGATGCGGTGCATCTTCCGCACGTACAGAGAACGGAGAACCTGATAGGATTACCGCTTTATAGGACGATAAATCCTCCGGAGGCTTATTATATGGCTTAATTTCACAGAAAATATTGAGTTCTCTAACCCTTCTAGCGATGAGTTGCGTGTACTGAGAACCGAAATCTAGTATAAGGACGTTGTTTTGCATGGCCAAAAATAGTAAATTCCATTCTCCTGAAAAGACTCTTTATGCATATTTATAATCGGTTTTTTAACAATTGCCCAAAATAACAGAATTACAACCATAGGGAAGAGGGTAAAATGAGATTTAAAATTCCTACAAATCGCCAAAAACACAACTCAAAGAAAAATGTGATTGCTAATATTTTCACAAACTCCAAAATGAATCACGACTCAATCTTCACAGTTTTTTATTGAAAATTTTCAAGTAATCCATCAAAATAGGTGCGTTTTTCCGAAAATCACAAAAATATCACCAAACACTTTATATAAATTATTATAATATACTGGTTTTTAATAAAATAAATCTTTTCCTACAAAGTGTTAAATAGTGTTAAATTCGATGAAATTCATTCATATTTTTAACAAATTAGTCTCAAGTTGATTTCGGACGGATAAAAAATCAAACCTTATTTTTAACTGACTTAACCTTCACTTTTATTTATCTTTTCGTTAACAGCCCGCTCTAAAGATTATGACTTTCTTGCGTAAGAATTTACTGCTATACCAACATTTCATCAATGTATAAAGGCAGGGTTCTCATCAATCAAAAAACGAACATATCTTGAAAAAAGCTATCTGCTGTACTTCATTTTTTCTTGTCCTTTTTCAACAAGGTCACGCAAAAATGAATCGACTCCCTTGCGGGATCGAAAAACAAATCCACAAAAATTTACGAGCACCTGTCATTTTTAAAGACACCCCTTTTGCTCCCGATCAAACCGAAAAAAAATATACCATTAGTGGATATATTACCGAAAGTGGAAGTGGGGAAAATCTCTTGGGAGTTTCTGTTTATGTACCCAAATTAAAATTGGGTACAACAACCAATGACTATGGATTTTTCTCTTTGACCCTTCCCGAAGGAAATCACGAAGTTGTTATTTCATACATTGGTTATGGAAACGAAAAACATCAACTGACTTTATCGGAAGACAAGGTTTTATCAATTGAACTAAAACCCTCTGCCGAGAATCTGGAAGAAGTAATTGTCACTGCAGATGAAAGAATAAAAGAAAGCAAGGTAACTCAAATGAGTAAAGTGCAGATAAACCCTGCGGACATCCAAGACATACCTGCATTACTGGGCGAAAAAGATGTAATGAAAACCTTGCAGCTCATGCCGGGTATTCAAGGAGGGTCAGAAGGTAGTTCGGGTTTTTTTGTTCGTGGAGGCACTCCTGACCAAAACCTAATCATCTTAGATGATGCCGTTGTTTACAACTCCAATCACTTATTTGGTTTTTTCTCTGTCTTTAATGGCGATGCTATAAAATCTGTAGAAGCATTCAAAGGTGGATTCCCCGCCCGTTTTGGTGGGCGCCTATCCTCTGTTATAAAGTTAGACATGAAAGATGGGAATAAAGAAAAACTCTCTGGCAAGGTGAATATTGGCCTTATATCATCATCTGCATTGCTTGAAGGCCCCATCAATAAGGGAAAAACATCATTTATTGCCAGTGGTCGTCGTACATACGCAGATATTATGGCCCGCCCTTTTATAGATAGTGACAAAGGAAATAAAACAGGGTATTACTTTACTGACTTCAATTTTAAAATTCATCATATTTTTAGTCCAAAGGACAAACTATACTGGAGCAATTATTTTGGACAGGACAAATTCTATGATAATAGCGTCTATGAAGAGGGAGACCGAGATAAATCACGGTTACAGTGGGGTAATATCACCTCTACCCTTCGTTGGAACCACCAGTTTAACAACAAACTTTTCTCTAACACCTCATTAATTTTCAGTAACTATAAATTCAAAATTTTAATTGAGGAGGATTTTGATGACCAGAAATACCTGTTTAAAAGTAGCTCGGGTATTAACGATTATACCTTAAAGACCGATTTTGATTACTATCCAAACAGCCAGCACACCATTAGATTTGGCGCCAACGCAACCATGCACAACTTTACACCACAGCGGTTATTGCTAAAAGATGAATTTAACCCGGATATAAATAAAGAACAAGAGCTGAATTCTTTTGAAGGTGCCATATATGCAGAAGACGACTGGAAATTGACGGATAAATTGAGCCTGTCTCCCGGCCTTAGACTTAGCTATTTCAATTACAAGGATAAACACTATGTAAACCCTGAGCCCCGGCTGGCATTATCCTATAACATGAAAACCGACCTTGCTTTTAAAGCCTCGTATTCTAGAATGAACCAGTATATCCACCTACTGTCCAGTTCTGGCATAGGCCTACCTACAGATTTATGGGTTTCATCTACCGATAACATAAAGCCACAGACCTCTCAACAGTTTGCTGTGGGCGTTGCTAAAGATTTCTTTGATAAAGATTACTCCATAAGCCTAGAAGGCTATTACAAGACCTTAGATGATGTCATTGCCTATAAAGAAGGAGCCTCTTTTTTAGCAATTGACGATTTGGAAAGTGGAAAGAATACCAATTGGGAAGAAAATATTACCTCCGGAAAAGGATGGGCATACGGTGCCGAAATACTTTTTAGAAAGCAAACAGGCCCCTTTACGGGCTGGCTAGGCTATACTTTAGCATGGTCCGAAAGACAATTTGATGAATTGAATCTAGGTAAGAAGTTCTATGATCGCTATGATCGCAGGCACGATATATCACTAGTAGGTATCTACAAACCAAGCGAAAGAATAACCTTATCAGGTACTTGGGTACTTTCTACCGGCAACAATTACACCTTGCCCAATCAACAGCATATTGCGGACCCGGTAAACTTCCCGGTTGCCAGCTATCCAACAACTTATAATTATTCGGGAATGGAAAATTTTACCACACAACGAAACAATTTTCGAGGTGAAACCAGTCATAGGTTAGATTTGGGCGTACAATTCCACAAAAAGAAAAAGAAGAACAGAGAACGTACTTGGGGACTTTCGCTCTACAACGCCTATGCCCGTAAAAATCCGTTTATATACACCATTGATGATAAGGATTACGATTTTTACAACCCAGATGCTCCCGAAGAAAAGCAACTGACCCGAACCTCCGTACTTATATTGATACCTTCTATTAACTACACCTTTAAATTTTAACCATGAGCAAATACATTCAGATAAGTTTAATGTTAGTTCTGCTGTGTAGCGCGTGCCAAGACCCTGTAGATGCAGATGAGTTGCTCAATGTTGACGATAGCACCTATATAATTGGATATTTATCCCCTACCGATACCGTGCTGACCGTTCATGTTTCAACCGCGGTTCCTGCTGTAGGAACTCCTATATATGATCATATAGATGACATCGGCTCAGGGTCAGACATAGACCCATTCATCATAAAGGATGCAATCGTTCTCATTAGTGATGAAGATGACAATGAAATTCAACTTACCTATAAACCGGAAAGTAGAAATTATCAGGTAGATGCCTCCGAGTTCGATATTAAAGGAGGGGCTACTTATTTTTTAAGGGTTTCCGCAAACAACAAAGAATTTACCTCATCTTGTAACATTCCCAAAAAGATTGAGCCCATTACGGAAAAAATAACTGCGGGAGAAAAAACTGAATACTACCAAGATTATAATCTGGATATTGCTTTTCAAGATATTAGCGGCTCAAAAAACTATTACATAATAGGAGCAATAGCTGAAGTAGCGTACGAAGGAGAACTTTACCCTTATGCAATAGATTTTGAACTAAGCAGTTTTTTAACGGATGTTATCGGAGATGGGGAAACCCTTAGTGCTAATTCCATTATTACCAATTACGATGTTGAAAATTCAACCACTGCCAAAATAACCTTACAAGTGGCTAACGTAGAAGAAGTGCTTTATTTGAACCGCCGAGCCACTTATCTAAACGATTATAACGATGGTAATCCTTTTGTTGAGTACAGCATCACGCCTAATAATATTGAAGGCAACAATGGTGTAGGGATATTTGCAGGATATCAACTTACCGAAAAAGTAATTGAATATGAATTAAAAGGAAATCCTTAAAAAAGTAAAAGTCCGGGATACCAAACCCGGACTTTTCATCAAAATCAAAAAAACCAACCTAAACACATGAAATCGTTTAGTTAAAAAACTTTTTCATAGCATTTTTACTAATAACACTCTACTTGCCAAATACCCTACCCGTTTTTAAAAGTTTTTTCTACTTTTATTCAAAAGCATATAAATGACTTCAATTTTTTGGGACGAAACCCTGGCCGAAATCGATAAAGGAATAACTGAAAGAGGGCATCCGTTCCGATTTTTCTCACTAGCCAGCATAGATGAGTCAGGAGCTCCAAGCCAACGTACCGTGGTATTTAGACACTTTAACGATAATCTTAGCTTGATCTTTTATACCGATGAGCGTTCAAAAAAAGTTAAGGATATAGAAAAAAACAAAGATGTTAGCCTTCTATTCTATCATCCTGAAAATCTTTTGCAGATTACCATAAAAGGAAAAGCATCTGTTATTAAAAATCCTGAAGTATTAAATGAATATTGGAGTGCTGTTCCGGATAGCAACAAAAAAGATTACACTACCCACATAGCACCGGGAAGTACTATGAAAAACCCTGATGCCTTGGAATATTTAAATGGAGACCATCATTTCTGCGCCATACAAATTGAACCCACCAGTATTGAGTATCTTAAATTAAAGCGACCCAACCATATTAGGGTGCTCTTTACTAAAAATAAAGATAGTTGGGGTGGCAAGTTTCTAGCACCTTAGCCCACAACAGCTTCTTCTACATTCTTACGACCGTAAATTCTTGCTGTAAAGGTTTTAAAGTTTCTAACAGCATAGGAACCAAGTCTTCTCCTAACTCTAAATAAAGTTCTGAAAAGTTTACGTTACGCTCTTGTAGTGATTTATTGGGGAAAAGTTCGTTCTGAATTTCGGTCATGCGCAACACATGGTCTTTCAGTTTACGCTTTTGAGCCTGCAATAGTCTTTTTTCAAGATTGTCTAGACCTTTCTTTTGTTTCACTTCTTGAGCCTTTACAGCTCCCAAAAATGAGGCGTCTGTTAGCTCTGCCAGCTCATACATGGTTTTAAACTGCTCTTCTAACTGCTTCTTTTGAGGATTGAAGTCGATATCAATATTAGATATCTCCCTAATCTTTTTGTTGATAAAGCTGCTTTGCTTTAAAAACAGGTCTTTTACGGAAAGGTTCATTTTAGCCAACTTTTCCGTTTGCTTTTCAGTTACCACCAAAGCGGAATTTCTAAGCAGTAAAACAGGAAACGGAACTTTCATGGCCTCGAACATAGTTTTTAACTCCAACCAATAGGCTATTTCTCCACCTCCGCCTATATAACATAGGTTAGGCAAAATAATTTCCTGATACAATGGTCTTGCGATTACATTGGGCGAAAAACGTTCCGGATGAGCTTTTAGTTCGTTTTGAAGTTCTTCTTTTGTAAAACGAATTTCTGTATCGTTTATAAAATATGTACCGTTTTGCTCCACTATTCGTTCGCGAAGTCCATCTTTCAGGTAAAAATAATTGATTTCACGTGGGTTTACCTGAATAGTATATTTCTGGTCCAGGGCTTCAAATTCAGCTATGGTTTCAGAAACCTTCTGGTGGGCCAATTGGTCAAAAATATCTTTCTCAGCATAAGGAACCAATAGCCTTTTTAAATCCCTATTATCGCCATCAACAATCACCAAACCTTCCTTACCAAAGAGCTCATTTGCCAAATAACGTGTAGCATCCGCTAAATTAGTATGCTCCAAATATGCTTTCTTAAATAGCTCTTTTAGAGCAATGGCGTTTGTGCTATTTCCAATTTGATTTGAAAATGCCTCGAAAATCTCATCCAGACCTTTGGTATCTAAATGACCTACGGCTCCAGATGCCGTTCTGTTCCATTTTAGTTTTTTACCTCGAAAATTAAAGTAGTTGATTTCCTCAAAATCATGGTCTTCCGTAGCCATCCAATACACAGGTACAAAATTGTATTTTGGATATGCCTTTTTAAGCTCTTTTGTAAGGTTTATGGTAGAGACTATCTTATACAGAAAATACAACGGTCCCGTAAAAAGATTCAATTGATGCCCTGTTACTACAGTAAAAGTAATGGGCTCCTTTAATTTTTTAAGATGTGTCTGGGTTTCGCTTGTAACAGCAAAACCCTTGTATTGCTTTTGTAATGCTTCGTAAAGCACCTCCCTATTGGTTTCAGGAAAGCTTGTAGCCTTCTCAGCTATTTGACCTTCAAAATTCTCAAGGTGTGGAAACCGATTATAAAAGCTACGCACTTGCGGTTCTTGAGCAAGATAATCGCATATAAATTCAGAGAAATAACCAGTTCGGTAAAAGGGTAAACAGTCAATATCCATAAGGGTGTAAATATAAAACTCTTCGCTAATGCGACTTCCTAAAAATACGTTAATTACTTCAACCTAATTTTCATGCCGCTAATAGATAAACCACTTCTTTATTTAGCAATATTCAGTAGCTTTGGTAGTGTTCCAAGGAAATACCTTACAAATGAAATTTATCGCATCCGTTTTTGCCCTTTGTATTTGTTTAACCCTCTCTGCACAAGATTTAAAGTCGCCTTCTGAATTTCTGGGCTACGAGCTGGGCACACAGTTTACCCGGCATCATCGTGTAGTGGATTATTATGAATATCTAGTTAAGACGGAGTCCGCCCGTGTACGATTAGAAAGTTATGGCGAAACAAATGAAGGAAGACCTTTGCTCCTTGCCTATATATCCTCATCTGAAAACATTGAAAATCTTGAAAAGATACAAACGGAGCACCTGAAAAATACAGATGGCGAGGGCAACCCCTCTACTGCCATCGTGTGGATGAGTTATAATGTGCATGGTAACGAGAGTGTAAGCACCGAAGCTTCCATGAAGACGGTTTACGAACTTTTGACGGATAAAACAGAATACCTGAAAAATACGGTAGTTATTATTGACCCTTGCGTAAATCCCGATGGACGGGAACGTTACGTAAATTGGTATTATCAATTTAAAAACACACCCAATACAGTAGACCCAAATAGTAAGGAACATCATGAGCCTTGGTTAAATGGGCGGCCAAATCATTATATGTTCGATTTGAACCGAGATTGGGCATGGCTTACACAAACGGAAAGTCAGCAACGCATAAAAGTCTATAACAAGTGGCTGCCCCATATACATGTAGATTTTCATGAACAAGGAGTGGACAACCCTTATTATTTTGCTCCTGCAGCAGAACCCTTTCACGAGGTCATTACTGATTTTCAAAGAGAATTCCAGACTACAGTAGGTAAGAACCATGCGAAATATTTTGATGCTAATGGATGGTTTTATTTTACAAAAGAAGTTTTTGATTTGCTCTACCCAAGCTATGGCGATACCTACCCCACCTACAACGGAAGTATTGGCATGACCTATGAACAGGGCGGTAGCGGAAGTGCCGGATTAGGAGTAATTACCAATATGGGCGACACACTTACCCTAAAAGACCGTATTTTGCATCACCACACTACAGGACTTTCCACTCTTGAAATAGCTTCCGAGAATGCGTTAAGGTTAAACCAAGAATTTAAAAAGTTTTATCAACCTAAAAACTACAAGTACAAAAGCTATGTATTAAACGGTAACCCTGATAAGATTACAGCACTCACAAAATTACTGGAACAACACGAAATTGAATATGGTTGGGCAACCGGTAAAACTGCAAAAGGATTCAATTTTAGCTCGGGCAAAATTAATCCCATCAAAACTTCTAAAAACACTTTAGTAGTAGGCACCGATCAGAAAAAAGCAACTCTTGTAAAAGTTTTATTTGAGCCTAACACAAAGTTAAGCGATTCCCTCACTTATGATATTACTGCATGGTCGTTACCCTATGCATACGGTCTTGATGCTATTGCTTCAGAAACTGCGGTGGAAGCTATTTTAGACTTAAAGAAAGATACGAGTCCCCCTTCCAAGAGCAACAATGTAACTAAAGAAGCCTACGCATTTATTGCAGAATGGAACAGTTTTAGCGACGCTCAATTTCTAGCGGAACTTCTTAAAGAGAACATAAAAGTACGTCATGCACAAAAACCGTTTACCCTAGATGGGAATGAATATGATAGAGGTACCCTCATTATTACCAAGGCCGATAATATGAATACACCTCATTTTCTAGAGAACCTTTCAACCATTGCCTCTAAACATGAAAAATTGATTTACCCCACTATGACCGGCTTTGTTGATAATGGTAAAGATTTTGGCTCCAACTATGTACAGCCGCTGAAGCATGCAAAAGTAGCCCTACTCTCTGGCGAACCGACTTCTACTTTAAATTTTGGGGAAATTTGGCATTATTTTGAACAACAATTGCAATACCCCGTTACCATACTTGACACAGAGTACTTTAAACATATAGACCTTTCTGCTTATGATATACTCATCTTGCCCGATGGAGAAAGCTATAATAGATTCCTTAATGACAAGAGAATGAATCAATTAAAGGATTGGGTAAAAGATGGAGGGAAATTAATAGCTATGGGTGGTGCCTTGAAAAGACTTTCTAAAGAAGATAAATTTCAGCTTAAGGCAAAAGAGTCCGAAGAAGATAGTATTGCGTTGATTCCCATTTATGATAATAATCAACGTAACCAAATAAGAAAAGAAATAACAGGAGCCATATTCAAAACAAAAGTAGACCGAACTCACCCTCTCGCCTACGGATACGGTGACTCCTATTTTAGCCTTAAGCTAGGAGGTGATGCCTATACTTACCTAGATAAAGGAACAGTTGTTTATCTTGAAGCGGATAGTACAGTACCCGTATCTGGGTTTGCCAGTAGTGAAGCCCAAGAAAAGATTGGAGAAACATTAATCTTTGGAGTTGAAAACTATGGTGATGGCCAGTTGGTTTATTTTGTGGACAACCCTTTATTTAGAGGTTTTTGGGAAAATGGAAAACTATTTTTTGCCAATGCTCTTTTTATGGTAGACTAATTTAAAAACCTCATTTTTAAAACTACTTTTCGGTAAAGCGTAACACATTCGTATTCCCTTTTTTTAGCTATAACAAGCCGCGCACCTTTGGCAAACACTTATATTTGCCACACTAAGGCATAGTGTTGAATGAAAAACTTTAAAAAGCAGTTTGGGGGTAAATTAACGAATGTATCAACCGAACGTTACAGCCAATCAGAAAATTGGAAAGATGGCAAGTTTCTAAATCTTGAAGAAACCAGTATGTCCATCAACTTTTGGGAGATACCTAAACTTTTGTATAAGCAGTTTACGGATACGAAGAAAAGAGAACCTGCAGCCCCACTACCCGTTACCTCTTTTAACAAAAAATCTTTCTTACTGGATGATGTCCCATTTAAATACATCTGGTACGGGCACTCGGTTATACTAATGCGAATGAATGCTAAAACTATTTTAATAGACCCTATGTTAGGGTCCAACGCATCTCCTATAGCACCCTTTAAGACCAAACGTTTTTCAGAAAACACACTTGATTTAATAGAGGATTTTCCAGAAATAGACCTTATGATACTGAGTCATGATCATTATGACCATTTAGATTATGACAGTATTGTAAAACTAAAACGTAAAACCAAGAAATACTACGTAGCCCTGGGTGTTAAACGACACCTAGTCGCTTGGGATATTGACCCGGAATTGATAACGGAATTCGATTGGTGGAACGATGCTACATTTAACGATATTCAAATAACATTTACTCCAAGTAGGCATTTTTCGGGTAGAGGGTTAACAGATAGAGCCAAATCACTCTGGGGCGGATGGACGTTCAAAACAGCAAACCATAACATTTGGTTTAGTGGCGATAGTGGCTACGGATCCCATTTTAAAGAGATTGGAGAAAAACTAGGACCTTTTGATTTTGGTTTTATGGAAAACGGGCAGTACAATGAAAAATGGCATCAGATACATATGTTCCCGGAAGAAAGTGTTCAGGCTGCGCTGGATGCGGGAGTTAAAAAAGTAATGCCAGTACATTGGGCAGGATTTGCATTGGCCCAACATAGTTGGAAAGAACCTGCGGACAGATTTAAACAAGCTTGCCACCGAAAAAAAAATAGAAGCTACTTTCCCTAAATTAGGCAAGTTATATACCCTTGATAATAATGCCGACGAAAAGTGGTGGTAGTTCAATTAGAAAAATCACCGTTTCTAAACCAATTTTCAAAAAGCTTGTCCTCTCAAAGCAGCAATTAAAGAACTGAATAATACCCGTAAAAGCATACACTTAAGCCTATAAAACCAACACCGATCATAAAGCCGGTAAAAACCTCTTGTAACCTACGGTTTTCATTAATAATCAGGCCTAAGACCCCAAATAGGATACTTATCTGAAGAAACAAAATACCAATTTCTATCTGCGCCACTAAACTTCGGTTCGCAAGTCCCATTTCCTCCCAAGCTCGCAGACCAACAATTTTCCCCATTTCGCCATCAAGGTCTTGTGACCAGGCTTCACGCGGTATATTATCGGACCCCAATAAAATCTCGGTTTTTTCTTCGTCGTATTTTCGAATGAGATCCTCGGTCATCTCAATTCTGAAATCCAATTGCTCCAACTTGTCTTCTGCAACCAAACCTGTACCACGCAAAGATTCTAAATAATCTCGCTGATTTTCTTTCAAGATTTGTTTTATACTTTTAGCATTGTACCAACTAGAATAGCTCACATGCTTATAATTAGCTCTGGCTATCTTCTCTTCCAACTTACTGTTGACTACTTTCATAACTGCCAACAATGCCACAAGTATTATAATAATTACACCGCCCCTATTCTCTATTTTACTATTTTTAGACATCACTTTGTATTAAAGACTGATTTGGTTGTGGTCAAGATTAAACTCATAAAAAGCTAACCTTAATATATTATACGTAAAAAAGCTTATTAAAGTTGATATTGGAATTATTAACACCACTTCTTTTGATGAAACTATCTAATTCCTAGATAAATAGACCATTATGTAATCCAAAAACTTACATAATTTGAAGTTTTACTCCCACGAAAATGCGTACAATGATTTTTGATACTGAGAGACTAGAGTTAAAACCAACTTCAACAGAAGATGCCGTCTTCATCCATAAGCTATTTAACACCCCTGGTTGGATTAAATATATTGGGGACAGAAAAATATATACCGTAGCTGAGGCAGAAGCCTATATTAAAACTAAAATAACACCACAATTCAAAAAATTAGGATTTGGCAACTATACCGTAATTCGCAAAGAAGATGGCATAAAAATAGGTTCATGCGGGTTATACGATCGGGATGGTTTAAAAGGAATAGATATAGGTTTTGCATTTCTACCTGAATATGCAAACAAAGGATATGCCTTTGAGGCTACGTGTAGATTGATGGAAATAGCGTTTCAAGAATTTCAGTTGAACGATATCATTGCCATAACAAGCAAAGAGAACCTATCTTCCCAAAAGCTTTTACTTAAACTTGGACTACGCCAAACGGACAACGTTATTCTGCCAAATGATACAAAAGAGCTTTTACTCTATTCCATTTCCAAAACACCCTCTTAAATTGTGACAAACAAAGTATTAAACCCATTCAAGGCCCAAATTATTTAAAAATACCTTTAAATTTGCACTCTAATTTCAAAAAATTACGAATTGGTTTAGTCCTCCCCTAAAAATCAATATCCAATTCAAAATCAAAGTTATCATTCCATATGAAAGTGGCCATCTTCTCCTTACTCATTACCCTTGCAGCTACTTGTAACAGACAAGTATTAGAACTTGAGGTAATAGATACAAAACTTCTCCAAAACGTTCCTAGCGCTTCAGGTATAACAAAAGCAGGTGAAAATTTTTATGTAGTTGGTGATGACTCCCCATACCTCTTTGAGGTAAAGGACGACGGTGAAATATTGGACCGAACCACTATTTATGCTACAGACCTATTAAATGGTAACAGACTGGACAAAGTAAAAAAACCTGACTTTGAAGCCTTGGAAACTATAAACGAGAACGAAATCTTGGCTTTTGGTTCTGGCGCAAAATCTCCAGAACGGGATATTTTCCTTCATATCTCACTAGAAGATAGTACCTCTGTTAAAACCTATCAAATTACCGAGTTCTACAACCGTTTAAGAAATAACAGCACGCTTGACGGTGAGCACTTGAATATTGAAGGTGTTGCTCTTTATCATGACAACATATATCTTTTTAACAGAGGAAAGAATGTCATATTCAGTTTTATATATGCCGATTTAATGGATTATGTTGATGGAAAAACTTCTGTATTTCCAGAGCCTGAGACACTACTTTACGAATTACCTGAAATAGACGGATTTCAATCTGGTTTTTCCGGTGCCACTATTTTAGAGGAAGAAAACCTGGTCATCTTTACAGCTTCTGTAGAAAAAACGGGAACTGCTTACCATGATGGTGAAATAGCCGGTAGTTTTATCGGAACCATCCCGATAATAAACAATACTTTTTCAGATATATACAGTGTTGCAGCCATTCCTTCTACCGGTGCACCACTTAAAGTAGAATCGGTTACCGTAGCAGAAAAAACTCCTGAAGGAAATATAAGAGTTGCCCTGGTAACGGATGATGACAAAGGTAATTCGCTACGCCTGAACTGTCTTTTAAAGATATAATTCCGCAACACGTTTCATTCAAATTTCTGTTAAAATTTATTTTTTTTATTCATTGCACAGATATTAATCGTAATATTGCAATGTACTTATTAAGCAAATACATGGGACTGGCTAAAACAGAAATATTTACTGACCTACAAAATGAAATTGCGCTTTACGCCAAGGTCTTTGGGCATCCGGCTAGGGTATCAATTCTACAGCATTTGTTTAAAATTGATACTTGCGTTTGTGGTGATCTGGTAAATGAAATAGGTTTAGCACAACCCACCATTTCGCAACATTTAAAAGAACTTAAGAATTTAGGTCTTATACAGGGCACTGTGGAAGGTACAAGTGTTTGTTATTGCATTCACAAAGAAAATTGGACAAAAATGAAAGAAGTTATGTTTAAATTCTTAGATCAAGACTTGCCCAAAGCAGATTGCTGTTAAAAAATTTAAATTCTTTTATCGTAAAAATACAATTAATAAAAATTCAATATGAAACTATCAGAAATCAAAACGGAGCTTTCAAAACTAGAGAAAATAGCTTTTCAATTGCCTAACGGAGAATTGGTTCCTAACCACTTTCACGTAACGGAAGTAGGCAAAATCACCAAACACTTTATAGATTGTGGAGGAACTGTTCGTAAAGAAGAGGTAGTAAACTTTCAGCTGTGGAATGCAGATGATTATGACCACAGACTGCATCCAGAGAAATTAACCCACATCATAGAACTTTCTGAAAAAACATTGGGTATAGGCGATTTGGAAATTGAAGTAGAATACCAAGGAGATACTATCGGTAAGTTTGGATTGGACTTTGACGGTACTAACTTTTTATTGACTACTAAACAAACAGATTGTCTTGCAAAGGATAATTGTGGTATTCCTGCCGAAAAACCTAAGCTACAATTCTCAAATCTAGCCCAGGGTAGTTCTTGCGACCCAAAAAGCGGCTGTTGTTAACTATTCTATAATATCCAACTAAATAGAACATAATGAAAACTTTTGAACAGATTGAAAAGACCATTGCTTCTTTGGAAGTAAACTCTATATCTAACGAACGTAGAGAAATATTACAACCCTTAACAGACTTTATACAAAGTAAGGTAGATACGAACGAGGAGATACGCCTAAATTTTATTTGTACCCACAACTCACGAAGAAGTCACCTTTCACAAGTTTGGGCCCAGGCCATGGCGTATCATTTCAATATTAAAAACGTCTTTTGCTATTCTGGAGGAACCGAAGCAACGGCTTTATTTCCAATGGCTGCCGAGACCCTAAAAAATACAGGTTTTGATGTGGTAAAACGTTCAGAGGACAAAAACCCTGTTTACAGTATTAAGTATGCAGAAAACGAACATCCTGTAATCTGTTTTTCAAAAACATTGGATGACGATTTTAATCCGCAATCCAGTTTTGCAGCAATTATGACCTGCAGCCAAGCAGATGGCGGCTGCCCTTTTATTGCGGGAGCGGAGAAACGGATTCCCATTACATTTGAAGACCCTAAAGCTTTTGACAATACTCCACAACAGGCAGAAAAGTATCATGAAAGAAGCATTCAGATAGCTACCGAGCTCTACTTTATCTTTTCAAAAATAAACGCATAGCAATGGCTAAGAAATTAAGCTTTTTAGACAGTTACCTAACCCTATGGATTTTTGGCGCTATGCTTATTGGGGTGGCTATTGGAAATATCTTCCCCTTACTTCCTGAACTTATAAATTCAGCTAGTAGTGGCACAACCAATATACCCATTGCCATAGGCCTTATCCTTATGATGTATCCGCCCTTGGCAAAGGTCAATTATGCACTACTTCCCAAAGTTTTTAAAAATGTAAAAATTTTATCCATCTCTTTGCTATTGAATTGGATCGTAGGTCCTATTCTCATGTTTCTTCTGGCCATTACTTTTCTTCAAGATTACCCTGAGTATATGGTGGGGTTGATTCTAATAGGCTTGGCACGCTGCATTGCCATGGTTTTGGTCTGGAACGACCTTGCCGAAGGAAGTAGCGAATATGGTGCGGGGTTGGTGGCACTGAACAGTATATTTCAAGTGTTTGCTTATAGCTTTTACGCCTACATTTTTATTACGGTACTACCTCCCTATTTTGGTTTTGAAGGTGCTATTGTTGATATCTCAATCGCTACAATTGCCGAAAGTGTTGTCATATACTTAGGTATTCCTTTTGTTTTGGGCATTCTGAGTCGCTCCATACTCGTGCGCTTAAAGGGTGAGGAATGGTATTCCAAGAAGTTTATTGCTACCATTTCACCCATGACATTAATCGCCCTACTTTTTACCATTGTGGTGATGTTTTCTTTAAAAGGTGAATTGATAGTAGAAATACCTATGGATGTGCTCATTATTGCTGTACCCCTACTCATTTACTTTTTACTAATGTTCATTATTGGTTTCTTCGTGACCAAAGCAACTGGAGCAACGTATGACAAAACTACCTCCGTTGCATTTACCGCTGCAGGCAATAATTTTGAATTGGCCATTGCTGTAGCCATTGCTGTTTTTGGATTAAATTCAGGACAAGCATTCGCTGGAGTTATTGGACCATTAGTAGAAGTACCGGCCCTAATTTTACTTGTTAGAGTTTCTTTTTGGTTGCGGAAAAAGTATTATAAATAAGTAGGGAAACAATTTCTTAATAATCTATCGCTCTTGCATTTAGGCAAAAAAAAAGAGCCCTTATCTAAAAAGGGCTCTAAATTATATCATTTTCTTGCCGAAAATATTTGAATCGGATAGTATAAAAAAAACTCACCCTTAACTTCTGTAACACTTACTCCTAAATCATTTATTCCAATATCGGCAATAATCATCTTTTCTAATGCAATTGGATCACTTGGAAACGATGCTTTAAGTTGTTCATATAATTCAATCTTCATGGAGTAAAAATCTGAATTTATTTCTTTGAAACCTGCTTTTTCGAAAAGAGAAGAAAATTCAGTTAATGAAAGTGCTGCAACATGAGAACAATCTCTATTCTTTTCCATTTTATTGTATTTTTTAATTTTGGAATCCGGTAAAGAAACATCAACAACCATTACTATTCCATTAGGTTTACAGACTCTCTTCATTTCGGACAAAACTTTAAGAGGATTTAAAAAATGATGAAAACCAAACCTCGAAACTACTATTGAAAAACTGTTATCACCATAAGGTAAACTCTCAACATCTCCTATCTGCCAAGTAAGGTTTTTAAGATTAATTTTTGTCTGTAATTTTTTTGCCTCATCGAGCATTCCCTGTGTCATATCAATGCCAGTTACATGATTCGTATGTTTAGCAAATTCGCACGAGACAATCCCAGAACCACAAGCAATATCTAAAGTTTCATCATTTTTAGAAGCTGATGTTATTGAAATTAATTTCTCCAAAGAATCGCCATGTGAAGTTATGGATGTATACCCAGTTGCTTGTTTTGAAAATTGCTCTACAATGTTCTTGTTGTGCTTTTTAGTGCCCATAATAATGTTTTTATTTTCTACAAAGTTCAGAACTTCTTATTAAGACCCAATTACTATATTTGGACAATGAATATTGATTATAAGACAAATATCAAAATAGACTATGGGTTTGAAGTAAATCCACTACGTACTGTTACCACGTACTCTGAAGATATTCAAAATGCAAAATGCGCAAATTCTCACGCGCATCCTAGAGCTCAACTTATTTCATGTAATGCAGGTGTAATGGAGGTTGTTACAAAAAACAACATTTGGATAGTTAATTCTTTGCAGAGTGTTTGGATTGCCAGTAACGAAGAACATCAGGTATATTTTCCCAATAATGTAAAAGTAGTTACGGCATTTATTGATGAATCTAAGTTGAATGACTTACCAAAAGATAGCTTTGCTTTTGAAAGCTCCAACTTCTTAAATAGTCTCTTAGAAAAAGTGACTTCTTTTTTTAATCCAAATACATATACACAACAACAAAATAGAATTATCGAAGTCTTTTTAGATGAACTCTCTAACATAAAACCAAGTACTACTTTTCTGCCTACAAGTCAAGACAAAAGAGTAAAATTAGTATTGTGTGCTTTAATGGATGATTTGTCCAGTAAACATACTGTTAGTTATTATGCTAACAAATCATTTGTAAGTCCGAGAACTTTGTCGCGGTTATTTAATAAAGAATTAGGTATGAGTTTTGGAGATTGGAAAACGCGTTTAAAGTTGATTGAGGCAATCAAACAATTGGGCGAAAAGAAAAGCATAAAAGAGATTGCATTTAATTTAGGATATGAAAATGTTAGTTCATTCATAGTTACATTTAAAAAACATTTTGGAAAAACACCAACAAATTACCTGTCAAAATAATAAAAAACACAGTAAAATATAGAATAATAAGAGTTAACCACCACACCGGAAGTTGATTAAATCATAAACCAAAATTAAGTTAGTTTTAGTCTCTTATAACCATTATACGATACATTATTATCATACTTGCCTTGTCGTTTTTTAGTCATAGAATTGCATTTGTAACTCATTGAAGAAGTTAACTCAACTTTTATCTAATTAAACGGCAACTCGCCGTTGTTTTTGATTGATTTCCTTATCAAGAAACAATATCTTGCACAGATACTTTTTAAGTACGCAAAAGGGATGAATCTTACTATTGAAAATATTGTTTTAATTGGCTCCGTATTACTGTTTATCAGCATTGTTGTTGGTAAAACATCCTATAAATTTGGCGTTCCCACGCTATTACTTTTCTTAGGTATCGGCATGTTGGCCGGATCGGAAGGTGTTGGTGGAATTGTTTTTGACGACCCCAAAATAGCCCAGTTTATTGGGGTGGTATCACTTAACTTTATTTTGTTCGCTGGTGGACTGGATACGAGCTGGCCCGCTGTAAAACCTATTCTTAAAGAAGGTATTCTACTTTCTACATTGGGCGTATTGCTTACTGCTGTTTCATTGGGTGTGTTTGTTCACTTTGTTACTGATTTTACCATTTATGAAAGTTTATTGTTAGGCTCCATCGTTTCTTCTACCGATGCTGCAGCGGTCTTTTCCATTTTAAGAGGTAAGAGTCTTGCGTTGAAAACAAACCTTAGGCCAACCTTAGAGTTAGAAAGTGGTAGTAATGACCCTATGGCTTACGTGCTTACCATTGCCTTTCTTTCTTTGGTAGTGAACAAAGACCAAAGCTTAATGTCTATCATTCCCCTGTTTCTGCAGCAAATGATTTTAGGTGGAGCTGCCGGTTTTGGATTTGGAAAGCTAAGTAAACTTGTCATCAACAAAATAAAACTAGATTTTGAAGGCCTGTACCCCGTATTGGTCATTACTTTAATGTTCATCACCTTTTCCGCAACTGATTTTATTGGTGGTAACGGGTTCTTGGCCATTTATATTTGTGCCGTTTATTTAGGAAATCAAGATCTTATTCATAAAAAAACCATCTTCCGTATGTTTGATGGTTTAGCTTGGTTGATGCAAATTGTACTCTTCCTAACACTCGGGCTTTTAGTTTTCCCTAGTCACGTTGTACCGTACATAGGCATTGGCCTAACTATCTCCTTGTTCTTGATTTTTGTAGCCCGTCCTATAGGTGTATTCATCAGTTTAATGTTTATTAAGATGAAACTGCGTAGGCGTTTCTATATTTCCTGGGTAGGCCTGCGTGGCGCCGTACCCATTGTATTTGCAACCTACCCCCTATTAGCAGGAATTGACAAAGCACATGTTATTTTCAATATTGTTTTCTTTATTTCGGTTACCTCCGTACTCATACAGGGTACTACATTAGCTTTAGTTGCCAAATGGCTGCATGTTGGCCTACCTGAAAAAGCTAAGCGTATATATGAAAAGGAAAAATTCCTTGCGGAAATCCCCAAGGCGGTTATGAAAGAAATTGTTATAACGCCCCAATGTTTTGCGGTAGGTAAAAAAATAGTGGATTTAAGTTTTCCCCAAAATGCCATTATAGCCATGATCAAAAGAGAGGACGTCTATATTACCCCCAATGGATCAACGGTTATTAAAGATGGTGATACCATGGTAGTACTCTCCGATAACATGGAAGGCTTGGACAAAGTACAAGAATGTTTAAATCAATAACATTTTTTTAGCATTTACAAATCAATATAATTCTACCTTTGTGCTGATGAAATCGGTTAAACAACTATTTGGTTTGTTCATGCTCACGGCAATTTATTGCTGTGCCATTGGCATGGGGCTAAATACGGACCGCACTTTTACATCCGAAAGTTCTGACCATTCACAAAAAGAATCGGTTTCTGCTGTTAACGCTAAACTCTATTGTCATACATCAGAGACTGAAACAATAGTAGACGCTCCATCTAACAGTACCCCTAATCAGTTAGAAAGCTCTAACGACCTTTGGGGAACACAGAAAATCAGCGAAAGTATCTTTGAAAGTAAGCTGATACAATACACCCGTTTTTCGCAAAATCTTCTTATTTCCAGTCGGAAAACAGATATTATATTTCCTTTCCATTACTTCTGGTAAATCTATTTTTTAAGTAAACGTCGCCATTTCTCGCATTTGGCAATTTCGCACGGACTTGCATTTCGCATAGTCCCACTTATCAATTTTAAAACTTAAAAAAATGAATTTAGATTTAGGAACAACCCTTATTGGGACCATATCAGCAGTAATTTGTGCAGCCCCTTTTGTATTGGTTACTAGAAGTGTAAAGAAAAAGGAAAAAGCAATGCTCCGTTCTTTGAACGATTTTGCAGATCAAGACAACTGTAAAATACATGAACATGAATATGTAGGCGATTTTATTATAGGAATGGACACCACTAAAAACGTTGTTTTTTTTTATAGGAAAGAGAAAGACTCTTCGGAAAAATTATCAGTGGACCTGAAGGATGTAAAGAACTGTCACGTCTCTAAAATAGGGAAATCGGTAAGGCATAACGGAAAAGTAGAACAGACTATTGAACGAATAGAACTTGTTTTCACAACTAGTCCAACTGCAAGTCGTGATGTGGTTTTTGAGTTGTTCAACACCCAGAACAACCTACAACTTAACGGAGAACTACAAACCGCCGAAAAATGGGCTCAAAAGGTCAATACTATCGTATAATTTACGGTAAGACATCAAATAAAAACTACCCACAGTGTGCTGTGGGATTTTTTATTTTTCAAACATATCTTTATTTCAGAGAAACGCTGAATATATAATCATCTGCAGTTAAATACAGTATTTTTTCATCCTTCCCAAAAGCACAGTTAGCAGTCTTTTCTCCCGTATGAATTCTAGCTATAGGTTTTCCCGCATCATTAAAAAGCCAAACCCCACCAGGACCTGTAGCAAATAAATATCCTTTGCTATGCATTTTCATGCCATCAGGTAAGCCTTGCTGTCCTTCTTGACCCACCAATTTTGTAACATCATAAAACAGTTTTTTATTATCGACCTTACCGGGCGCAAAAATATCATATTGGTACCATACCGCATGCTCAGGATTGGAAACTGCCACGTAAAGTTTAGATCCGTCATTATTCGCTGCAATACCATTGGGTCTGGATAGCTTATCAACCAAAACAATTTCACCCGATGTATTCAAACAATATACTCCTTGGTAGTCCAATTCTTTTTGCGGATCATCCATTTGTTTGGGCAGTCCGTATGGTGGATCAGTGAAATAGAGATTTCCCTCGGCATCAAATACCCCATCATTTGGACTATTAAACCGTTTGCCTTCAAAAGAATCTGCAAGTGCTTCATACTCCGCTTTTGGTGCACTTAATGCGCTTTTCATTTTTGCCACACGACGTTCACCATGTTGCATTAAAACCAACTCCCCATCAGGACTTAAAAGTAATCCGTTAGAACCAGGTTCTGCCCCGTAATCACTTTCACCCAAATAACCTGAAGGCTTTAAATATTTACTCGTTTTACCTGAAGCATCCAACTTGAAAACCGTGTTATTGGGAATGTCCGAAAACAAAAGGTAATCGCCATCTGCAATCCACAAGGGTCCTTCCGTCCAGGTAAATCCGCTTCCTAGCACTGTTATTTGGGCATCACTATCAATGAGCTGCAATGCCTCATCATCAAGAATTTCTACTGAAAAGGCATGCTTTTTTTCTTGTGATAGAATCGTAGCATGAAACCCGAATACCAATGCGAGCACAAAAAATCTATTCATAGTTGTTTTGTTTAAAGTGGAATACCGATCTCTTATCAACCCATTATTTTTGAAATACAAAATATCAAAGTCATTGCAGACGTACCCAATATTAGCGTACCTACAGTCTGTATCTGGTTTCCTTGCTTCACGTCCATTCCCGTTAATTGCGTGAATACCCAAAAGAAACTATCATTGGCATGCGAGACCACGGTAGAACCTGCACCAATAGCCAAAACGGTCATAGTCTTCATAAAAGTTTCATCCAAGCCCAAGGCTGGCATCATAGGAGCCACAATAGAAGCGGTCGTTATCAATGCAACCGTGGAAGAACCTTGAGTGGTCTTTAAACAAGCTGCCAATAAAAAAGGAAAAAATAAACCGATGGACATGCCCGAAAAACTTTCCGTAATCAACTCTGCAAAACCTGAATTTTGAAGCATTGCCCCAAAAATGCCTCCTGCTCCTGTAATTAAGATAATAGGCGCGGCAATACGTAACGAATCTCCCAGCCAACCCGTTGCAGAGTATACATGCTGATCTAATTTCTCAGGAAGGAGTAAAGATAAAATAACACCTATTAGAAGCGCTATTACCGGTGTTCCAAAGAAAGCTATGACCGGGTACGCAGCAGAGCCTGTCATATCCAGTTCTGGATAATCAAAAACGGATTTTAAAACAATTAGAATAATAGGTACTATGATACACAATAACGAAAGTGACAATTTTGGTCTATGCACCACATCTGGGGCAACTTCCATACGAATAGGAACATTTACCTTAGAAGCAATTTTGGTGGCGAAAAAATAACAGCTTATCAATGACAATGAACTAACAATCAATCCCCATAAAATAACACTACCCAATTCTGCATTTAAAATACCGGCCGCGGCAATTGGCCCAGGTGTTGGTGGAACCATTACATGTGTTGCCGTAAGTCCTAATGCTAAAGCCGCCGTTGTACCGGCATAGGCAACCTTTGCCTTTTCCGAAAGTGCCTTGTTGAGCGAATTCATTATAATAAAAGCACTATCGGCAAAAACGGGAATAGAAAGAAGGTATCCCGTTAACATCATGGCCAGGTGAATGGATTTCTCACCAATAAGTTGAATCATACGAGTAGCAATAACCATTGCTCCTCCAGATTTTTCAAGCACGGTACCAATAGCTACACCAAAGAAAATAATGAGACCAATTTTACCCATTATACTGCCAAAACCATTATTAACGGAGTCTATAATAGCCGTTACACTCATTCCAGTTATAAACCCATAGCCAATAGCAGCCAATAATAACACGAAAAACGGATGAATTTTCCAGCGAACAATACCCAGGATAATAAATGCAAGGGCACAGACTAAAGCAATAATGTAAAGCATAATTGGTTGGTTAAATTTCTCTGAAATTAAGAAGTAAATCGTTCAAAAACTGTTATTTAGACAGATTTTTTTACCACTCCGCAAAACTACCATCCTCATTTCTCCAAACGGGATTTGCCCAATTATGACCAATCTTCTGGCCCTCTCTCAACTTTTCTTCATTGATTTCCACTCCAAGACCTGGTTTCTTAAGAAGCTCTATATAACCATCCTTAACATCAAAAATTTCAGGATTATCCATATAATCCAATAGATCAAAACCTTTGTTATAATGTATACCCAAACTACTTTCTTGAATTACGGCATTGATGGAATTAAAATCTACATGAAGGCATGAAGCAAGGGCTACCGGACCCAATGGGCAATGCGGAGCCAATGCTACATCATAGGCTTCTGCCATTGCAGCAATTCTACGTACTTCGCTAATTCCCCCAGCGTGACTCAAATCTGGCTGGATAATATCTACTGTACCGCTATGTAAAAGTTCTTTAAAATCCCAACGAGAGAACATACGCTCTCCTGTTGCAATAGGAATACTGGTATATGGATAAATATGATCAAAGGCCTCTTTGTTCTCACTCAACACTGGCTCTTCAATAAACATAGGATTGTATGGTGCCAACTCGTCAATTAACCGTTTGACCATGCCCTTATGAATCCTTCCGTGAAAATCCAGTCCTATGTCTAATGTGTCTCCAAACTCTTCTCTGAGTAACCGAATGTTATCGGCAACGGTTTTTATTTTCTGTAAGGAATCAATCCAGGCAAAAGCACCTGTAGCATTCATTTTTACAGCCTTGTAACCTTGTTCTACTTTCTCACGAGCTTGTTCAAGAACAACTTCCGGGTGGTCTCCACCGATCCAGCAGTACATTTTCATTTTCTTACGCACAGCGCCGCCTAAAAGGTCATAAACCGGTACACCAAGATGTTTTCCTTTAATATCCCAAAGGGCTTGATCTATTCCCGAAATGGCACTCATAAGAATTGGGCCTCCTCGGTAAAAACCACCTCCGTATAAGGTTTGCCAGATATCTTCAATATCATTGGCCGAGCGACCTATCAGGTATTGCGAGAGCTCGTGAACGCAAGCTTCAACAGTAGCTGCTTTACCTTCTACAACAGGCTCTCCCCAACCTATGATTCCGCTTTTTGTTGTTATTTTTAGAAAAAGCCAACGAGGTGGCACTTTAAAAAGTTCTATTTTTTCAATTCGTAAGTCATCCATACTTCACTAAAATTCTTAAGGTTGATTAATCAAATTCAATTGACAGACCTACTGCCAAAATTGATTTCCCCTAAAGTAGTGAATAATTTTGAAGTGTAATTAATACGTTTAAAATAACACTAACACATAACTTCTTGACACAAAAAAACCTGTCCAATACTGAACAGGTTTCAATTTTTAAAGATAGCCCTCTTAAAAAGCGATTATACCATTAAGCAGGTTCGCCGTACAAATCAAAATCGGCAGCTTCCGTAATTTTTATATTTACAAATTCCCCTTGTTTCAAATAAAACTGGGCCGCATCTATCAGCACTTCATTATCAACATCGGGCGAATCAAATTCCGTACGACCAACAAAATATTGTCCCTCTTTCCGGTCTATGATACAACGGAAGGTCTCCCCTATTTTCTGTTGATTCAATTCCCATGAAATTTGGGACTGCAACTCCATAATCTCGTTAGCCCTTTCTTGCTTAACCTCCTCAGGAACATTGTCTTCTAATGTATATGCATGAGTATTCTCCTCATGGCTATAGGTAAAGCAACCTAAGCGTTCAAAACGCATATCGGCAACCCAATTTTTTAAAGTCTGAAAATCTTCTTCTGTTTCCCCAGGGTAACCGACTATCAATGTAGTACGAATGGTCATTTCAGGTACGGCCGTCCTAAATTCTTTCAACAATTTTGTTGTTTTGGCCTGTGTAGTACCACGACGCATACTTTTTAATATGGAGTCTGAAATATGTTGTAACGGTATATCTAAATAATTACAGATTTTAGGCTCCTGCTTCATCACATCAAGCACATCCAATGGAAAACCTGTTGGGAAAGCATAATGTAATCTAATCCACTCTATACCTTCTACCTTCACCAAAGCTTGCAATAACTCTGCTAAATTTCTCTTTTTATAGAGATCAAGACCATAATATGTCAAATCTTGAGCAATAAGTATCAGTTCCTTAACACCTTTTGCCGCAAGCTTTTCCGCCTCGGTCACCAAATCTTCAATAGGTGTACTGCGGTGCTTGCCTCTCATAATAGGAATAGCACAGAATGAACAAGGTCTATCACAACCTTCCGCAATCTTTAAATAGGCGTAGTTTTTTGGCGTGGTCGTTAAACGTTCTCCAATAAGCTCATGCTTATAATCCGCACCAAGGGCTTTCAATAAGTTCGGTAATTCACTTGTACCAAAATACTCGTCCACGTTTGGAATTTCCTTCTGTAGATCTGGCTTATAACGCTCACTAAGACATCCGGTTACAAATACCTTATCTACTTGTCCGGCCTCCTTTTTTTGAACATATTCTAAAATAGTATTGACACTTTCTTCTTTTGCGTTCGCGATAAATCCGCAGGTATTGATTACCACAACATTACCCTCTTCTTCATGTACCACTTCTTTGTCGTTGGCACGCAATTGCCCCATGAGCACTTCGGAATCATACACGTTTTTCGAGCATCCCAAAGTAACTACATTGATTTTATTCTGCTTCTGCGATTTTGTTCTCATAACTAGAAATTGAGCGCAAAAATACAACAAGATGAACGAACAGCTTCCTTTTGGTACGATTTCTTGTTGAAATGCGTTAAACTTTCATAAACGGTTGATGTCCAACATAAAACTAGAGTCATGAAATATATCCACTCCTTTATACTCTGCTTCATTTTAATAGCTCTTACTGGTTGTTCTAAAGATAAAACCGAAGTTGATCCCGATGAAAAAAACCAACCGATGGAAATGTACTTTCCAGAAGTTGGAAGTTTGTCATGGGAAACAATTACACCCGAACAACTGAATTGGGATGAAGCCAATCTACCAGATTTATATGATTATTTAGAGCGTAAAAACTCAAAAGGGTTCATTATTCTTAAAAACGGACGAATCGTAGTAGAAAAATATTTTAACGGTCATTCTGAAAATAACGATTGGCTTTGGTATTCTGCCGGAAAAACATTGGTATCCAGCACCGTTGGTATTGCTCAAGACGAAGGTTTTTTATCTATAAACGATAAATCCTCTGACTATTTGGGTGACAATTGGTCTTCATTAACTACCGAAAAGCAAGATTTAATAACAGTTAAAAATCATCTAAGCATGAACACCGGATTGCAGGATTATGTGGGACAAATTTTAAAATGGATTTGCACACAACCCTCCTGTTTTGATTATGAAGCCGATGCTGGTGAGCGATGGGCATACCACCAAGGCGCTTTTACAATGTTAAAAGATGTTGTAACAAATGCCACAGCAACAGATTTTAAAGAGTATTTCAACACTAAAATCAGAGATAAAATAGGCATGGATGGTTCTTGGAGTGAAGAAACTTTGTTGACCCTATATAGTAGTAATACCCGAAGCATGGCACGTTGGGGGCTGTTAATTGAAAATGAAGGAGTTTGGGATACAGAAACCATTATCAGCAAGACATATATTAACCAAATGACCAACACCTCTCAGTCTATCAATAAATCTTACGGCTATTTATGGTGGCTAAATGGCAAAGAGAGTTACATGAGTACTACCTCGCAAACAGTGGTATCAGGTTCGCTCGTACCCAACGCTCCAGCTGATATGATTGCCGCATTAGGTGCAAACGACCAGAAAATATATGTTATTCCCAGTAGAGATTTAGTGGTAGTGCGTTGTGGTGATAGTGCGGGAGAAACCCAATTGGGCCTCTCAAGTTTTGACAATGAATTGTGGGACAAAATAAGCGCTGTAATCAATTGAAATAACTACACCACCACTAACACATGGTATTATACGTTAAAAAATGAGTCTACAAACTCATGTTTATTGAATACTTGTAAATCTTCTATGCCCTCACCTACTCCTATATATTTAACGGGAATCTGGAACTGATCGGAGATACCAATAACCACTCCTCCTTTAGCCGTGCCATCTAATTTGGTAACCGCTAATGAAGTAACTTCCGTTGCCTTGGTAAACTCCTTGGCCTGCTCAAAAGCGTTCTGGCCCGTAGAACCATCAAGCACCAACATAACTTCGTGAGGTGTATTTTCTACTACTTTTTGCATCACCCGCTTTACCTTGGTCAACTCGTTCATCAAGTTTACCTTATTATGAAGACGGCCGGCTGTATCTATGATTACTACATCTGCATCTTGTTTAACTGCAGAACTAAGCGTATCAAATGCCACGGATGCAGGGTCACTGCCCATATTTTGTTTTATAATAGGCACATCAACTCGATCCGCCCAAACCTGTAATTGATCTATGGCCGCTGCACGAAATGTATCTGCCGCACCTAAAACCACTTTTAAACCTTGTTTTTTAAATTGATAGGCCAACTTGCCAATGGTAGTAGTCTTACCCACTCCATTAACCCCTACCACCATAATTACATAAGGTTTTTTATCTTTTGGAATTGAAAATTCAGTTTGATTACCAAGGTTGGTTTCTGAAAGAAGGCCGGAAATTTCTTCACGAAGAATAGTATTGAGTTCATCCGTGCCCATATATTTGTCCTTGGAAACACGTGCCTCAATGCGATCTATGATTTTTAAGGTGGTGGTTACCCCTACATCTGAAGAAACAAGAACTTCCTCCAAATTATCCAATACATCATCATCTACTTTAGACTTACCTGCAACAGCTTTACTAAGCTTAGAGAGAAAGGAAGTTTTAGATTTCTCTAAGCCCTTATCTAGGCTTTCCTTTTTCTTTGAAGAAAATATATTCTTAAATAAACTCATGTGTTCTTTGTATTAATAGGCTCAAAGATAATAAAGTAAGGTGGAAGTTTTTATTTAAAATGGCACTACCATGGTCTCAAAGGCGCCAGCCGCTAATTGACACTTTATTAATCTGGATATGAGCAACGAAAAAAGCCCCTTCTATACGAAGGGGCTTTATAATACTTTAAAAGTATCTTACTTTTTAGACAACCAATCGTTAACCGCCTCTGGGGTCATAACTGACTCTACAAAAGTGTATGAACCACTTTTTGGAGACTTAACCATTTTAATGGCTTTTGTCAATCTTTTTGAACTTGTCTGTAAACTTGCTACCGTCTTCTTTGCCATGACTAATATGCTTTTATGTTCTCGTTAAAACGAAAACTTATTTAATCTCCTTATGGATTGTCATCCTCTTCAAAATAGGATTGAACTTTTTAATCTCCATTCTTTCGGGAGTGTTCTTTTTGTTCTTGGTAGTGATATACCTTGAAGTACCTGGCTGCCCCGATTCTTTATGCTCGGTACATTCCAAAATTACTTGTATTCTATTTCCTTTCTTTGCCATCGTATTCTAGCTTATTTTACCAATCCTTCTGCTTTCGCTTCTTTCAAAACAGCAGAAATACCCTTTTTGTTGATAATTTTCAACGCCTTTGCAGAAACCTTTAAGGTTACCCAACGGTCTTCTTCGGGAATATAAAAACGTTTCTTAGAAAGATTAACATTGAACCTTCTTTTGGTCTTATTGATAGAAAACGATACGTTGTTACCAAACATCGCTCTCTTTCCCGTAATTTCACAAACTTTTGACATCGCTGATTTTTCTTTAAACAGGGTGCAAATTTATATCATTTTTATGGATGGACAAAACAATATTTCAGATTTTTGAAATTTCTTTTTGCAATAGCTCTAAAGCCTTGTTTACAGCCTTCTCCACAATCCGCTCTCTATGGTTACCCATATTGAATTTTTCAGCATAAACTCCTCTTGGTGACGCAACAGCAATAAACACTGTTCCTATCTCCGCATCCGAATCTCCTTTTGTAGGACCGGCATTACCCGTGGTGGCAATGGCATAATGGGTCTTAAACAAATGTCTAACATTTTCGGCCATCTCCGTAGCAACTTCCCCACTTACCACCGAATAACTATTTATAACGTCTCTAGGCACATTGAGCACGTTGATCTTAGCTTCTGTAGCATAACTCACGACACTGCCCTTAAAGTAAGCTGATGCTCCCGGTAATGCGGTTAGCTGCTCAGCAATTTTACCTCCGGTAAAACTCTCCGCCGTAGACAATGTCAATCCTTTCTCCGTTAATAGCTTGGCAACAACTTGTTCTAAGGTTTCCTCATCTTCGGAGCCATACATAATATCACCGATCAACGGATATAGTTTTTGAACTTCCGCTTCTACTACATCTTTAAGCTCTTGTTCGTTTGGCCCTTTTGCACTTAACCGCAATCGTACCTTACCCAAATTGGGTAGATAGGCCAGTCTAACAAATGAGGGTAAATTATTCTCCCAATCTTCTAGTTTATCTGCAATAGCACTTTCACCTAGACCATAGGTAACAACAGTTCTATGTAAAATAAAAGGGCGTTTAAAATCTAAAATAATTTTTGGAATAACCTTATCCGTAATCAAATT
>NZ_RCNR01000035.1 GCF_009725985.1 Zobellia amurskyensis
ATAAATATTTAGAGCGTAAGCGTAACGAAAAGAAGATTTGAACGTCATAAGAGTATGTTAAATTATTGTAAAACTTTGGAAACTTTTAATGTTTTTAAAGTTTCCAAACCTATCTTTGCACCCATCTATGAAAGAAAAAATTTTAGATAAAGCAACGGATATGTTTTTGAACCTAGGGTTCAAGAGTGTTACAATGGACGATCTTGCCCAAGAGATGGGCATCTCAAAAAAAACTATATATACACATTACGCCAACAAAACGGCATTGGTACAGGAATGTACCGCCCATCTTTTCAGTGCCATATCAGCAGGTATAAACCAAATCTGTTCCCTAAATAAAAACCCAATTGAAGAACTTTATGACATTAAAAAATTTGTGATGGTCAACTTAAAAGATGAAAAATCATCTCCACAGTATCAATTGCAAAAATACTATCCAAAAATTCACGCTACCCTTAGGGATAAGCAATTTGAGGTAATGCAAGATTGTGTGTTGGATAATATAAATAGGGGTATTGAAAAAGATATTTATAGAGAAGGCCTAAATGTAGAGTTTATTTCAAGAATTTATTTTTCCGGAATAACAAGCATTAAAGACCATCGTCTTTTTCCAATGGAAAAATTCCCCATGCAAGATTTAATGGACAATTATCTAGAGTACCACATACGGGGCATTGTTACCCCAAAAGGAAGAAAAGTGTTAAATGAAATTATCAATTCAAACCAAGAATAAATGAGAAATATATATTTGACTTCACTAGCACTGCTAACGGCCGTGCTCGGAATTTCTCAAGACCCGCCCGAAAAAACCTATAGCTTCACATTAGAAGAAGCTATTGAATTTGCTTTAGAAAACAACTATAGCGCTATTAATGCGGGACGAGATGTTTTAGATGCTCGAAAGCAAAAATGGGAAACCATTGCAGATGGTCTACCTCAAATAAACGGTTCGGTAAGCTATCAAAATCAGTTAAAACAGCCGGTTTCTTTGATTCCCGCAGAATTTGCTGGCGGAACACCGGGAGAATTTGTTCCCATAGTATTTGGGCAAGCCCATCAAGCATCCGCTACTGCAACCCTAACCCAGAAAATTTTTGACGGTTCTTATATTGTTGGTGTACAGGCTACAAAATCATTCCTAAGCTACAGTGCCAATAACGAAGAGAAAACCGATCAGGAGGTCAGAAAATCTGTTGTAGAAGCTTATGGAAACGTTCTATTGGCCAAGGAGAGTGTCGCTATTCTAGAAAAGAATAAAGCCAATCTAGCCAAAAATCTTTTTGAAACGAACAAGCTATATGAAAACGGTTTGGGTGATGAGGAGAGCGTAGAGCAATTGCAGATTACCCTGTCTTCCATAGAAAGTCAATTAAAAAATACCATCCGACTAGAAAACATTACACGTCAAATGCTGAATCTTGTTATGGGTATTGCTATTGACGCCCCCACCAAACTAGAGGAAGACCTAGACAATCTGGCCGAGTCTCAGATTGATTTCACCCTGATGGAAACAGACTTTAATATGGCAAATAATGTGGACTATAAATTAGCCATAAACTTAACAGAGCAAAGGTTCTTTGAATGGAAACTGGCAAGAAGCCGAGCTTTACCAACGCTTAGCACTTTTATAAACTATGGCTCTACCGCTTATTCGGACAGTTTTACTTTCTTTAAAAGTGAACAAGATTGGTTTGACTCATCTGTTTTGGGTCTTGACCTCAGTATTCCATTGTTCAGTTCAGGTAAACGTAGTGCAAGTACGGCACGGGCCAAAATTGCCATGGAAAAAGCAAAAACACAGTTATCCGAAGCAGAAGAACAAATACAACTTCAGCTTGAAAGAGCTAAAAGCGATTATATACTTTCTATTGAAGAGTACGAAACAGCAAAGCAGAATTTAGGTTTGGCCGAACGTATTGAGAACAAAAACCAGATTAAATACTCCGAGGGTATTGCCAGTAGTTTTGACCTTCGCCAGGCACAAACACAACTTTACGATGCACAACAAGGCTATTTGCAATCTATGGTGGAAGTCATCAACAAAAAAACCGAATTAGAGGTTATTATAAACGAACCCATATCTAATCTTAAGCAATAAGATAAATAACATAACAAACTTTTTACGATGAAAAAAATACTATACTTAGCAACTACCGCTCTACTTTTTTCCGCTTGTGGCGAGAAGGAAGCGTCTGTTAGCGATATCATTTCACAGGGTAATATAGAAAGTATACGAGCCAAGAAAACCGAACTTTCAGAAAAACAAAAGTCTCTGGAATTAGAGTTGCAGAAGCTTGATTCCGTCATTGCCACGATGAACCGCGATGAAAAATTGCCATTGGTAACCACCGTAACGGCAAAGGCCGAAAAATTTGACCATTTTTTAGAACTCCAAGGTAACGTTAAGACCAAACAAAACGTTCTTGTATACCCAGAAATGGCGGGTACTTTACAACGTGTGTATGTAAAAGAAGGACAAAGAGTAACCTCTGGTCAGATTTTAGCAACCATAGATGATGGCGGCATGAGCAGTCAATTGTCTCAATTTAAAACACAGGCAGAACTTGCTAAAACCACTTTTGAGCGCAGAAAACGCCTATGGGAGCAAAAAATAGGTTCTGAATTAGAGTATTTATCGGCAAAAACCAATTACGAAGCAGCTGAAGACGCCGTAAAACAAGCGCAGAGTCAATTAGGTAAGTCGTCCATAAGAGCTCCGTTCTCAGGTATTATAGACAATGTAATAAAAGACCAAGGCACCGTAGTTTCACCAGGACCTGGATCGGAAGTATTCCGTATCGTAAACCTGTCGGATATGTATATTGAAGTAGATGTTCCTGAAACGTATTTAGCGGGTATTCAAGTAGGCAAAGAGGCTAAAGTATATTTTCCTGTCTTAGGAGATACTGTGATGACCAAAGTTAGACAGACCGGTAACTTCATCAACCCTAGCAATAGAGCTTTTACCGTAGAAATTGCCGTTCCCAATAAGAAAGGGAATATTAAGCCAAACCTTACGGCTAAGGTTAATATTAATGATTATTCCAGCGAAGAGGCTATTGTTATTCCCCAAAGTATTATATCAGAAAATGCCGAAGGAGATCAGTATGTATACATTGCGGAACCTACAGATGGCGAGAATGAAGCTATCCTGAAGAAGAGTATAATTAAAACCGGAAAAACACAGGGGAGCCATATTGAAGTCCTATCCGGTATAAACGATGGGGACCATATTATAGAGGAAGGTGCCAGAAGTGTGAAAGATGGACAGAAGGTTAAAATTCTAAATAACCAGACCGATGAGCAGTAAACAGCAAAAAAACGCTAATAAAGAGTTTAGCCTATCTTCTTGGGCCATAGACAACCCTTCGGTCATTTATGTAATGATTGCCATATTCCTATGGTTGGGGCTAAAGTCATACTTTGCTATGCCTCGGGAAGATTTTCCTGAAATTGTAGAGACCAAGATTTACATTAGTACAATTTATCCGGGAAACACCGCAGAGGATGTAGAACGATTGATAACGGACCCTCTAGAAGACCGTCTAAAAAACGTGAGCAACGTAGTTGAGGTTACCTCAACTTCTCAAGAGGACTATTCTATTATTACCGTAGAGTTTGACGAAGAACTTTCCGTAGAACAGGCCAAACAAAAGATAAAGGATGAAGTAGATGGCGAAAAGGCTAGTGAAGATTGGCCCACGTTCAATAACGCAAAAGTTGAACCCAACGTCTTTGATCTGAATCTGTCTGAATCGTTCCCGATCATGAACGTAAATTTTACGGGGGATTATCCCGTAGAAAAGCTGAAAGAGTTTGCCGAATATTTACAGGATGAGATTGAAGACCTCCCTGAAGTTAAGGAGGTAAATATTCGTGGGGCACAGGAAAAAGAGGTGGAAGTTGCCGTAGACGTCTACAAAATGATGGCTTCTAAAGTAAGCTTTCAAGATGTTATCAATGCTATAAGCAATGGAAACTCTACCATGTCCGCAGGCAATATTTTATCCGGTGGCCAACGGCGTACTATCCGTATTTTGGGCGAGGTCAAAGACCCAAAAGAACTGAATGATTTTGTGGTAAAATCAGAAAACGGAGCAGTCTATTTAAAGGATATTGCCGAGGTGACTTTTTCCGAAGAAGAAAAGACAACCTACGCCCGTGAATTTGGAACAAGCGTGGTCATGCTAGATATCAAAAAACGTTCGGGTAAGAACATGATCGAAGCGACTACAAAAGTCAGGGAAATTGTAAAAAAGGAGCAAGAAAACTATTTCCCCGCAGATTTGAACATTACCATTGCCAATGATTCATCCGGCAGAACACTGAACCAAGTAGATGACCTTGTAAACAATATTATTTTTGGAATCATCTTGGTGGTTGCGGTTCTCATGTTCTTTTTAGGGTTTAGAAACGCTCTTTTTGTCGGCTTTGCCATACCTATGTCTATGTTCATGTCATTTATGATATTGAATAACTTGGGCTACACCTTGAACACAATGATTTTGTTCGGTATGATTATGGGGCTTGGTATGATGGTAGACAACGGTATTGTTGTTGTTGAGAACGTTTACCGTTTAATGAGTGAAGGTATGTCCCGCACCGAAGCCGCTAAAAAAGGTATTGGAGAAATTGCGTTTCCTATTATTATTTCAACACTGACTACGGTGGCCGCCTTTGTACCACTAGGTCTTTGGCCGGGTATCTTTGGGCAGTTCATGATTTATTTCCCAATTACCCTATCCGTAGTTCTGGGGTCATCCTTGTTCGTAGCTATTTTCATGAACTCCATGTTAGTTTCTCAATTCATGGAAATTGGAGAAAAAGAACTGACCGTAAAGCAGCTGATTCGCATCAGTGCCATTTTATGTGGTTTTGGGGTTTTCATTTTAATTTTTGGAGGAGCTATGAGCGGCTTAGGATCAGTAATGATTGTAACCGCAATAATGTTCTGGATATATAAATATGCCCTTAAAAAGTGGGCCATCAGCTTTCAGAACGGAGCTATGGTACGTTTTGAGAACTGGTATGAAAGACGAATTGCACATGCCCTAAGAGGCAAGAACGTGTATTGGTATTTTGGAATTACCTTTTTATTGTTAATTGGTGTTTTCATGGCATTTGGTGCATCTTTAGGAAGTGGACGGACCAAAGTGGAGTTCTTCCCTGACAATAAGCCAAATGAGATCTATGCCTACATAGAATACCCTCAGGGAACAGCTATTGAAAAAACCAATAGGCTTACCAAGGAAATTGAAGAAAGAGTATTTGCCGTTGCCAATCAAGATAAATACACCAATGGTGATTTTAATTATTTGGTAGAATCTGCGGTGTCTCAAGTTGGTGAGGGAGCAGGAAACCCTCAGACCGACGGTGGTTCCGCTGCGGAAATGCCACACCGTGGAAAGGTAACCGTATCTATGCGCGAGTATAAGTATAGAGAAGGGCGTGATACGGAAAAACTGCGTGGAGAAATACAGGAGGCTCTTACTGGAATTTACCCCGGTGTTGCCATTTCCGTAGAAAAAGAAGCCAATGGACCGCCAGCTGGCTACCCCATCAATATAGAATTAGAAGGTAAAGATTACACCGAATTGATTAGTACAGCCGAGGATGTTAGAAACTTTATCAACACCAAAAATATAGCCGGTATTGAAGAATTAAAAATCGACGTAAACAAGAGCAAACCTTCTATGCAGGTGGTTGTTGACCGCGAAAAAGCAGGTGAGCTAGGTGTCTCCGTAGGTCAAGTAGGGCTACAGTTAAGGCGTTCGCTTTTTGGTGAAAAAGCAGGAGTATATAAGCTTGATGGTGATGATTATGACATTAACGTTCGGTTTAACGAAGACATTAGATATAACAAAAATGCCTTGTTCAACCAGAATATTATTTTCAGAGATCCAGCAAACGGGCAGATTAAAGAAATACCTGTTTCGGCAGTAGCCAAACAACAAAATTCTTCCGGTTTCAGTGCTATAAAGCACAAGGATAAAAAGAGAGTGGTTACTGTATACTCTCAATTAAAACCTGGATTCAGTGATGCGGGAGCTATTGTAGCGGAAATCCAGAAAGAAATGGAAAGTTTTAAAGAGCTTCCTGCAGATGTAAAAATAGATTTCACCGGTCAAATTGAAGAGCAGAACAAGCAAATGCAATTTTTGGTAGGTGCCTTTTTCTCTGGACTAGGATTAATCATGCTCATTTTAATTTTCCAATTTGGAGGCATCTCCAAACCATTAATTATTATGATTGCCATTTTCCTGAGCTTCATAGGCGTTTTTGGCGGATTGATGATAACCGGATGGTCTTTTGTTATTATGATGACCATGATGGGTATTATTTCCCTTGCAGGTATTGTTGTGAATAACGGGGTAGTACTGTTAGATTATACGCAGATACTTATAGACCGTAAGAAAGTGACTTTAGGACTAAATGATAAAGACCTCATTTCTTTGGAAGAAGTAACAGAAATCATTACTAAAGGAGGTAAAGCTAGGTTGCGCCCTGTAATCCTTACGGCGATTACTACCGTTCTAGGACTTATTCCTTTGGCAATTGGCCTGAACATTGATTTCTTTTCATTGTTCTCTGAGTTTGATGCAAAAATCTACATGGGAGGTGACAACGTAGTCTTTTGGGGACCATTGGCATGGACAGTTATCTTTGGATTGATAGTTGCAACTTTCTTAACCTTGATTATTGTTCCGGTATTATTCAATATTATCTATAGAATAAAGATTGCCGTTTGGGGAAGAAAAAAGGAACGTCCAATACAAACCGAAAACAATTTGGAAGCATCGGTTTAAATGCTAATCTTCATTACATAAAAAAACCCGCCAATTGGCGGGTTTTTGATTTTGTATATTAAACCATAAGATTATTTGTTTTCATTGGCCGGTACTGGAAGAGCGGCAGGAACGTTGTCCGTAGCCCTATCGTTTGGCAATTCTGCCAATTTACCAAACCTTCTCATATCAATCCATCTATGCCCTTCACCAAACAATGAATACCTCCTATTGTACAGCAACTCATCTTCTAAAGCTGTGGCCGTAGTAGCTCCGGCATATGCAGGTAAACCAGCAGCAGTTCTTAGAACATCAAGAGCGGCAACCGCCTCGGTAGGGTTAGTTGCCATGTTCGCTTCTGCGTACAACAAAATAAGTTCTTCATTTCTTATGATTGGAACATCATCAGTAAGACTTGCGTAAATAGCTACATCATGAGTTCCTATTAGTCCAGAAGCATCTCTATTTTCAAGTCTTTCAACAGCTTTGCCTACTCTACCATCTCCGTCTTCAGCATCGGTAATAAAACTACCGTGAGCTACTCTAACATTCGCTTCTTGGTTAAGTGCTATAAAAAGTGGGTTTGAAAGATCCGCCCCGCTCAAACTAAAGTTATGATAAACACCGTTTCTTAAGTCTCCGTTCAAATCAAAAAACGAATCTTCGAGTGCAGCCAACACTGCTGGGTAATTACCACGGTAAGCCTCAACTCTTGCCAACAACGCTCTGTTGAACTCAAGCAAATCTGCTGGCGTCAAAGGCAATTGGTCACCTGAGGTTGCATCACTTTTCCTTAAGTCATCATAACCTGGTGTCATATTAAACGGAAGCTCATCTCCACCGGAATTTAAATCGGTTGCCGCAGAATTAAGCAAATCAGCTATGGCATCTAGTGCCCCTGTTCTATCTACGAAAGCTCCTAAACTTTCAGAATCGGAAACATCAATACGAATACCATTATCATGTTGATTGTTGCTTAACATTAATAATTCATGAGCCTTAAGAGTACTGATAGTTCCTCTTGTTGCCGATATTTCAGCATCGGAGAGGTCCGAAGTGGTGTTATCCAACCCTTCTAGGATGAGGTTTGCATCTTTTATTGCTGCATACCTGGCCCCCCATGGTGTTGTCACATAAAAAGTATTGTTATTTAAGTTTCCTACTACAACATCACCTTCATATCTTGGGTCCGAAGAAGTAAAGTAATAGTACTCTCTACCCACAATACTTAATACATCTGTATTTGTAGAAAGACCTACACGCATGTCGGACAGAACACCGGAAAGCGCCTGTGGCAACTCCCCTCTAGATAGGTCGTCAGATATTGACGACGTACTCGCACCATTCAAACTCTCGCCACCATCTAGTTCACATGCCGTTACTAGAAAAATAGCCGCTATAATGGTTACTATTTTTAGTTGTTTTATTATTTTCATTTTGCTAATTTTTTTTAAAATTAAAACTGCACCGATATATGCATCATGTATCTTTTAGATGAAGGAAACGGAGTTACCTCTACACCGGAAGAAAGACCTGTGCCCCCAAAATTGGAAACCTCGGGATCATAACTGTTGTAATCAAAAATATTAATCAAGTTATTTCCAGAAAGCCCAACTTTTACACTAGACACAACTCCATTGAACCAGTCTTGAATATTCTTTTCCGGCACTGTATAGTAGAAACCAAGCTCACGCAACCTAAGGTAAGAAGCATCTTCAACAAAGGGTGTTGCGTTACCAGCAAAAATACCGTTATCAACACGATAAACACCATTTGGAATAACACCATCGGGGTCAATTGTAATCTCATCATAATCAGCGCTTGTACCACCAAAATCTGATAAAAGCTTAGAAAGGTTGATATTGTCACCACCCTTTTTCCAATGCCATAGGAAGGAAAGCGCAAAGTTCTTATATTTTATACTATTGTTAAGTGAAGTCTGAAAATCCGGAGCTGCATCTCCCAACTGTACAACATCTCCATCTAAATTTGTACCCACTATTTGAGTTACACTTTGACCCTCTTCAATTCTAAATGTACCTAGACCTGTACCAAAACCACCGGTATCGTAAGCAGGAACATCCATACGTACCATTTCGGATACGTTAGTCCACCAGTTCAGCGTGGCATCCCATGTAAAATCCTCCTTGTTTATAATGGCTGCGTTCAAGGCTACTTCAATCCCGTTATTCTCCAATTCGCCCGCATTTTCCCATTTAGTAGAGAAACCGCTAGAAGGCTCTGTATTGGCCAACAACAACAGGTCGTCAACATTCTTTTTGTAGTAGGTTAGTTCTAAACCTAAACGATTTTTGAACATCCCAAGGTCAATACCCAATTCAAGCTCTTTCTGTCTTTCTGGCAAAATATCAGGGTTACCCTGTGTTAATGGCACTATAATACCAACATTACCTCCAATAAGTGTGCTTTCGTAAACGGTGTAAAGCGAACCGAACCTTGCAAAAGTACCGGCCTCACCATAAGCTGCTCTAAACTTTAGACGATTTACCAAAGCGTCTTCACTCCAAAAACCAAAACTGTTCAAGTTAACGGCCAATGAAGCTTTAGGGTAGAAAAACAATTCGTTAATATCCGAGTTGTTAGTAGACTTGTCTCCACGCACACCAAGAGTACCAATAAATTTATCTTGATAATTAATACTTTCTTGCACAAAGAAACCAAAATCTTCTTGCTCCAATCTTGTCTGAGTAACTCTCTGATTGGCACTTTGATCTAGATTTGTTTCCGAGGCGATTAAATCAGAAGCAACAACACTAACCGTATTTCTAGAAAACTGCTCATTAGTAACACCTAATTGGGTGTTGAAGGATAGATCATTATCGGTAAAATAGTTGTGAACAAAGAATCCGGAATAATTGGCATTCTTATTATTCGTGTTGGTTATACCTGATACCCCGTTTACACCACCTTGATCAGGACGTTGGAACTGAAGTTCTTTTGGAAAAATTACCTTGGCCTCCATGTTATACGTATCAACACCTACACGTGCAATGAATTTCAAGTTTGAATTCTCTTTCCTAAAAATGTTCACATCTAAATTTCCACCAATAATAAATCTGTTTACACGTTCATTGTTCGTGAACAAATCTCTTGTTTGCAATGGGTTAGAAGAGTTGTTTGGGTGATCAGGATAGTTGCCATTGGCATCTGGCTCAAGAAAATCCCAAGGACGGGTGTTCGTTAAAGCTACACCAATAGTTGTACCCGTATTATCATTATTAAAGAATCCTCTGTCCGCAGATGAACTTATATAGTTTGTGTTCAATCCTAATTTGATGTTATCGTTGAATTTATGCTCAACATTCAATCTAAAAGAGCTCTTTTTATAACCTGTATTCTTTACAATACCATCTTCATCGTTATTTGAAATACCAGCATAGAACGTAGTTTTGTCGCTACCACCAGAAGCACTTACATTAGTGTTGGAAATTAAACCTTCTTCACCAAATATTTCTTTTTCATAATCTCTCAGTTTTCCAGCGGATGCTGCAGCAGCATAAAGAGCGCCTTCACCATATTGCTCTTCGGCCAATGCTTCGGACCAATCTCGCTGTCCTTGCAATCTAATAATCTTATTAAAACCAAACCCTTGAGAGAAATTCACCTTTGTCTTACCTGCTTTTCCCTTTTTGGTAGTTATGATAACCACACCTGCAGCACCTCTAGAACCATAAATAGCAGCTGCGGAAGCCCCTTTTAGTATTTCTATGTTTGCTATGTCGTCTGGGTTTAAATCAGCAATTCTATTTGTAGCGTTATCTTGATTGGAAGCACTACCTCCTGCGGCTGCTCCTGAAACATCATTTAAACCACCAGACGCTATACTACTGTTATCAACATACACACCATCTACAATATACAGTGGCTGTGAGTTTCCATTAATAGAAGTAATACCCCTAAACTTTATAGACATTCCACCACCTGGCGCACCAGAATTGGAACTAACCACGGCACCGGTAAATTTACCTGCTAAAGCACCATCTAAAGTTTTGGGCGGTGTTACTCCTGCCAGCTCCGCTGCAGATACTGTGGCTACAGCATTGGCCAAGTTTTTTCTTTTTACCGTTGTAGCCAAACCGGAAACAACAACCTCATCTAACCCCATAGCAGATTCTTCTAAAACCATATTTAAGGTTGAGGCACTAGTTACCTTGACTTCTTTTGAGGCATAACCCAGCGAAGAAAACACAAGGGTGGTAGGAAATTCATTTACAGAGATTTCATAATTACCATCAAAATCAGATGTTGTCCCATTTGTTGTTCCTTTCACTACAATACTCGCCCCTGGAAGTGGCAAATCAGTAGCATCGGTAATATTTCCTGTAATCGTTCCTTGAGCAAATACCGTAATTGGCAGAGTCAAAAACGCAAGGAAATACAACTTTCTAAGTAAAGTTTGTTTCATTTTCAAAGTTTTGAATTAGTTAATTTCAAAGCAATATAGTTAAGAATTATCATAAAACTAAAACTTGTGTTAAATTTTAGCATTTATACTAACCTCCTATTCCAAGGCTATAAAAATTATTCGCCATGATAATTTTTTAGCCGATACCATCATATCTTCTTACATTTGCTCTTTTAAAATCAACACATACACATGTACAGAAGCCATACTTGCGGAGAATTGCGCGAAACTCATATAAACACAAAGGTTACCCTATCTGGATGGGTGCAAAAAACTCGTGATAAAGGGTTTGTTGTTTGGGTAGATCTTCGTGACCGCTACGGTATAACCCAATTGGTTTTTGATGAAGACCGCACCTCTTCAAAATTATTGGAACAAGCAAGACATTTAGGGAGAGAATTTGTTGTACAGGTAACAGGCGAAGTCATAGAAAGGTCTTCAAAAAACCCTAACCTTGCTACAGGTGATATTGAAGTTTTGGTAGATGAGGTTATTATTCTCAACGAATCCAAAACACCTCCTTTCACCATAGAAAATGAAACTGATGGCGGTGAAGACCTTCGGATGAAATATCGATATTTAGATATCCGCAGAAATCCTGTTAAAAACAACCTTATTTTTAGAAGTAAGGTTTCCATGGAAGTGCGAAAGTACTTAAGTGACCAAAATTTTATAGAGGTTGAAACACCTTATTTGATAAAATCAACTCCGGAAGGCGCCCGAGATTTTGTGGTACCTAGCCGTATGAACGAAGGTCAATTTTACGCTTTACCGCAATCGCCCCAGACTTTTAAGCAGTTGCTTATGGTAGGCGGAATGGACAAGTATTTTCAAATCGTAAAATGCTTCCGCGATGAAGACCTTAGAGCGGATAGGCAACCCGAGTTTACGCAGATTGACTGCGAAATGGCTTTTGTGGAGCAAGAAGATATCCTTGATGCCTTTGAGGGGCTTACCAAACATTTGCTAAAAGAAATTAAAGGTGTAAAAATATCTGCATTTCCTAGAATAACCTATGATGACGCTATGCGTATTTATGGTAACGATAAGCCGGATATCCGTTTTGGGATGGAATTTGGTGAATTGAACGCTGTAGCACAACATAAAGATTTTGGGGTATTCAATTCTGCTGAATTAGTGGTTGGTATTGCTGTACCCGGTGCGGCAAGTTATACACGTAAAGAATTAGATGCCTTGGTGAATTGGGTAAAACGTCCACAAGTTGGTGCCAACGGAATGGTTTACGCAAAATACAACGAAGACGGAAGTTTTAAATCTACCGTAGATAAATTTTACGACCAAGAAGATTTGGCCAAGTGGGCCGAAGCTACTCAAGCAAAACCAGGAGACCTTATTTGTGTTCTTTCTGGGGATGCCAACAAAACTAGAGCTCAATTAAGCGCTCTTAGAATGGAACTTGCCGAAAGATTAGGCCTAAGAAATGCCGATGAGTTCGCTCCGTTATGGGTTATTGATTTTCCTTTATTGGAACTTGATGAGGAAACAGGCAACTACCACGCCATGCACCATCCATTTACCTCACCAAAACCAGGTCAGTTAGAATTATTGGAAACCGACCCGGGTGCTGTACGTGCCAATGCTTATGATTTAGTATTGAACGGAAATGAAATAGGTGGTGGTTCTATTCGTATTCACGATAGGGATGTACAGAGCACAATGTTCAAGCACCTAGGCTTTACTCCAGAGGAAGCACAAGCCCAATTTGGTTTTCTAATGGATGCGTTTCAGTACGGAGCTCCACCACATGGAGGTATTGCATTTGGATTAGACCGTTTGGTATCTATTCTTGGTGGCCAAGAGACCATTAGAGACTTTATTGCTTTCCCAAAGAACAATAGTGGACGAGATGTTATGATTGATGCCCCTGCAGCAATTGACCAAGAGCAGCTTCGCGAACTCAGCTTGAAAATCGATATTAAAGCATAGAAATCAAATCCCGCTCACAGGCGGGATTTTTTTAATACTTTTAGGTAGCAAACTTTTCTAATGCCCACCAAACTAAAAAGACTATCTACCCGATTCTTAAAGTGGCGATATAAGAATATCTCCAACAAAACCTTTACGCACATCATGAGCGTTCTGGTTGGACTTTTGGCAGGTCTGGCATCGGTTACACTAAAGAACATTGTTTACTTTATAGAAGTTTCGCTAGAACGCGGTATCTTCATATCCAATAACGGACTCTATTTCATTCTACCTATAATTGGCTTGACACTAGTCTATCTCTACGTTAAGTACATACACAAAGAACAATTACAGCATGCCGTTTCTTCCATTCTTTTTTCGCTCTCCAAGAAAAAAGCTATAATAAAACCAAAACATATATACACCCAATTGATTGCTGCGCCCCTTACCATTGGTTTTGGTGGATCTACAGGGTTACTGGGACCGGCAGTAGCCTCTGGGGCCGCTATAAGTTCTAGCTTGGGGCGTTTCTTCCATATTAACGCAAAAACAAGATCTCTTTTAATCGCCTGTGCATCAGCTGGCGCAATTGCTTCAATATTCCAATCGCCCATTGCAGCTATTATTTTTGCGGTGGAAGTATTTAGTTTAGATTTTACCATGCTTTCAATGCTTCCGCTCTTGCTGGCCTCTATTTCAGGAGTGCTTACCTCATATTTCTTTTTGGGCAATGAAGTACTTTTCAAATTTACACTAACACAAAGTTTTGAAGTAAAGGATACGTTTTTTTATATAGCACTAGGCGTAGGTACAGCTTTTGCCTCAATCTATTTTACACGGATGTATTTTGGCATTCAAAAACTGTTTTCCCGATTAAAAACACCTAAATACAAACTGTTAGTAGGTGGTCTGGCCATTGGCATCATGCTCTATTTAATTCCTCCGTTGTATGGTGAAGGTTTCAGTTTTATAAACGATCTTTTACACGGTGACCACATTAAGGCTCTTGGAAAAACCCCTTTTGACAAATACACCCAAAACATCTGGGTGGTAATCGCATTACTATTCGGTATAACCATTTTTAAAGCCGTTGCTATGACCACTACATTAGCCGCTGGTGGTGCAGGGGGTATCTTTATACCTACCATGGTTATGGGCAGCGCATTAGGAAACGTAATGGCCAAAATCATCAACAACTCGGGCCTTGATGTTTCTGTCTCGGAGAGTAATTTCACCTTAATTGGAATGGCGGGTCTTATTGCAGGTGTGCTTCACGCCCCATTAACAGCCATATTCCTAATTGCTGAAATTACTGGGGGTTATGAACTTTTTGTACCCTTGATGATTACAGCCGCTATCTCCTATTTGATCACCAAAAATGCCATTGATTATACCATTTACACACGAGAACTTGCTCAAAGTGGAGATTTACTTACCCACAATAAAGACCAATCGGTATTAACATTGATGCAGCTGGATGATGTTATTGAAAAAGACTTTAAAACAGTTTATCCCGACATGACTTTAGGTGAAATGCTGCATAAGTCGGTTGCAAAATCTGGTCGGAATATCTTTCCAGTGATAGACAAAAAACAATCTCTTGTGGGCATCATTTTATTGGACGACATTAGAGAGTTTATGTTTGACACCTCTCTATATGAAACTACCAAAGTGGAAACCTTTATGCACAATGCACCAGAACATATTTTTCACGGTAAGGATAGCATGCAAAAGGTGATGCAAAAATTCCAGACCAGCGGTGCGTGGAACCTTCCCGTAATTAAAAACGGAAAGTATGTTGGCTTTGTTTCCAAGTCTAAACTTCTAACCGCCTACCGTAGAGAACTCATTAATTTTACAAGATAAGGTGTAAAAGGTTTTGTAATTTTACCGCTACTATGAAATACCTTGTATCCATAATAACTTTAGCCTGTATTACCGCCATCATTTATGGCTTTAATATTCAACAGGAAAATCTACCCTTAAGCCACAAATTCATAGGCTTTGGAACACTAGGGCTGTTCCTTGTTGCCATGCCCCTATTCCTTTTTACTTATAGCAAAGGAAAAAAAATGAAAGATTATATGCTCACCGAAGAGAACGTTAGGAAGATGAGGAAAAAAGAAGCAGAAAAGACTGATAATCAATAGGCTTTATCCAAATTATTCTCACTTTTACGTTATCCTTAATCAAAAAAATTTATAATTTAGTTGGAAACTTTTATCAACTAATTCTAATTAATCATGACTGGCACAGTAAAATTTTTCAATGAATCTAAAGGATTTGGCTTCATTACAAACGACGACACGGGAAAAGACATTTTTGTACATATAACGGCACTAAACGGTACAATTCTTAATGAAGGAGACAAAGTAGAATACGCTGAAGAAGAAGGCCGAAAAGGTATTGTAGCTGCACAAGTTCAGGTTATGGGCTAAGATATAAGCTATCTAAATTATCAACCCTGGCCTCGGCTGGGGTTTTTTCATACTTACAATTAAAGTACTAGTTCATATTTCTTCTTTCAATAAAAAACCGCTTTAACAAATCACTTGCCTCGTTTTCCATGAGTCCGCCTATTATTTCTGTTTTTGGATGAAGTTTGGTCCCCATTACGCCACAACCTCTCTGAGGGTCTTTAGCCGCATAGACAATCTTTGATATTTGACTCCAATAAAGAGCTCCCGCACACATTTGGCAAGGCTCAAGCGTTACATATAACGTACAGTTCTGTAAATACTTACCCCCTAAAAAATTAGCTGCCGCTGTAATCGCCTGCATTTCTGCATGGGCCGTAACATCATTTAATTGCTCCGTAAGGTTGTGGGCACGAGCAATAACACGGTCCTGTATAACAATAACCGCCCCAATGGGCACCTCTCCTTTTTCATAAGCAGCTTCTGCTTCTTGAAGTGCTTTTTTCATGTAATAGGTGTCATCAAAAGGCTGTAGCATGAGTCTGAATTAAAAAATGATAATCAAAAGTATCATTTTTAGCACAACCTATGGTATACCCTTTTTACAAAAAACTAAAAAATGGTCCCGCCCAGTTCCCCCGAAAAGAACGAGACCTTAAAATTTTTTATATGCTAGTTATATAGCTTGGTATTAGATTTTACAACTCTAAAATCAACCATATATTAGAACGTTAGAAATAATCTTAAATGACTGCGAAGAAAGTGCACGATACCCCTCTCTAAGCCAGTTAACATTTCATATATAACGGCAGGAGCGCGACCATGGTATTAGTCCCTAATTTGATGAAGATTTGTTTTCATTTTGGTCGGTTTGGTTTGATCACTCTCTTTTTATTTTATATAAATTGGCATAAGAACATCCAAATTAAGCACTATGTATACATGTATATACACTCTCAAAATTAGACCTTTAACTAATACCAAAAAATACCCAATAGTGGGTATTTCCACTAACCGAAAGCACCAAATCTGTTAAAATAAATGGTTTTGGTTGCAGTAATTAACAATTTCAATAGATGATTTAAACTTGAGTTTTGATAAAATATTCTTTCTATGGGTTGCCGTAGTGTGCGTACTAATATTTAGTTTATTGGAGATTTCTTTGGTACTATGGCCTTTAGCCAAAAGTCTAACAATATCAAATTCACGATTGCTTAAACAGTCGATCAATAAGCTTTCGGAATAGTTCTTATAAAACAAGGTTTCATATTCATTCTGGTGATTCAGTTTTTTACAGACTCCTACCATGGGTTGTTTCTTAACATTAGCCAGTATGGTATTCTGGGAAAAGCCCAAAATAGGTTTGCCCTTACTATCAAAATACAATGGCGTTTGGTGTACCTGAATGTTCACGTACTTCCCTTTCTTATTTTTTAGCCTATAGTTCCAGGAATACACACAATTTATGCGTTCATCAATTGCCACATTGCCCATTGTAAAGCACATGAGATCATCTAAAATTAACAGCCAATTAGAAATGTCTTCCGGGTGTATATTGGAAAAGTGAAAAGCCATCCCTTTCTCCAGAGCGTCTTTTTTCTTATAACCCAATAATTTTTCGTAGTTCTCGCATATATATTCATACTTCTGATCCACTGTGTTTTGGACCAAAATATACGATTGCATTTTAGGCAGGTATCTATCTAGCTCTTCAAGTTTCTTGATATGTTTTTCTACCGCAGCATGATCAATTGTGGCGTCAGTACTGAACGTTCTCGCGTATGATTCCAAGTTCAATCCCATCTTACTTCATTTAGTGGTAAAAACATAGTCAGATAAATGCATATCAGGTATATGGCATGATAGCACCAATTTTAAGCAAGACGATCAATGTGTAAAATTAGGGGGAGAAGATAAAGCCCAAACTTAAATGACTCTGTGACGAAAAAAAATACCCTCTACAGGGTATATTATCTACTTCTAATTCCTTCAGCCGTTATATTATACCGTTTTTCTTACAAAAGAAAATTAGGTCGGTTACGGTATTTACACCTGCCTTTCTAAAAATTGTTTTTCTATGGGTAGATACGGTGTGTATACTTATAAATAAAGCATTTGCTATTCTTTCGCTCGTATAGCCTTTATCAATTAAGTTAATAATCTCTTTTTCTCGAGGAGTAAAAAAATTATCATAGACGGCATATATAAGCCTCTTAAACTCATCCAAGTCAACACCGTACGCATCAAAATACCATTCTACACGGTTACTACTATCTATAAACGAGATATCCGTTAAAAGTGAAAAATTACTTACCATTCTGCCTTGGTTGTCCAGTTCATAAGAAGATGATTGGCGTAACATTCTAATATATGTACCATCTTTCTTTTTAAACCGAAACGACAAAAATAAGTGTGCATGCCCCTTTCTTAAATCGGTTTTTACCACATATTTCACTGCTTCTTGGGTAAGTCTGTTTACCAACTCCCGCTCATCTGGGTGAATGTAGTGAACCAAATCCTCCGTATTAAACTCACTAAGCGTATAACCCGTTAATTTCTCTAAGCCTCTCTCATAAATAATTCCTTCCTTGACCCAATTTGCTACATATAAACATTGTTTGGAATTCAATGGAAAGTTATCCAATGTTGCTAAGGAAATTGATTCATATTCATAATCAGAGATACTCCTTTTCACCTCATTACGGAAAACCCTCATATGGTCGCGGTGCTTATCCATTTATCACCGAGTTTAAAAAAGCGAAAAGTAGCGAGTTAAATGCAGATGTAGCGTCCAATTGTGGGACATGTGCGCTATTTTCAATTATTTGCACCTGGTCTTTCCACAAAAAGGGTATGAACAGTTGCTTCACATATTCAATATTCACCAAGTCATCATCAGCACCAAATACCAAAGTAATGGGTATGGTAGCTTTTGATAGAATTTCAGTTTCATCTGCCAATTGCCCTGAAGCCAATGCCACACCTAGGGCTTCCCTAAACTCCGGTTTGGTTCCCTTTATAAGTTTTGGAAAATCTATAGTTCCATCCAATTTATCAACCCCCAACATTTCAATTAATGATTGAATGTTATCCGGCCCAAGGTCTTTTTGGAAAAGCAGCCCCACCCGCGTATCAGGCTTAAAGGCTTCCATAACATTAACAGGTCTTTTTAAGGGAGGTGCACCAATAACAAAGAGACCAATACAATTGGTAAGAGAAGGTAATAACTCTATAGCCAAATGCCCTCCCAAGGAATGCCCTACAAGAATAACCTTCTCATAGACTTCAATATTCTCTTTAAGTATTTTTAGCAAATCAGGAATGGCATAAGAATGATGTTCAGGGGAATTCCCATGCCCCGGCAAATCCACAGCCACAAGAGACATAGCACTGAACAGTTCTGAGGACAATTGATTTACCCAAACTACAGAGCTTTGCGAGTTTCCATGAAGAAATACTACCGTAGTAGACGCCATAGTGGATTGCACACTATTATACAAAGGATTACCCACCTTGGAAAGGGAAAGCATAAGCTGGCTGGTAATGGTTAGTTCTCAACAAGATAATATTTTTTTGTAGATTTTTTTTGAAGTATTAAAAAGAATTGTCTTAGCACTGCTAAACACCTATTTTTGCAACTTACACTGCTAATTTGGAATCACTTTTAAGCCATATTACCTACCCTGAAGATTTGCGTAAGCTGGCATTACAGCAACTTCCGCAACTTGCCCAAGAACTAAGGGAATTCATAATTGATATTGTGGCTACCAAAGAAGGACATTTAGGCGCAAGTTTAGGGGTGGTTGAACTTACTATTGCGTTACATTATGTATTCAACACCCCAGATGACAAACTTATTTGGGATGTTGGGCACCAAGCCTACGGACATAAAATATTGACGGGCAGGAAAGAGATTTTTGAAACAAACCGTCAATTGGGAGGTATTAGCGGATTTCCCAAACGAAGCGAAAGTACCTACGATGCTTTTGGCACCGGACATAGTTCCACCTCCATTTCAGCTATTTTGGGTATGGCCATGGCTGCACAATTAAACAATAAAACCGACAGGCAACATATTGCCGTGATTGGAGACGCCTCCATAGCAAGTGGCATGGCTTTTGAGGCATTGAACCATCTTGGCTCTACAAATTCCAATGTATTGGTTATACTTAACGACAATGCTATTGGCATAGACCCAAGTGTTGGTGCTCTTAAAAAATATTTGACCAATGTAAAAAAAGGTACAGCGAAAGACGAAAATATATTTGAATGTCTCAACTTTCACTATACCGGTCCATTAGATGGGCATAATATGGATACATTGATCGATGAACTAAATCATTTAAAATTGGTATCCGGGCCAAAATTATTACATGTTATAACCACGAAGGGAAAAGGCTTAAAAAAAGCTGAGGAAAATCAAGTTACCTACCATGCTCCAGGTAAATTTGATAAACTTACGGGTGAGTTACAGAAAAAACCGGTTAGAGAAAACGAACCTGCAAAATACCAAGATGTTTTTGGACATACATTGGTAGAATTAGCCCTAAAGAACAAAACCATTGTTGGCATAACCCCGGCTATGCCCACAGGAAGTTCTCTAAAATATATGATGGAGCAAATTCCCGATAGGGCGTTTGATGTTGGTATTGCGGAACAACATGCCGTAACCTTAGCGGCAGGTATGGCGTCTGAAGGTCTAATACCATTCTGTACCATTTACTCCACCTTTTTACAAAGGGCATACGATCAGGTTATACATGATGTAGCCATACAGAATTTGCCCGTTATTTTTTGTTTGGACAGGGCCGGCATTGTTGGCCAAGATGGCGCAACACATCATGGGGTATATGATATTTCTTATTTGAGGTGTGTCCCTAATCTCTATATTTTCGCTCCAATGAACGAGACGGAACTGCGTAATATGATGTACACCTCCCAACTGGGCTTAAAACACCCTATAGCCATTAGATACCCTCGGGGAAGAGGTGTCCAAGAAAAATGGCAGACTCCTTTTAAAAAAATTCAAATTGGAACAGCAAGGGAATTAAAAACCGGATCTGAGCTTGCGATATTAACCATTGGCCACATAGGCAACATAGTTTCAGATATCATAAAAGATATGGCCAAAAGTGAAAAAATAGGTCATTTTGATATGCGTTTTGTTAAACCGTTGGATAAGAATCTACTTATAAATATATTTAAGCGATATAAACACATAATTACGGTTGAAGATGGCAGCAAAATGGGTGGTTTTGGATCTGCAATCTTAGAACTAGCCAATGAATTGGGTTACACGAAGAAAATTCATATTCTAGGTATTGACGATATCTTCATTGAGCATGGAACCGTAGAGCAATTACACCAACAAGCCAACATTGACCGCCAAAGTATAACAGAACAAATAAAAATGCTATTAAATGAATAATTCCCCAACCCCATTTTATCTATTTATTCTTTTTTTTAGCCTGTGTCTATCATATGTTTCCGGTCAGAATCAAGATTCACTACCGCCGGGACGAGAAATGGAAATTGATAGTATGGTTATGGTAGTTGACACAACAGTAGTAGATACTGTAGTCATTAGAAAAACCCAAGAAAAAATAAAATTTGTTCCACGTAGCGTAGATTTAATGAATCCAGTGGTATCATTTAAACGCACCAATGCCCTTAATGAAAAACCCAACCGTTTTAAAGTTCCTTCTTTTTGGACGACGGTCAATAAACTTGGCGCGAATTTTAGTGAAGTAGCCTTCGTAAACTGGAACGCTGGTGGTAACAACTCTATCTCTGCCCTCGGAAATGCCCGATTTGAACGAAATTATAAGTTTCGGTATATTCAATGGGACAATTATATGGAGATGCGTTACGGCCTTAACGTACAGGATGAGCAAAAGCTAAGAAAAACCGATGACGCTATCCGTTTCAGCTCTACTTTTGGCCTTCAACGAGACACTATCAGTAATTGGTATTATTCTGCAAAAGCCAACTTTAACACTCAATTCTCCAACGGTTACAAATATCCGGACCGATCATCCCCGATCTCTCGTTTTATGGCACCTGGCTATTCGTTTTTGGGTGCAGGAACCTCTTATATCACCAAAGATCAAAAATTCAACCTTTATATATCACCTATAACCCAAAAAGCTACTTTTGTTTTAGACGAAGAATTAGCTAACAAAGGAGCTTTTGGTGTTAAAAAAGCTGTCTTGGATGCTGATGGAAACGTCTTGGAACCAGGGGAAAAAATATTTCTGGAATTTGGCTTTCTGGTTACTAATCAATACGAAAAAGAGGTATTCAAAAACATGCTCCTGAAGCACCGTTTAAGTCTATACACAGATTACCTTCAAAAATTCGGTAACATAGATGTAGATTGGGAGCTTAACTTTGATTTAAAGGTGAACAAATATGTAGTAACCACGATCGGCACCCATATCATCTATGATGATGATATTCTCTTTGACGAACAAAAGGATGCCAGCGGCACAGTGGTAGATTCGGGAAGCCCACGTATACAGTTTAAACAACTATTAGGTGTTGGCGTATCGTATGCCTTTTAAAGTTGTTTACCCATAATCTTATTATGTATATGTACTGCAGCACTATCGGACAGGCTCGCAACATAACAACATGTATTCAACAAAATATGGTACACGGACTCATCTGTTTTTCTATAAAACTCCGGAAGTGTCTTTAACATTAACGTATCATAATTGGAAGCCTTATTTTCCTTTTTACGGATTAGTGCGTTGGTGTACACATCCAAGATATCCGAAATAATTTTGTAGCCGGCAATTTCCTTTTCAATTACTTCTTGAGAGCGATATATTTTTTCAACGCTTAACGAAATAATATCCTCAATCTGCGCCTTAAAAGCACTCCGGTCCAGTAAACTTGTATCAAAAGTACCGTTTAGTATTTTTTCTTCATTTTCTATAAATACAGAAATAGCATCACTTATTAAAGTATTTATAGCAAGCGCACGCAAATAGCTAAGTCTATCTTCCTTATATTTTAAAGAATTATACTTTTTGGTATTTATTGAGTTTTTAACCAATTTTATAAGGTACTCCAAAGCATAATCTTCCGATATAAGTCCCAGATTAATACCGTCCTCAAAATCGATAATGGTATAACATATATCATCTGCAGCCTCTACCAGGAAAGTCAACGGATGTCTTGCAAAAGAAATATCATCACCATCCCTAGTTTGCAATAGACCTAAATCCGTTGCCACTTCTTGGAAAGCTTCTTTCTCCGGTTGAAAAAAACCGAATTTTTTATCGGCTATATGCTTGGTTGCTTTCTTCGGCAAGGATTCTTTTGGATACTTCATAAATGCACCCAATGTGGCGTAACTTAATCTTAGACCGCCAACTACTCCCTCCCGAGATTGTGACAAAAGTCTAAAACCATTGGCATTACCCTCAAAATCAACAATGTCCTGATATTCTTTTCCAGATAGAACCGATTGGTATTTTTTACCGTTCCCGGTGATAAAATATTCCCCTATTGCTTTTTCTCCGCTATGACCAAAAGGTGGGTTTCCAATATCGTGTGCTAAGGCTGCAGCAGCTACTATAGCGCCAAAATCATTAAATCTATACCCGTATGTTTCACTTAAAAAAGGATGCTTTTCTAAAATTTTTTTTCCCGCAATCCGGCCTAGGCTCCTACCTACTACGGAAACTTCCAAGCTATGGGTCAATCGGGTATGAACAAAATCGGTTTTTGATAGCGGAATAACCTGAGTCTTATCCTGCAAACTTCTAAAAGCACTTGAAAATATGATGCGATCATAATCTACTTCAAATCCCAATCTTGTCTCGTCCTGCTCCTTTCGTAGTCTTTTATGCGTATCGCCTTGGCGCTTAAGAGACAGTAAATTTTCCCAATTCATAACAGTTCTTTAAGTCCCGCAAGTTACATTTTTTCAATTTCAATATCCTTTTCAAACCCAAAGAACACACCATTATTTAACCTTAAGAAAATCAATACTTAAACTTCAGGTAACCCTAATTTAACATACCACAGTTTTCTTTGCCAAGAAAATAAGAACCAATGAAAACGACCCTATTTTTTTTCGCCTTTATATGTACGTTAAACCTTTTTGCGCAAGAAGAAGGAGCTATTAGAGGGACCATTTACGACATGGAAATGAACAATGAGCCTTTGTTATTTGCAGATGTGCAAATTAAGGGCACTAAATTCAAAACCCAGACCAACTTTAGAGGCAACTTTGAAATCTCTAATGTAGAACCAGGAAGCTACATACTTAAGGTTAGTTTTTTAGGATACGAAGCCTACGAGGTTCCTGTAGAAGTTTTAGCTTCCAACACCTTAGAAATTACTCAAGGTTTGCAAGCGCAGACATTAGACTTATCAAATATGTCATTTGCTGATGAAGATATTTTAAAAAATAATGAAACCGCACTTACTAGTTTAGATAAATAGCTGTTTCTAATATATCATAAAATAAAAAAGGGAGTTTCCACAATGTGAAAACTCCCTTTTTCTATACAATAGATTTATTAGTCCTTAGAAACGACGGCTGATTTCTTCTCCTTATTAATAACATTTGCAATAACATTGTTATCAAACTCCACTTCCTTTACAGTCCCATCAGTATAAAAATACCATTTTCCTGTTCTAACACCTTTATTGTAATTTCCTTTTGATACTTTCTCACCCATTTCATCAAAACTAATCCATTGACCGTGTAATTTCCCTGCCAAGTCAAAAGTACCTTTTTGACTTACCTCTCCATTATCGTGAAAATAAGTAGCCTCCACTAAATTGGTTTCCTTATTTAATTTTACCTCTTTTTCTTTCTGAGCATACCCTACTGTCATTGTTAAGGCAAGGGCGAAAAGTATAATTGAATTTTTCATGAATGTATGTTTTTAAATGATTTTATGGCTCTTTGTTCCTTCAAAGATAGATAAATTTACGTTAACAACACTATTAGTTAACATTAACTTTACATTGAAAACAATGAAATTCTTGTTTTATTGCTTTAAGAGCACTATAAATTTCCAAAAAAACGGATTCCATGCTGTTTAAATCAACCTGAATATCTTAATTTACCCCATAAATACGACCGATAGTCGTCTAGGCCTTTAGAATGAAAGAATTGTTGCTCTTAAGATAGGAGCGAACCAAGGTGACAAACTTGGGCTATAATATAAGGTTACTTCATAACCTTATATTAACGTAATTCATAAATTATAATATCATTTTTGTGCACATTTTATTTATGATGGGCGAGAACTTTTACCTTTTCATGATTATTGCATTAGCAGCACTTGCTATAACCGATTTAGTTGTCGGGGTAAGTAACGATGCAGTTAACTTTTTAAACTCAGCGATCGGCTCAAAGGCCGTTTCGTTTAAAACCGTAATGATAGTTGCCAGTGTTGGCATTGCCTTTGGCGCAGTATCCTCAAGTGGCATGATGGAGGTGGCCAGAAAAGGCATTTTCAACCCTGAGCATTTTGTTTTTGCGGAAATCATGATTATTTTCATGGCAGTAATGATTACGGATATCCTACTATTGGACTTTTTCAATACATTAGGGATGCCCACATCTACTACTGTTTCTATTGTTTTTGAGCTCTTAGGTGCCGCAGTTGCCATCTCTTTAGTGAAAATCATGGGTAATGATGGCGGTATGTCAGATTTATGGACCTATATCAATACGGACAAGGCTACTGAAATTATTCTAGGTATTCTCCTATCCGTAGTTATCGCTTTTAGCATAGGTGCATTGGTGCAGTTCGTTTCCCGTTTATTAATATCATTTAAGTTTGAGGAAAAACCCAAATGGGTCGGCGCTCTTTTTGGAGGCTTCGCATTAACTTCTATCATCTACTTTATTCTTGTAAAAGGCCTTAAAAGCGCTTCTATTTTCAGTCCTGAAGTTCTTGAAATGATTGCCAATAAACAGTTCTTGTTCATTTTGAGCAATTTTGTATTGTGGACCTTAATATCTTGGATGGTTTCCGCATTGGCAAAAATAAATATATATACTATTGTAATTGTAATGGGTACGTTTGCCCTTGCCATGGCTTTTGCCGGTAACGATCTTGTTAATTTTATTGGTGTTCCATTGGCCGCTATGGAGTCCTATACTACATGGAGTGCATCTGGTATTGATGCGGATCAGTACACAATGGAGGGACTTGCATCGGCTGTTCAAACACCTCAATACTTGTTACTATTATCAGGTATGATTATGGTGATTACGCTTTGGTTTTCCTCCAAAGCTAAGAACGTAGTTAAAACTAGTGTAGACTTATCTAGACAGGATGAAGGCGATGAGCGTTTTCAACCCAATTTTCTTTCTAGGCAAATTGTAAAGTTTTCGATTAAAGCTTCAGAAAACATAGCAAGCATTATTCCTGATTCAATTTTAAGGAAAATGGACACTCGTTTTGAGAAGCCCTATGTATACGTACCTAAAAGTAGAGTGCAAGATTTACCTGCTTTTGATTTGGTCCGGGCATCAGTCAACTTAATGGTAGCTAGTGTACTTATCTCTTTGGCAACCTCAATGAAACTGCCACTTTCAACTACCTACGTCACCTTTATGGTTGCCATGGGAAGTTCTTTGGCAGATAGAGCATGGGGAGCAGAAAGTGCCGTTTATCGTGTAGCAGGTGTTCTTAATGTTATTGGCGGATGGTTTTTTACAGCGATCAGTGCTTTTACAGCAGCAGCACTAATTGCCTATATCATCCATTTAGGAGGTATTTGGGCCATTGGCGCTTTATTGATCATTGCTTTCTTTTTAATTGGAAAAAACTACCTCTCCCATACCAAAAAGTTGAAAGAGACTAAATTGGAACAAAAGCTGGAAAGGGCGGAAAGCAACTCTATTATTGGAGTTATTGACGAAAGTGCGGCAAACATTTCACTTGCTATTAAAAGGGCGAACAAGATTTATACGCAAAGTATAGATGGTTTGGCTAAACATGATATAGACACACTTAAGAAAAGTAAAAAGGGTATAAGTAAGTTTGATAAAGAGGTAGAAGACCTACGTGATAACATTTTTTACTTCATTAAAAACCTAGATGAATCTAGTGTCAGTACCAGTAATTTCTATATTTCTATTTTGAGCTATCTCCAAGACATGACTCAATCTTTGGAATATATTGCAAAAGCCGGGTACAAGCACGTACACAACAATCATAAAAAATTAAGGTTCAACCAGATTAAAGATCTTAAGGAGACTGATGGATATCTAGATGAGCTCTTTAAAGAAATAGAGAACATATTTGAAACTAAAGATTTCTTAAAGTTAACTGAGCTTATCATTCATAAACAAGAGCTGTTCAAAAAGGTAGATCTAAAAATTCACAAACAAGTAGAACGCACACGAACTGATGAATCCAGCCCAAAGAACACTGCATTGTACTTTAGTTTGCTTTTGGAAACCAAAGATCTTCTTGTGGCTACAATGAACTTGCTTGAGACTTACGACCAACACGCAAATACCAAGGTATAATCCTCCGTATTGTTTTGTGGCTCAATCGGGAACAACTTAAACGTTGCGTTCAGTTCATCGAAAAAAAATACCTTTCCACCAATTTAGCCGTTAGTAAAAAGATACCCAAATCTTTATCTAATGCGCCTCATAAACTATGTAACACCAGCAATATGTTGTTTTGCCCTGTTCTTATCCTGCAGTAAAGACAGCACAAATTCCTCTATTCAAGAGGAAGAAGAGTTAACCACCAATCTAGATTTAAATGCTAGAGCAGCGGCTAAAAAGTTATATGTAGATTACTATTTAGCTTCCAACAGTGATAATTCTGAGGCAGCATGGACTGGCAACGAACAGACCTGCCAACCCGGTACCGTTCCGGAACCTATCAGAGATAAAATTCTAATGAGGCTGCATTATTTCCGGAAAGCCGCAGGTTTACATAATACCATTATTGAGAACGTTACCAAGAGTAACAAATCGCAACAAGCAGCTCTTATGATGCACGCAAATACAGCATTGAACCATTTCCCTCCCGACAGCTGGAAGTGCTTTACAAACGAGGGTAAAGAAGCTGCTGCAAACGCTCTATTAACATCAACCAAGAACTCAGCATCTATAGATTCTTATATCCGGGACTGGGGCAACGAAAATTACCCTGTAGGACACAGAAGATGGTTGTTATGGCCCAGATTACAAGAAATAGGTATAGGAAATACCAGTCGGTACAACGCAGTTTGGGTTTTAGGAAATGCAGGCAGTGTTCCGGACGATGCTCCTGAATTTGTAGCCTGGCCCCCTGAAGGATACCTACCAAACAAATTAGCCTATTCCAGATGGTCCTTTTCTATTGCTAATGCCGATTTCTCAAATACAAGCATTTCTATGAGAACCGAGAATGGGAATTCCATTTCGATTGAAATAGAAGAACTAACAGGAATATACGGTGATAATACAATTGTATGGTTACCCGAAATAAACACCAACAATTTGACCGAAGACAGCACTTACTCCATAACTATTGACAATGTTCTCATTAATTCCGAACCTCAAAAATTCGAATATAATGTGACTCTTTTTAATCCAGATAATTAAGGGACACACTACTTTAAAAAATAAATCTACTAACTTTAAATTTTGTTTCTTTTATAACAATCTGTTCGTTTTCATAAGTATAAATTGTATCTTAACCTCTTAGATATGCTATGGAAACACCGCTACCAATCAAGCACGAATTACTAGACGAACATGATTTCGGCTTTGCCAAGTTTTGGTTCTACCCCAATTATATAGTTGGAGAATTTGCCGAAGGCGCTGATGTAAGCAAAGAGGATTCCATAGGTCCAATCACATTTATCAAACGCATTTACAGTACAACTGTCCCTTTTATATACATTTCCAATAGAAAAAATTCATATTCTATGGACCCAATGGGATATAAGGATATTGTAGATATGTTTCCAAACCTTATAGGCATGGCCATCGTGTCTGACAACAAGTACAGGCGTATGATTGCCACACTTGAAAAAATGTTCATTAAAAAACCAATCGGTGTATTTCACAAGTTAGAAGAAGCTTATGAATGGGCCACTCAAAACATAGAAGAATTAAATAAATAATCCTTTTCGTTCCTTATTTTATACCCTACAACGTTTACCTCCCAATCTAGTCCCCAAAATTATTCCTACTTAAATTGTTGTCTTTCGAGATACATGGTCAGTTTTTTTCTTTTGAAAAACGGACAATTTTTTTGTGCTTTTTTTTAACCAAACTTGACTAAGGATATCAATTTAAATCACATTATTATGAGCAAGCGTTTACTACTTCTTCTACTCTTGTCCTTACCATACAATATAGTTGCACAAGAGAATCTTCTACTAAAAGACTATAGACCGGAAAGCATTTACAACACCTCCAAAACATTAGTAAAGCAAGCTAAATATCCTACAATAGACTTCCACTCGCATCCGTATGCAAAATCAGAAAAAGAATTAGAAGAGTGGATAGCAACAATGCAAAAACATAATATTGAAAAATCTATCATTCTCACCTACTCTACAGGCAAACAATTTGATAGTATATATGACATGTACGCTAAATATGGTGACCAAATTGAGGTTTGGTGCGGTTTTGACTATACGGGACATAATGAAAAGGGATGGTCCAAAAAAGCCGTAAAGGAACTTGAAAGGTGCTTTGCAAAAGGCGCAAGAGGTGTAGGCGAGCTGGGAGACAAAGGCCTGGGGCTCTTCTATTCCAAACCTTCCGATGCTCCTGGTCTCCATATGGATGACCCTCGTTTGCAACCGCTTCTAGAGCGATGTGGCGAGCTAGGCATGCCTATAAGTGTTCATGTTGCCGATCCGTATTGGATGTACCTGCCTATGAACGAGAAAAACGATGGCTTGATGAATGCCTATACATGGAAGGTAGACACATCAAAAGAAGGTGTTCTTTCCCATGAGGAGTTGCTCACAACATTATCTAACGCAGTTAAAAATAATAGTGGGACGACATTTATAGCCTGCCATTTAGCAAATACCAGTCATGACCTTGAAATTTTAGGCAAACTATTAGATGCACACCCAAATCTATACGCAGATATATCCGCGCGATATGCCGAAGTAGCACCAGTACCCAGACGAACCAAAGATTTCTTTGAGAAATACAAAGACCGATTGGTATATGGAACTGATATGGGTATGGATGAGACCATGTACCAAACCACTTTCAGAATTCTAGAAAGTGCGGATGAACATTTTTATGCTTGGGATTATTTTTCTTATCATTGGCCTCTTAACGGGCTTGATCTAAGCGATGAGGTGCTGAAGAAAATATATCATGAAAATGGTAGAAAAATACTGAAACGCTAATTCTATCTGTAAAAATTCATCTCGTCCATGTATTTCCACACAGTATCTGGCAGTAACGGACGGATGTTTTTACCCTCTTTGTGGTTTTTACGAATAAAAGTCGAAGAGATTTCCATTATAGGCGCACTTACACTATGAATTTTAGCATGCCCCTTAAATTGATGATCAACTTGACCTTCTGAAATTCTTGGATATACATAAAGATTGTAATCGCTTAAAATCACCTCATAGTTCTTCCACTTATGAAGACTTTTAAGATTATCCTCACCCATTATTAATGCGAATTCATGGTCTGGACCATATTTTTCTCGTAAATGAACCAATGTATTTACGGTATAATTCGGCTGTGGAAGCCCAAATTCAATTTTACTTGGCTTAAGTCTAGGGTAATCTTTTGTAGCTTCATAAACCATCTGATACCTATGATTGTCCGCCAACAAAGTCTTTTTCGTTTTAAAAGGACTCTGCGGTGTAACTACAAACCAAACCTCATCTAGGTTGGAAAATTCAACCATGTGGTTCGCAATAATCAAATGCCCTATGTGTATAGGGTTGAACGTACCAAAATAAAGACCTACCTTTTTCATACGCTAAAATCAAACTTGGTTACTTCACAAGGTTATTCCTCAGTTTTAGCACCTACGAATTCAGCTACTAAATCATGAGCCTCCTCTAATGCAGTATCCAAATCGTAATTCTTTATTATCTTATCAAATTGTGGAGCAGTTGCCAGTTCTACTGATGCCTTTGCAATACGCATATTGATTTTATCCTCGCTCTCCGTACTACGTTTTTTGAGGCGTATTTTCAGTTCATCAACACTTGGTGGTTTTACGAAAACGGCCAAGGTCTTATCTGGGAACTTTCTTTTGATACGCAGACCACCTGCTACATCAATATCAAAAATTACATTTTTACCTTCGGCCCATAGTCGCTCTATTTCCGTTTTCAAGGTTCCGTAAAAATTATCTCTATAAACCTCTTCCCACTCTAGAAAATCATCTTGTTTAATATGATTTTTAAACTCCGAAATAGACATAAAATAGTAGTGCTCACGGTTTTTCTCCTTAGCCCTTCTGGGCCTTGAAGTGGCCGATACGGAAAACGCAAGGTTTAGTTCTTCTTGCTTTAAAAGATGACGTACAATGGTGGTTTTACCACTTCCAGAGGGTGCCGAAAATATAATTAGTTTACCGCCTTTCATGAGTTCACTTAATTTGTTTTGATACGTTAAAGCACGTTGAGCATTTGCTCTTTAATTTTCTCGAGTTCATCTTTCATTTGAACCACCAACTGTTGCATTGGAGCATAATTAGCCTTGGAACCTATAGTGTTAATTTCACGACCAATCTCTTGGGCAATAAAACCTAACTTCTTACCATTGGAATCCTCAGATTTTAATGTACTTGTAAAATAATTAAGGTGATTGGCCAAACGTACTTTCTCTTCGGTAATATCGTACTTCTCTAGATAATAAATAAGCTCTTGCTCAAACCGATTACCATCAAGATCAGTTTTAAGGTCACTAACGGCCTTGTTCAATCGTTCACGAACATCAGTTTGACGATCCGGATCCATTGTTTTTACCTGTTCCAACAAATCTTGTAAGTTAGTAATCCGCTCAATAAAGTCCTTTTCAAGTACCTCACCTTCTTCAGACCTAAATATGTTTATTTCTTTTAAGGCCTCATGAACCGCAAGCTTTATAGACTCATACTCCGTCTCATCTATGTCCTCACGAGCCGTTTTTAGCGAGTCGGGCATTCTAAGGGCCATATCTAGCAATTTAATATCATCACCATCAGCAATGGCTTTTAATTGCTTCATATAGTTCTTTACCGCTAACTCGTTTACTTCTGTAGAGGTTTCTCCGCTTGTAAGTTCTAAGTACAGTCCAAAATCGACCTTACCCCTCATCAAAGAACTTGCAATGGTCTTGCGAAGCTCCAATTCCTTTTCACGGTACGCAGAAGGCATACGTGCGTTTAAATCAAGGCTTTTACTGTTTAGGGATTTGAGCTCTACGGTAATCTTTTTTGTCGGAAGCTGTATAACATGCTTGCCGAAACCGGTCATGGACTGAATCATAAATTGCTATGAATTTTGGCAAATATAACGTAATTACAGAAAGTAGAAGTCCCTGTAACACATAAACTAGGCCCCTTATTTAATAGATAGCCCCATCTCAAATTAAGAGACGGGGCTATGAATGTAATTTTATAAGAGGATTTACCTACGACAATATTTATAATGTCTAGAGCTCCTTGTCTATGAGATCAAAAAAATTAGTGCCACCCATTGTTAAGACTTCTAAAGCTCTTTAATCTTTATATCTCTAAAAGAAACTATATTACCATGATCTTGTAAACCAATCTTGCCTGCAGTGAATTTTCCAAAATGATCCCAATCTGCAAATTTGGATTTGGACACCATAACGTTCCACATTTCATTGCCAACCGGAAAATCTACAATATCAGTGCCGTTTAAGGAAATACTACCTTTTTGCTCTTTGTGATTTACCGTAATTACCATGGTATTCCATTCCCCAACAGGTTTGGTAACATCTTCTGAAGGCGCTACCATGTCATATAATGAGCCAGCTTGATGAGTGGTGCCATTTTTGGCATCTGGATGTTTCTCGTTATCCAAAACCTGTACCTCCGGACCGGTTTGGTATGCTTCGGATAATTCAGGAGTTTCATTTACTCCCCAAAATACGCCACTATTACCTCCTTCTGAAATTTTCCATTCTAAAGACAATATAAAGTCTGTGTATTCATTTTCTGTGACCAAGTTAAATGCATCCCCTTTTTTTCTATCCGTAGGAGGGTAAAAAACCATGGCGCCATCTTCCAATTTCCAGTTATCGGAAACGCCTTCTTTGTTATATTCTTTCCAACCATCAAAAGAAGAACCGTCAAAAAGTACAGTCCACTCTTGAGGTGGTTTCTCTGCTTCCGCTTCAGCTATACGGTCAGATTCCATTTCTTTCTGGGTTTTTTCGGCCTTATCCTTACACCCAAAGGCAATCATTGCCATAAAAGCGACTAACATTAGATTCTTCATAAGTCTTAAAGTTTAAATTTTTCAATATTCAAAAAACGATTCTCTAGCCTTTGCAACATGAGAATCGTTTCATATAATTTACAATGTATTGGATTTCTATTTTATGAGGTACCCAATATCTTTCTCAGCATTTCTTTATCTACTGCTGAACCTGCAAAATCATCAAAGGTTTTCTCTGTTGCTTCAATAATATGATCCTGAATAAAAATAGCACCTTCGCGAGCTCCTTGTTCAGGACTCTTGATACAGCACTCCCATTCCATTACTGCCCAAACATCGCAACCGTATTGTGTAAGTTTGGAGAAAATGGTTTTAAAATCGATTTGACCATCACCCAAAGAACGGTATCTGCCGGCACGATCGCCCCAGTCATTATACCCACCAAAGGCTCCTTTCTTACCTGTTGGGTTAAATTCCGAATCCTTTACGTGAAACGATTTTATAAACTCATGATAATGATCTATGTACTCAATATAATCCAACTGTTGCAAAACAAAATGACTTGGGTCATAAAGGATATTTACACGCTTGTGATTCCCGGTGGCAGCAAGAAAACGCTCAAAGGTATCACCATCATGTAAATCTTCACCTGGGTGAATCTCATAACAAACATCTACACCTTGCTCATCAAAATGATTCAAGATCGGCATCCATCTTTTAGCCAATTCTTCAAAACCCATTTCTACTAAACCGGCCGGTCTTTGTGGCCATGGGTGCCATGTATGCCAAAGTAATGCCCCAGAGAAAGTAGCGTGAGCGTTAAGCCCCAATCTTCTACTTGCCGTTGCTGCTTTTTTAACAACATCTACGGCCCATTCCGTACGTGCTTTTGGATTGTTCTTAACCGCATCAGGTGCAAAATTATCGAACATTAAATCATAAGCAGGATGAACCGCTACCAACTGACCCTGAAGGTGAGTGGAAAGTTCCGTAATTTCAAGACCGTATGAGTTTACTTTTCCTTTAAGCTCATCACAATAATCCTGACTCTCGGCAGCCTTATCCAAATCTATTAAAAAATTTTCCCAAGTAGGGATTTGAATTCCTTTGTAACCTAAATCTGCGGCCCATTTACACATGCCATCCAACGTATTGAACGGCGCCTTACCGTCTACAAATTGCGCTAAAAAAACGCCAGGCCCTTTAATTGTTTTCATGTTTCTATTGTTTGTATTTAGTAACGGGCAATTCCTTTTTCAGATCAGTATATAGAAAAACCCTATATTTAATATTTATAAACATCTCAAACCTTATCTTCTAGAGAAGTTATAAATATAGGAAATACAACAGGTTTAATACAAGAAATACTACCGTGAATAAAGAAGAAATATTCGACGCTATTGTTGTCGGGACCGGAATTAGTGGCGGCTGGGCCGCTAAAGAATTATGTGAGAACGGATTAAAAACTTTGGTACTTGAGCGTGGCCCAATGGTACAACATGTTGTTGATTATCCCACCATGAATGATGACCCTTGGGATTATCCGTTAAAGGGAGAGCTCTCTAAGGAGGATAAAGAAAAATACCATGTTCAGGCACGCGTGGGCTGGGCACCAAAGGAAGATGTAAAACATTTTTTTGTAAACGATCTTGACCACCCTTACGTAGAGACCAAACGTTTTGATTGGATTAGAGGATACCAAGTAGGTGGCAGGTCATTAACTTGGGGCAAACAAAGTTACCGCTGGAGCGATCTTGATTTTGAAGCGAATAAAAAAGAAGGTATCGGTGTAGACTGGCCTGTACGCTACAAAGATATTTCTCCATGGTATGATAAAGTTGAAAAGTATATTGGGGTTAGTGGTGAAAATCTAGGGCTTCCCCATTTGCCTGATGGTATCTTTCAACCTAAAATGGACTTAAATTGTGTTGAGGAAGATTTTAAAGCTTCCGTTGCAGAGAAATTTGAAGATGGCCGTTTGATCACCATAGGCCGCGCCGCGCATATTACCGACCCAGAAGCCGATTTTGAAGGCAGAGGTACATGTCAAAATAGAAATCGATGTTGGCGTGGTTGCCCTTTTGGCGGATATTTTAGCAGCAACTCCTCTACGCTACCTGCCGCAGAACGCACTGGGAATATGACGTTGCGACCCAACTCCATCGTTTATGAAGTAATGTACGATGATGCCACAAAACAGGCTACGGGTGTAAAGGTAATTGATGCCGAAACCAATGAAAAAATAGAGTTCAAAGCAAAAGTAATTTTCCTTTGCGCATCCGCAATGGCATCCGTAGGTATCCTTATGCAATCAAAAAGCGAGCGCTTTCCAAATGGAATGGGTAATGATTCTGATGCACTGGGACGTGGCATTATGGACCATCACTATAAACTAGGTGCTTTTGGAAAAGTAGACGGACATTTAGACAAATATTATCAAGGCAGAAGACCTAATGGTTTTTACATTCCTAGATTCGTTAATTTAGACGAAAAGACCAAACGGAAAAATTACCTACGTGGATTTGGTTACCAAGGAAGTGCCAGCCGTGAAGATTGGTCAGCTTCCATAGCAGAAATGGGGTATGGAAAAGAGCTTAAAGAATCTATCCTTAAACCAGGTCATTGGCAAATTGGAGTTACCGGTTTTGGTGAATTTTTACCGTACGATGATAACCGTGTAACCCTTAGCGAAACTGAAAAGGATAAATGGGGTCTTCCGCAATTAGATTTTGACGTAGAGTTCAAAGAGAACGAATACGAAATGCGTAAAGACATTAAAAAGGAAATTGTAGATATGTTCAAAGCTGCCGGTTTTAAAGATGTAGAACCTTACGAAGAATCTAGCGGACCAGGGTTAGGTATTCATGAAATGGGAGGTGCACGTATGGGACACAGTTCCAAAACTTCTATCATCAATAAAAATAATCAAATTCATACCGTGCCTAATGTATATGTTACGGATGGCGCTTTTATGTCATCATCAAGCTGTGTGAATCCGTCGCTTACCTATATGGCATTTACTGCTAGAGCAGCAAACCACGCTGCAGAACAATTAAAAGCAGGAAAATTTTCATAATGATGTATAACGACCGATAAATCAACCTGATATTCTAAAATATCACTAAAATTGTTCGGTCGTTTGTATCTTGTTGAACTATATTTCTCACGTATAGCGTGAAGAATTAGCTAACCGCAATAACTATATGGAAAACGCTTCAGCCCGAAATTTATGGGGAGATTATCTAGACAAGCACTTAGAACATGCTTTTGCAGATACACCCAAAGTAGTTCATTTTTGTAATAACGAATTAGATGCCAACGAATGTGCCGCATTGGTAAAAAAAGGCATCAAACGTGCCACATCACCTAGTTTGTTAGGTTTACAGCACCTTAAACAACCATTGCCCAAAATAGGCGACTTCATGATTGTTACCAATTGGGAAGGTGAAGCACAGTGCATTGTTAGAACCACAGCCGTAAAACTAAAACCTTATTTTAGTATTGATGAAGCGCATGCACGTTTAGAAGGTGAAGGGGACAAAAGTTTAGCATATTGGAAAAAAGTGTATTGGGATTATTATACCAAGGAATTGACCGCTTTTAACCGCAAGCCTAATGAAAGCATGATTATTGTCTGTCAAGAATTCGAAAAAGTTTTTGAACGATAATCTCTTTCTTTAAAATCAACTTAAATAAATTCAACAAAAGCTAGGGCGGGTCTACAATAGATTCCGCTCTAAAATAAGTGTGGCCCATAATGAGCACCTATGCTATATTGTGATACTTAGAGCTACTTTATTCTAAAGTTTTTCTACCTTGTACAGCATCAATGTAAACAAACTCAACTATGCGCATCTCAACGCCAACAAAGCCATTCATCGGCTTAACTCTTTCCCTATTTGCTTTCTTTTTATGTATTTCCGCACAAGGTCAAGCTCCAAAATGGGAGAATCCGGAATGGGAAAATCCTGAAATATTTCAAATTAATCGTGAAGCGCCTACAGCTTCTTTCTATCGATATGAAACCACCCAAAATGCATTAAAAAATGACAGTTGGGAAAACTCCCCTTTCTATGCATCCTTAAATGGAGATTGGCTTTTTAATTATGTCGATAATGTAATGGCACGCCCAGTAGATTTTCAGAATATTGGTTTTGACACATCCTCTTGGAACACCATTCCAGTACCTTCTAATTGGGAACTTGAAGGACACGGTACTCCCATCTACACTAATATTGTATATCCATTCCCAAAGAATCCTCCATTTATTCCTCACGACCAAAACCCCGTGGGAAGTTATAAGCGTGATTTTGAAATTTCCGATGATTGGGATGGCAATACTATCTATTTACATTTTGGAGGTGTTAGCGGAGCAATGTACGTTTATGTAAACGGTCAAAAGGTAGGCTACAGCGAAGGCAGCAAAACCCCCGCCGAATTCAATATTACCAAATATATACAGCCCGGAAAAAACACCTTGGCCGTGCAAGTTTTACGCTGGTCCGATGCCAGTTACATGGAGGATCAAGATTTTTGGCGTCTGAGCGGTATTGACCGAGATGTTTATCTCTATGCCACCAAAGCAACGACCATTAAAGATTACCGTGCTATTGCCGACTTGGAGAATAATTATACGGACGGTCTTTTAAACGTGAATCTAGAACTTGAAAATACAGCCAAAAAAGCTAAAGGATATAAACTTGCCGTGCAACTTTTGGACGGCGACAAAGAACTTTATTCCGAAGAGAAAGATGTGGTTTTCAGTGGAAAATTAGCCGTGGTAAACTTTGAGAAATCCCTAAAAAACATAAAAACCTGGAATGCCGAAAAACCGAACCTTTACACTTTGCTTTTCGCTCTTAAAAATAAAAAAGGAGAAGTGACCGAAGCTGTAAGTTCAAAAATAGGTTTTAGAAAAGTTGAAATCAAAAACAACCAATTCTTAGTCAATGGCCAACCTGTTCTTATTAAAGGTGCCAACCTTCATGATCATGATGAAACCACCGGTCATGTTATCAGCAAAGAGGTGACACTAAAAGATATGGAGGTAATGAAGCGTAACAATCTAAACGCCATACGCTGCAGTCATTACCCTAAAAATGAGTTTTTCTACCGCATGGCAGACAAATACGGTTTCTATGTGGTTGATGAAGTAAATATTGAGATTCATGGTATGGGTACAACCAACCAAGGTCTTGATAAAGATGAGGAGGCCAAGAAAATTCACCCAGCCTACAGACCAGAATGGAAAGCCATGCATTCAGACCGTACCATGCGCATGTTTGAACGCGATAAAAACTATACTTCTATTGTTACTTGGTCTTTGGGTAACGAAGCAGGTAATGGAGAAAATTTCTTTGCTACTTACGAATGGCTCAAAAAACAGGATGATACTCGCCCTGTACAATATGAAGGCGCTACGCAATATACCAATACGGACATTCAGGCACCAATGTATGCAACTATAGAACAGACTATTAAATATGCCGAAAACGACCCTAAAAGACCGCTTATTCAATGTGAGTACGCGCATGCCATGGGGAACAGTGTTGGCAACCTTCAGGATTATTGGGATGTTATTGAAAAGTATGATGTGTTACAAGGTGGTTTTATTTGGGATTGGGTGGATCAAGGTCTAAAAGCAAAAAATGAAGACGGGGTAGAGTTTTATGCCTTTGGAGGAGACTTTGGTGCGTCGCATCTTCAAAACGACAATAATTTTTGCCTAAACGGATTGGTAAATCCTGACCGTTCTGCACACCCGGCTCTACACGAAGTAAAAAAAGTGTATCAATATGTAAAGTTCAAATCCAAAGACCCTAAATCAGGTAAAATCACGATTACCAATAAGTACGATTTCACCAACCTTTCAGAATATAATTTTACATGGAAATTGTTCAAGGACGGCATTGAGGTACAGGCCGGAACCATTCCTGATATTGCCATAGCTCCTTACGAATCTAAAGAAGTTCAGATTCCATTACCGGAATTAACCGATGATAAAGCCGAATATTTCTTGAATGTTTATGTATCTACTAAAAATGCAGATGCCCTTATACCCCAAGATTATATGTTGGCCTATGAACAATTTCAACTTACCAATTACACCCCAAGCGTTTTTGAAATGGAAACCAGTGGGCTATCCGTTACCAATATAGATGGCACCGTAAAAATTAAAGGTGATGGATTTGAAGTGGGCTTTAATAGTACCGATGGTAGCTTGACCACACTAAACTACGGCCAAGGAAATTTAATCAAAAACGGACCGAGCGTAAACTTCTGGCGAGCACCAACCGATAATGACTATGGCTATAACATGCCTAAACGTTTACAGGTATGGAAACAAGCCACGGAAACACAAAACTTAACTAGCTTTCAACTGAATTCCAATGATGGAAAAAAAGTTATAGACGCCGTAAAATTGAGCAAGAATCCGTTTAAAATAAAAAACGATTTACAGCTTACGGCCACTTACAGTTTACCTTCCGTACAAGGTGAAGCCACGGTGACCTATGCAATCAACAACAAGGGAGAGATTCTAGTGAGTACGGACCTTTCCAACATTAAGGGTAGTTTGCCCATCGTGCCCCGTTTTGGCAACAACTTTATTATTGATCCAGCTTATGACAATGTAAGTTGGTACGGTAGAGGACCACATGAAAATTACCAAGACCGAAAAACTTCGGCACTGGTTGGTGTGTATAATGCAAAGGTGAAGGACTTGTATTTTGAATACATACGCCCACAAGAAAACGGTTACCGAACCGACATCCGTACCGTATCATTTTTAAATGCGGAAGGCAAAGGAATTGAAGTTTCGGCACCAAAACTGTTTGGGTTTAGTGCCCACAACCAATACAACTCAGATTTTGATGAGGGTATGGAAAAAAAACAGCGTCACACCTATGATATTCCTCAAAGAGACCTCATCAACATCAACATAGATTATAGCCAAATGGGCGTTGGAGGTGATAACAGCTGGGGACTATTACCACACGAAGCATATCAAATTAAACCAGATAATTTATCTTTTAGTTTTATGATACAACCGGTGAAATAATACACTCAAGAAAGAACTTTAAAAAAGGGGATATTTTGTATTAATATCTCCTTTTATAAAAAGCACCTTCTTTAGGCACACTGACCTTACCATTTGTATTGATTCTGAACTGGACAGGAACGGAAATAGTCTCAATTCCTTCTTTTGTTAACCTCTTCATGAACACCTCATAATGAAGATGAGGGCCAGTAGTATAGCCCGTGGCACCCGATTCAGCAATGAATTGACCAGCAACAACCGAATCTCCAATTTGGACCTGTATACTATGTTGTTTTAAGTGGGCATAGCCAGAAAAAGTTCCATCCTTTTGGAAAATTATAACGTGGTTTTGAAATTTTCCACACTCAGGTTTTGGACAGCCTTTATCGTTACTATCTTCAGCATCTACAACTATCCCATCTCTAGCTGCATATACCTTTGTACCTTCAGGCAGTTGAAAATCTAGAGAATACGCACTATTTCCTTTATGACTCGCCGCTCCATTATATCCTTGTCCTAGCAAATAAGATTTAGTTGGTGGTAAAGGCAATGAATAAACAGCCTTTTTGTCGTAAGTAGTATTAGTAACATCTCCAAAATAATGTTTGAAACTATAATTATATATTCCCTTTTTAGAAGAATCTACTTTTTTAAAACTCGTCAATAATATCCGTGTTGTTTTTTCTGGTATAATAAAAATTTCATTGTTATTTGCAGATTGAAAATTTTCTAATTCATACGAAAGTTCAACAGAAATAGGGAAGTCCTCTCCATTATCTGCATAAATATTAACCACATCACCTTTAGCAATGTGGTATACCCTGAGCTTTGTTTTAACAAATGCCAAAGTGACCAATAGAATCAAACTAGCGATTAGAAAAATTATTGATTTAATTATAAAGGTAGTTTTTAAACTTTTTCTATCCATTTACGTTTGACTCATTAAATTTTCTTCAGAAGTACTTATCCAAATTTTGAAAAACTAGCAGAATACTAAAAAGAATTCAAGATTCAGCACGCATACTAATACCAAATAAATACCTCTATAAAAGTAAGAATATAAATGTTAATTAAAATAATTTTATTTCTTTCAGAAAAACAAAAACCCCGAAAGTAAAATAACTTCGGGGTTTTTGTTTTAATGGGGTGTTTTAGAGAGACTAATCTTCCAATTCAACCCAAGTGTTTCCATTTTTATGAGACTCCACTGTAGCTTCAATGAAGTTCATACCACGAACACCATCGGTCATTGTTGGATACTCGCCACTATCGTATTGCTCTCCTCTAATAGCTTTGGCCACACCAAGGTAGATATTAGCCATAGAATCAAAAATACCTTCAGGGTGTCCTGGAGGAAGTTTTGTCCCACCTAAAGAGAGTTCACTGTTATACGCATGACCTGGTTTGTAAATCTGAGTTGGTTTTGTATCACTCATTACATACAGATAATTAGGGTTCTCCTGCTCCCATCTGAAAGCCCCTTTTTCGCCATAAATGGCAATTCCAAGACCATTTTCTTCGCCCGTAGCTACTTGACTGCTTCTAATCACACCTTTAACATGGTCACTCATTCTGATAAGCACAGTTCCATCTACATCCATCTGGTTGTCTTCATACAGATAGTTGAAATCGCTCAAAATAGACTTGATTTTTAAGCCTGTGGTATATTCTACCATATTAAAAGCATGCACACCTATATCTCCAATACAAGAACTGATTCCCGCTTTTTTGGGGTCCAAACGCCAAACAGATGAACGTTTTTCCTGATCATGAATAATTTCATTGATCCATCCTTGATAGTAAACCGCATCAACTTTATGTATTCGGCCTAGCTCTCCATTCTTTATCATTTCGCGCATTTGGCGCACCATTGGGTAACCCGTATAGGTATGTGTTAAAGCAAAAACAGTACCCGCCTTTTCATGAGCAGCTTGTAATTTTTTAGCTTCATCTAACGTGGTAGTCATTGGCTTTTCGCAAATAACGCTAAAACCGTTTTCCAACAATTTTAAAGCCATTGGAAAGTGAAGAAAGTTAGGCGTAAGAATAGAACATACCTGAATACGCTCATCCTCCGGCAACTTCATTTCTTCTTCGATCAGCGTATCAAAATCTTTATAGATACGATCTGTTGGCACATCTATTTCTTTGGCGAAGGCCATATTCTGATCAAAATCCGGGTTAAAAACAGCCCCAACAATTTGATAGTTATCATTTATATGCGATGCTACACGATGTAGTACACCTATTAGAGAGTCTCCTCCTCCTCCTAAAATTCCGAGTCTGATTTTTTTTGGCATTTTGTAATCCTTTTAATTAGTAAAAAGCCTGCTTTTAGGCCTTTTGTGTTCCTTATTTTTTAAGAGTTTGAATTTAATAAAATAACTATGATTTATAAGCTATTTTTTCATTTTTGAACAAAATGACGAACAGTAGTAGCACTAGAAACGCAAAAGCGGAAGGATATAACCAAATTGTACTCCAGTCATGTTGTCCGCCTTCTATCAAATAGGCATCCGTAATGGCGCCGGCTATCCAGAAACCAATTAGCATACCCACTCCGTAGGTAGCCAAGGTAATTAAACCTTGAGCCGCACTTTTATATTTTGCACCAGCTTTACTGTCCGTATAAATCTGCCCGGAAACAAAGAAAAAATCATAACACACCCCATGCAAGGCAATTCCTGTCAACAACATAAAGACCAACTCCCCAGTATCTCCATATGCGAACATCAAATATCTTACGCCCCAAGCCAGCATGGCCGCCACAATGGTCATTTTAAAACCGAACCGTTTAAAAAAGAATGGTAAGAGCAAAAGAAAAAGAATTTCTGAAATTTGACCTATCGTCATCTTCCCTGCAGGGTTCGCCACTCCTATTTCACCTAAAAACTGACCTGCATGCTGGTAATAGAAAGCCAAAGGAATACAAATAAGAACCGAGGCCAAAAAGAAAATCAAAAAATTACGGTTCTTCAACAGCGCCAAGGCATCTAATCCCAAAATATCCGCAAGTTTAATTTTTTGTGATTTATCTGCTGTTGGCGGCGTTTTAGGTAAAGTAAAACTAAACACACCCAATATAGCCGATGAAACCGAAGCCATTAAAAACGTATTGCGTAAAAAACCTTCAGTAATGCCTTCTTGTGAATCCCAGTTAAAAAAGCTAATAAGTAGACCTGCGGTTATCCATCCAACAGTTCCAAAAACACGCACTAGGGAAAATTCTTTGGCCGGATCTTTCATTTGGTTAAATGAAACGGAATTCACCAAAGCCAAAGTAGACATGTACATAATCATGTAAGCCAACAGAAACGGGAAAAAGCCTAAAAAATCTACTGCCTGATACATCACATACATTAGCGCAGCACCTATTAGATGCAGCACCCCTAAAATACGTTCTGCATTAAAATACCTGTCGGCAATAAGACCAATAATAAAGGGCGCTAAAATAGCGCCCCATGATTGTGTTGAATATGCTAATGCAATTTCACTTCCTGTAGAACCCAATGTATTTGGGAGATAAATACCCAAAGTAACGAACCAACCGCCCCAGATAAAGAATTCCAAAAACATCATTACTGAAAGCTGTGTCTTTATCTTTACTGTCATATGTGAGCGCTAATGTTTGTACGTAATATAATTTGTTCTAATTGACTCTAATCCATTCGCCTCAAAATCCATATCAATTAAAGCTCTGTAGTGCGTAGATTCATTTATAATATGAAAAAGCATGTCTTGCATAGTATGGATCAGCAGTATGTCTTCGCTGTTTTCAAAATCTATTCGCTTCTCAAAATCTTCGGCTTCAGAAGTAATGTCAAATGAATTACGTTGGTTTTCATAATGAATATCACCCCAAGTATTGACCTCGTGTAATTGACCCATTTTATACTGAGGCTCGCGTTTAGCAATATGCTCATTATAAATATGATGCATATTCAAAATATCTGAAAACAACGCAATGCTTTTCTGCGGCATGACATTGAGAGCGGCACTGGCCTCGATAATTCTTTTGTTGCAATAGAAATTATAGTCGAATAGTTGATTGAAAAATACTTTCACGGCAACGGGTATCTATTAAAATTTAACTGATTTCTTTGGACGCTTTTAATAGCAGTTCTCTTGTGGCTATGATACCATCTTCCTCGCTTAGCACTCTACCCTCATACTCAACTCCAACAAAACCTGTATAACCATGGTCTTTTACCATTTGGAGCATTTTTACGTAGTCTATTTCAGTTTCGTTACCATCCGCATCAAAATCATGTGTTTTGGCACTTACTGCTTTGGCGTAAGGCATTAATTCTTTTACTCCTTTGTATTTATCGTACATAACTTCACACTCACGACTATCCTTTTTTCGTGTTATACAGAAGTTTCCAAAATCGGGCAGCGTACCACAATTGTCCATTGCAACAGCTTTCATGACCTCGGCATGCATGGCACCGTTAGAAGATAGTCCGCCGTGGTTTTCAACTAATATATTAATATTCTTTGTTTTGGCATAGGTAGACAGTTTGGTAAGACCGTCTATAGAATTTTTCTTCCATTCTTCGGGCTCACTGCTACCGTTAAGGTTTACACGTATGGAATGGCACCCCATAGCTGCAGCGGCATCTACCCATTTTTTGTGCTTTTCTACCGTATCATCTCTCTCTTTTTCATCACTCACGGCAAGATTTCCTTGTCCATCGATCATGATCAAAACATTTTGCATTCCGTGCTTTTTAGCCTCGGCATTGGATTTTTCTACAAAAGCAGCCATTGCCTCGTCGGAATAACCAGCGTCGGCCAATTCTGGATTATACAATTGGCTTACATATTCTAAACCAGAAAAACCCCAGTTCTTAGCTTTTTCCGCAAAGGTATACGGATCCACACCATCTTCTTTGATCATTCTATGGATAGACCATTGTGCTAAAGACAATTTAAAGAAAGGTTCTACAATTGCTTCTTCCATTTCTGAAGTTGCATCAGTCGTTTTTTCACTTTTTTTGGTTTCCTTACATGCAGCAACACCAAGGATTGAAAGTGCCAAACCGGCCTGAGAGCTATTTCTTATAAAGTTTCTTCTTTTCATTATTTGAGATTAGTTTGTTGAAATTTAAGGATTTGGAGGTAGATTACCCATAAATGTGCCTCCTTAACAAGATGTATAGCGAATAAATGTAGAAAATTAATTTAATATTTAATAAATTTAGGGACTAAACAATTTTGTACATGAGCAAATTTTATTACAACGAAGAGCAAGAGTCTTACGACGCGATCGTGGTAGGTACAGGAATAAGTGGAGGCTGGGCAGCAAAGGAGCTGTGCGAGGCCGGACTTAAAACCTTAGTGCTAGAGCGCGGACGTATGGTGACGCACATCGAAGACTATGAAACTGCGAACATGGACCCCTGGGATTTTCCTAACGGAGGAAAGCCAACAAAAGAGGACATCGCAAAACAGGAAAAACAAAACCGCACAGGCTATACCACCAATGCCGCAAGTAAAATGTGGTTCGTCAATGACCTTAAACACCCATACAACGAAATACAGCGTTTCGATTGGATGAGAGGTTATCATGTAGGTGGTCGTTCATTACAGTGGGGCCGCCAGAGCTACCGTTGGAGCGATATTGATTTTGAAGCAAATAAAAAGGACGGTATAGCCGTAGATTGGCCAGTACGTTATAAAGATATCGCACCTTGGTATGCAAAAGTAGAAGACTATATAGGTGTTAGTGGAGAGGCGTTAGACCTTCCACAATTGCCAGATAGCAACTTTTTACCGCAAATGGAACTAAATTGTGTTGAAGAACACTTTAAAGAAAAGGTAGGCGAGGAATTTGATGGCCGTGCTGTAACCGTTGGTAGAGTTGCTCATATTACGGGAACCAAGAACTTTGATGGCCGTACTAAATGCCAATATAGAAACAGATGTATAAGAGGGTGTCCTTTTGGAGGATATTTCAGTAGCCTTTCTTCTACATTACCTGCGGCAGAAGCTACAGGAAACATGACCTTACGTCCAGATTCTATTGTACACGAAGTCATTTATGACCCGGAAACAAAACTAGCTACGGGTGTTAAAGTCATTGACCGAGTTACTAAAGAGGCTCATGAATTTAAAGCCAAAGTTATTTTTCTTTGCGCTTCATCCATAGCTTCCACTTCTATATTAATGCAATCAAAATCTGATCGTTTCCCTAATGGTATGGGTAATGATTCCGATCAATTGGGCCGTAACATTATGGACCACCATTTAGGTGTAGGTGCTTCTGGTAAATTTGATGGGTTTGATGATAAATACTATAAAGGAAGAAGACCTAACGGTGTTTACATCCCTAGATTTAGAAATATTGGTGGTGATACCAACAGAAAAGACTACAAACGTGGCTTTGGCTACCAAGGTGGTGCAAGTAGAGGTGACTGGCAAGATTTAGTTGCCGAACTTTCTTATGGTAAAGATCTAAAAGATGCCATTTTGAAACCAGGTGGGTGGACTATTGGTATTGGTGGTTTTGGCGAGGTACTTCCTTACGAAGACAACCGCATGACTCTAGACTATGATAAATTAGATGATTGGGGACTACCAACCGTTACTTTTGACGCTGGATTTAAAGAAAACGAATTGAACATGCGTAAGGACATGATGCAATCTGCTATTGAGATGCTTGAAAAAGCAGGCGTAAAGGATGTTAAAGGTCATGATCGCGAAACAGGTTTAGGTTTAGGTATTCACGAAATGGGTACTGCTCGTATGGGTAGAGATAGAAAAACATCTGTATTAAACGGCAACAACCAAGTACATGATGTTCCTAACGTTTACGTAACAGATGGTTCTTTTATGACCTCTGCAAGTTGTGTAAACCCATCTTTAACCTATATGGCATTTACAGCAAGGGCAGCAGACCATGCTGTAAAACAACTTAAAAAAGGAAATATATAATGGATAGAAGAAAAGCACTCAAGAATATGGGTATGGCATTGGGTTACACCGTTGCCACCCCAACTTTGCTAAGTATTGTTCAAAGTTGTAAGAATGAGACGGTCCTTGAATGGACTCCTGAGTTTTTTACGAAAGACCAAGGAGCGGTATTGACCAAATTGGTTGATATTATTCTTCCAAAAACAGATACACCCTCAGCTTCGGAAACCCAAGTGAACATTTTTATTGACCGGTTTGCGGACCAGGTCATGGAAAAGGAACAACAAGATTTCCTTAAAATGTCTATGGATAGGTTTATTGAAAAAGCGTTGAAAGATGCTGGCAAAGAGAAAGCTGCAGATTTATCTCCAGAAGAATTAGAGCCCGTTCTTGCCGCTGCTTTAAAAGCAACGAAGGAAGACGAGGTGACAAACAATTTAGCTGTTAAACAGTATAATGAGGCTATTGCCCAAGGTAAAGAAGCCCTTCTAGATGATGGTATTGCTCGCTTTGCTTTTGCAAACAACCTTAGAGGAATGACAATTTGGGGTTACAAAACTTCCGAATATGTTGGCGAAAAGGTTTTAGCTTATCTGCCAGTTCCCGGCGAATATATTGCTTGCGCAGATACGCAAGAACTGACGGGTGGCAAAGCTTGGTCACTTTAATAAAGACAACAAAGCCTATAGAAGAGTCGTCGGTAAATTACTATTTACTTACGGCTCTTTTTTATTTTACGATTACTCATCCAACCTATATACAAAATGAAAAGAAGAAACTTCATTCAAAAAACCGCTCTTACAGGTGGAGCTATTTCGCTAGGAAGCAATTTTGCCTACTCTAGCCAAACTAGTAACTTTTTAAAACCACATAAATTCAATCTTAAGTATGCCCCACATTTGGGTATGTTTAAAGAATTAGCAGGCGACGACCCCATAGACCAAATTAATTTTATGGCAGATCAGGGTTTTACTGCTTTTGAAGACAATGGCATGATGAAGCGCGATGTTGCCCTACAGACCAAAATGGGAGAAACTCTTGCAAAAAGAGGTATGACCATGGGTGTTTTTGTTGTTGACAAAGGTGGCAATATGAACAATACCCTTGCCGCGGGGAAACAAGAATACATTGATATTTTTTTAGATGGATGCAGAAGAGCTGTTGAAACTGCAAAACGTGTAAATGCCAAATGGATGACCGTTGTACCCGGTGGCTTTGAACGAAAGCTACCTATTGGAGTTCAAGATGGCAACGTTATAGAA
>NZ_RCNR01000036.1 GCF_009725985.1 Zobellia amurskyensis
GCTTTAAAAAGAGGTGCAGAGATTTTAGAGCCCCATGGGCTAACAATGGTATTGGAGCCTCTTTCTGATTCGCCAGACCTCTATTTACAGAATTCCGACCAAACGTACATGATCTGTAAGGGTGTTGACAGTCCGTCGTGTAAAATACTGTTCGACATCTATCACATGCAAAAAACGGAAGGACACTTAATCCATAATATGGACCTTACTTGGGATGAAATAGCTTATATCCAAATTGGTGATAACCCTGGCCGAAAAGAGCCTACTACGGGAGAAATAAATTACAAGAACGTCTTTAAGTGGATACATGAAAAAGGTTTTGACGGCGTACTTGGTATGGAACATGGTAATTCTAAAGATGGAAAAGTTGGTGAGCAAGCTGTAATTGATGCCTACAAACAAGAAGATTCGTTTTTATAAAACTAAAGTACCTTATGTAATGGCCCCTTGTTTCTACAGTAAGCAGGGGGCTATTTTCTTTATAAGCTTTTATTTTGCGGGTAAAACATTGCACTTCATCGAAACAAAGGGGCAATTAAAGTGTTTTAACGAGTTTTTTGACCCTTTTCGACGTTCTACATACTACAAAGGTATTATTATAGGTTTGCGAGCCGTTATTCTAATATGACTTCATATATATACCTACTTATCACTTACGCAGTACTCATGGGTATTGGAAAACTTACGTTTCAGTATTTTAAGCGAAAACAAGTTAAAAGTTAATTGGAATAATTTGCGCCGAGCACAAATCAAGATTACTCATTACATGTTTCTTGCAATGGTTTGCCTATTATGATTTTTTCAAAAAGAAGCACCATATTGCTTTAACAGCGTACTTTTTTCTTAAAATTCTCTCAAAACTTATCTTTTTCCCTCCTTTTCTGTAATCTTTACACCCCTTTTACTACGTATATAGTATACAATCTTTTATTGGGGCACAATGGACAAGTACATCATCATATTAATCGTATATATTGCTGCGTATATATTCTCAGTAGTAGCAAGACCATACTTGGAGAAATAACTTTTTTCTTCAATATGCAGCTTAACTCTTTTGGTGATGTCTAGCTATGTACTATTGTCTCAAGGCCTTCTCATCTTTCAGCTACTGTCCAAAGGGCATACCTACATACAGATTTTCAATTGTGAACCCTTTTAAATTCAAGTGTTTTCAACAATTCAAATTAAAGACATAAAAAAACCCTGACTTAAAAAGCCAGGGTTTTACATTTTATTAAAATTCTTACGATTAAGAACCGCACATCAAGCAATCATCATCCGCTTGACCTTCTTTGGCACGGGCAATCATTTCTTTCATTTCCTGAGGGGTCATTGGCTGAATATCCAATCCTGCTTGCGGAGTGCTAGAAGGTGTATTTACTTCCATAGCTACAGCTGCTTCTACAGGAGGTGTAGTTGCCGCTGCTTCTGCTTCTGCGGCAACACTAACCGGTGCGGTGTTCTTCTTGCTGTTATCCAATGTAAATTTAATTGCATCTACCGCAGCCTTGGTACGCAGGTAATACATACCTGTTTTTAAGCCACTTTTCCATGCATAAAAGTGCATTGAAGTTAATTTGGAGTAGTTTGCATTTTCCATGAACAAGTTTAAAGACTGGCTTTGATCAATGAAGTACCCTCTTTGGCGGCTCATGTCAATGATATCTTTCATACTTAATTCCCAAACCGTTTTATAAAGATCCCGGATATCCTGAGGAATAGTTTCTATATGCTGTATAGAACCGTTAGCTCTCATTAAATCCTGCTTCATATTCTCGTTCCAAAGACCTAAACCTACTAAATCTTCCAACAAATGCTTGTTAACCACAATAAATTCTCCTGAAAGTACTCTTCTGGTGTAAATATTGGAAGTATAAGGCTCAAAACATTCGTTATTACCTAGAATCTGTGATGTAGAAGCTGTTGGCATAGGCGCCACTAAAAGAGAGTTACGAACTCCATTTTTCATTACTTCTTTACGAAGTTTGGCCCAATCCCATCTTCCGGATAATTCTTCATCCTTAATACCCCAAAGGTTGTATTGAAAATCTCCTTGAGATATAGGCGACCCTTCAAAAGTAGAATATGCACCTTCTTCCTTTGCCATCTCCATAGAAGCGGTTACGGCTGCAAAATAAAGCGTCTCAAAAATCTCTTGGTTTAATTTTTTAGCCCCTTCACTAGTAAACGGTAAGCGCAACATGATAAATGCATCTGCAAGCCCTTGTACCCCAAGACCAATTGGTCTATGACGCATATTAGAATTTTCAGCTTCTTTAACTGGGTAATAATTTCTGTCTATTACACGGTTCAAGTTTCTTGTAACTCTTTTAGTAACCCTGAACAATTCTTTGTGGTCAAAGCTGCCGTTCTTAATGAACATTGGCAGTGCTATAGACGCTAAATTACATACCGCTACCTCATCTGGAGAGGTATATTCCATAATCTCGGTACACAAGTTAGATGAACGGATGGTACCTAAATTTTTCTGGTTACTCTTACGGTTGGCCGCATCTTTGTACAACATGTACGGAGTACCTGTTTCTATTTGCGACTCCAATATTTTTTCCCAAAGCTCACGAGCTTTTACCGTCTTTCTTCCTTTACCTTCAGCTTCATATTTAGTATATAAAGCTTCAAATTCCTCACTGTGTTTTGTGAACAAGCCCGGGCACTCATTAGGACACATTAATGTCCATTCTTCATTTGCCTCTACTCTTCTCATGAACAAATCAGAAATCCACATCGCATAGAAAAGATCACGTGCGCGCATTTCTTCCTTACCATGATTCTTTTTTAGATCCAAGAACGCATAAATATCTGCATGCCATGGCTCCATGTATATGGCAAAACTACCCTTACGCTTTCCGCCACCTTGATCCACGTAACGTGCCGTGTCATTGAAAACCTGAAGCATAGGTACAATTCCGTTTGATGTTCCATTTGTACCCGCTATATAAGAACCTGTAGCACGTACATTATGGATAGAAAGACCAATACCTCCCGCAGATTGCGAAATTTTTGCAGTTTGCTTTAACGTATCATAAATACCGTCTATACTATCATCTTTCATTGCCAATAAAAAGCAAGAGGACATCTGTGGTTTTGGTGTACCTGAATTAAAAAGTGTAGGTGTAGCATGTGTAAAATATTTTTTGGACATGAGCTCGTAAGTCTCAATGGCCGCATCTAAATCGTTAAGGTGAATTCCAACAGAAACACGCATAAGCATATGCTGTGGCCGCTCCGCGATCTTACCGTTCAATTTCAACAAATACGAACGCTCTAGAGTTTTGAAGCCGAAATAATCATACCCAAAATCTCTGTTATAGATAATAGTAGAATCCAGTCTTTCCGAATTTTCAGAGATTACCTTAAACACCTCATCCGACAACAAAGGGGCCTTTTTGTTTGTACGTGGGTTCACATACTCATAGAGATCCTTCATGGTCTCAGAGAATGACTTCTTCGTGTTTTTATGCAAGTTAGAAACCGAAATGCGGGCTGCCAGCTTTGCATAATCCGGATGGGTCGTAGTCATAGTGGCCGCAATTTCAGCTGCCAAATTATCTAACTCAGAGGTTGTTACACCATCATAAAGTCCCTCTATGACACGCATAGCAACTTTTAATGGGTCTACCAAATCGTTAAGGCCATAACATAATTTTCTTACTCGTGCCGTGATCTTATCGAACATGACCACTTCTTTTCTGCCGTCTCTTTTAACTACAAACATGTGAATACTTTTTTAGTGGGGTGATACGTTGGTTTGTTTATGTTGAATTGTTAAAATTTTAACAATTCTAAAATTGGGAACAAAAACCCCTTCAACGAAAGGGTCTTATATTTTTGTGTTAATTAAAAATCTGCGTCGAAACTTATTTTCTGTGCGTCCTCATCATTATCCTTCTTCAAAACACCCGCTTTTTGGTATTCAGAAACACGCTTTTCAAAGAAATTGGTCTTTCCTTGTAGGGAAATCATATCCATAAAATCGAACGGATTTGTTGCGTTGTATACCCTATCACACTCCAGCTCCACAAGAAGCCTATCCGTTACAAATTCTAGGTATTGGGTCATTAATTTTGAATTCATCCCTATTAAACTTGCAGGAAGCGACTCGGTGATAAACTCGCGCTCAATATCTAACGCATCTGTCAATATTTGAGTAATACGTTCTTTTGGCACTTTATTGATCAAGTGCTTGTTATGAAGGTGAACAGCATAATCACAGTGCATACCTTCATCCCTAGAAATTAACTCGTTAGAAAAGGTAAGCCCCGGCATTAAACCTCTTTTTTTCAACCAGAAAATAGAGCAAAAAGCACCAGAAAAGAAAATACCCTCAACTGCTGCAAAAGCAATCAACCTTTCTGCAAAACTTGGAGAATCGATCCAGTTTAAAGCCCAATCGGCTTTTTTCTTAATGGCAGGAAAGTTTTCTATCGCCCTAAAAAGAAGACCTTTTTCCTTCTCGTCCTTTACGTAGGTATCAATTAAAAGGGAGTAAGTTTCAGAATGGATGTTCTCCATCATAATCTGAAATCCGTAGAAAAATTTAGCTTCGGCATATTGTACCTCACTTACGAAGTTTTCAGCTAGATTCTCGTTTACGATACCATCTGATGCCGCAAAAAAGGCCAGTATATGTTTAATGAAGTAACGTTCGTCATCACTTAATTTATTATTCCAGTCGTTTAAATCTTCGCTTAGGTCAATTTCCTCGGCCGTCCAAAAACAAGCTTCACATTTCTTATACCATTCCCATAAATCGTGATGTTTAATAGGAAAGATTACAAAACGGTCGTTGTTTTCTTCCAAAATAGGCTCTAAGGCTGCGGACATATTAATCAGATTTAAAAAAAATTCGTGTGCTACGAAGAATGTTCTTCTCTTGTGATAGGATAACAAAGATGGCGAAAAAGCACCAAAATATGCGTGCTGTTCAATCATTTCCACCACAAAGTTTTTAACACAAATTGTTGAAATGTGGGTTGGCATTGTATATATACTGACCTTAACGGGGATCGACAGTTAACGTAAATTTCACACGAAAGTTGAACACAAAAAATTAAACCAAAAAGTATGTTTTTAATATACTTTTTGGTTTAAAAATTATAACATCAACTAAACGGCTATTTTGTAATTATAGCCTCTAACCTCTGCAACCTTTCTTCCAAGTTTGCAATTTTTCCTGATTGTTGCTCAATTATCAGTTGTTGTTCTTGAATAGCCGTGACAACTACAGGTATTAACTGGGTGTAACTAAGACTTAAGGTATTTTCAGCATCTACTTCTTCATAAATAATTTCGGGAATTATTTGCTGCACTTCCTGCGCAATAAGACCTAGACACCTTTTCCCCGAGCTTCTATCATCCAACCACAAATAACTTTTTGGCTGAAGCCTTAACACCTCATCAAGACCGTAATCTAGATTTTTTATGTTTTTCTTTAATCTAGCATCTGAATTATGGACTAAAGATCCATTTACAAATACATCCCCGTCACCGGTAATTGCCATTCGGTTAGATGCGCCTTGATCATTTCGGAAATAAAAATTTAATCTACTATTTTGCCCCCCATTTGCTCCGTCTTTTGCAATACCTGCAATGTGCCAGAAAGCGTCGCTTTCTGTATTTTTGAATTCAAGTCTTGAAAAATCATCTCCGTCTTCCTCTAGTTTGAGCAAAGGCTTGGTTATCGTTGAATTATTGAGAACATGAACCCAAGAAGAAATATTTGAACTAGGCCCAAACTGAAATTCCCCCCCTTGAAACATCCTAAAACGCGTTAAAAAAGAACTAGATCCTTCTAGCTTAGTTTCTAACTGCAAATCTGCCCCTTGTGAACGGGTACTATACCGCCATTGATTACCGTTATTTGGAAAACCAAATATTAGTCCCCCTAAATTTGTCTGAACAAAGAGATTACCTCCAACATGCATTTTCTTTTCAGGATTACTAACACCAACACCTACATTTCCACTAGATCTATATATGTTATCTTCATCTTCTTCCCAAAGAGAACTTCCTCCACTACCCGTCCCAATTATAAAATTTCCGTCAGCATCGGCCATGACGTTGCGTTCTCCCGTTCCAGCCAAATCACCTGAGCGAATTCCCTTTACAACATCTAATGTTCCATCATCAAGCAATCGAGTATGTACAGTTCCACCCGTCAAATCTGTAGAAGAATACATTAATTCCATTCTTCCTTCTCCTGCCGTAAATGCCCAATCAGTATTTGCAGCTCCAGTCCTCATCCATTGTAAACTAACACTTCCGGCATCTGTAGATGTCATTCTATTACGTAAAGTTCCTATACCTGATACTTCAAAATTTGTATCTGGTGAATCTGTACCAACACCCACCTTACCAATATTAAAATAAATATCACCTGCATTATCTGTCCATAAGGCACTTCCACCACCAACTTCATCAGTACCGGCCACCCACTTGCTTGTACCCGCATCCCATTTAGCTACTTGACCATCTGCCGTACCCTCAAGTCCGCTTATATTCGTGCCATCACCTAAAAGCAATCCGCTTTCCCCTGTAACATCCACATAATCATTTAAATCAACCGAACCCGTACCATCTTCAATGCTTAACACATCTCCGGTCATTATAAGTCCTTGATCATCCGTATCCACTAACCCACCAGCTGCCAATTCTTCTATTGCCGCTTGGGTATCGGCAGCTGCAAGCCCCGTTCCCGTATTATCAAAAGGAACTTCGGAGGCGTTCTGGTCATCCGTTCCTCCCGGTGGGATAATCGTAGAAAGATCAACACCCGTTCCATCTTCTATCTGTAGCATGGTTCCTGAAAGTGATAAATTCTGATCATCTGTATCTACCAACCCACCTGCAGCTAATTCTTCAATTGCCGCCTGTGTATCCACTGCCGCAAGTCCTGTACCTGTATTGTCAAAAGGGACTTCAGAAGCATTTTGGTCATCTGTGCCACCAGGCGGGATAATAGCCGATAAATCTATGGTGGACCCATCCGTAATACTCAAATCGGTTCCAGAAAGGCTAATGTCTTGAATTTCATTAGTTGGGTCTGCATCTGCATCATCCCCACCACCACTTGTACTAACCAATTCGTCCAAGGCATCTTGGACATTACCCGCCGTAAGCCCCGAGCCCGCATTGTTATAAGGCACTTCTGAGGCGATTTGAGCATCTCCGCCGCCACCTCCACTAAACAACCTATTATCAACATAGGTCTTTACCGCTCTCTGTGTAGGTAAAATGCCGTTACTGTTTTCAACCAACTCACCATCATCGGATATTTCATTAACCTGATTGCCCGAGCTAAGGTTTAATCCTCCTAAAATTCTCAAGTCGCTTTTTATTTTTACTTCTCCTACATTCTTGTTTTCAATATCATTGCCATTTGTCTCCCACTGTTGGCTCCCCGAAGCCATGGCGTAAGGAACCGCCATCAACTCCGTTGTACCCACCTCAGCACCGTTAAAAGAAACGACAACAAATGTAGCTTGGCCCCAAGGTAAATTGGAGTAACTGCCACTATTGCTGTTCCCACTACCTATTTGCAAGTTAAAAACACCATTGGCATCGGTGGTTATAGCATGAGTTTCTTCATATTGCGTAGCTGCATCCGCACTGCCAAATTTTAAAGCAATACCAATATCTATGGTCTCCTGTTCCATTAATTCATTATCCGAATTACGAGCCACACCTTGGTAATTAATATAATTTTTCTGCTGGGCTTGAACCATACATGTTCCACAGAACATAACGGCCAAGATTATAAGTATTGATGCGTAGTTTTTTTTCATGGTTCTATTCTTTAATAAGTTTATATGCTTTGCTTTCCGTATTTCCCTCTAAGTAGAGTTTTAGTACATATACCCCTTTAGCCATATAGGCCATATCTATTTTGTATTCAAGTTGAGAAGCTTCTACCTTTTGGTTTAGAATGCGTTGCCCGTTTACAGCAAATAACTCTATACCAAATACTTTATTCTGACCGGTAAAAACGGTTACTTCTTCTATAACTGGGTTGGGGTAGACCAAAATACTGGACGGTTCTTCTCCTGGACTCAGCGGTATGACCAAAATTCCCTTTCCGGCCCAAAAACCTTGATCTACAGAGTTATTTTCTGCAACTAAGCCAACAATTGGCTCCCCAATAGTAAAGCTTACCGAAATATCCGCACCGGTCATTGTGCCCCCAACATTACTAACAACGCTACGTTCTATTGACTGGGCAAAAGAAAATGTAGCGCTTACCGACAGGAAAAAGAGAAGTAATTTTCTTTTCATTTTAAATTGTTTTAAGATTAATGTTTTTTGAGGTTGATGGTTAACGGCATTGGTCAGTTATTTTTCTTAGATAACACCTAGAACTCTTTTCTTTTATAGACGAATACTTTTAGGCAATCAAAATCTATATTATATTCTTTGAAAAGGAATTGATTTTTGACAATCAGTAAAACTTATTCCGTTTAGTGCAACGAGAAGGAATAAATACAGCCGTTCCGTTGGAGCTTTTGGGTTTACCGCGATAGAAAGAAGTATGTAATAATTAATCAGTTTCATTTGCTCTCTATTTACTTTAATGGTATGAACCATTAAAAAATGAATAGGGGGAAACTGATTTGGGAAGGTCAGGAAGAAGAAAATATCCGATTTAAAACTATACGTAAATTGCCAGCCCCTTGAAACCATGAACAAGATACCGGCAATTACAATTTTGAAGAAACGGAAATGTATAATTTGAGGACTTCAGTGTATAATCCGCAAGAAAGATTCATTTTTAACACTCTGGTGAATGAATTTTTATCAAGGGCTTTTAATAGGTTCAATGCTATAGGTCCAGTCCTTTAAAGTTTTATACCCTTTTAAAATATTAGGCGATTTTACAACGCCATAAATACCTCCTGTTAGCGCAGCTGCTCCAATAAATACAAAAGGTACATTCCCAATAGCCAATGCAATAAAAAATGTGATACTGCCAATATGTAGGAAGTTTATATTCATCATAACTGTGTGCAGTAAAGGGTGCTTTCGTATAATATCAATCTCATTTAAACTGATAATCACCCAGTCTACAACAATGCTATTTTGATTAAGAACGGCAAATCTACCCGCAAATTTTTCGCCCGTTTTGGTAATTACCTTTATTCTTCGGTTTTCCTTTATTGCTATTTCTTTGTTGGACACTGAATTCACAATAATCAATTGCTTTTCTTGGCATAATCCATTTTGATAGACCAAAAGAAAAATCATTACTAGAACAAGCGTTTTCATGTGATAATATTTTGCAAGATGTTCTCTCCTTAAAAAGTGATTTAACTATTCTTGAACACTGGCAAACCAGACCTCATATTTTTTACCCAAAATAGGTGCAGGACTTTCTTTTCCATTTAGAGCGTTTATAAGTGCCATTATCCACATATACAACAAGACAAAAATGCCCAGTATGTTTATAATCCAACCCAAAATTGGTATGACACCAATAACCCCCAGGGTCAAACCCGTAACACACAATCCCAGTGATTGTCTAATATGATAACTTGCAAATTGTTGTTTTTTATCATTGTTCATCACAAAAGCTACTATCAAACCTATTAAGGTTACATAAGCAAGAATTGCTATTGTTTTATCGTTTTCACTTGTTGCGGCGGCAGCTTGAGTCTTATTTAACTCCGTATCTGTATTTTCCATTATCATTTTTTTAATTCGTTTTTAATTTGCTATTCCGTCATTTTGGTCAATTGCTCTAGTTTGAGCTCATCTACCATACCCCAAGTTTCCTCGGGAAGCATATCGTTTGCATTTATGGTAACCAAGAACCTATCTTCATAGGCAAACATTAATTGGGTATCGTTAGATTTTTTCTTGTAGATCTGTTGCGCCTTTATTCCATTAATCTCTACAGTTTGTTGGTGCTTATATTCATCTTCAGTTTCCATTTCAAAATTTCCTAACAGTCCGTAGCTTGTGGCCATCATACTACCCGTTGGACCGGCACCGTCTATAATCATTACGCTCAATGTTTTTTTATCTTCAGCCTTTTTATAGGTTCCCTCCACGGAGTTTACTTGATACATACCCGCCTGTCCCACTTTAAACCCCGTTCTTTCTAAGGGTCCCAAATTCTGAGGCAACCACTCCTTTAACTGTTCATTGGTTAATGGGACTGCATTTTTCAATTTTTCAATTCTTCCTTCTACCTTTCTAGCTTCTTTTACAAAAGTGGATGCGTTTGACACTCCCGCCTTGGCCTTGGTCAATTTTTCCTTGACCTCGCCAACACATGAACCAAGTAATAGCAACAGTATAACCAGTCCTATATTTTTCATTTTAAAAATTTTAAAATTATTATTGAGTGTCACAACTTTCCTTATCAATATCTGCCTTAGCCTCTTTTATCTCTTGGTCAATTTCGGCTCTACTTGCTGTAGGTATACAATCATAGATGTTATCCAGAGCATCTAGATAGGCTTTAGCCGCACTTTTATAATCTGCACAATTATCTGCCGTAGGATTCTCACTGTAAGCCTGTGCAGCGTTAGACCAAGATTGCAATTCATCTGTATAGCCTTGAGCCCAATTTCCTCCAAAACAGTTTCCCGCAGGATTCAAAGGATTGTCTTTACTACAGCTGTACGTTAAAATAATTGCCACACCGCAAACAGCTAAAAGAATTTGTTTTTTGAAATTTTTCATGATCATTGTTTTTACTTTTTTATTAATTCCTTTTGTAGCGTTCTTATGGATTTAAACACCCTTTATCAAATCTTCTACACCCATTAGTGTCCTAATTTTTAAAAGGTAAACATGCCCATTAAAAAAATTCTATATTTAGATGATGTTTACTTTTTAACCAATTGAGCACCAATGAAAGACCAGCATATTATTTCCCAAATGAAACAGCGGGATAGAAATGCACTTAAAGAAGTTTATAAAGGGTATAAAATTGAATTTTTCAAATTTGCTTCCCGATATACCTCTGATACCGATTTGCTAGAAGATATTTTCCAAGATGCGATTATCGTACTCTATGAAAATGCTCTGACAGGAAAATTGGATGAATTAAAAAGTAGCCTAAAAACTTACCTTTTCAGTACAGGAAAGTTTATGATTTTTAAAAAGTTCAGAGATACTAAAGAAATAGCCACAGATGAAACCTATATTTTTGACCAAAGTGAAATAGTTGTCATTAACGACGTATATGAAGACCAAGGCCCCAATGAATACCAGCAAAAAATAATAGAGAACTTTAAGAAACTTGGTGATAAGTGCCGTGAAATTCTAGAGCTTTTTTATCTAAAGGGATTAAAACTAGAAGAGATAATGAGCGTGCAAGGCTATGAAAACAAAAATGTAGTGAAAAGCCAAAAATCTAGATGCCTCAAATCATTAAAAGAGCTTACTCATGCAAAGAATGGATAATGAAGAATTGATCAATGGTTATTTTGAAGGCTCTCTTTCAGAAGAGCAGAAGAGAGAATTTGACCATTTGTTCGAAACAAACCCCGACTTTAAAACCGATTTTGAGTTTCAGGAAGAGCTAAAACGTGCGCTGGTAAAATCCGAAAGGAAACAATTAAAACAGATTTTATCCAATACTAACGTGCCACAAGAAAAGGAAAAATCTCAAGTAATACACTTACGTCCTTGGCTCGTTGCCGCCTCTTTAGTCTTACTGGTAGGAATCAGTTCCTGGCTAATTTTCTTTAACCGACCAGACATTGATTCTCAACAACTGTATGCCAGCAACTTTGCTCCCTATGAAAATGTGGTACACCCTATCGAACGTGGAGAGCAACTGGAAGACCTTAAAACACGGGCTTTTATTGCATATGAAAATGAGAGTTACCAACAGGCAATAGAACTCTTCAAAACACTAAACGATAAAAATAACGATAAGTATATTATATTTTACGAAGCTATTTCGCTCATGCAATTGAACAAACACCGTGAAGCTACACCCTTGCTGGAGAGCTACATTGAGGACAATGGAGAACTTAAAGATCGAGCTATTTGGTACCTGGCGCTAACCTATTTAAAACTTAATAAAATAGAAGAATGCAAGGAACAATTAAATCTATTGGCCCATAGAGAAGGATTCAAAACCAAAGCAGCAAAAAATCTATTGGCCGAATTGAATTAAGCTAGGCTTCTCTTCTTTTTATACCAAAAAACACCGTAGAAAACACTCAATACCAAAAACGAACTCCCCCAATACCACCAGTAACTGGTTTTCGTAATTGGTGAAATATCCCCCGAAACCACAAAAGCCGACCAGTAATAGGGGTGTTGCAATAAGTTGTCATCCGTAGTTTCCAAATATTTTAATTTTGCATCCCGTAACGCCTTTGCTTTTGATTTACCTTTACTAAGCCCCTCGTAGAAAAACTCCATTAATTTTACGCTGCTTTTATCGTTAATTTTCCACAACGTGTTTACCAAAGATTTGGCTCCGGCATAGTAGAAGCCTTTTGACAGGCTCAACATACCTTGTCCTTTTTGAAGTTTTCCTATACCCGTTTGGCATGCACTCAAGGTCACCAAATCAGCATTCAGGGAAATATTATACAGGTCTTTTATATAGAGGACATTGTTCTCACTACTATCTTTTTGTTGACTAAATGCGAGATAGGAATAATCCGGATACGCATCATTGGCCGAGGCATGTGTAGCCAAATGGATTATATTAAAATTAGAAGAATTAGCCTTAAAATTTACTAAGGTCGCATCTTGGTCCAGAACCTTCTGGGTGTTAAAATAAGAGCTTATTCCAGAAACCTCATCATCGTTATAAAGCAACTTTCCAAACTGTCTATTATCCTGAACCGCTATTTTTTCATCAAAATTTGGTGCAAACGCCAAAACATGATTTTTATCGGATTTTCCTTTTTTTATAAGTTCCAAAAGTGAGGTAATTGAATTACCGTAGCCGATACTTTTTGTTTCCAAAAGGTAGGAATCGTTCTCCCGTAAAAGGTCAAAAGGAATATAATGCAATTCGCCATCTGGAATGATAGTCAGGTTTTCCGAATCGATGTCCTTAAGTGGGTGCTTTAAGATTTTTTCAAAGAGGCGGTTACCTAAAACACTTATTTCTTCCACACCCCCATTTAAGGAAGGTTTTGAGAGTATTCTATAAAAATCAGTGATGTCTTTTTTATCAGCTTCCAAAAATGGCAATTTTAAAAAACCCTGTTCTTCACTGTTCAATATAATGGCATACAGGTGATGGTTCGTAAGTGTAAAAGAAACTATAGTACCCCCATCTTTTAATAGTGTATTCCGTATAGTGGCAAAGTTTAAGGTTTTACTACCATATTTTAAATCGTGATACTTTGGATACTCCTGTTTTAGTGTATCCAAAAGAGCATAATACGCTTGCTTTACATTAAAAATTTGAGCTTCTAACTTGCTGTTATCATCGGAACCATCAAAAATTTCCTTTTCAAAATGAGTGATTTCCGCTCTCAAACGCACCTCTTTGTCCAGTATATTTTGCGGTACATTACCGTATCTAGTAGCCTGTGTACCTCTAAGGGCTTCGAGTAAAATAAAATCTTTGTTCTTCTCAGCAATGTTCAATGCCAATTCTAATATATTTTTAGAACCGGTTCTTTCATAATTCTCATATACCACATCTAACATCCGATGAAAAATAGGATAGACCTCTTCGGCCAGAAATTGCTTATCCAGTTTACTGTCAAACTCCAGTTTCAACTCATCAAAAGTGGTGAGTATGTCCTTACTGGTTGTTATTGCTTCTTGCTCATAAGTGAGATTATTTGTTTTGGCATACGCCGATTGTAAAAGTTGAAGTTTTACATCCAATAAATTCAACAATTGAATTTTTGAAAACACGTCTCTGGGCTTGGGGTTACCCCCCGTATCTGATTTGAAACTTACTGAATTACGAAATGCTTTCTGAACGATATTTAGTCCTTCTTCAAAATTGTGTTGCTCCAAATAAAGTTTTGCCATTTTACCATAGACATGGGCTATATCTTGGTGTGGCCTATGTTGACGGTATGCTTTAAAATCATTCAACGCCCGCTCATAATAATTCTCTGCCTGTTGGTAATTCTTCTTTCCCAAGAAAGCATCGGCATAAAGCACACATATCTCTTTGGAAAAAGGATTCTCCCGATCATCAATACGGTGGTTTTCATTTAAGACCATTACTGCATTATCATATTCCCCTTGTTTTAAGTAATTTTTAGCCAATAATATATAGGTTGATAAAAAGTTGTTCTTAAACCTAGGGTTACCGACTTTCGCCTTATAAAATTCCAACGTTTCCTTCAATAACTCACTGGCCTTAATTGTATTGCCCTGCACCTCAAACACCTGAGAAAGAAGTTTTTTTGTATTAAAACTAGCCGATTGCCAATCTTCAATACTATCTCTAAACGTTTCTATCAAATTTAAATCTTGCGTATAGTAAAACTCCGCCTGTTCATATTTTCCCGTATGCCTATAAATAAGACCAAGGAAACTATAAATTGCAGAAAGTGTATCTATGTCCAGCGCCGTACGCTGCTCTTCCGGTACAGCCTTAAGGATGGAATATAGCTCCAAAAAATAGGTTCTAGCCGTACTGTATTCCTTTAATTTGTAATGAAAATTTCCCTTATCAAAAAGAAGTCTATTTTTGTAAACTCCACTTATCTCAAGACCATTGGTACGAGAATCTTTGAGCAAGCAATCCTCCATTCGTTGGAGGTTACGTCTGTATTCCTGTAAGTCGTAAAAATTACTGTTCGCATTAATTAAATAACTCAAGCTACCAAGAAGATAATCCATATTATCTTGCTCATTGGCTATGGCTATGGTTTTCTCATAATACACATAGGCGCTGTCCTTATTTACGTAATGATACTCCAAAGCCTTGTTAAAGGCATCGTCCAAGTTTGAAGGTGTCTCCTGAGACCAACCGCTAAAAAAGACGAACAAAAAACACACTATGTAATGGAAGTATTTCATATACGAAAGTCCTCTACGCATAAGTGTAAAGGACTTTAATTTAATCAAAAAAAGTTCAACTAATTTTTATATACCGGCACTTCTATTGTGATCGCATCTCCAAATTCTTTGGATTGGGGCATTCTTATGACCATTTTAGCGTTGCCCTCAAAATCCCCCTTAATAGCAACAACCATATTACCAGATTTTGACAGGGTTGCGGAACCACCCTTAGCTAACACTTTGTTTCTTTCATTAACAATGGTTATTTCGGCTTCTTCTATCTCCGGCGGTAGCTCTATTCCTGAATAATCCGAAATATTGATTTTAGGTACACATCCTGCTCTTGGGTCATCAAAACAACCTCTTGGTGGCCTAGGTGGAAATTTACCTCCCCTTGGCATTACAAGGCTAACCAACCCAGATTTAAACTCATTTAACCCAGCTTCTTCTTTTTGAGCTTGTTCTAAACGTGGAATTAATCTTTTGCCCCCTTTGCTAAGGTCTATTGCTTCTTTTAGCTCGGCAATTTCCTGTTTCATAACAGAAAGGCTGTGTATGGTTCCAAGTTTGTACAATTCAAGACCGTTCAGGTATTTTGGCTCTTGAACCAAACGGTAATTAAAATTGTTCGCGGTCAATTCTTCTTCGGGCAGTTCTTTCTGCGAACATGAGACTACACCCAACATAATGGACATAAAACAGACTAGATAATTCATTGTTTTCATAATTTATGGTTTTCTATAGATTAGTGCCCTAAGTCTAAAAAGGTTAACATGAAAATTAATCGATTTGGCTAAAGATGCCTATAATTCATACATGCAACAATGGCTTATGTTCTATTGGTTCAATTTTATGTACGTGTAGCACTGTGGTAGTATAGATGGCTTCTGAGAGTAAAAAACGAAGACTATTGCGCACAAAAAAAGGTCAGAAAATATGCTCTGACCTTTAAAAATTTAATATGATACCGCCAAACCGTACGGTCCTTCTAATGTATCAAAATCGATTAGTACCAGAAAGGGTGCTGATTCAGGTAGTTCCCCCGAAACCTATAATCGGCAATCACCTCTCCAACATGTTGAATAGATGACCCCAAATGGCTTCATTAGACGGACTAAACACGCTCTATTTCATAACATGTCGCCTAGAACCGTACCTTTTTGGATTGGCAGTTTCATAAAATTATAAGATGGTTCCCCATATGTAGATATTGTCTAGTTATTGGTTTGGTATTTTGATGTATATATTCTGGTGCTGTAATGTCTTTGTAATAGTAATTACCAATCGGGGGGACTGTAAAAATAAGCTTTTTCTTAACATGGTCCACCATTGAACCTGATAATTGTTCAATCTAACTACATCATTCGTAGAATGTTATAAATAACACAAGTCAACCGTAAAAACCCATCTTAACTACATCTCTATCGTAAGCTTAATCTCTTGTTTTTGTGGGCCTTGAATTTTTTATTGACATGTACCGTTCTGCCTTCTGAATTTTTAAAAGACAAATTCAAGCTTCCGCTTACCAACTGCTCGTTAATTTCTGTAATATTTAAAAAGCCCTTATAACTAAAATAAGGTTTCTCATCTACATCTGTTATATTGATATATCCAAATACCCCATTGAACTCGCTCAAAAGACTATTAAAATTACTGTCGATCTCATGCCTGCCCATTATGGAGTGCATGTCTTTAGTTGGCTTGGAGATTAGTATACCAAAAAGTTGCTCATCATCAGCTGGCTTTATTTCAATACTTGTAAATGGAATACCTCCTCTAGACACACTCGTACTCGATTCAAAAACCAAAGGATGTTCTAAAATCTTAACTAAGCTATCACTAACCTCTATAGAGCTTAAAGCATATACATTCTCTAAAGAAGATGAAGGTGACGTTTTATGGTTCACTCCTGAATTTGAAAAAAAGAAAACGGAAAGTAACAACCAAAATCCAACTTTGGTAGTATTAGCAAAAAACTGAAATAGTAGACTATACATAGCGATTATTAGTTTTGGGGTTTCTGTATTACCTCCTCTTGGGCTACTAAAGTATTCTCCATTAACTGCTCACCGACTATTAAATCGCTATTCAGTTTTTTAATATCACCTGTGTCGGTCAAAGCAGCCGCTATTAAGATAACGACGAGCAACCCGAACATGAACAGACATTTTCTCATTGGTTTGTTATTAGTTTTCTGGAATTTATTATAAAAAAACCTGGGGAAACATTAATAACCGTCAAATACTTATACTGCTAAAGTAGCGGCGAACATCCTGCGGTTATTGTTCTTATGTATGAATGGTATATTTTCCTGTATAAATGGCAAATGCCTTATTTTAACAGGGTTCAAACGGTCTCCGAAAGTATTTTTTCTTCATATATAGTACCAAATACAGCTTTTAAGACACCTTCTTAACCAATTTTGTCACTTTTTATACCAAACACACTTTAATTATCTCCATCGGCACATCTTTATTATCATAAAACATGCCATACGGTTAAATTTGTTTACTTTACCTTAAAAGTATTACTCTATGATAGAAGCCGTAATTGTTGATGATGAAATTAAAGCACTTCAAAGTCTTTCGTGGGAATTGACCAATTTTAGCGATGAAATTAAGGTAGAAGCATCTTTTACAGATCCTTTTGAGGCATTGACTTACTTAGAAAAAAATACACCCGATTGTCTTTTTCTTGATATTGAGATGCCAACTATGGACGGTTTTCAATTTATTCAAAAATTGACAAATAAAAATTTTCCCGTTGTTATAACTACGGCTTACAACCAGTATGCAATAAAAGCTTTAAAGAACGAAGCTATAGATTACCTGCTTAAACCTATTGATACAGACGACCTTAAGGATACCATTGTAAAAATTAGGAAACATAACGCTAAAAACTTTACGGCAGAGCGATTAGAGAGACTGTTGCTGAACTTCAACTCTAATTCAAAGCATAAGAAAATAACCTTTAACACAGACGGGAAGCTTGTCTTTTTGGATAGTGATGAAATCCTGTATGCCGAGTCTGACGGAAACTATAGCACCATTTTCTTAGCCGATGGTCATAAGATTGTACTTACCAAAAAACTAAAAGAGGTAAACGAGTTACTACCCGCTGACTCCTTTTTTAGAATTCACAATTCATTTATAATAAACCTAACCAAAATAAAAGAGTTTTTGAAAACCGATGGATATGTTATTTTGGAATCCAACCACAAGATTCCCGTTTCTAGACAAAAGAAATCAGATTTTCTGGATATGCTCTAAAAATATTAATGCGTCTGCAACTGAAAAATAATACATCTTCCCTCGCTAAATATCCTATTAATTTGGGCACACTACATGTGTTCTTATTTAGCTTTCTATTCCTCTCGGTTAGCAATGCCCAAGACATACCAACATCCTTTAAAAAAACAGTAGATAGTCTTCTAACCGCTGCTCCAAAGGACTTTTCTGGCATACACTCGGCATTACGAGGTTACAAGTCAGATACTGTCCTTATGCGTTATTTTTCTAATGCTTCAATCAATAGCGATTATACTTCTGGCCAAATTTATGCTTTTAACGAGCTGGGGAGAACTTACAGAAACACCTCGCAATACCGCCATGCGGTTGAACTACACAAAAAAGCTTTAGACCTTGCCAATGAAGTAAACAATATTGAATTTAGAGTGGCCAGTCTAAACGATTTAGGTGTGGTCTATCGCAGAACGTCTTCCATACGAACGGCAATGGATTATAACCAACAAGCACTTGAGCTAGCCGAAGCTGTTAAGAAAGAAGACCGATCCCATAGCCTAAAAAAAAGCATTAATGTATCATTGAACTGCATAGGCAATCTTTACATTAAACTCAACCAATATGGCCAAGCAATAGAGTACTTCAAAAAATCTTTGGTTTTAGAGACCGAATTGGGAAATACCAAGGGTATGGCGATCAACTACGGAAACATTGGAATTTGCCTTGAAGAATTAGGTGAATTGGACGAGGCTCTTAACAATTACCGTACCTCGCTAGCCTATAATGAAGAAATAGATAGTGATACAGGGCGAGTTATATGTAAGACAAGTATTGCCAAGGTATATTTAAAAAAAGAACGTGTAAGCGATGCCAAAAGCATTCTTAAGCCTATACTGCCCGTTGCAGAAGAGTTGGGCGACGGTTTTCTTATTGCCCCTATATATATTAATCTTGGCTGGGGAGAAATGGTTACCGGTGATTACGCCCATGCGGAAATAAACATGCTTGAAGGCCTAAGAATTGCCGAAAAATATAACCTTAGAGACGAAGCCGCTAGAGGAAGTCATTTACTTACCCAACTTTATCAGTCTAAAAAAGATTATAAAAAAGCACTTACCTATAGCATGAAAGCTGAAGAGCTAGATGAAGAAATTGTAAATGAAAGTACCGTACGCTATGTAAACGATATTATTTTCAGGTACGATTCCGAGAAAAAAAACAATGAAATTCAAAGCCTGGCCCGGAAGAATGAGATTATTCAAATGGAATTACGCACAAGTAGGACTACCCTACTTATAGGAAGCATTGCCCTAGCATTGTTAGCCGGTATTTTCTATATCCTCTACAGACAATATCAACTTAAAAATGAAAAAAAGGTTTTGACCTTAGAGCAGAGTATGTTGCGCAGTCAAATGAACCCCCATTTTTTATTCAACTCCCTCAACTCCATTAAATTATACATCATAAACAATGAACAAAAGAACGCCGTTCATTACCTCAACAAGTTTTCTAAATTGGTCCGAAAAATTCTAGAAGCCTCATCCATGCGAGAAATTCCTTTGGCCGAAGAATTAGAAACTGTAGACCTTTATATGAATATTGAAAACATTCGCTTCTCCAACGAGATAGATTTTAAGATTCGTATTGATGAAGATATTGACACCCACACGGTAAAAATTCCATCGTTAATTTTACAGCCATTCTTAGAAAATGCCATTTGGCACGGGCTTTCACCCAAAAAAGGCGAAAAAATAATTGACCTTCACATTTCAAAAGATAAACAAGACTTTATACATATTGCCATATCCGATAATGGCGTGGGAAGAGTTGCTGCCGAGAAAATAAAACAGAATAAGGTATTGAAGCGAAAGTCCGTTGGAATTGAAATTACCAAAGAACGCCTCGCGAATTTCTCAAAAGACCTTCAGAATTCGTTTGATGTAGAGATTGTAGATCTATATGACGAAAATAAAAACCCTCTGGGCACCAAAGTAATACTTCACATTCCTACGATTTAGTGTGCTCTATGGCAACTTGCTCCAATTCTTGGTACCAAGCTTCACCAAATTTTCTGATTAGCGCTTCCTTTACAAATTTATAAATTGGGACTTTTAACTCCTCGCCCAAAGAACAGGCTGGGTCACAGATATTCCATTTATGGTAATTAACCGCTGTAAGTTCTGTATACTCTCGTATACGAATAGGGTAAAGGTGACATGAAACTGGTTTTTTCCACTCTATCTCACCTTGATTATAAGCCTCTTCAATACCACATTTTGCAGTCCCATTATCAGAAAAAACAACATATGCACACTCACTATTGTTCACCAAAGGGGTCTCCCATTCACCATCATCACCCTTAACAAAAGCTCCTTGATCTTCAATAGCATCAATACCTTCTTTTCTTAAAAAAGGTTTTACTTTGCTGTAAATATCAACTAGAATTTCAGTTTCCTTATCTTCTAAAGGAGCACCGGCATTACCATCTATACAGCATTGTCCCTTGCACGCAGTAATGTTGCAAACAAAATCCTTTTCAATTATTTCTTCTGAAATTATTGTATTACCTAATTGAAACATAATGCAAGTTTAGTTATGCAAAGATACTTTTAAAAGAGGATTTTTTACAGGTAAATTAATTCTATATCTATGCATTCTTTCGGTTTAATTAAATGTAATTTTGCGAAAAATTTTAAGGTATGGACATACAATTCGATTTTCGAGAAATTGCGACCGCTACAATGGTACTCTTTGCAGTTATTGATATTTTAGGAAGTGTCCCTATAATTATAGGTTTACGAAAAAAAGTAGGGCATATAGAATCTGAAAAAGCCTCTTTTGTTTCACTGGTCATAATGATCGCCTTCCTTTTTGTTGGCCAAAAAATTCTGAAACTAATAGGTATAGATGTATATTCCTTTGCTGTTGCAGGTTCTTTCATTTTATTTTTCCTTGCTCTTGAAATGATATTGGGCATTACCCTTTATAAGGAAGATGAGCCGGAAAGCGCATCTATTGTTCCAATTGCTTTTCCACTAATTGCGGGCGCAGGTACACTAACAGCATTGCTTTCGCTACGCGCTGAATTTCGTGTAGAGAATATTATTGTTGCCATTACCTTAAACACTATTTTTGTATACTTAGTGTTGAAATCCTCAAAAAAGATAGAGAAAGTTCTAGGCCAAAGCGGACTTAGTGTAATTAGAAAAGTCTTTGGGGTTATTTTATTGGCCATTGCCGTAAAGCTGTTCGCAACGAACATTAACGAGCTTTTTTAAAACAGATTATATATTTAATCTAAAAAAATTGTAAAAATGAATAAGACCCTAACAATAATCTTAGTCTTAGCGGCAGTTGCCCTTATTGCATATAATGTAACAATGATTGATTTTCAAAATCCGCTTAATGGGGATAGTACCATTGCCTTAATAGGTATAGTGGCTTCTTTTTGCGCGATACTGCTTCTTTTGATTTTCAGAACTAGTAAAAAAATACAGCAAAAAGTACAGCAGCGAGATTAGTTATTACTTTCAATAGTTTCAGCCTCCCCTTGTTTTACCACCGGGTTATCTAGCTTGATTACCTCTTGCAACATTTTATCTTCGGTACTTTTGATTTTAGCATGCACATTGGCTCCGAACAATTGTTCCGCTAATGCAGCTTTTAAGTATAGTTTAATGCTTTCTTCGTAATTATAGAAATTCATTCTAAGATTTCTCTGGACCGAGTAGTCTACAAATTTTTCAAAAAGAATATCGTCTACTTTAAAATCTTGGACAAATTCTTCTTTTGAGTATGAGTTATATCGCTTTCTATCGTCATCTAAGTGCTCAAATATAAAATACGAAAGCCACCCGAAGCTATCCATACTTTCTACGGCCTCTTCTTCATTGGAACCTATTGGAACAAAAACATCCGGGATAATTCCACCTCCACCATAGACCACTTTACCTTTTGGTGTCGTGAATTTTAATGAATCCGCCACTTTTATACTATCTACGGTTACCAATTCACCGCTATGGAATCTATCAGTAAATTTTTTGTAATAATCTTCGTTTCCGTTTTCGTATGATTTTTGAATACTCCTACCTGTGGGTGTGTAATATCTGGAAACCGTAAGACGTACTGCAGAGCCATCACCCAATTCCATTTCACGTTGCACTAAGCCTTTTCCAAAAGATCGGCGTCCAACTATAGTACCAATATCATTGTCTTGCAACGCTCCTGCTATAATTTCACTTGCAGATGCAGATCGTTCATTGATCAAAACATAAACTGGCTTATCTTCAAATCTACCTTTTGAAGTAGCGTGTATTTTATTGATTTTCCCCTTTTTATTTTTGGTGAAAAGAATCAGTTTGCCATCTTTAAGAAACTCGTCTGCCATTTGCTCGGCCACACCTAGGTAACCTCCTGGGTTATCTCTCAAGTCCAAAGTCAGCTTACGAGCCCCTTGTTTTATTAGTTCTGATAGCGCCGCTTTAAACTCTCTATATGTAGATTCTGCAAAACGGTTCACCTTTATATAGGCCATATCATTCGTAAGCATGTAATAGGCTTCCACACTCTTTATTGGAACAATATCCCGTTTCACATTAATGGTGAAAGTTTTATCTTCTGTTTTTCTATAGACTTGTAGTTTTACCGAACTCCCTTTTTCCCCTTTAAGCTTACCTACAATATCTTCGCTAGCAAGGTCTTTACCGTATAACGTGTCACCATCAGCCATTAAAATACGATCGCCGGCTTTAATTCCCTTTAGATAACTAGGGCCCTTAGGTACCGTTCTAATTACTGAAATTGTGTCTTTATACGGGTAAAAATTAATACCTATACCCACAAAATCACCTTTCATGTTTTCTGAAACCCGATCCATTTCATTTTTGGGAATGTATACAGAATGTGGATCTAATTTCTCAAGAATCTGGTTAACGGTTACATCTACAATGCTATCCGTATCAATATCATCAACATACTCATAGTCTATATAGTCAATAAGTCTATTAAGCTTGTCTTTTTTGGAATTGGTGGTAAACAGTTTCTCAGGACTATCTGCAAAGTGCAATTTCCCTCCAACAAAAATACCTAAGGCAAGTGCTGCGGCTATAACGGTAGGCCATATGTAGTTTTGTTGTTTTTTCATAGTTTATATGGGCTCGTCTATATCCTCTCCAATTTTGGGCAAATGTACCAGCTCTATACCTGCGCGTTCTAAAAATTGTAATCCGGAGTCATCCTTATAAGACGTTTTGTATACTACACGTTTTATGCCAGACTGGTGTATTAATTTACTGCACTCCCTACATGGGGACAGAGTTATATATAGCGTTGCTCCCTCACATGACTGTGTTGAAGAAGCCACTTTACTTATGGCATTGGCTTCGGCGTGTAAAACATACCATTTGGTATACCCTTCATCGTCCTCACATATGTTTTCAAAACCTGTTGGTGTACCATTGTAACCATCAGAAATAATCATTCTATCTTTAACAATAATGGCACCAACCTGTTTACGCTCGCAATAGGATAGTTTACCCCATTCTTGAGCCATGCGTAGATATGCCTTATCATATTTTGTTTGTTTTGACTTTTTCATGTAATGCGAAGATACAACAATAGACATTTGTGCTACTTATCTTACCTGCAAGACAACTAAGATACCTGCTTTACAAAAGCCTAACAATAATTACGGGTTAATTTTAGGTGAAAATACATTAGTTGTCATAGCGGAAACGTACGAATGAGCATTGGTATTGTTAGAAGTATTATTAAAATTGAAGTAATTACGACGAATAACGCTTTCTTTAATTTAGTTGCTGTAATTATAGCCCAGCCCAAAGCTAAAACAGAGACAACTATGGTTACTTGGGAAATCTCAATACCTGCAGCGAAACCCAAAAGAGGCACCAATTTATTATCTTCTTCCGCCATTAACATTCTAAAGTAATTACTAAATCCGAAGCCATGTATCAATCCAAAGACCAATGTGGCCAACACGTGACCCTGCATGTTTTGCACTGTTGTGGTCTTACTCATATACAATAGGTTAAAAATAGCTGTAACCATTATAGTTACCGGAATCAAAAACTCAACCAGACTAACATCTACCGTTACCAGACCATAGGCACTTAAGGCAAGAGATAAGCAGTGTGCAATAGTAAATACGGTAGCCAGTAAAACAACATTTTTCCAAGTTTTAAATGAAAAAGGAACAGCTAAGGCTGCCAAGAAAAGAATGTGGTCATAGGCACTGAAGTCCAGCACATGCTCCAAACCCATTTTTATATAGAATACAAATTCTTGCATTTTCAAACTTTTTTAAGACGATGAAAGAACTAAAAAACCACTTTTACAAACCTCTTTCGGACTGAATTTCTTCATACGCCCTTTGTACTTCCTTAAATTTTTCCTCAGCCCCTTTTTTAATAGCCTCGTTCTGTGTGTTTACTCTGTCCGGATGATATTTTTTAGCCATTGTACGGTACGCTTTTTTCACCTCGTCATTACTGGCCGATTTTTCAATATCCAGAATTTTATATGCATTATTGACCGATTTTATGAACATGGCCTTAATACTCTCAAAATCTCTTAGATTTACGCGTAAATAACCTGCAATCTCTCTTATCTTATGAATTTCGGGCTCACTAACAGAGCCATCTGCCTGGGCTATTCCAAACAAAAAGTGAAGCAGTTGCAACCGAACCTCATACCGCGTACGTTGATTTAAAAACGTACAGATTCTTTGCGCAGAAATCTCATGTTTTTTATTGATTTCATTAAAGGTCCTGAAAATGGCATTGGCTTTATCCTTACCATAAGTACTAACAAAATATTGCCGCACATAGTCCATTTCACGCTGACTTACCTTGCCATCAGCCTTAATTACGATAGAACATAACGAAAGTAAATTAAGTTCAAAATCTGCCGGAGAGACCTTTTGGCGCGTCATATCTCCAAAAACAGACTGCGCTCCTCCTCCGCCACTAATTTTTAAACCATCTATAAAGCTGCCTATCAAGTACCCTAAAATTGCTCCTGGAAACCTGAAAAAATAATACCCTGCGATGGCCGCGAACCATTTAATCATGCCTTTTCTAAATTTGGGCAAAGATATTAAAAGCGGCAAGAACTAAGCTTCTAAAAACACAGAGAGACCATTAAAGAACAATTGTTGTCAAATACAGCCAACGGTATAGCCCCATTTTAATCCTTTTCGCCAACGAAACGTTAAGTAAGTCAACTAAATGCGACAAATTAAGTATCTTTGTTAACCAAAATAAAATTTAAAAATATGTATCCCGCAGAATTGGTAAAACCTATGAGACAAGACTTGGCTTCAGCCGGGTTTGAAGAATTACATACATCAGAAGCAGTCGAAAATGCAATCAAAAAAGAAGGTACTACTTTAGTTGTAGTAAATTCTGTTTGTGGTTGTGCAGCGGCAAACGCTAGACCTGCGGCAAAATTAAGTTTACACAACGCAAAGAAACCTGACCATATCGTTACGGTTTTTGCGGGTGTTGATATTGAAGCTGTAAATACAGCTAGAAACCTTATGATTCCTTTTCCTCCATCATCGCCAAGTATGGCCCTTTTTAAAGATGGTGAATTGGTTCATATGATCGAACGTCACCACATTGAAGGTAGACCGGCAGAATTGATTGCCGAGAACCTTGTTGGTGCTTACGAGGAGTTCTGCTAGGACTGTTTAAACACTTCTCTTTACAAGAGAGTATAAAAGAATAAAAAAACCGCTTCACAAAGAAGCGGTTTTTTATTTTTGCACTATGCAAAAGCTATTGGCATACCCACTTACTTTACTTTACATAATTTTCTTTGGATTATGTCTATTGGTGTATCACCCTATTCAATGGGTGTGTTTTAATATTTTTGGCTATGACGCCCACAGGATGAGTGTTGCCCTGCTCAACCTCTCGCTCATGCGGTGTACGCATCTCTTAGGCACCACTTACAGCTTTAATAATCCCCATGATATCCCAACAGATAGGCCTTTAATCATTGTACCAAACCACCAAAGTATGCATGACATACCGCCTCTTGTCTGGTTCATGCGGAAACACCACCCAAAATTCGTCAGTAAAAAAGAGCTAGGAAAAGGCATCCCCAGTGTTTCCTATAATTTACGCCATGGTGGCTCTGTACTTATAGATAGAAACGATAGTAGACAGGCTCTATCCGAAATTTCCAAACTAGGGAGATACATCGAGAAGCACAACCGAAGCGCAGTAATATTTCCCGAAGGAACTCGAAGCCGCACAGGCCACCCAAAACCGTTCAAGGCTACAGGGCTTAAACTTCTTATGAAGAATGCGCCTTCTGCTTTAGTCGTACCCATAAGTATCAACAACTCATGGAAAATGCTTAAATACGGGAAATTCCCAAATGGCATTGGCAATCATATTACCTTTCAAGTTCACGAGCCTATTGAAGTGAACTCCAATTTTGATTCCGTTCTGGCCGAGACCGAACAAAAAGTGGTCTCAGGCATAACCTCCTTCAAATCATAAAATGACCGACTCAGAAATTGTAGAGCAAACCATAGCTTTTGTAAAAGAGACTTTAAAAGGTGCCGAAGGCGGGCATGATTGGTTTCATATTCAGCGTGTCTTTAAAAACACCCTACTTATAGCTAAAGAAGAGAAAGTAGATGTGTTGGTAGTTAGCCTTGGTGCACTGTTACATGACATAGCAGATGCAAAATTCAATAATGGTGACGAGACCGTAGGCCCAAAGCTTGCGCAACAATTTTTGACCGAGTTAAAGGTGGATAAGAAGACCATTGACCACGTCATCAAGATAATTGAAAACATCTCTTTTAAAAACTCACTTGAAAAAAATAAAAGTAAGCGCTTTTCTTCTTTAGAACTAGAGGTGGTCCAAGATGCAGACCGTTTAGATGCTTTAGGTGCTATTGGCATTGCCAGGGCATTTAACTACGGTGGGTTCAAAAATAGAGAACTCTACAACCCAGATATTGCGCCAAATTTAAAAATGACAAAAGAAGAGTACAAAAAATCGAAGGCTCCTACCCTTAATCATTTTTATGAAAAACTACTTTTACTAAAGGATAAAATGAATACCAAAACTGGTACAAAATTAGCCGGTGAACGCCATATTTACATGGTAGATTTCCTTAAACAGTTTTACAAAGAGTGGGATCCGCTAGTGTCAAACACAGGGTTCGCACATTAACCCGCTAAAAATCGTCTCTGCAAGCTTACTTTTTTTTGTACCTTCAAGTTCAGAACCAAAATCTAATTTTTGAAGATGCAAAGAAGAAAATTTATTAAGAATGCAGCAGCGGCCTCTACCGTATTTTCCATCGTACCTAGCTTTGTGATGGGTAAAAATCATGTACCTCCTAGTGACACCCTTTACGTAGGCGCCTTTGGTGTTGGCGGTCGTGGATCTGGTGTTATAAATGGCCTTGACGAAACCGGCAAGGTTAAGTTCGTTACACTCTGCGATGTAGATGATAGAAGAGCAGCGGATACCTACAAAAAATACCCCAAAGCAAAAAAATACAAGGATTTCCGAAAGGTATATGACAAGCACCTTAACGAAATAGATGCTATTATGGTAGCAACTCCCGATCATATGCACGCTTCTATTGCTTTACCGTTTATGCGTGCTAAAAAACATGCCTACGTAGAGAAACCGTTGACACATAACATTAATGAAGCACGAATGATGACCCAAGTTGCCAAAGAACATGGCATTGTTACCCAAATGGGAAACCAAGGGGCTTCAAGTGATGGCAGCCGTGAAGCAAAAGAATGGATTCAATCTGGAATCATAGGGAAAGTATATAAAGTAGATTGTTGGACCAATCGTCCTGTATGGCCTCAAGGAGTACCAGTACCTACCGAAAAACAACCCGTACCAAAAGGCCTTGATTGGGACCTTTGGCTTGGTGCCGCGGCACAACGCGATTACAACGCAGCATACCTTCCATTTAAATGGAGAGGTTTCTGGGATTTTGGAACAGGTGCATTAGGTGATATGGGCTGCCATATTATGGAGACTCCGTTTGGGGTTCTAGACCTTGGTTACCCAACAGAAGCAGAAGCTAGTTGTACCACAAACTGGGTGGGCGATTTTGTAGAAGCTGATTATAGCGAATCTTGCCCTGCATCTTCTATTGTTCGTCTAAAATTCAATACCGAAGAGCATGGAGATGTTGCTTTGAACTGGTATGACGGTGGCCTCATGCCGGATTTACCAGATGATTTAGCAGATGGTGAAACCATTGGTGATGGTGGAGGAGGTTCTGTATTCTACGGTACAAAAGGTATTCTTGTTGCGGACACATATTCACGCAACGCAAGATTACTTCCTAGTAAGAACATGGATTTATTTAATGCCCCAGCACCTTATTTAAAGCGAATTGATGGCGATGTTGAAGGTCATCAAAGAAATTTTGTAGAAGGCTGCTTGAATGGTACCGAAACCTCATCTGACTTTAAAAAATCAGGACCACTTACCGAAGCTGTACTTATGGGCAACTTGGCCATTAAAGCATTTCAGTATAAAAAACTGAAGGAAGGTAAAAAATTAGGCGATTGGGATCCTTTTGATTACCCAGGAAGAAGAAAAATTCTTTGGGACGGTGCCAATATGAAAGTTACTAACTGGGACCTTGCCAACGAATGGGTTAAAGGCAAGTACCGCAAAGGATGGGAATTGAAATAAAGAAATCTATTTATTAATATCGTTTCATTCTGATTAAAACAAAAAAGTCCCGTGTTGCTACGGGACTTTTTATTATGAACGGATTATCAAAACCATTCTCTGTATATAGGATAATTATTATTTCTTTCCTGGTAACTCACGGGTTAACCAACCTCTTTTATTTGCTGTTGCAATAGCATACGGTGTAATCCAGAACAAGCCAAAAGTAAATAAGATACTATATGAATATGCCCAAAAAGACTCTTTAAAATTATATCGTTTAGCATAGAACAACACTGGAAATGTTGACAATATCAATATGCTAAAAAGCGTAGAACTTAAGAACAAAAGTGGATGCGTTAGAATAAAGAAAAACATAAAGAACAAGAATGGGTAGCTCATTAATATTTTTATTGATTGGCTAATGAACAACAACCTTGGCCCAACCTTTGGTCCTTTTCTAAAGTTGGTAAAAACATACTTAGACATCTCAATGTTTTCACGAACATTACTTCTACCCCACCTAATAAACATTTTATAAAGGCCTGTATATTGTTCAGGAACATTGGTATAAGCAAACGCGTTTCTTTGAAACAAAACATGATAACCTTGTTTCAAAATCATATTGGTCATAGCGCGATCTTCTCCAATATCTGAAGGCTGCCCCATAAAGGTTTGGTTTATCCACTGATCTAAACAGTTAAAAACAGCAGTTCTACGGTAAGCCGCTAAAGCTCCAGGAGTACATAATACTGAGTTTAAAGAACTCTCTGCAGATCTAACGAATTCAAAACTCATAACAAAACTTACATCCAACATCTTTGGAAGCAATGCTTTTTTGTTATTAAGAACACGAATATTTCCAGCAACGGCTCCACAATTTTCGTTTACCACAAACGGGCTAACCAAATTACGCAACGTATCCTTGTCTACTATAGAATCACTATCTACAGTTACAAAAACCTCACCTTTACCTTCATTAAATCCTCTATACAAGCCATGGCGTTTCCCCATGTTCTTTGGTTGTTGAAAAATCGTTACACGATCACCCAAAACCTTCTTTGCTTCCTTCATCCAATGCCAAGTGTCATCCTTACTACCATCATCAATAGATAATAACTCTAACTTTTCATGTGGAAAATCACTCTCAGCCAAACTAATTAAAGTATCGTATACTTGTTTACCTTCATTATAAGCAGGTACAATAACTGTAACTGTTGGCAATTCTTCATTGGAAACAGATTTGATTGCCTTGTATCTAAAATATTTGTAAATGATAAATAGAAAAAATAAAGCTTTAAAAGCAAAAAGGCCGATAGCTAAATACATAAATGCCTGACCGAAGTATGAGGTAGACCGCTCTAGGTTAAACTCAGTTAGATCACTTCTTAAAATGTAAGACATATAGGCTGCACCTATCATCAATACAAAAGTGCTTCCCATCACAAAAATGCCCCAAGCATTGGCAGTCTCTATAAAAACTTTGAATTTGTGAATTAAGCCTCTCTTAGAAGAAGCTGGTATATTTGATGTGGTATTTGATTTCATATAATGGTATTTGATAATGATGTTCTGAACCTTTATACGTCATCTAATCTCTTTCAGATGTTTACTTTGTATTAATTTAACATGCGCAAAAATCCATAAGATTATGAGGACATCAATAGTTATACCTTGTTAAATGGTTATTAATAATATCTGAAACGAAAATTTACGGATCTCAGAATTATAAGGAGATATTGATGAGATTGCACTAAAAACAGATTGACCCTATTTATTTGCCGATAATCTATAAAAAGGCATTTATATGAAAATTACCAAGTTGGACCTAGCAACCAATAAGCAAAGGTTTGGAATTGAAATAGAACACAAGAAATAAGCGTAATGAGAGAACTTTAGAAAGGTGTTTTCCCATTACGCTCAAATTTTTACGCAAGACAATCTAAAACGCATACCCAGCAGAAAGCTGGAAAACGTTGTTTTGACTCTTTCCTCCTGTAAAAGAATCTCCATTTATATTAGCAATACCTTTATTATACCGAAGACTGAAAAAGATGTTCTCATTTAATTTGTAGGATGCTCCAATAGCAAAGGCAACATCTAACTTATTAAAACGGTCATCGTCATCTTCATTGGTAGATATTAAAAAGCCCACTAAAGGTCCTGCTTCAGCACTAAGACCTTCTAAAAAATAATACTTCCCTAAAAGGGGCAAGTTTATATAATCTAGCTTTAAATTATTATCGTTAGTACCATAATCCCAATTTGTACCTTGTGAAGAATACAGTAGTTCTGGTTGAACAGCTATTTTTTCGGAAATCGAAAATTCTGCAACGCCACCTAAATGAAAGCTGACTTTTGTACCTAAACTTCCTAAGCCCGAATAGGCACTACCACCAATAGAAGCCACGTTAATACCTCCTTTTACCCCAAAATCAAAATCTTGAGCATTGGTAGCAGTATAGGTCAAAAGTGCGGTTAAAAAGAATACTAGTTTTTTCATAATCTACATGTTTTGTTTAATTGTTACACTGGTTAGTGCCAAACATGCAAAAAGGTTAACATGCGCATCAAAATAAACGTAGCTGTCCATCCTTAAACTGCGCATGTAAATCATGATTGAGGGGAGGAAAAGACTTGTTCTTGAAATAAGTATGCCGGGCCAAACGCACCAAATCATGTATTTGCGTTGCTATCTTACCTTCACCTTTACTCCGAATACCAAAACGACTATCGCTTAAAGAACCTCCATGACATTCTTCAATTTGATGTAATACTTTATCCGCTTTATCGGGTAGGGTTTTATGAATCCAATCCGTAAAAACCTGACCGATGGCACCGTTGAGTCGGACTACGGTAAAAGCAAAAGATTTAGCACCGTTTTCAGATACCGCCTTCGCCAAATTCATAATCTCATGGCTATTGATTCCCGGTATTATGGGAGCCAACATGGCATTTACGGGAATGTTATTTTCAGATAATATACGAATGGTCTCCAATCGCTTTTTAATGGTAGTAGTTCTAGGTTCAAGAATGCGTCTGGTTTCTTCAGATAGCGATGTTACTGAAACATTAACCCCTATCAATTGGTCTTTGGCTAGTTCCTTTAATATATCCAAATCACGTAGTACCAAAGCATTTTTCGTTATAATGCCTACGGGATGTTTATATTTCAAAAAAATCTCTAAACAGGCCCGTGTAATTTCAAATTTTTTCTCAGCAGGCTGGTAACAATCCGTATTCCCGGAAAGCACAATGGTTCTCGCTTCCCAGCGTTTGCTTTTCAGTTTAGCCTCAAGCAATTTTGGGGCATCTTTCTTAATTAAAATTTTTCGTTCAAAATCTAGTCCGGCGCTATAGCCCCAAAATTCGTGGGTATTACGAGCATAGCAATAAATACAGCCATGCTCACAACCCTGGTAAGGATTCATGGAATACTGCATACCTACATCTGGGCTGGTCACTTTATTGACTATCGTCTTTGGGAAAATAGGAATGTATTGCGTCTTGTTCCTATCTGCCTCCTCGCCTTCTATGCGGCAGAACTCAAGAAAATCATCTCGGGTTTCATAAACGTTCTGAAGAAATTTATTATGAACGTTCCGTTGGGCGCCACGGCCCTTTATGTATAATTCGGTTTTCATATGAATTGGATTAATTCCAAATTTATGGAATTAATCCAATTTAGGATTGCCTCAAAAATTATTTAACAGTAACTTCTACCAATTGCTTTTTAGTACCGCGTTTGGCATAGAACAAAAGATGATCGGAAGCCTCGTCAATAAACGGTCTTGAAACCATAATGGGCAATCTCACCTCTTTATCGTCTACAAGCTTTTTGTATGATAGTTCACCGGACCCATCTACTTTTATAACGAACATATTGGGGTTTCTGCTAAAGCCCTGTTTGAAAAGGATACGCTCTTTACTCATTTTCTGCGGATTCTCTCCAGAGTTGATAAAGAAATACATGTTTTCTCCCTCTCCATACGCCGTATAAGAAGCGTAAGAAGCATCTCCTTGGGTAACTTCGGCCTTGTTGATGTTACGGGCCCATTCCATGGTACCGGAAGCGTTCAACTTTGCCAACACAATATCATTGTAGTGAAAACGGTCCACTTTTTTAGTAGCTCCCGTTCCTATATCTTGTCCTGCAGTCACAAAATACTCCTCTGCACTAAATAAAATATCGTTATTTGGAGTAATGTGAACACTCTTAAAAATAAGGTTCTTAATTTCTGCATCTACCTCACGACCAAACTTATCTAGCATAAACTGATCTGAAAACGGATTATACTTTTTAGCTTTAATATCCAATGAATTAGCATCCAGATTAAAATAAACTAAACCATTGTATCTGTTATCTTTTCTATCCGCATAGAAACCTACCACCTTCATATCTGTGCCAGACAACACTGGTTTCAAAGATTCCGAAAATCTTCCTGGATCAGCAAATTCTTGAGTTTTATATCCGTTTTGGGTAATTTTAACCAACTCATATTGAAATCGTCTCTCCTTTACATCAAACCTTCTTTTCTTAAAAAAAGCTTTCCCCATTAAATACAACTCCTTTAAATCTTTGGAAACCTCAATATTTTCAAAAGCATAGTTCTTATCCTCAATATTGGCGCTAAAATCATAATCCAATTGAAGTTTCAAATCTGTTCCATAAAGGTATATATGGTATTTCTCTTCTTTGCCTTCCCTGTGATGCACCGTTACGGCAAAAGCTGATCTTTCATCATTAAAATGAGTGGCAGTAGAGAACCCATTACCAAAATTTCTATTGTACTTATTGACCGCAAGCGGATTTAAAACTTCTTTAGAAGGAATGGAAAGAAGCTTTCTTTCGGTAAAATTAAACTCATCTAACGGACTTTGATGTACAACATAATTATACGCTTCATCCTTATGGTCATAGACCAGTTCCAATAAATAAAGTTGACCGTTTTTTACAAAACCATCAACCATATGTTTTCCGGCATATTTGTAATTATGGTCCGCTACCAAATTAAGCTCTGCATCATAGACCTCAATAAAATGTCCTTTGGGCCTAAGGGGCATACCTCCGTAATAGGTACGCACCAATACGGTCTGTTTCTTAGCGGAACGGTCAATTGCCAATACGGTGGAAAATTTATACCTATCGGAATAATTCTCTCCAAGCTTGTAATCCACAGGAATTTCCTGCGCATTTGAAAAAGTTAGGGTAGCTAAAAACAGTAGTGCTGTTAAGCTTCTTCGGGTTCGCATAAGTAGGTTTTAAGCGGATATGTTACTCGCCAGGAAAATCGGCCTTCCGCTTTTCTAAAAAAGCAGTAGTACCTTCCTTAAAGTCCTCGGTACCAAAACAAGCACCAAAAGCCTTTATTTCTTCATCATATCCATTACTATTCTTAAAACCCGCATTTACCGCTTTTATTGCGTAGCTGAGCGCGACAGGAGAGTTATTCGATATCTTGCTCGCCAACTTCTGACAAAACTCAATTAGTTGTTCTTGAGATACTACATGATTAACCAGACCATAATTTAAGGCACGGTCTACATCTATCATACCCGCAGTCATAATAAGCTCCATTGCCCTGCCTTTACCCACCAATTGCGGCAAACGCTGCGTACCACCGTAACCGGGAATAACACCCAATGAAACTTCGGGAAGTCCCATTCTTGCATTATGGCTAGACACTCTAAAATGGCAAGCCATAGCGAGCTCTAATCCACCACCCAGCGCAAACCCATTAATGGCCGCAATTACAGGTTTAGATAAGTTTTCTACAAAATCAAAAAGAATCTTATGCCCTTTTTTAGATAGTTTGCCCCCTTCCTTTTCGGAAAAATCCGCAAACTCTGAGATATCTGCCCCGGCAACAAAAGCCTTCTCTCCACTACCGGTTAAAATAATAACCTTTATTTTCTTATCTGCCTCTAAAGCTTTAAATGCCTCATGTAATTCTTGAATGGTTTCACTGTTTAGCGCATTCAATTTTGTAGGACGATTAATAGTTACGATGGCCGTAGACTGTTTGTCGTCTACTAGAACATTATTGAATTTCATATCTCGTTTTTTGAATAGTATATTTTCGTTTTAAATTCGATTTAAAGCTATTTCACAAGTGGAAATTTGACAGAAAACACCGTTCCCTTGCCGGGTTTTGAGGTAAAACTGATATGTCCTTTATAGGTCTCGACAATATTTTTAACCATGCCCAAACCTAGTCCCATTCCGCTTGATTTTGTTGTAAACTTTGGTTCGAATATTTTCTCTTTAAACCCTTCTTCAATACCAATACCATTATCTGCCACACAAATCTTGGCGAAATCACCATCTGATGATACCGAGACTACAATCTGTGGCGCATCTACTTCCGGTACGGCCTGAATGGCATTCTTAACCAAATTAGTAACCACACGTATTAATTGCGTACGATCTAATTTCGTAATAATTTCTTCTTCCTCCGATATAAAATGAATGTAATCCTCATTAAAAATATCCAGAGCCAACCTGACGATTTCCACGATGTTCAAGGTTTCGTTCTGCTGGGCAGGCATTTCCGCAAAATTGGAAAATGCAGAGGCAATACTACTCATAGTATCAATTTGCTGAATGAGCGTTTTTGAAAACTCACCAATTTTTGTTTCAATATTGGGATCCTGAGGGTCAAATTTACGTTCAAAGCTTTGAACCGTGAGACGCATAGGGGTTAAAGGATTCTTGATTTCATGAGCTACCTGTTTCGCCATCTCTCGCCACGCTTGTTCTCTTTCGCTACGGGCCAGTTTCACGGCACTCTGCTCAAGCTCATCGATCATTGCATTATAAGAAGTCACCAACTTTTCTATTTCCTCGCTCGGGTTGTCAATTAATATTTTTTGATTTCTTTTTCTTAAATCGGTCTTACCCAACATATCTGAAATAGTCTGAAGTGACCGGGTAATATAAGTAGATATAAAATAAGCCAAACCAATAGCTATCAGCAACATTAAAAAATAAACCCCTCCTAAACGCATAAGAAACTCCCTGAGTTCCATGTTGTTAAATGAATCATCTTCGTAATATGGCAGATTTAAAATACCTATTGGTTTAAAACGCTTGTCGTTTATATAGGTATACGAAGCTTTATAATTATCGCCCGCCAAGGCCTTTTGATCAACGAACCTTTTAGTGGGGCTAGTTTCCAACAAACTCAGAATAGAAGGACTTAAACAATTTGCAATAGAATCTACCTCAAATTTGGCTCTTGAACTTTTTATAAGTTGCCCCTCTAGGTCATAAATGTTGAGCCTTTGGTTTTGCACATTGGCAATTTGATAAATCTCCTCATTGAAAATCAGCCCTAAATTTTTGGTGGTAACAGGATATGTCGTTTTTTTTAGAACATACTCAACACTTTGTTGCACCTGTTCCTCTTTTCGTTCCAAACGGTCTGAGTGGTAATCCTCTGATTGTTCTTTATATTGATAAACCGTAACACCCGCAATCAAAATAGAGGCTACGACTACCAGTAGAATCATAGAGAGAAAGATGCGCGACCTTAATGATAGTTTTGTGAACAAAAGACTGGAGTTTACATCAAAGGTAGCAAATATCAAGCCATTTTTAATATGCACAATAGCACACTAAAATGGTTTATGCTTCGGGGTTTTTGGACCTTATGCGCTTATATAATTTAATGCCGAGCATTAAGAGAATACCAAGAACTATAATACCAATGACTCCAAAAATCCAATTGAAAGTACTTTTTAGAATAACCAAAAATACTACGGCAAACAAAATAAGGGTAGCTCCCTCATTGAATATACGCATGAACTTAGAATTATATCTGACTTCATTACGCTGCAATTGCTTAAAAATCTGATGTGCTTTCAAATGATATAAAATCAACAATACAACAAAAACAAGTTTTATGTGCATCCACGGTTGTTGCAACCAAACTGGCATCAAAACCAGTAGCCAAATAGCAAAACTAATGGCCAATATTGCCGAAGGCCACGTTATAATATACCAAAGTCGCTTTGCCATTAACTGCAATTGTTTGGTGAGGATTTCCTTTTCAGGCGATGCTTTTTCAGAAGCCTCAATATGATAGATAAATAAACGTGGTATATAGAAAAGGCCTGCAAACCAAGTAATCACAAAAATAAGGTGTAACGCTTTTATGTATTCGTACAATGGAACAGGCTTTAGAATTGCTGTTCAAAGTTAGGAAAAACCACAAACTCCTTTCATATTACGTATAATGAATTTTTGTGGACAATCCTTTGCTCCATTAAGTCCCCATGTAACTGAAAGAATGTTTATTTTAGAGCAACCCATATTTAAAATAAAATCCTTTGAAAATAACAAAGAACAAACTGTCACCCGAAGATTTGCTCACCTTGCAATCAGCCAAACAAAAGATGGAGCAAATAGGCTGGGCCATGCAAGGTCTTAACAAGATGGGCAATATTATTGAAAGTCGGATTCAACTTTTACCACAAAAACAACGCAATTGGTTGCAACAAATAACTTACAAGGTTTTGCATACAGTAGTGAAGAGCAATCTCATTTCAATGCGGAAAAAATCTAGAAACACACCTTACAACAACCTATACAAGGCACTAGTAACCTCATCCGGTGCCATTGGTGGAGCTTTAGGAGCATCGGCCTTTGTGGTAGACCTTACGTTAGCCACCAAACTTATGATGCGCTCCATTATGGATATTGCCCGCAGCGAAGGCGAGGACCTAGACTCTCTTGATTCGCAGTTAGCCTGTCTACAAGTTTTTGCCCTAGGAGGAAAAAGCAAGCATGATGATAACCTTGATACAGGGTATTACGCCACAAGAATAGCCATTAGCTCTGCAGTTAAAGGTGCCAGTGGCATTTCTGGGAAAACCGTAACTACCTTGTTGAACACTACGGGAAACCCAGTTCTACAATTAATTGCCCAAGTAGCTTCAAGGTTTAGTGTACAAGTCTCCGAAAAATTTGTTGCCCAAGCCATCCCCATTGTGGGTGCTGCCGGTGGCGCTACGATTAATCTTGCATTTATTGACCACTTCCAAAATATGGCTCACGCCCATTTTAGTATTAGACGGCTGGAACGCAAATACGGTGAAGCCTTAATAATACAGGAATACGAGCAACTATCCATTACAAAAGTCTAGTGTAAAATCATCATCTTGCCTAATTTCAGTACATTTAACAATAACTCAACTCAAACATTATGAAAAAAGGATTAAAATCCCCCTCAAAAAAATGCACGCTAATTTCAGCGTCGTTGCTCTTTCTGTGCACTACGCTTACCGTCCAAGCGCAAGACTTTTTATATGGCGATGCACTTCCCGACGCCCCTCATTTAGCAGTAAGAGGAGATAATACCGTTGGCGTACGCACCATTAATCTAACGCATAAGAACCAAGTAGATATTTTAAATTCAAAAGGCGGAGCAGATCCTATGTACGACAGGCCACTTACCATAGAAGTGTGGTACCCGTCCGAAGCCCCAAAGAACAAAGGAGCGACCGTTTCTTACGAAGAGGTAATGGGCACAAGAGGCGATTCTTTACGCCCATTGGTTCCTTTCACTTTTAAAGGTAGAGCTTATCGTAATGCCGCACCTAAAGCTACTACTGGCGGATACCCATTAATAGTAGTATCTCACGGCTATGTAGGCTCAAGATATTTAATGACCTATTTAACCGAAAACCTTGCATCCAAAGGATACATTGTAGTTTCGATAGATCACACGGATTCAACTTTTAAAGATGCCAATGCTTTTCAAAGTACTCTCTTAAACAGAGCTAAAGACATCAGGTTTGTAATCAATACGATTGCCGAAAAAGGAAGCTCTTCGTCAAAAGACCAACTCTCAGGAATGTTAGATTCCGAGAACATTGGTATCGTTGGTTATTCTATGGGCGGCTACGGCGTTTTAAATGTTGGAGGAGCTGGCTATAGCGATGGTCTTACGGCTTTCTTTGGACAAATGACGGGTGGTAGCACTGCAATCTTAGCTTTAGCAGCCAGTAACGCAGAATACCAAAAGCAAATAGACCCAAGAATTAAAGCTGTGGTCGCTTTTGCTCCTTGGGGAATGGAACGTGGTGTTTGGGATGCCAACGGTTTGGCAGGTTTGAAAAAACCAACGCTTTTTATAGCGGGTGACCAAGATGATATATCCGGTTATGAAAAAGGAATTAAAGCCATTTATAAAGGGGCCGTTAATGCAGACCGATACTTGCTGACCTATAAAAATGCCAGACATAATGTTGCTCCAAACCCTCCACCGGCAGCGGCGCTTCAACCAGGTTTACATATTGATGAATATTACAGATATGCCGAGCCTTCGTGGGACCAACGAAAAATCAACAATATCAACCAGCATTTTCTAACTGCATTTTTGGGAACCCATTTAAAGGGTACCGATTATGGTGCATATTTGGATATTCCTAAAGAATCCAACGAACAGGACTGGCATGGCTTTAAACCAAGGTCTTCCACAGGTATGCAGTTATTGCACGCAAAAGCGGCATTACCTAATATGAAACAATAATAAAATTGAAATTTTAGGTCATAAAGATGCCTAATCTATGCCTCTTTTATGACTAAAGTGCTCTTGATTTCCTTTCTCAGGTAGAAACCGGTTACAATAGTGGCCAACACATCTGCTATGGGAAAGGAAAGCCAGACACCTAGTTCACCTAGGTAATTGGGTAGAATCAAAATAAGCGGAATAAAAAAGAAACCTTGCCTTGACAAAGTTAGCAATAGCGCTGGCACTGCTTTTCCAATGGCTTGAAAATAAGCTGCACCAATCAACTGCAAAGCAATAATAGGGGTTGCGGCAAATACTAATCGCATTGCCAAAGATATATGCTCCAAAACATAAGTATTGGCAGCCAAATCATGTGCTGATTGTCCTGCCCTATCACTTAAAAACAAAGAGGCTATTTCTTGCGGAAAACTCATCAGCCCAACAAATACAACGGCTGCCAATAGTGACGCATACTTAATAGCGGTATTTATAGACTCTCGTACCCTTTGGTATTTTTTTGCTCCATAATTGAATCCTGCTATAGGTAAAAAACCTTGGGTAACACCAAATACAGGAAATAGAGCGAACATAAGCATACGACCCACTATGGCATAAACAGCTACCATAGCCTCACCACCAAGCCCAAAAAGTATGTTATTCATGAGTAAGTAGACCACGCTTGTGGTAGCTTGCCGGGACAAGGTCACAAAACCCAAAGACCCGATTTCTTTAATTATAGGTAAATCAAGCCGAAAACATGCCGGACTAAGTTTTAGTTCGGACTTCTTGGACAGAAAAAAATAGAAAACATATGCCGCACACAGAACGTAGCCAACAGTGGTAGCCCAAGCGGCGCCTTCCATACCCCAATCAAAAATATAAATGAATACATAGTCCATCAGAAGGTTTCCAACAGAGGGTATAATCATGGCAATCATTGCAAATTTGGGCTTTCCTTCTGCCCTAATTACGGTATTCCCCATCATACAAAGTGCCAAAAAAGGGACTCCGTACAACACTATGGTATAATAAATCTTTGCGGGTTCAAAAATAGTTCCTTTACCACCAAACGCAGGTATGAGCTCATCAACATAATAGAGCCCCAATGCCACCATTGCCGTGGTAATCAACAAGGTTAGGGTAATTTGATTACCGAAAGTCTTTATAGCCTTTCCATAGTTGTCCGCCCCAAGTGCCCTAGAAATAATACTGGACCCACCAATACCTATGGCCATTCCTAAAGCTCCAATAAAAAAGGATACCGGAAGCACTACATTGATTGCGGCAATGGCAATAGAGCCGATCCAATTACCAACAAAAATGGAATCTACCAGTACGTTTAGTGACATTACTAAAATACCGATAGAGGCAGGCAAGGCTTGTTTTACCAAAAGTTTACCAATTGGTTCCGACCCTAACTGTTCTGAAGATACTTTAGCCATTTTATATCAGTTATCTAAACTTCGTACAAGAGGCAGAGAGAAATCTATGCGGGTAACGCACCTGTTTCTTGCCAATCCTTTACCCATTTTGCCACGACATTTACCCATGAATCACTTTCGTTTAAACAAGGTATGTGTTTATACCCCTCACCTCCGGCTTCCTGAAATTGGTGTTGCCCTTCCATGGCTATCTCCTCTAGTGTTTCTAAACAATCCGCCACAAAGGCCGGTGTTATAACCGCAAGATTCTTTATTCCCTCTTTAGGAAAACGTTCAAATTCAAAATCGGTATAAGGCTTTAACCAAGGATCGTTAGGAAGTCGTGATTGAAACGAGTTACTGACCTTATCCGCAGGCAGGTTAAGATATGCCTTTACGGATTCGGTTGTATCAAAACATTGATGACGGTAGCAAGTATGATGAGCCACAGAGTTGGTCTGACAACATTTACCGTCTATTTTACAGTGAAAATTGGTCGGGTCGGATTTTCGTATGTGCCTTTCTGGAATACCGTGGTACGAAAACAAGATATGATCATAATCAAAGCCTTCCAAACTTGCTGCAATACGCTCCGATAGAACACGTATGTACTCCGGATTCTTATAAAAAGGAGGAAGGGTAGTTACCTTCATTTTAGGAAACAACTGCTCTTGCTCTTCCATTACCTTTACCACTACGGTTTCAAAAGAAGACATAGCGTAATGCGGGTACATTGGTACTAAAAGCACCTCATCCACACCCTTATCGTTCAATTCTTGTAAAGCGTTCTTTATGGTCATACTACCGTAACGCATGCCCAAAGCTATGGGAATCTCCGAATGTTCTTTTAACCTCTCGGTAAAACGTTCCGAAATCACAATTAGCGGAGAACCTTCTTTCCACCAAATTTTAGAATATGCTTCAGCAGATTTTTTAGGACGAGTCTGTAGAATAATACCACGTACTATAATATTGCGGAGCCAATTGGGCACATCTATCACCCGTTCATCCATTAAAAACTCATCTAAGTACGGTTTAACATCCTTTGCTGTAGGACTGTCCGGAGAACCCAAATTGACCAATAAAACTCCTTTCATAGCGTAGCAATATTTTTCTTGGTTTAAAAATGTTTATTCAGCTTAAAGCACAGTGAATCTTTAAGGTAATATAACTATCTTCAAGTGCCCGTTTTGAACAGGTCAAACCAATAATTTTGACAAAAATACACCTTGAAACGTATCTAGAGCGAATGTTATTAAAATACTTTTTGATGCTACTATAGATTACATCAATTATATGACCGATTAAGATATGTTGATGGGAAAAAACAGAGTATAATTATCCTCTTTAATGATTTGCTATGCTGAATAACTTTTTCAACACCAACTATCAATCTCTTTTATGGCTCTTAGGAACATTTATAGTTTTGCTGATCGCCTATTTTATGTTGTTACAAGTCCTTAGAAAATTAGGCAAAAACCCTAAGTACCTTATTCCGTCTTCTACCGTAAAAACGGTTAGCACACCTATTTTTCTCATACTGGTTTCCATTTTGTTACGAATGGCCTCTCTAAGGCAGATACTAGGACTGTCACATCTAGAATTCTACTTTAGAAAAACGAGCACTCTACTCTTTATTTTTGCCTTTACCTGGTTGATTATAAAAGCTATTAAAATCGTTAAGCAGCATGTCATGCACACCTATGACATGAACACTTCCGATAATCTTAGGGCCCGTAAGGTAGCCACGCAATTCAATATTCTGGAACGCATTGTAATTTTTATCATAATCATCCTGGCCGTGGGTATTGCCCTTATGAGTTTTGACGGCATAAGGGAAATAGGGGTCAGTATTTTTGCCTCTGCAGGAGTCGCGGGAATTATCATTGGGTTTTCTGCCCAGAAAATGATAGGAACCATTTTGGCGGGAATACAAATTGCCTTGGCGCAACCTATAAAATTAGACGATGTTGTGGTAGTTGAAGGTGAGTGGGGGCGCATTGAAGAAATTATGCTTACCTATGTGGTGGTGAAGATTTGGGATAAAAGACGGTTGATATTGCCCACCACCTATTTTATTGAAAAACCATTTCAAAACTGGACAAAATCCTCTGCTGATATTTTAGGAACCGTCTTTTTATATACAGATTATTCCGTACCGTTTGAGGCCTTGCGAAAAGAACTCACCCGTATTCTAAAAAACACGGACCTGTGGGACGGAGAAGTAAATAATATTCAAGTAACGGATTCCAAAGCCAACCACATAGAAATCCGGGCACTGATGAGCGCCATAGATTCGTCTACCGCATGGGACTTACGTGTGCATGTACGTGAAAAATTAATTACATTTTTACAGGAGAATTATCCTGAAAGTCTACCCCGCACCCGACTACGTTTAGAAAATATGGAAGCTCCAGAAAATACAACTAGGGAATAGCCGTTATACCATAAAACCAATTGTTTATTTTAACGGTTTATAGGGATATACTGCAGCAAGCTCTTTTCTAATTTTGTGAAAAGCGCTCGTTTTTGGGCACGTGAACCCCTATACCAAAAAAGCATTTATGCGACTTGTATCAGTTTTTCTATTGTTTATTTCTCTTTCGGTAACGGCCCAAGAAAAAAATAGTCTTCTCTGGGAAATTTCGGGAAATGGCTTAGAGAAAACATCTTACCTGTATGGCACTATGCACGTGAGCAAAAAAATTGCTTTTAGGTTAGATGATGTTTTTTTTGATGCGTTGGACCAAAGTGACATGGTTGCCCTAGAATCAGATCCCGGACTTTGGCTGGAAAAAGAAAATCTCATGGGCTCTAGTCCCTATGGTGCAGAAGCCGGTTTTGTTACCAAAGGTTTTTACGCTAGGTCTTTTAAGGTAGATAATCCGCGTAAAGAAGTTCTGGGGGCATATCTAGCCTATGAGGATCGCATTGTAAACAACATTCTGTACCGCACCAATGAATACTCCCAAAATTTTGAGGAGGAAACCTATCTTGATATGTTCATATATCAGGCCGGAAAAAAATTCAACAAACCCATCATTGCCTTAGAAGATATGGAGGAGTCCGCTGCTCTTGTGGGGAGGGCCAGTCTAAACGCCATTAAACAAAAACCGGACGAGTGGCTGCAAAAAAAAATGCAGCAGTCAGACCCAATGTTCTTGCTTCAAGATGCCTATAGAGAAAGGAACATAGCCTTATTGGACTCTATTGACCGAGCTATGTACACGCCCTATTACATGAAAAATATGCTGTACATACGCAATGCCAATATGGTGGATCGGATGGATTCCATCATGCGAAAGGGAAAGGTCTTTTCGGGTATTGGCGCAGCGCATTTACCAGGGGAGCAAGGTGTTATTTCGCTCTTAAGAAAAAAGGGATATACCGTAAGACCATTACTTTCCAAAGCCACATCAAAGGGAAGAAAACTAAAATTGAAGTTCGAGCAAAAGAAACGCGAAAACGAATATCACACCTATGGCCCGGAAGACAATTTTTTCACTATTGACCTTCCCAACAAATTATATCCAGTTTCTGATATAGGAAAAACCACATATGTTTCTCCAGACCTTGCCAACGGCAGTTTTGTGGTTATTAACCGCATACCTACTTATTCGCATCTTAAGAAGGACAACGTATTTACCTTAGAAGAAATAGACAAATTGCTTTTTGAGAACATCCCAGGAAAAATAGTAGATAAAAAGCCCATTACCAATGGCCAATTTTCTGGGTTGGACATTAGAAATAAGCTCAAGAACGGCGACCACCAACGGTACCAAATTTTTGAAACCCCTTTAGAATTAGTTATCATTAAAATGGGGGGAGAAGGTGATTACGTTACCTCATTTTCAGATTCTATTTTTAATAGCCTAAAGTTCAGGAACGATTCTCTGCGTAGACCAACAACGGTTTCCTCAGTATACAAGGATTTTGAGGTCCAAATGCCATCCCTATACAGCTTTACCAACCGCAGTAGAAACGGCAATCGTTGGATAGAAGGTTATGACTCCATTACTGATAATTATTACTTTCTCCGTAAATCGGTTTTAAATGATTTTAATTTTATTGAGGTCGATACTTTTGAACTCAAGCAGATACAAAAACGTTTTTATCAGGATTTAAAACTAAAACCTGAATACGGTTCTTTTGAGGAAAGAAGACTCACCTCATCGGCACCAATGGATGCCAAGACCCAAAAGCGACTATACCTAATGACCACTTTGCGAAAAGGGGAATATTACCTTTTGGGTATGGTAGGGAAAAATGAAAAAGAGGCTGCAAAATTCTTTGATTCCTTCAAACTAAAAAATAGTGAAGCCCAGAAATCCTACGAAACCGTGGTAGACACCGCCCTGTTCTTTACCACAAAGAGTACTGTTAAACCTCCCAAATTCGTAGAAAGCAGCACCAACTATTATCATGGCGCTCCCAAAACAAAACCCTACGACGCTTTCCACAAGAAAACCATTTATAGGAATGAAAATGGCGAAGCGGTATCCGTAGAACTGAACAAATCACATGATTTTTTAATGTTCAGAAATTTAGATTCGGCTTGGGGCCTACGTAAAAAACTATACGCACATAAAAAATATAATATAATAAAAGAGGAGAAAAAAACCTCTCCCAAGGGATACCATGAACTACAGATGATACTTGCCGATACGGCCAGTACAAGAGGTATTCTAGTGAAAAATATTTTGAAAGATGGACTTCTGTACGAACTAAAGGCCGTAGTGGACACAATTGAAAAACCCAGTGTATTCATAAATGAATTCTTTAATAATTTTGTGCCCAATGATACTACAATAGGTCGTGACCTCTTTGAGGACAAAGCACCTGAGTTTTTTAAGGCATTGAGCGCCAACGACAGTATTGCGCTTGACGGATACCGATTTATAAAGTTTGAAACCAAGCACGCCAACGCACTAAAAAAGCACATTTCGGAATTTGACCTAGTCAATGGGGAAAGACAAATCCAACTGCATCTAATTCGAAAATTAGCAGATTTAAAAGACGTAGACCTCACCGAATTCTATAGAAGTTTTTACACCAAATCCTATAACAATTCTACGGCACAAGCAGTTTTGCTTCAGGAAATTGCAAAAAAATCCAATGAGGCCTCAACAAAGCTGTTGTTAGAATTAATGGAGACCGATTTACCCTTGTTATCCAACACGTTCAACATTAGCCTTATTTTTAAACCGTATCGGGAAAATTTGCAATTGGCAAAAAAGCTATACCCAGAACTATTAAATTATAGTTCCATCCCAGAATATAAAGAACCTATTTTTTTGTTACTATCTAAATTACTAACGAGCAACACCATAAAACCCAAACTATACAAAAAGTATAGAACCCAGATTTTAAATGATGCCAAGACCCTCATTAAAAGACAACTTGGCAAAGATTTGGCCAACTCACATAATGACTTTTACAACCCAAGAACTAGCAAGACCAACACAACGTTGTTAGAAAACTACGTTACACTGCTCTACCCCTTTCGTTCGGACAAACAGGTATCGCACTTTTTTACCCAAATTTCGCAGGTTGAAGACCCTGGCGTTCAGGCTACTTACTTTGCACAATTATTACAAAACGGAGTACAAGTATCACAAAAACAGTTAACGGATTTAGCCGCTGATCTTAACGGAAGATTGCCCCTATTCAACAAACTAAAAGAGGTAAATATGTTAGGCCATTTTCCATCTACTTATAAATCACAACAACATTTGGCAGAAGCACTTCTCTTTGAGGGTTCAACCTATAACCGCATTAAAGACTCTGTTGCTTTTGTCGCCCAAAAAACCTTCTCGTTCGAAGAAAAACAATATACCGGATATTTTTTCAAAAAGCGCGACAATGAGGATTACGACAAGAATTTCTCTATGTACCTACTGATGTTTGAAAACGAAAACGGACTCCAAACCAAGCCTTTCTACGAAAGCGATGCCATGCGTATTGAAGATACGGATAGGGACAAAGATGTAATAGAATACCTCTCCGAAGCTTTTGAACTTAAGGACAGAAGGCGCGCAGATATTTACAGACCTCATGGGTATGGCATGTTTGGCCATCATGGGCTATAAATTTGTATTTTTACTTTAAATTCCCACTATGTCCAAATTTGCCTTTTTTTTGTTGCTTTTTCTAGTAACTACCCTATCGTTTTCTCAGCAAATTACTTGCTCACCTAAAGACAAACAAGCCGTAGAGAACAAGTTTATTGCCATTGACGGGCTTCTGGAGAAAGACTTTGGAAAAACCATTGTAGCCATTGGAAAAACGTTTATGGGTACACCATACGTGGCCAAAACCTTGGAAATTGGAAAAACGGAAACCCTGGTTGTTAATCTTCAAGGTTTAGACTGTACTACTTATGTTGAAAACGTATTGGCTTTTGCCCTAACGCTAAAAAACGGAACATCTAGTTTTGATGATTTCACAAAGACTCTAGAAAACATTCGTTATAAAGATGGCCAATTAGACGGTTACGCCTCTCGTCTACATTACTTTTCAGAATGGATTGCCAACAACGAGAAGAAAGGGTTGTTAAAGGACATTACTTCTGAAATTGGTGGAAAAGAAATAACCAAGCCCATTAATTTTATGAGTACGCATCGTGACCTGTATCCTTTTTTAAGCGATGACACCAATTTTGAAAAAGTCAAGTCATCTGAAAATTACCTCAACAACCAACCTATCTGTATTTTGGCCCAAGATGAAATTGCAGCCAACGAACATTTGATTGAAACTGGAGATATCATTGCTTTAACAACATCCATAAACGGATTAGATATTACGCATACCGGAATTGCCACAAAAGAAGAAGACGGACGCATTCATTTGCTACATGCTTCAACAGGTTCTATGAAAGTTGAAGTATCAAAAAAACCACTTGCAGAATATCTTAAAGGCATCAAGAAAAATACGGGTATTATGGTGGCTAGGCCTATCAATTCAATTTGAAAAAACACTACTCCAAACTGACCGCTTAGTTTGTTTTAAATAAAATGACCTAATTAAAAAGGCCATTGTAAT
>NZ_RCNR01000037.1 GCF_009725985.1 Zobellia amurskyensis
TTTTAAAGCAGATGGACTAAACGCTCCATCAAATATTGCAGAAAATGCAGGTCCAATATTCTGTATGTTCATGATAATGACCGCCAATGCAGCAACTATATAAATAGATGCCATTATAGGCACTACCCTACCTGTTACTTGAGCTATACTATTAATTCCTCCAATAATAACAACACCAACAAGGATTGCGGTAACCACACCAAACCAAAAGCCGTGACCTACCAAAGCAGGAAACTGACCTGCCAATTGCTCAAAAGACTGGTTTGCCTGAAACATATTTCCACCACCAAAAGATGCACCGATAGCAAGAACGGCAAAAAACCCTGCCAATATCTTACCAAAACCTTTCATGTTACGCTTCTCCAGTCCATATCTCAAATAATTCATTGGACCACCAAACACTCTTCCATCAGGTAATATATCTCTATATTTTACCCCTAACGTACATTCAACAAACTTAGAGGACATACCTAGCAAGCCACATACAATCATCCAAAATGTTGCACCTGCACCTCCTAAGGAAACCGCTACAGCCACACCAGCAATATTACCAAGCCCCACGGTACCTGAAACCGCCGTGGCCAAAGCTTGAAAATGCGTTACCTGACCAGGAGCATCCGGATCATCATACTTTCCTTTTGCCAAATCAATAGAGTGTTTAAAACCTCTAATATTAATAAAGCCCATTCTAATGGTAAAAAAAGTTGCCCCAAGTACCAACCAAATTACAATGAAGGGAATAGGGTTAGAAATTGGATCACCATTTGGGTGTACCATTGCGAAAGGCTCATCATACTTGATTTCTGCTAAATAATGCGCTCCCTGTTCAATAACATGCTTTGCATTTTCAGAATTGTAAATAACCTTACCCTCTTCTACCAAATACTTTAATTCACCCGCTGCGGTTGCAGTAACGGTTACATCCTGTTCATCATCACTTGACACTAAAGCTATAGCTTCTCCTTTTTTAACTTTAGCTCCTTCAGCCTTTAGCCACTTTTTGAGAATAAATTTATTTTGAATATTGTTTGTCCACCCGGGGGTGCCTACCAACTTAACATCCGCATAGACTACCGGATCATAAATACCGATAGCAGCAAAGGGGTCCCAAAAAAGAACAGAACCTAATGCACTTACCGCAGGAGTCATTGTACCATTAAAAACTTCAGCTATTGCATTTGTCTCTACTTCAAATTCTTTTGTAACGGAAGCGCCGGCAGCATCTGTAACCACAACCTTATAAGGAACACCTTCTACTAAACCGCTAGCTCTTGTAGAGGACAATGCCGTAGATTGGTTGCTCCACTTATAAAGATAAGGAGGTGTTCCTCCTGTTGCATTTACCTCAATAACACCATCGTTTATCTGTGGTGATGGATTGTAAACTTTTCCTTGTACAACGAGTTCTTGAGAAAAGGCTACTACACCAAGTAGTAGGAAAAACAATAAGGTAAATTTCTTCATATTAATTTTTGTGGGTTCAATACTGTATCAATGGTTTTAACACAATTGCGGCAATATCATAAAAAATAGTAACACAATCAAATAATAATGTTCAATTAACGCAGATTACACTAACCAATCTGGAACATTTCATTTAGTTTTCGTATTTGCTCTGGCCTACCTAAAACAATCACCTTGCTCTTTGGCTGTAACTGTAAATCTGCTTCCGGGTTAATGATATAGTTTCCATTAGGCTCTATGTAACCTATTATAGTACAGCCCGTTCGTTTTCTAAGATCCAAATCCCGTAAGGAATTGCATTCAACTTGCCCTTTAAAATCTTCAATGGCAACTTCTTCCAAATTGGTAGTATGCTCACCTTCTACACCTAATTTATCCATAAAGGTAATTAAGTCGGGCATTACGATCAATGAAGCCATGTGGTCTCCACCAATTTTATCCGGCATAATTACCTTATCCGCACCGGCCAAAAGCAATTTCTTTTGAGAGGTTACCAAAGATGCGCGAGTAACAATAAAAAGGTCTTTGTTTAATTGTCTTGCAGAAAGCACTACAAAAAGGTTGGCTGCATCATCCGGGAGGGCCGTTATTAAATAACGAGCACGATCAATACCGGCAATCTGCAGAATCTCGTCCTCATTAGCGTCCCCTTCAATAAACAACAAGTCCTCATCATATTTTTCAATAACCTCCCTGTCCCTTTCAATAACAACAAATGGCTTATTATATGCTGTTAAACGCTCAACGGCCTGCATTCCGTTTCTACCAAAACCACATACAATAACATGGTCCGAAAGGCTGTCTATCTTATTTTTCACTTTTCTTTTTTTTAATTCTTGTAGTGAATTTCTACTTAAAATATATTCCGTAATAACCGAGATTGCAAATGCAAAAATGAAAATACTGAGTATTATTAGCACTACGGTAAACAATTTCTCTTGCGTATCCATTGGACCAACCTCAGAAAAACCTACCGTGGTAACCGTTATAATAGTCATGTAAAGCGCATCTACCCAAGTAAGGTCCGATAGAAAACGATAGCCCAAAACACCAATTACCAGCACACTGGACATTAACGTCAGTGCTATATTCATTCTAGACTGGAAGAATTGTGTCAGTTTCATAAATCAAAAACGGAAGTACGCTTGGTATAGACTAGATCTTTGATGCGCAACCAAAACGCTAGAAACAAATATAGCGCAAAACCAAAGCCCAAGGTTACGAACGTAAGGTAAATAAATGACGTACGAACCACCCTAGCGCGTATTCCTAACCTTTCGGCTATTCTACGACATACCTCAAAACCCCGTTTCTGAAAATAATAAAGTAGTTTATAGAAGATATTCATATTGATGTTTGAAACTAATAGTAGGGCCGATTAAAGCATTTTTTCAAAACCTTCAATGTCAAATTTAACCATTTCAACGTAATAAATTAGTACCTACCGCACATTGTAGACATTTGTTTTGTGTACAGTATGTATTGTACAATTGCAACATAGCCTGACTTTCTTGCGCGTTTATTGCCTTAAGACCATGTGTATTAAAATTACGGACTACTGTATTTTCTTCCTTTTTAATTTTTGAAATAATATTGATTATACCCTCATTAACCTCTTTACCTTGATATTTAGCATAGCAAAATTGAAGCGGTAGAATGGCGTTTACCACCAACAAATCAATAAACTTTGAAGTAAGTTTTTTTGTATTCTTTTTTGACTCCTTACCGAATGTATAGTGGTCATTCCAATACGGACTAGCAGAAACTTTAAACAACGTGTGCATTTCTTCTAAACTTGTTGCCGAAACTACTTTTTGAAATAATGATGAATGTGTAGCGTATAAATTAGCCAATTGCGATAAGCGGATAGTAGGGAAATTAGGTGGCCTGAGCTTAAAGAATTGCGGTTTCAGAACCGATTCATCACTTAAATTATATTTCTTCTTTTGATATGCGTATTCTTTTTTAAGTTGAATATAGTGTTCGTCTAAAATTTCATCATCCTCTAATAAATGCGTCATTCCAAACAGCAAGCTCTCCATCTGAAATAAACTTTCTTGTTGTTTTCTAAAAACAGAAAACTCAAGAGCAGAGCCTAAGCTTAAAAAAGAAGCCCCATTTATCTTAAGTCCAAAAGTTTTTAAAAGCAACTTGAACAGAACTTGTTCCCAGTCGTTATTAGATTTTTTAAGCAAGTCAAACACAAATTCTGCCTTGACCTCCAGTCGCTCAAAATAAAGTCGCTCTAGCCAGTTTTTCAATAAAAAATCATCCACATCCCGAATATCTTTTTCGCAGTTAACAAACCGTGTTTCATTTTTATCGAACAACTTTTGGTAGGATTGCAACAGCTTTAAAGGAATGTATTTACGAAGTTCCAAGGTAGGTATGCGGCTATTATCATTTCTAAAAACCTCATTATCATCTTCCCAGACCACATGTAGAATAACATTATTATAGTTATCATCTACCTCATGATGATGCGCGTACCAGTCAGAAGATTTTAAATGCATCTCTACATTACCAGCCCAAACTTGTCCATTTATATTTACTTTGGCATTAAAAAAATCAGGACCTGCCAACAGGTTATGCGTACCAAAATCTAAAAGAGACAAGCTTTCTCCTTGAGTCGTCACCAAATCTGTAAGCTGTAATTTTTTATATTTCCATATAAAATGTAGAAGGTCTTCACGCATGACGAACAGTTTATCTTTCCTACGCACAATTTAGAGACAAAAATTGTAATAACTAAATTAGAGAAAATAACAAGTCCCCAAAAGACACCTTTAACAGGCACCTATTGAGGACTCTATTTTCTTTGGTTTTATAAAGTAAAATTAATTACTCCCCTTCTATTGCCCCATCCCAATTCATGAAACCACCTTCCAGGTTATAGGCATTTTCAATACCTACACTGTTCATAATTGCACAGGCCTGACCGCTACGGTTACCACTACGGCAATACACGTAATAATTCTTACTCTTATCAAGCTTTTCTATTTCGTTCAAGAAATCCTGCCCCAGGTAAAAATCTATATTAGTAGAATTCGGAATGTAACCTTCTTCTATTTCTTGTGGAGTTCTAACATCTAGGATAAGCGCATTGTCATCTTTTGCCAATTGCTCTTCCCACTCTTCTTGTGATAAATTCATAACGTTATTTTTTATCGCTAGCGCGGATATCAATTAAAATTCAAAATTACGGATTTTGACGCAAAAGCTTTTCCTAAATATTTAACAAAAATTTACCGCTCCAAAATAACTCAGCATTAAACATTACCTATACATTTGTATATACAACAGTTGTATTGACATGAATGTTGAAGATATTATTAAGACCGAAAAAGAAATTCCTCTAAAAAGCCGAACGCTGATTCACTTTTTATTGGTAAACAATACAATTACGGAAGCTTTAAGTACTGCTTTAAAACCTTACGGTGTGTCATTACAACAATTTAACGTACTACGCATTTTAAGGGGGCAGAATGAAAAACCGGCAAGCTTGGCTACACTTAACGAGCGCATGGTAACAAAGATGAGTAACACAACTCGTTTGGTAGACAAACTATTGTTAAAAGGATATGTAGAAAGAAAGGTTTGCCCTTCGAACCGTAGAAAGGTTGAAATACGTATAACAAAAGAGGGACTTCTCATTTTGGAAAAAATGGATATCTCAATGTCCGAAGCCGAAGATGATGTGCTTCAAAACCTGTCGGATCAAGAAATGGAACAACTGAACATATTGTTCAACAAATTTGAATAGAAACACTAATATCAATTAATTTTAAACATCAATTATGAAAAAAGGAGTATTTAGTTTGGCGCTTGCCATGGTTTTTGGCGTAGCAACAGCAACTGAACCAGTAGCTGAAGAGAAAAAAGAAGTAAAGACTGAAACAAGTACCATAACTTGGAAAGCTTACAAAGTAACCGGATCACATACTGGTACAGTAAATTTAAAATCAGGTAACTTGATTTTTGACGGCGATAAACTTACTGGTGGTGAATTTGAAGTAGATATGACCACTCTTGTAGCTACTGACCTTGAAGGCGAATCAAAAGGAAAATTAGAAGGACACTTAAAATCCGAAGATTTCTTTTCTACTGAAAAGCACACCGCAGCTACTTTGGTATTCACTAATGTAAAAGCTTCTGGTAAAAATGCATACGAAGTAACTGGAGACTTAACCATTAAAGGTGTAACTAAGCCTGTTTCTTTTGACGTGTCCGTTTATGGCAGCAAAGCAACTGCTTCTGTAAAAGTAGACAGAACTGCTTACGACATTAAATACGGTTCAGGTAATTTCTTTGAAAACTTGGGAGATAAGACTATTTATGATGAATTTGACCTTGTGGTAGATTTAGAATTCTAAATCACTTTAAGAACTAAAATCCAAGCCCTGCATTTAACACGATTGCAGGGTTTTGTTTTTTTCAAACAATCGGTTTGTGGTTTTAAAAATGATTTCTATATTTGAACCAATGAACAGAAATAACACAAATACTTGGTGGTGGAACAACTCTCGACAGATATCGTGAGCTAAGCATCATTGTAGTAAAACTATATAAAGGCTTGTCTTCACGACAAGCCTTTTGCATTTGAATACTATCAACATGAAGTACAAATTAAAATCTTATCACAAAAAAATTCTGGCAGATACTATTACCCCGGTTAGCGTCTATCTAAAAATTAGAGATCGTTTCCCAAATAGTATTTTACTGGAGAGTAGCGACTACCATGCAACGGACAATAGTTTTTCGTATATCTGCTGCAACCCTATCGCCTCAATAAAAATCGAGAACGAAACTATTATTGAGCGTTTTCCTGACCAGACTTCCAATGAAACGGAAATCGACGCAGATACAGACGTCGTAAAAGTCCTTCATGATTTTAGCAAAAAGTTTGAAGCTGAAGAGAGCGATTTCAAATTTATAAACAACGGTATTTTTGGATACATGGCCTACGATGCCGTTCGTTATTATGAAGATGTCAAAATCAGCAAAAAAGACAATTCCGTTACCATACCGGATATCTATTATGCGGTCTATCAGAATATAATTGCCATAGACCATCATAAAAATGAAGCTTATATATTTGCGCATTGCTATAACTCAGAAGAAAACACGGCAGAAATTGCGCACATTTTAAACGTTCGCACTTTTGCTTCCTATGATTTTTCTTTGGATGGCGGTGCCGTTTCTAATTTAGAAGATGAAGAATATAGAGAGCATGTAAGATTGGCCAAGAAACACTGCCAACGCGGAGATGTTTTTCAATTGGTATTATCTCGCCGCTTTTCTCAAGGTTTTAAAGGAGATGAATTTAATGTATACCGAGCGTTACGTTCCGTAAACCCATCACCTTATTTATTTTACTTTGATTACGGCGATTTTAAAATTTTTGGAAGCTCACCGGAAGCTCAGCTTATCGTAAAAGACGGTAACGCAGAAATTCATCCTATAGCGGGGACATTTAAACGTACCGGTAATGATGAAAAAGACGCCATCCTAGCCAAAGAACTTACAGAAGACGACAAGGAGAACAGTGAACATGTAATGCTTGTTGACCTAGCCCGTAATGACTTAAGCCGAAACGGAAGCATGGTAGAAGTAACCAACTATAGAGAGGTGCAGTTCTTTTCCCATGTTATTCATTTGGTATCAAAAGTAATGGGCAAGAAGAAAAAGGATATCCCTACCATGAAAGTGGTGGCAGATACTTTTCCTGCAGGTACTTTGAGCGGCGCACCAAAACACATGGCCATGCAGCTTATTGAAAAGTATGAAAAGACCAGTCGTGGCTACTACGGTGGAGCTATAGGTTTTATGGATTTTGACGGCAATTTTAACCACGCCATTATGATTCGTACTTTCTTAAGTAAAAATCACCAGTTACATTACCAAGCAGGTGCAGGTATTGTTGCTGCATCGGATCCAGAAGACGAACTTCAAGAAACGTATAACAAATTAGGTGCATTGACCAAGGCTTTGAAAATTGCTGAAACTATATAACCATGAAAAAGATTTTAGTAATAGACAACTACGATAGCTTTACTTATAATTTGGTTCATTATTTAGAGGACTTAGATTGTCAAGTTATTGTAAAACGTAACGACCAATTGACCCTAGAAGAGGTTGATTCTTTTGAAAAAATTGTACTGTCACCAGGTCCAGGTATTCCAGATGAAGCAGGGCTTCTAAAGGAAATCATTGCCAAATACGCTCCTACAAAAAGTATTTTTGGAGTCTGTTTAGGACAACAGGCCATATGTGAAGTCTTTGGAGGTTCCCTCATCAACTTAGAAGAAGTATATCACGGTATAGCTACGGAAATAACGGTAACCAAAGACGATCCTAATTTTGAAGGCCTTCCTAAGAAGTTACTTGTTGGTCGGTATCATTCATGGGTAGTAGACCCAAATTTACCGCAAAGTCTAGAAGCCACTTCAGTAGATGAAAATGGTCAAATTATGTCACTTCGCCATAAAGTATACGATGTTTCTGCCGTTCAGTTTCATCCAGAATCAGTTTTGACTCCAGAAGGCAAAAAAATTCTTGCAAACTGGGTTAAGAACTAAAATAAAATACAACACAGAATAGATTAAGTAGTACCCCATAGCAGTAAGAAAAGGACCATGAAAGAAACATTGAACAAACTCATCAATCACGATATTCTTCCCAAAGAAGAAGCAAAACAAGTGTTGGTGAACATTGCAAAAGGAGATTACAACACCAGCCAGATAGCCGCATTTTTAACGGTTTATATGATGCGTAGCATTACTATAGACGAGCTAGAAGGCTTTCGTGATGCACTTCTAGAACTGTGTTTAGCAGTAGACTTATCAGACTACAATCCTATTGACCTTTGCGGAACGGGCGGCGATGGAAAGGACACTTTCAACATTTCTACTTTAGCATCGTTTGTAACAGCAGGTGCTGGCGTTCACGTTACCAAACATGGTAATTATGGCGTTTCTTCAAAATGCGGTAGTAGTAACGTAATGGAGTTCTTGGGAATCAAATTCAGCAATGAAGCAGATTTCCTTAAAAAATCTATCGAGGAAGCAGGTATCTGCGTCCTACACGCACCATTATTTCACCCCGCCATGAAAAATGTGGGACCAATCAGAAAAGAATTAGGTGTTAAGACATTTTTCAACATGTTGGGGCCAATGGTAAATCCGGCTTTTCCTAAGAACCAAATGGTGGGTGTTTTCAATCTGGAACTTGCCCGAATGTACGGTTATCTCTATCAAAACACAGATAAAAAATTTACCGTGCTTCATGCTTTGGATGGATATGATGAAATATCATTGACGGGGAATACAAAAACCATTTCCAACAACAGCGAAAGTATGTTAAAACCTGAAGATTTTGGCGTTCAAAAAATACAACAGTCCCAGATTGTAGGCGGCGACTCCATTGAAGATTCCGCACAAATATTTATGAATGTACTTCAAGGCCGTGGTACGGAAGCACAAAACAACGTGGTGTGCGCCAATGCGGGTATCGCCATTGCAACAGTAAATAACCTTACTCCCAAGGAAGGTTTTGAAAAGGCCAAAGAATCACTTTTGGCCGGTAAAGGTTTAAATGCTTTAAGGAAGTTGCAAGAGTTGAGCAAAAATTAAAATAGTTTTCAAGAGCGAAACATGAACATTCTAGATAAAATAGTAGCGGACAAACGCAAAGAAGTAGACTTGAAAAAATCTCTTATTCCGGTTTCACAATTAGAAAACTCGGTCTTGTTCTCACGTCAAACGGCTTCTTTGAGCAATGCACTTCGTAATAGCAATAGCGGTATTATTGCGGAGCATAAGCGTCGTTCTCCGTCAAAATCGGAAATCAACCAAGGGTTGAACGTTCAAGATGTAGCTACAGGATATGAAAATGCCGGAGTTTGTGGCATGTCCGTTTTAACGGATGGAAAATATTTTGGAGGTTCTTTGGATGATTTACTATTAGCTCGTGCAGCAGTACAAATGCCTTTATTGCGTAAAGAGTTCATTATAGATGAATATCAAATTTTAGAAGCGAAAGCTCACGGAGCGGATGTTATCCTTTTAATAGCGGCCATTTTATCCAAAGAAGAAATAAAAACGTTTTCAGAATTGGCAAAAAGTCTTGACTTAGATGTATTATTAGAAGTACATAACGAAGCCGAATTACATAAAAGTATTATGCCCAGCCTAGATATGTTGGGGGTAAATAATAGAAACCTTAAAACTTTTGAAGTTAGCTTAGAGACCAGCAAATCGCTTTCGCAGCTAATTCCTGATGAGTTTGTAAAGGTTTCCGAAAGCGGCATCAGTTCCATTGAAGCTATCAAAGATTTAAAACCTTACGGTTATCAAGGTTTTCTGATTGGAGAAAACTTCATGAAGACGGACAACCCTGGCGAGCACGCCAAGAAATTCATAAAACAATTGTCGTAATTGCGACCCAATAGCGATGACTAAAATGGACTATCAATACACAACTAAAAAAGACGGGCCTTCTACCATAGAAAGCGCCCCGCTTAAATTGAAGGTGTGTGGTATGAAGAAGAATACATCTGAAATTGCCAACCTTAAACCAGATTACCTTGGTTTTATATTTTGGGATAAATCCAAAAGGCATTTTTCGGGTCCGATGAAACCCATCCCACATACCGTTAAAAAAGTAGGTGTATTTGTAGACGCCAGTATTGAAACAGTTGTTGCCCGTATTCAAGATTACGATCTTTTATTGGTTCAATTACATGGTTCTGAGAGTCCTGAGTATTGTGCACAGCTTAAAGCAAAAGTTAAGCAGGTACAAATTATAAAAGTGTTCTCAATCAAGAACGATTTTGATTTTGACGCCTTGAAGCCCTACGAATCCGTGTGCGATTTCTACCTTTTTGATACCAAGGGAGAATTACCGGGCGGTAATGGTTATGCTTTTGATTGGGGTGTTCTAAAAGAATACCCGTCTACCAAACCCTATTTTCTTAGTGGCGGTATAGGTCTAAACGAAATAGATTCCCTAAAAGAATTCATGAAAAGACCAGAAGCAAAATACTGTCACGCTATTGACGTGAACAGTAAGTTTGAAATAGAACCCGGGTTCAAAGATGTTGAGAAAGTAAAAGAATTTAAAAAAGAACTTGGCCTAAAACAGTAGTACATCTGTTTACGCCATTTACCAAATACGAATGAATATGAAAACGTATCAAGCGGACGAAAAAGGATATTACGGGGAGTTTGGAGGTGCTTTTATTCCTGAGATGCTTTACCCAAATACAGAAGAGCTTCGGCAGAACTATATTCGCATTATGCAAGAACCTTCTTTTAAGGAAGAGTTTGACCAGTTGTTGAAAGATTATGTAGGCCGCCCTACCCCACTCTACTTTGCGGACAGACTCTCAAAAAAATACAACACAAAAATATATCTTAAGCGAGAAGACCTTTGTCACACAGGAGCACACAAGGTCAACAATACTATTGGTCAGATTCTTATGGCCAAGAAATTGGGCAAAAACAGAATTATAGCCGAAACAGGTGCCGGACAACATGGTGTGGCAACTGCAACGGTCTGTGCGCTTATGGGCATTGAATGCATCGTGTACATGGGCGAAATAGATATTGCCAGACAGGCACCTAACGTAGCCCGTATGAAAATGCTAGGAGCAGAAGTTAGACCTGCACTTTCAGGGAGTAGAACTTTAAAAGATGCCACTAACGAGGCAATTCGTGATTGGATCAATAATCCAGTAGATACCCATTATATTATTGGTAGTGTGGTGGGACCTCATCCTTATCCTGATATGGTAGCTAGGTTTCAATCCGTCATTTCGGAAGAAATCAAATGGCAATTAAAAGAAAAAGAAGGTCGTGAAAACCCCGACTATGTAGTGGCTTGTGTTGGTGGAGGAAGTAACGCTGCAGGCGCATATTATCACTATTTAGACAACCCGGATGTTGGTATCATAGCTGTGGAAGCGGCAGGAAAAGGAATTGACACAGGCGAAAGTGCAGCTACATCGGCCTTGGGCAAAGTGGGTATTATTCACGGTAGCAAAACCTTGTTAATGCAGACCGATGACGGACAGATTACAGAACCATACTCTATTTCTGCAGGATTGGATTACCCTGGAGTTGGGCCTATGCATGCCAATTTGTTTGCATCGGGCCGTGGAGAATTTATATCGATTACGGATGAGGACGCCATGAATGCCGGATTGCTTTTATGTAAAACGGAAGGTATTATCCCTGCTATAGAATCTTCGCATGCATTGGCAATTCTTGAGCACAGAAAATTTAAGCCTGAAGATGTAGTGGTGATTAACCTATCCGGTCGTGGCGACAAAGACCTCAACAATTATATTGAATTTTTTAATCTATAAAATCTCCGGATCAAGTTATCCAAAGTAATTCGGATTAAACTTGTCCATCCTTAATAAAAGGAAATAGCACTTGAAACTATGGCTAATAGAATAAAAGAAAAACTAAACGAAGACGGAAAACTACTTTCTATCTATTTTACCGCGGGTTACCCCAAATTAGGTGATACCGTAGAAATTATTCAACAGTTAGAGAAAAACGGTGTTGATATGATTGAAATAGGGCTTCCTTTCAGTGATCCACTAGCAGATGGCCCTACCATTCAACAAAGTTCCACTGCAGCTCTTAAAAATGGTATGACTACCGAAATTCTTTTTGACCAACTGAAGGGAATTCGCCAGTCCGTTTCCATTCCATTAATCATCATGGGATATTTCAACCCGATGCTACAATATGGAGTTGAGGCTTTCTGTAAAAAATGTCAGGAAATTGGTATAGACGGACTTATCATACCCGATCTACCGGTAGATGTATATCATGACGAGTATCAAGAAACATTTGAAAAATACGGTCTTATAAATGTATTTTTGATTACGCCACAAACTTCGGATGAACGTATTCGTTTTATAGATTCGGTTTCAAACGGATTTATTTATATGGTGAGCTCTGCAAGTGTTACAGGAGCCCAATCTGGTTTTGGTGATGAACAGCAAGCTTACTTCCAACGCATTGCGGATATGAAATTGAATAACCCTCAAATTGTTGGTTTTGGAATAAGTAACTCCGAAACTTTTGAGCAAGCTACGAAATCTTCAAAAGGGGCAATTATTGGCTCTGCTTTTATCAAGCATTTAAACGGCCATGGCGTTGACGGAATTTCAACTTTTACTAAAACTATTAGATAATTCTCAAACTTTAACACTCCCTAACAAAGGTTTAAAAAGCCTTTAACCCTGATTGTCAATTACATTTCTTAGTTTAAGACTGAACTTAAAAACGTAACAACATGGGAATGATTGATGATAAGAGAAAATTTAAAAGAAAAGTAGAACAAAGTAATCCTACAAACCCAAACGGGAATACCAGTATTGATACTAATACCTTTGATATTGAAAAAGATACTATTAAAGGTCAGCAAAACAAGCAATAGTATATAACAGTTCTAAAGTAAAAAAGCCCTTACTAACGTAAGGGCTTTTCTATTTTATGCCGAGTTTCTACTGGCATTAATATTACCGTAGAGCGATCGGGTAACGATTTTCTCATACTCGTCTTTAAAGCCTTTATCCTGTCCTATTTTCTGCAATGCAAATTGCTGTATCACTAATAACGGAAGAACAATGTTCTCACGTATTCTGATTGACTCCCGAGAAATAGCTTCATTTTCCATTAAAATTTTACTTCCAGAAATTAAAAGCAACATTTTCTTTGACAACAAATATTCTTCATGAAGGATATTCCAAAATGCACCATACTCTTCATCCTTTTGCATATAGCTAGTCAACTCAAAGTAACACTTAGAAAGTGACATCATACTGTTGCTCATTAATGCTCTAAAGAAAGGCACTTCTTTGTACAACTTTTTAAGTTCACTTAATCTACCTTCATTCTTAACAGTCTGTATAGCCGTACCAAGACCAAAATAACCAGGAACGTTTTGTTTTAACTGGCTCCATGACCCTACAAAAGATATCGCTCTCAAATCAGTAAGCTCTAACTTTTTCTTATTCCCTCTCTTACCTGGTCTACTACCAATATTAGCTTTTTGGTAGTATTTTAAAGTACTTCTATTTTCTAGGTATGACATGAATTTATCATGCTGCTTAAGGGCATCGTACTTACTAAAGCTCAACTCAGAGAGTTGCTCGATTAGTTTTCTGTGCTCTTTGGAAATCACATTCTCTTTACCAAAAAGGTTGTTGGAAAGACCGGCTGTCAACAATTGCTCACTGTTATGAATAAATTGCTCTTTAGTACCATACGTACTTGTAATGGTCTGCCCCTGTATGGTTAACTGAATTTCATGATTGGCAATGCTCTTGGTCTGTGCCGCATAGAAACGGTGTGTTTTTCCACCACCACGTGCCGGTGGACCACCACGTCCGTCAAAGAAAATAGCATTGTAGCCATTTTTATCGCAAACCTTAGAAAGGGTTTCCTTGGTTTTAAAGATAGCCCAGTTGGCCTTCAAGTACCCACCATCTTTTGTTCCATCGGAAAAACCAAGCATGATGGTTTGGTTATTATTTCTTCTCTCTAAATGTTCCTTGTATTCCGGTAAATTAAAAAGTGTCTGCATGGTATTCTCCGCACCATCCATACCGTTCATTGTCTCGAACAACGGCACTATATCAAAACTGATATCTTCTTTCTTCCAACCGCACCATCTGAACAATCCAAAAACGAACAATACAGAAAAGATATCCTCAGAGTTACTTATGATATAACGGTTACAACCTTCTTCACCATTAGTTTCCTGAATACTTTTTAATTGCTGTATGTTTATTATGGTATCCTTAATAATATCCTCAGAGTAATCAGCTGCCTTTAAAGTAAAGTCTTTGTTGATAAGGATATCAACCAAAGCGTCTTGTGAAAGCTCGCTAATATCTTCTTTAATCACTTTATTCTTTTTCAGAATAGTCTCAACAGCCAATAAATGCTTGCTATGGTCTTGTCTTACATCTAGCGTAGCAAAGTGGGTCTTGAAAATCTTTACCTTATCAATAAAATTCTCTAACTCTTTTAAGTAAAGGCTGTGATACTTGTTGATCAATAGCTCTTTTATTTCAAGAAGCGGCTCCAAAATATCTGTGTACCCTACAGTTTTCTTGGAATCGAACATAGCGGTGTACAAATTGCTACGAAGCTTTTGAATTGGCTCTTGAACATCTTTGAAGGTCAATTTTTTCTGAATGATCTTTAAATCATTATAATAGCACTTCATTAGATTAAGACGAAGTTCATCTGCCACATCTTTAGTAATATCTGCAGTTACGAACGGATTACCATCACGATCACCACCAGGCCAAAAGCCCAACTTCATAATATTATGGTTCTCAAAATCGTCTTTGTTCATGTTCTCTTTGATATAGGCGTATAAATCACCCACAGCATTGTAATAAACATGACGCAAGAAGTAAATAATATTCTTTGCCTCATCCAAAGGAGTTGGCTTTTTGGAATTTATTAAAGAAGTTAACCCCAATTGCTGTAAAGCAACATCAATATCATCTATTTTATCCTCAAGAATGAGCGAACGTAGTTTCTCAATAATATCTAGTACAGCAGGCGTATAAAACTGCGTAGGGTGAGCAGTTAATACAAGACGTGCACTAAAGGAAGATAGTTTTTTAGATACTTTGTCCCAACTCTTATTCTTATCTACTAATTCAAAATAATCTTTAATAGACAATGACTTGGTGTGCTCCTGTAATTTAGGAAAAGCAGCATCCTCTACACTATCATATAAAACAACCTGTCTTTCAACATATTGAATAATTCTGAACATGAAATCTATTTGGTCTTTTTCAGAATCTATATGCGCGTAATTCTGAAAAAATGCTTCTAGAATTTCTTGAGGATTCAAACCTGAACTCAAGCCCTTCTGGCATTGGTCTAACAATAACGGTATAAGCATACCAACGTTCTCAATATTGCGATACGGCAAGTTTAAGAACAAGCTATTGTAGACATTAAATTTATTGTTGACCGATTTTTTAAACTCAACCAATCTTTTTGAATGCGGCATAGGTTATATTAAAATTTAAAAGACAATTACAAATGATTTTCGACCTGTAAATATCGCAATAATCCATGACTATTAGCACTTGAACACATCATATAACAAAAATATCTTGCTACACCACAAAAACAACAGGCTTGACAACAATAATTACCTAGAACCGGGACTACACACTACATTTACCATGTAATTAATACGGATTTAAATTTTTTCATTTTCATATAGTGTTCTCGTAAAAGAGTCTTGTCGTAACCGATGAGACTCTTTTTAGTTTAGGGTATTTCTGCGGAAAAGTTATGAAGTAAAAAAGTGGCGATACTGCATAACACGGAAATCTAGCGTATTAAAATTGGCATCTGCAGCTTTCATCGTTTTATAAGAATCTAAACTACCCACTGCCCTATTTGCTGCTCCGGATGGTGCCGTTAAAGAAACGGTTCGGATGATACGTTCTGATTTGGGCAACTGCAGTTCATACACTCGCGGTACTTGGTCCGAAATAGTTTTCAGCTTTAACCCCAAAGGTTTTAAAAGCTTTCTAAAGAAGTATTCAGGTCCATTTTTACTGTTGCCGCCCATGAAGAGAACGGTTTTTATATTTGGATAAAGCTCTAAATATTGCAATACATCTCTTAGACGTACATTTTGCATACCCAAGTCCGAAGCATCTACTTTATCCCGTTCAGCACCTTCAACAATATCGCATACCGCAATTTTGTTCGATAGCAAGAAATTCTTACGTTGCTCAATTGCAAAATGGGTGTTTTCATATACCAAGCCCAGCTCAAAAATACGATCAAGTATAGGCCAGAGCATTCCGTTTCTACTGCCATAGCAAAAATCTACATCGTCTACCTTTAACTCGCCAGTTGTAAACCTGGGTGGCGGAAGCGTCCCAACAATCAGCTTTTCTGCTTGTTCAAAAATGAACGGCTCGTAAGGATGTGTGTGCAAAAACATAAGCGTAAAAGTACACCTATTTAAGGGTTAGCACCAAATCGTCAGAATTTACCAAAGACCCGCCTTTCAATTGAATTTTGGCAACTACACCTTCTTCCGTAGCCGTAACCGTAGTCTCCATTTTCATTGCTTCGATTACAAATAGCGGTTGATTCCGTTTTACTTCCTGTCCCGTTTTTACAAGCACATTAGAAAGTAACCCTTGCAATGGTGCTCCTATTTGTTTTGGATCTCCTGACTCTGCTTTTACATTTTCCTGTTTTTCGACTTTTACAGATGTATCTTTAATCAGGACGTTTCTGAGCTGTCCATTAATTTTAAAGAAAATACTAACGTTACCTGCTTCATCCGGCTCGCCTTTCAGCATTAAGGAAATAAGAACGTTCTTACCTCCTTCTAGCTCTACCATAATTTCTTCGCCAACATCCATACCATAAAAGAAGTTTTTGGTAGGTATATTAACCACGTTGCCATATTTTACATGGTTGTTGTATGCATCCGTAAACACCTTTGGATATAGTTGATACGAAAGTAAATCGGTCATTTCAAGTTCTCTGCCCATGCCTTTGTTAAACTTTCTTTTGAATGCTTTGAACTCCTTATCAAAATCGATTGGTTCTAAATGAGCGTTAGGCCTATTTGTATAAGGTTTCTCGTCTTTTAGAACAATCTTTTGTAGTTTCTTAGGAAAACCGCCAACGGGTTGCCCAAGGTCTCCCCTGAAAAAGCTTTTTACAGATTCCGGAAAGGAAATATCCTGCCCTTTTTCCATTACATCGGCCACAGTAAGGTTATTACTTACCATATACTGGGCCATATCACCAACTACTTTAGAACTAGGTGTCACTTTTACGATATCCCCAAACATTTTATTAACCTCAGCATACATTTTCGTAACCTCGGTAAACTTAGTTTCGAGTCCCAAAGCAATAGCCTGACCTTTTAAATTGGAATATTGTCCTCCTGGTATTTCATGCTGATACACACCTCCTGTTCCAGATTTCAACCCCGATTCAAAAGTGTAATAGTAATTTCGGACGGATTCCCAATAATCAGAATATTCGGCCAACTTATCCGTATTCATTTTATTTTCTCGCTCATTAAAGCGAAGCATTTCTACAACAGAATTGAAATTAGGCTGAGAAGTAAGTCCTGAAAGACCGCCCAAAGCGACATCCACAACATCTACTCCTGCTTCAACAGCCTTTAAATAGGTAGCCGTTTGCACTGAAGACGTATCATGCGTATGCAAATGAATAGGAATATTTATTTCTGATTTCAGCGCTGAAATCAACTCAAAAGCAGCATTTGGCTTTAATAATCCTGCCATATCCTTTACACCAAGTATGTGAGCTCCGGCATTTTCTATATCTTTTGCCAGTTGGATATAATACTTAAGATCATACTTTGTTTTGGAAGGGTCTAAAATATCTCCCGTATAACAAATAGAACCCTCTGCTAAACCTCCCGTTCGTTTTCTGACATGTTCAATACATGGCGCAAGGGATTTCATCCAATTTAAAGAATCAAAAATTCTAAAAACATCTACCCCGGTATTCCAGGATTCTTCAACAAACTTTTCAATTAGGTTATCAGGATAAGCAGTGTACCCCACTCCATTAGACCCTCTAATAAGCATTTGCAGCAGCATGTTTGGCATTGCTTTTCGCAGAAGGGCTAAACGTTCCCATGGGTTTTCATGCAGAAATCTTAAACAGACATCAAAAGTAGCTCCGCCCCAAACTTCCATCGAAAATATCTCTGGATGGTTTTTAGCATAGCCTTCAGCCACTTTCATCATATCTACGGTCCTCATACGTGTGGCCAACAAACTCTGGTGGGCGTCACGCATGGTAGTATCCGTGAAGTGTACTTTCTTCTCCGCTTTTAACCATTGGGAGAATTTCTCAGGCCCCATTTCCGTCAATAAATCTTTTGTGCCCTTAGGAAAACTATCTGTTTTAGTAAAAGACGGTACTTTGGGTTTTGTGAATTTCCTATTAGGGTCGTAATTTTTAACATCAGGATTACCGTTTACAATGGTTTCCCCTAAAAATGTTATAAGCTTATTAGCTCTATTTCTTGGTTCAACAAACTCAAAAAGTTTGGGTTCATTTTTTATGAAATTCACTGTTACTTTCCCTTCTCGGAATGTATCATGCTTTAAAATATTATCCAGAAAAGCCATGTTGGTGTTTACTCCACGAATACGGAACTCGGCCAATGCCCGTCTCATTTTTCTACAACAACCATCTAACGTGCGGCTACGTGCAGAAACCTTTACCAACATTGAATCGAAAAAAGGAGATATAACCACCCCTTGATATATACTTCCCGCATCTAAACGAATACCGAAACCAGAAGCACTTCTATACGTTGTAACTACACCATAATCTGGCTTGAAGTCATTAGAAGGGTCTTCCGTTGTAATTCTACACTGCAAAGCAATACCAGTTACCTGAACCGATTCTTGATTAGGTATTTTAATTTGGGTATCGGACAGTTTATATCCGCCAGCGATAAATAGCTGTGCCTTAACCAAATCTATATTGGTTATCATTTCGGTAACCGTGTGCTCTACTTGTATACGTGGGTTTACCTCAATAAAGTAAATACTACCATCATCATCCACCAAAAACTCTACGGTACCAATATTGTTATAGTTAACCGCCTTACAAATATCTATTGCATATTTATAAAGACTATCTTTTGTTTCTTGCGGAAGCCCTATAGATGGCGCAAATTCTATTACTTTTTGATACCTTCTTTGTACGGAACAATCGCGTTCATAGAGGTGTACCATATTGCCGTGCGTATCCGCCACAATCTGGATTTCTATATGCTTAGGGTTCTCTACAAACTTTTCTAAGAAAACAGTGTCATCGCCAAAGGCGTTCAAAGATTCTCTTTTAGCTTCTGGAAAACCTTTTTCTAATTCTTCTTGGGTCCTAATAACCCGCATGCCACGACCACCACCTCCGGATGCCGCTTTCAACATCAATGGATAACCGATTCTCTTAGCTTCAGCAATGGCTGTTTTTACATTATTTAAATCCTTATCGCTACTTTGAATAATCGGAATATTATTTGCTACCGCAACTTCTTTAGCAGTAATCTTATCGCCCAAAGCCTTTAAAACCGATACTTTAGGCCCAACAAACACAATACCGTTATCCTCACATTTTTGAGCAAACTGGGCATTTTCGGACAAGAAGCCATAACCAGGGTGTATGGCATCAACATTATTTTCTTTGGCCACTTTAATAATGGCATCAATATCTAAGTAAGGTTTGAGCGGTTCGTTATCTTCACCTATTTGGTAAGATTCATCAGCTTTATAACGATGTAATGAATACCGGTCTTCATATGTATAGATTCCCACCGTACGAACTCCAATTTCAACACAGGCCCTAAAAATTCGTATAGCAATTTCTCCTCTATTCGCTACTAAAACCTTTTCTATTTTCATTATCCGTATTGTTTAAATTCGTACTAAAAAAACCAGTTCAAACAAACTTAACTTTTTTGACTTAGGATAACAATATGATATTCTTATTAATTATAGGAATTTTGTGACGTTTATGAGGATAAATAAAGTGGTTTTATAACACTTCATTTGATATTCCGAACATAAAGCAGTATGTTAAGAGAAAGAATTATACTATGGGAAGAGGAGATAAAAAATCAAGAAGAGGTAAAATAGCAAATCGCTCTTTTGGGGCAAGGCGGCCTAGAAAAATAAAGAGGCGCCCTACCGTGGAAGAGAAAATTGATATTAAGAAAAAGAAATAATTATCTAATAAAAACGGGTTCGTTTTCTTTTACGGTATGAGCCTCACTATATTCATACTCATCATAATCGAACCCCTTAAGCTCATCTAATGTGTTCACATCTTTATCTATAATGTAACGCACCATAGAACCACGGGCTTTTTTGGCATAGAAACTGATGATTTTAAGCTTGTCGTTCTTCCAATCCTTAAAGACTGGGGTTATCACGGGTACATTCAGCGCTTTTTTATCTATGGCACTAAAATATTCATTGCTCGCAAGGTTAATAAAAAGTTCCCCTTTCTCTAATTCTGAATTCAACTTAGTGGTAAGGGTCTTTTTCCAGAACTCATATAGGTTCTTTTTTCTTCCTACCTTTAACTGAGTTCCCATTTCCAAACGATACGGTTGCATTAAATCTAACGGACGCAAAATACCATAGAGACCAGAAAGTATTCGCAACCTTTCCTGTAGTTTTTCCATTTTATGGGAAGGCATGGTATAAGCATCCAATCCTTGATAGACATCACCATTAAAAGCATAAATAGCCGGCCTTGAGTTTTTTAAAGTAAAAGGCACCTCAAAATTCTGGTTCCTTTCATAATTCAATTGCGCTAAATTATCTGAAATACCCATAAGCTCAGATAAGGCCTTTGGATTTTTCTTTACCAAGACTTTATTCAGCTTTAACGCTTCCTCCAAAAATTGAGGCTGTGTTTCTTTAAATCTAGGATACTCCTTATCAAAATCCAATGATTTTGCCGGTGAGATAACAATCTTCATACTCGTGTCTATTTTCAAAAACTTAAGACAAAAATACAGATGATAATCAATATAACCTATGGCTCTAGAAAAGAGTTATTGATATGCATATCAACGTTATCTATAGCTTAGCTACTGTGCTGAGAGTAGTGCCTCCATTTTTCTATACACTCCACCATATCTTGCGGAATTTCAGAATCAAAACGCATAGTTTTACCTGTTACAGGATGCACAAAACCTAGAGTCTTGGCATGTAATGCCTGACGAGGCAATATCTTAAAGGCGTTATCCACAAACTGTTTGTATTTTGTAAATGTGGTTCCCTTTAGAATTTTATCCCCTCCATATCGCTCATCGTTAAACAGTGTATGACCAATATATTTCATGTGGACCCTAATTTGATGGGTACGACCGGTTTCTAATTTACAAGAAACCAAAGTAACATACCCCAGTCTCTCTATAACAGAGTAGTGCGTCACTGCTTCCTTACCCTCGTCTCCCTCAGGAAAAACGTGCATCTGCAGACGGTTTTTAGGATTTCTTGCAATGTTACCCTCAATTGTTCCTTCATCGTCCTGTACATTACCCCATACCAAAGCAACATATTCCCTTTCGGAAGTTTTATCAAAAAATTGCTTTGCCAAATGCGTCATGGCAGCCTCCGTTTTAGCGACTACCAAAAGCCCAGAAGTATCCTTATCTATGCGATGTACAAGACCAGGGCGCTCATTACTATTTGTTGGCAAATCCTTTGTATGGTGTAAAAGTGCATTTATAAGTGTTCCAGAATAATTTCCATGACCGGGATGAACGACCATACCTGCGGGTTTGTTAACCACAAGAAGAACATCATCTTCATAAACAACATCTATGGGAATATCTTCGGCAACCAAAAGAAATTCGTGGGGCGGATGCTCAAACAACACCTTAACCTCATCATTTGGCTTTACCTTGTAATTTTGTTTTACTATGGTGCCATTAACCCAAATATGTCCATTTTTAGCGGATTGTTGAATCTTATTTCTGGTAGCATATTCAATAAAGTTCATTAAGAATTTATCTACCCTTAACGGCTCCTGCCCTTTTGAAGCTATAACACGGTGATGCTCAAAAAGCTCATCATCGTTTAATTCTTGATTTTCCGGTGTTTGCATGTATTATTCTGAATCTGCTTGAACCTTTGCTTGCTCGGTTATTGAACCATTGCCACAAACCAATTCAATTTTAGAAGTCTTAGGTAACTTATCTCCCGGCTTAATCTGCTTGCCTTTATACTTAATATAGTATACCATGTCTTTGCCCAACTGGTCTATATAAGTAACACGTTGCACATCTAGACCAACAGCACGTAACATAGATTCCGCATTACGTTGGGTAACCTGTATTATATTAGGAACAGAAACTTTCTTATAACCAGAAGGATTTACCGTAAAATAAATTTTACGATTTTCCTTCACTTTATTACCCGCAGGAGGATTTTGTTCAATGATAGAAAATCTAGGGTAATCCGGATTAAAATTGGCAGAATCCAAAACCTCATATCTCAATTTAGCTTCCTCAACAGATTTGCGCATTTCCGGCACGGACATTTTAGCAAAGTCAGGCACTTCAACAAATTCACCATGATTTGTGGTTGAACTTAACCAACGTAACATAAAAAAAACAAAGAGTATCAAAACCAATATGGCCAGACCTATTTGAATAAAAAATACCTTACTTTTTAAAAAATTGAAAAAATTACGCATCGGGTTCCTTTTAACGCAACAAATATAGTGAACTCGTGTTGCTTTTTTTGTTTAATTTCGGTTTCGTTTTATCGAGTAAAATTTAAACGGTCGTATGAAGAAAAATATTGCCATTATTATGGGTGGTTATAGTAGCGAATATAAAATTTCGCTAAAGAGTGGAAATGTGGTACATACCTACATCAATAAAGAAAAGTTCAATACCTATCGCATCCATATTTTTAAGGACAAATGGGTCTATGTTGATGAGAATGACATAGAACACCCCATAAACAGAAACGATTTCACAGTAAGTTTGAAGGAAGAAACACTAAGTTTTGATTGTGTTTTTAATGCTATTCACGGTACGCCGGGAGAAGATGGCCTTATGCAGGCTTATTTTGAATTATTAGGTATTCCGCAAACCTCTTGTGATTACTACCAATCTGCACTCACTTTCAATAAGCGTGACCTATTAAGTGTATTAAAACCTTATGGAATAACTGCCGCGGCTTCTTATTATTTAAATTTAGGAGATGAAATAGATGAAGAGGCCATTATTGACAAAGTTGGCCTACCCTGTTTTGTAAAGGCAAATAAAGCTGGGAGCAGCTTTGGCATATCTAAAGTTCATGAGCGAGAAAATTTAAAAAGTGCCATAGACAAAGCCTACAAAGAGGATGATGAAATTATTATAGAAGCCTTTTTGAACGGCACAGAGGTTTCGGTAGGTGTCATAACCTATAAAGGTGAGACTAAAGTGTTACCTATTACCGAAATCGTATCAGAAAATGACTTCTTTGACTACGAGGCCAAGTACGAGGGCAAATCACAAGAAATTACTCCCGCTCGGATTTCCAAAGTACAACAAGAAAAAGTGGAAGAACTTGCTAAACGCGCGTATGAGGTACTAAAAATGAAAGGCTACTCTAGAAGCGAGTTCATTTTTATAGGTGATGAGCCATACATGTTAGAGATGAACACCACCCCTGGACTCACTACCGAAAGTATTTTACCGCAGCAAGCAGCAAAAGCCGGAATATCTCTTGAAGAATTGTTTACCAGCGCGGTAGATGAAGCTTTAAATAAAAAAGGGTAACTTTATAAGAACAGGCAACCCAACCGCTACAATTCTAATTAATTTATGAGACGTGCTATATTTCCAGGTTCTTTTGACCCCCTTACTTTGGGGCATTCCGATATTATCCAGAGAGGCATCACTCTTTTTGATGAAATTATAATAGCCATTGGTGTAAATGCCGACAAAAAATACATGTTCTCGTTAGAGGAACGTATGAAGTTTATAGTGGAAGCGTTTAAAGATGAACCCAAAATTAAAGTTCTTACCTATGAAGGTCTCACTGTGGATTTTTGTAAGAAAGTGGGTGCCGACTTTATTTTAAGAGGACTGAGAAACCCTGGGGATTTTGAATTTGAAAAAGCTATAGCACACACTAATAGAAAGTTATCCGAAATAGAGACCGTATTTTTGCTTACATCATCAGGAAAATCTTACATCAGCTCTTCAATTGTACGAGATGTAATCCGAAACGGAGGAGACTACACAAGTCTTGTGCCTGATACTGTCCGCACATTATAAATTTTACCGCTATAATATCTGAATATGACAATTAAATGAGGCTATTGTTAAAATTAATTTGTAATTTGTAAGTAAATACAACAATTACGGTTATCTATTTCGTCATACATCCCCTTTATCGAACAACACAACGAATTTGATACTATTCACAACAAAGCTTTAGATATAAACTTAAATGCAGCTATTTTAGTCAGAAATTACGACAGAATTTTGAACGGAACCAAAACCATAGCAAATAACCCCCTTGTAAAACAGCTACCAACAGCTACTGTTTTCACGAATAAAAAGTTCGAGGTCATCTATGCGTCCGACAAATTTTTAAGTGATTTTAGCTTTGATTCCCAACATACGTTTGGCAAACCGATCAATGAACTTTTTACTACCCTTAGTGACAACTGGGAGAATAAACTTTACAATTGCCTGTCGGACAAGTCCCATAATGTTAATGTAAGCTATAATTTAAACAGTGCCACTGATTCCAAATGGTACAAATGGTCATGTACAGCATGGCAAAACGAAGCCAATGAAACTATTGGTCTTATCATACATTTTGAAGATATTACAGATAAAAAGCTGAAAGAAGAACAAGTGAACACACTTCAGTCTCTTCTAGATGCCATGTGTGAAATTAGCAAAATAGGTGTTTGGGACTATGACATTATAAACAACAAACTTATATGCTGTGATGTAATTCGCCAAATACATGACGTGTCAGAAGATTATGAATTTTCTTTTGACTCCGCTTTATCTGCGTATAAAGATGGCTACAGTAGAAATACAGTATCCATGCTGGTTCACGAAACCATGACAAAAGGTACTAGTTGGAACGAAAAATTACAATTTAGAACTGCCAAGGGAAAAGAAATTTGGGTTCAAGTAGCGGGCATGCCCACTTTTATGGACGGTAAAATCGTAGGTATTAAAGGAACTTTACAAAACATTGAAAAACAAGTTCAATCGGAAACGAAGACCAAAGAAAACGAACTTTTACTGCGTACGCTTGTAGATAATTTACCATTAAACGTATTTATTAAAGATACTGAATCTAGAAAAATCTTGGTGAATAGATCAGAGTGTGACTATATGGGCGTAGATAACCCCGATGAGTTATTGGGTAAAAGCGACTTTGAACTTTTTAATAAAGATATAGCACTAATTTCCAGAGCTGAAGATTTACAGGTGATGGAAACCCTTACCCCTATTTTAGGTAGGGAAACCATAAACGAAACCAAAGATGGCAGAATCTCTACTTTTCTCACCTCCAAAATACCTTTAAAAGGAAACAATGGCAAGGCACAAGGTCTGGTAGGCATTAGCATGGATATATCCGACCTTAAACAAAAAGAACAAGAGCTTCGTGATTTAATTAACGTTACATCACAACAGAACAAAAAATTAGTGAACTTTGCACATATTGTTTCCCACAATCTGCGCTCTCATACCGCTAATTTCTCAATGTTATTGGATTTCCTTGCCAATGAAAAGAACGAGGAAGAAAAGTCCAATATTATAAAAATGCTTACGCAAGCTTCTGATAATTTACTTGAGACTTTAGAAAATCTTAATGAGGTAGTAGCCATAAACACAAACATTAATCTTGAGAAAAAACCTATTAGATTAAACCAGCGCATTGTTTCTGTAAAGCGGAATCTAAAAGCATTCTTGGTCAATAACAATGCTAAAATTGTTAATGCCATATCAGAACATACATCGATCAAGGTTATACCCGCATATATTGACAGTATTTTAATGAACTTCATTACCAATGCCGTTAAATACAAACACCCGGACAGACCGCCATTGATTACTTTGAGTACGACAAACGAAAATGGATACATAACCTTATCTATTGAAGATAATGGTCTGGGTATTGACCTTAAAAAGTACGGAGACAAGTTATTTGGCATGTACAAAACTTTTCATGACCATAGTGACTCCAGAGGTATTGGTCTCTACATAACAAAAAACCAAATAGAGGCAATGAACGGCAAGGTTACAGTTGCCAGTAAGGTAGGCGTGGGTACTACCTTCAAAATATATTTTAATGAACAAAATTGAGAGTATTTGTATTATCGATGATGACCCTATAACGGTGTTCGGCATTCAAAAGATGCTGAGCCTTGTGGTTGATTGTGATGATATTACAGTATACCGTAATGGCAGGTTGGCAATTGACGGAATTAAAAGTAGAATTGAAGAAAATAAAAAAGCGCCTCAGGTAATTTTTTTAGATATAAACATGCCAATAATGGACGGTTGGCAGTTCTTAGATGAATTCATAACCCTTCCTCTACATGAAAAAGTAAGGGTAAACATCATCACCTCTTCCATAGACTCCTTCGACTTACAAAATTGGGAAGACTTCAAGAAGAAAACATGCCACACTATCACCTTTAACAACAAACCCATCCGTAAGGAACACGTTGCCGAGATTACCAAAATTGCATAGTATAAGCTTTCCCGTTTTTGCTTATTTTTGATATATGCGACGGAAATCTACCACCCATTCCTTTTTACCTATTGCCCTTATGGCATTAGCTTTGATTTGTTTTTCATGTGAAACAGAACAAGAGGACAAAACAGCAGACTACAAAACCCATTTTGAAATCAGTAACGGAACCGAAACCGCTACATATTTGCAAACCATAGATTTCTATATTCGGTTAGCCAAAGAGTTCCCCGAAATAAATATGCAAACCATTGGCGAGACTGATAGCGGTTACCCGCTTCATATTATCACCTACAATCCGGACGGAGATTTTAATTTTCAGAAAATAAGCAATACCAAGACACTTCTATTTATCAACAACGGCATACACCCTGGAGAAAGTGACGGAATCGATGCCACTATGTTATTGTATAGGGATTTTGCCATAGGGAAACTTCCCGCCCCAAAAAACACAGTCTTAGTTACTATTCCTATTTATAATATTGGAGGTGCTTTAAATAGAAACAGTACTACAAGAGCAAACCAAAACGGACCTAAATCCTACGGTTTTCGTGGAAACACTTTAAATTACGACCTTAATAGAGATTTTATAAAAGCGGACACAAAGAACGCACGAACTTTTTTTGAAATCTTCCATTTGGTCAATCCAGATATTTTTATTGATAATCATGTAAGTAATGGTGCTGATTACCAATATACCTTAACCCACCTCTTTACCCAGCACAATAAACTAGGCGGTGAATTAGGGAATTATATTAATAATAAGATGATGCCATCCCTTGAAAAATCTTTAAAGGATGCCGAATGGGATATTACTCCGTACGTGAACGTCTTCAATCAAGTTCCTGAAAAGGGGTTTTCCCAATTCATGGATTATCCTAGGTACTCTACAGGTTACACTACCTTATGGAATACTTTTGGGATGATGGTAGAAACCCATATGCTCAAACCCTACAAACAACGAGTAGAAGGCACGTATACCCTCATGACCAAAATGATTGACTTTGCGGAGACAGACTTTAAACAAATAAAACAATTAAGAGCGGAAGCAAAACACAGACATAAAAACTGGACCCACTACCCTACCAAATGGCAGATAGATACCACCAAAACAACAACTTTAGATTTTAAGGGCTATGAAGGCGACACTCTAACAAGTGAAGTAACGGGACTTACGAGACTTAAATATGACAGAAACCTACCTTTCACTAAAAAAGTAGCGTATCAAAATTTTTACAAGCCTGTTGATTCCGTAGAAATTCCAGAAACCTATATCCTAAAAAAGGGATGGCGTAAGGTTTTATCACTTTTAGAACTCAACAAGATACATTACAACACCATACAGAAAGATACAATACTTACGGTCCAATCCTATAGAATAGACAGTTACAAGACCTCTGACTATCCTTACGAAGGCCATTACCCGCACTACGAAACAGAAGTATTAAGTTCTACTGACAAAATAAAGTTTCAACAAGGAGATATTCTTATTCCCACTGACCAAGAAGGTTTCCGGTATATTTTGGAGACATTGGAGCCCGAAACAAAAGATTCTTTCTTTAACTGGAATTTTTTCGATTCGGTTTTACAGCAGAAAGAAGGTTTTTCGCCGTACGTCTTTGAGGATGAAGCAGCAAAAATGCTCAATGAAAATCAAGTATTAAAGGACAGTTTTTTATCAAAAAAAGCAAATGATTCAACATTTAGCGCCAATTGGCATGCGCAATTAGACTGGATTTTTAAAAACTCTGATTATTATGAAGCAGCTCACATGCAATATCCGGTGTACAGAATTATGAAAAAATAAAGCTTACGCCCCAAATAATATTTTTATGTTATTATAAGAATTTTGTAGTGCTTCCTGTATTTTTTTAGGGCCTTTCCACTTCACTTTCATTATTCCTTCCTTCTTTTCTGGCTTAAGTTTACCAATGTAACTGGTTCTCATAGCATACCAATGCACTTCCTTTAGCGTAAAAACACCACTATTATTAAATATATGGTACGTAGTTCTAAGGAAATTTTCTATCCGTAAATCTTTAACTCCCGTTTCCTCCATAACCTCTCTTATGGCACAAGCTTCTATAGACTCACCTTTATCCAGTTTGCCCTTTGGCAAATCCCATTTATCGTTTCTATAGATAAACAGCACCTCTCCCAAATCATTTGTAACCACTCCACCCGCCGCTACCACTAGGGGAATCCTATGGGTAAACTTCTTAAGAATATCTTCGTGATTGGGGTGATAGATATAGGCTTCGGTCAATTTTTTCTTTCTCAATGCCTTTATTGCCTCCTGAATAGAATCTTCATTTAGCAAAAAATATTCACCACCTCCAGTTTCTGAGAGCTTATTTGTTAAGATCAAAGGCAATTCGTTCACAAAAACTTTATACATTTGCGTCATGGTTTTAGACAAAAATACCGCCAAAAAAACGGCCGAACTTCTATTGCAAATTAATGCAATTAAGTTGAAACCGGAAAATCCTTTCTCATGGGCTTCCGGATGGAAATCTCCAATCTATTGTGACAATAGAATAATACTGTCCTACCCTGTCATCAGAAACTTCGTTAGAGAAGAAATGGCAAAGCAGGTAGAAGCACTTTACGGCAAGCCAGATATAATTGCCGGAGTAGCCACAGGCGCTATTGGAATAGGTGCTTTGGTTGCCGATTTCCTAGGGCTTCCGTTCATTTACGTTAGACCAGAACCCAAATCTCACGGAAGAAAAAACCAAATTGAAGGGCAACTAGAAGCCAATCAAACAGTTGTGGTAATAGAGGATTTGATAAGTACTGGTAAAAGTAGCTTGAACGCAGTAGATGCCTTAACTGAATCCGGCGCCAATGTAAAAGGCATGTTGGCCATTTTTACCTATGGTTTTGACGTTGCTCAGAGTAATTTTGAAGAAAAAAATGTTTCTTTAAATACACTTAGTGATTATGACCACCTAATCGAGCAAGCATCAGACACCCATTTTATTAAAGAAGACCAGTTAAATACCTTGTTAGAGTGGAGAAAAAATCCATCTAAATGGCAACAATAAAATTGATATGCACATAGAAACACCTCAAAAAGATATTGCAAAAGGAGACAAAGAAGTCTTTGAATTCTTGACCGACCTGAAAAATTTTGAAAAATTGATGCCAGATAACATCGATAAATTTGAAGTTATTAATGAAGATCGTTTTCTTTTCGCATTAAAAGGTATGCCCCAAATTGTACTGCAGCGGCAAACTCAAACACCAAACAGCCAAATAGTCTTGGGGGCCGCAAGCGATAAATTGCCTTTTACACTTACTGCAGATATTACAGCTGTAAGTGATTCGGAAAGCAAAGTCTCTCTAAGTTTTGAAGGTCAATTCAATGCCATGATGGCCATGATGATCAAGCACCCCATAACAAATTTTATGGGTACTTTATCTGAGAACTTAACGAAGATTTAATCAATAAAGCAGTTTTACCTCTTTAATATCAAATTCCTTTAGCACATTATCCTCTAGAGTTATTTGCAGTCTGCCTGTGGGCGAAACTCCGCGAATAAAACCCATGAACAATTCATTTTCCTTATTCTCAAAAGTTGAGGGCTTGTCCCTTCTAAAAAGAACCTGCTCGTAATTTTTCCAGAGGTTTTCCCTGTTATCCGTATTGGACTCTAAAAAAATCACCTCCAGATTTCTAACAATTTCATGAAGTAACTCATTTAGATCAAAATTCCTTCCTAATATCAGTTTTAAAGAGGATGCATTTTCAAGCTCGCCAAAAAAGGTTTGGTTTACATTTAGCCCAATTCCTATGATCGCAGTATTTATCAAATTTCCCGAAAGTATATTTTCAATAAGAATACCGCAAATTTTTGAATTACCTGACAGAATGTCGTTGGGCCATTTTACACTTAAATCCGGCACTTGGTGCGCCCTTAATGTATTATACACGGCTAATGACACACAAATGTTCAAAACAAAATAATCATTAACACTTAGAGCCAACCCTTGCCTTAACACACTAAACGTAAGGTTTTTACCGGAATCAGACTTCCACTTAGCCCCCATTTGTCCTTTACCACTATGTTGTTCTTTTGCGGTAACTACTGTAAAATCAGCCCATGTATCCTCAGACAACAAACGCTTTAAATGTGCGTTTGTAGAGTCCGTGGCATCAAGTTTGATTATATTCATGTTAGGCTCATTTTTAATATATTGTATCTATTATAAAAAACTAGGTCTAAAAGAACAAAAAAATAATAACTTTGTAGAAACTAAAATTTTTGAATGCAAAAAAGCAAAGCCAGTGCAGATGAACTAATTGCATTGATATTACAGGGGATAGAAGAAGTTAAGGGTCAGGACATTTATTTACTTGACCTCAGAGATATAGAAAACACCGTTTGCGACTACTTTATAATTAGTAATGGTACTTCAAATACACATGTAAACGCAATAGTAGGATCGATTCGTAAAATCGTTAGTAAATCCATACAGGACAAACCTTGGCACGTAGAGGGCGAAGACAATGCCGAGTGGGTATTAATGGACTACGTTAACGTTGTGGTACATGTTTTCCAAAAACAAATTCGAGAGTATTATGATATTGAAGGCCTTTGGGGAGATGCCAAAGTAACCAAGATAGAAAGCAGTAGCAGTTTGAATCAGTAAAAAATAATAATGGCTAAAGATAACAATACGAATACAAAGAAACCAAAGTTCAGCTCATGGTGGATTTATGGGTTAATCGCGATTCTTTTAATAGGTTTTCAATTCATAGGTAGCGGCAACTTGGCCAGCACCAAGAAAACAACCACTTCAGAGTTACAAGAGTACCTCAGAAATGGTGATGTGAAAGAAATCATGATCATCACCAATACACGTCAGGCCAAAGTCTTCCTTACCGACGAAGCCATGGCCAAGGATGTTCATAACGATGTAGCGGAAAAACCACTTCTTCCTTCAACGGGCGTTGTTCCCCAGTACGTATTGGATTACGGGGATTTACAGAACTTTGAAAACGAAATCAAGAACATCAAAAAAGAAAACAATCTAGATACTATTGTTGATTACGATACGGACAATAATTATCTAATGGACCTTCTTTTGGGTATACTACCTTTTGTATTAATAATTGGTATTTGGATTTATTTAATGCGAAGAATGTCCGGCGGCGGCGGCGGCGGCGCAGGTGGCCAAATCTTTAACATTGGTAAATCAAAAGCAAAACTTTTTGATGAAAAGACAGACACTAGAACATCATTTAAAGATGTTGCAGGTCTTGAAGGTGCCAAAGAAGAAGTTGAAGAAATTGTGGAATTCTTGAGAAACCCTGATAAGTACACTTCTTTAGGTGGAAAAATTCCTAAGGGAGCCCTTCTTGTAGGCCCTCCGGGAACAGGTAAGACCCTTTTGGCAAAAGCTGTTGCAGGAGAAGCCAAAGTGCCTTTCTTCTCTTTATCAGGTTCAGATTTCGTAGAAATGTTTGTTGGAGTAGGTGCTTCTAGAGTACGTGACCTTTTTAAACAAGCTAAAGACAAATCACCTGCTATTATATTTATTGATGAGATAGATGCTATTGGTCGTGCCCGTGGTAAGAACAATTTTACAGGTTCCAATGACGAACGTGAAAACACCCTGAACCAGTTATTAACTGAAATGGATGGTTTTGGAACGAACACCAACGTTATTGTATTAGCTGCTACCAACCGTGCAGATGTGTTGGATAAAGCACTAATGCGCGCAGGTCGTTTTGACAGACAGATATATGTAGACTTACCGGATATTAGAGAGCGTAAAGAAATTTTTGAAGTTCACCTAAGACCTATTAAGACTTCTGAAGCTTTGGATTTAGAATTCTTAGCAAGACAAACACCCGGTTTCTCTGGTGCAGATATTGCCAATGTATGTAATGAAGCTGCATTGATTGCCGCTAGAAAAGAGAAAAAAGCCGTTTCTAAACAAGACTTCTTAGATGCAGTTGATAGAATTGTTGGTGGATTGGAGAAAAAGAATAAAATCATAACTCCTGGTGAAAAGGAAACTATCGCTTACCACGAAGCTGGTCATGCTACAACAAGTTGGATGCTTGAGCACGCTGCGCCACTAGTAAAGGTAACAATCGTTCCTAGAGGTCAATCATTAGGTGCCGCATGGTATTTACCGGAAGAACGCCTTATTGTTCGTCCAGAACAAATGTTAGATGAAATGTGTGCCACAATGGGTGGTAGAGCAGCTGAAAAAGTTATCTTCAATAAAATATCTACTGGAGCTTTAAGCGATTTGGAGAAAGTAACCAAACAAGCTAGAGCAATGGTAACTATTTATGGCCTTAACGATGAAATAGGTAATATTACTTATTATGATTCTTCAGGGCAGGATTCATACGGATTCTCTAAACCTTATAGTGAAGATACGGCTAGAAAAATTGACAAAGAGATATCTAAAATCATTGAAGAACAGTACCAAAGAGCTATTCAGGTATTAACTGACAATAAAGACAAGCTTACGATTCTTGCAGAAAGATTGCTAGAAAAAGAAGTTATCTTTAAAGAAGATTTAGAGAAGATTTTTGGCAAAAGAGCTTTCGGAGAAGAGTTTGATAAAAAAGGTCAAGAAAAAATCTCCAATGACGACATATCCGCAGAGGATACGTTGGCAGAAGAAGGAGAAGAAAATAAATAAGAATATTTAACGTTTTCTTTTACTAGTAGAGAACGCGTATTGAGTTTTATAAGAGCAAATGGGGCTATTTGACAAATTATTCGGTGGCGGCAAGCAAAAGAAGGTTTCCAAAGAAACAGCGGAAACCAGAGGTGCGCATATGCCCGATCTGAACATTCCTGTAGATGAGAAATTTACCATACATTTTAAACAAAATGGTGGTAAATTTCTTTACTGCGATTCCTTTTCAGAAATTTCTCAAGCGGTAAAAAATATCGTTAATGAGAATAGCTGGCAGGAACACCCCTTCTATGTCATGAACCCGGAGCTTAAAAAGAAATTTGCCAAGGAAAACATCAGCTTTACAAATATTAGTAGAGAGAGTGAAGTTTTCTTTACCACTTGCGAACATTTAATTGCCCAGAACGGCTCTATATTGGTGTGCTCCAACCAGTTAATGGACAAAAAATTAAACGAGTTACCTTATAACGTAATCGTATTTGCCACAACTAGCCAACTGGTAGAATCTATTGGAGAAGGTTTAAAAACAATTAAAAAGAAATACGGCCATAACATTCCAGCAAACATTACTACACTAAAACACTTTCAGGCCAACGAAGGAAATTCAGATGATTTTCTAACCTACGGAAGCAGTTCTAAAAACCTGTATCTTTTACTTTTGGAGGACTTATAATAGCATGAGGGAAGTTTTAAGACGGTCGGTCACAGGAGCTGTTTACATCTTTTTATTGCTGTCTGTTGTTTTTTTAAGTTCAGATGCTTTTGATTTTTTGTTTATGATATTCGGGCTTGCCTGTCTAAACGAATACAAGAAACTTGTTCATTTAAAAGGTCTGCATATTTATGCCGCTTATTTGGCGCTGTGGTGGTTGTTTATTTATTTCGTAAACGACATGTCCCTAGTTTACGTTTTATTGGGTTGCACTCTTATTGTAAACTCCATGTTGCTTTTTTATCTTTTCTCAAAAAGGACAAAACTGTTCAATACGATTCAAAAATTCCTTATTGGCTTATTTTATGTGGGCGGGGGTTGTATTTTCCTAACAATGATTCCGTATACCAATAATGACTTTGCCAAGTTTTTAATTATAGGTATTTTTATCTTAATTTGGGTAAATGATTCGTTTGCTTATATAGTTGGCCGTAGTTTTGGGCGCACAAAGTTGTTTTCTGCGGTATCACCTAAGAAAACTATTGAAGGCGCGCTTGGCGGATTGGTTTTTGCCGTTGCATGTGCCTATTTTATGGCCAAGTACGAACCCATTTTAACTCCCCTCCAATGGGTATTACTCGCAGTAGTAATTGTCATTACGGGTAATTTAGGCGATTTAATCGAATCAAAATTTAAAAGAACGGCAGGCGTAAAAGATAGTGGTGCTATTTTACCTGGCCATGGCGGTATGTTAGATCGCCTAGATAGTTTAATATTTGCAGCACCTTTTGCGTACTTAACCTTAAAAATTTTCGCCCATGTTTCATAGAGAGGGTCAAAAAATCATTCTGATTACCTTTTTTATTGTCGCTGTAATTATTCTTGGCTCACAATATGCTATTGACATTCCTTGGCTGCGAATGGTAATTCAACTAATCGCTGTTGTATTCCTTATCCTAATTTTACAGTTCTTTAGAAACCCAACACGTAGAGCGGCAAAAAACTTTGATGAAATTTTAGCGCCCGTAGATGGTAAAGTCGTTGTTATTGAAGAGGTTGAAGAAACAGAGTTTTTTAAGGATAAACGTATGCAGGTTTCTATTTTCATGTCTCCTACTAACGTTCATGTTACACGTTATCCGGCTAGTGGAAGTGTAAAATATTCAAAATATCATCCTGGGAAATATTTGGTTGCTTGGCATCCTAAATCCAGTACGGAGAACGAACGCACAACCGTAGTTATACGCACACCTAAGTTTGGAGACATCCTTTACAGACAGATTGCTGGTGCCTTAGCAAGGCGTATAGTTAATTATGCAGAAGAGGGCGATAACGTTCAACAAGGCGAAGATGCCGGTTTTATAAAATTTGGATCTAGAGTAGATTTATTCTTGCCTCTAGATTGTGTCATTACCGTTAAGCTAAACCAAAAAGTAATCGGTGCAGAAACTTGTGTTGCCGCTGTTCTAAAAAAGAATGAAGAAGGAGAAATTACATATTGATTTCGACAAGGCGGTAGAGTTTATGAACAACTTTACCGAACCCTTACCTGCAGACCTATTGCTTAAGCTCTATGCCTATTACAAAATAGCTAATAGAAACTATAGCAATCCAGGTAGTAGCACACCTTTAATCAATGCTTTTAAAGCAAACGCTCTTATACAGGCTAAAAGTATTAAGCGAAACGATGCTATGAAAGCATACATTAAACTCGTTAAAAACGAAGTTAGAAAAAAGCACTAGCCTCCTTTATACTTATTTTCAGAACTATCTTACTCGTATAAATCTTCCGTATCGGCTATACATAGCTCATAGATAAAATTGCCCATTTTTTGGGTTACATCATTAAAAAACCGTTCCCCTTTTTCTTTAGTGGATTTATGCGGATTACCTACGCCGGTATCTTCACTTATCTTTGACCATTCTCTCTCTGCCCAAGCCCAACCTTCTGAAAAAGATTTAATTTTATATTTTTTGGACGCTCCATCTCCCCATTTTATTCTTGGCAGCACCAAGTCCGGTCTTAAATGAAGCATCAAACTAGTTTCCATCTCATCTGCATGATCTCCTTTTTCTTCAAAATACAAGTCCTTGTCAAGCACTCCCGGAAAGAAGCAGAAACTAATAAACATTTTAGGAAACTTGTATCCCAGCTCCCTAACTAAAGGTTTAAAATTGTTACCTCCGTGACCATTAAAAATCAATAATTTATATATACCCTGTCTATTGAGAACCTCTACTATATCGGTTAAAATAGCAAGCTGGGTACTCGGGTTTAAATTAATATCGAGATACACATCAGATTGCCCTGTATTAACCCCAAATGGAAGCGTAGGCAACACAATAGGCTTCCCTCCTGCTTCCCAAGCCACCTTTGCCGATTCGGCTGTCATATAATCAGCCTGAATGTTATCCGTTGCATACGGCAAATGATAATTATGAGCCTCCGTTGCACCCCAAGGCAATATGGCTAAATCAAAATTTTCATCTTTTAGGGCTTCCCAATTCGTTTCTGCTAAAATATAAGGTCTCATAATATTTCTTATTTATAAACTTGTGGTAACGCTTCAATTGAGCTCATTTGAACATAATTCAACGAATAATAACTAAGCTATTGTATTTCTTTTAGAGATTGAAGATTCAAAATACGTGAAATATATTCCCGAGAACATAGTAATCAAAAAGTAAAAAACCACAAGCCAACTTCCAAAGGAAATATAACTATTTAGTCCAAACCAATCACCTGTAAAGAAAATCAACACCAATCCCAAAACTCCCCTGACCAACTCCAAGTAAACCGCATATAGTTTTCGGTCCATCAAAGTAGTGTACCCATAAATGCCCGTAAACACAATAAACCCGAATATCAGAAGGCCACTTACTCCAATATTTGAAAAATTATAGAACATAAACCACAAAAACAATGTAGTAGTTATCAGTTGAAAAACTGCATATACTCGTAAAGCATCAGATGCCGGTGTTTCATATCGTCTAAAACCGTACACATCTTCAATTATTGCTATTGGATATTTTTCTTTAACATCATTAGGTCTCCAACCTGTTGGCATAAACCAAATACGAACCTTGTCATAATAATTTTTAGTACGCCAAGCATCTTGTAGTAACCGCCAGAAATGCTGAAAGTTGATAGCTATTGGATTCCATGTGGAAGCTGGTTTTAGTACTCCAAATTGAGGAGGAACATCATCTAACTCTTCTTGAAACGTTCCAAACCAACGGTCCCAAACACAAAGAATCTGTCCTAAATTTTTATCTATATACTCAGGATTTATAGCGTGGTGCACTCTGTGCTGGGATGGAGTAACAATAATATATTCTGCCCAACCCATCTTACCTATGTGCTGGGTATGGTACCAAAATTGTGCAAAAAGATGAATAGGGGCCAATATAGCTATTACTTCATTGGGAATTCCCAAAACAGCTGCAGGTAGTATTAACAAAGGAAAATAGCCTACCAAATTAGAAATAGGCTGTCTTAAAGCGCAAGCCAGATTAAATTCTTCACTACTGTGATGTATAACATGTTGATTCCAGAAAAGATTCACTTTATGATTTAGGCGGTGATTCCAGTACCCTGCAAAATCAATGACTATAAAAGCCGCTAACCATAAAATCCACGTGCTTTCCATTTTAAAAACCGCCAAATGTTCCAGTAAAAAAGGATAGGTTACCAGTATAAATCCTAGCCCCAAGGTGTCTTTAATAATATTTGTAAAACCTGAGCTTATGCTCGAAACCGAATCCATTACTTTATGCTTCTGGTCCTTTACAAAATATCCATAACCTATCTCAATAACCAAAAGCACTACAAAAAAAGGAATAGCATACAAAAGTGCCTGAGCATAAGTTTCCACTTATTGGAGTTTTAAGTTAAAATGGATTAAACAATAGCTAACACATCTAGTTTAGCAATATATTCACTGAATATGGTTTAATTAAAAGGACCTACCATGATATGTGCACGAAAAGTACCTGGGTCCATGAGCCAAGGCATACCCTTTTCGTGAGGTTTAGACGGTAAACCTGTAGATTGTGTCGTAGCAAAAGGAGTATAAATAACATACCGGTACTGCCCATCTGCCAATTCCCCTGTTTTCTTATTATAGGCCTCATCGCTACCATAATAAATATATAACATGCTAGGAACTATAGGCATCTGCCATTTACCTGCAGCAACCTCTGCCCCTTGAATCTCTCGCTTTTCTTTGGTATTCTTACCTTCTGCGGTCAACTCTCTCCCTCTTTTCATAAAGGGCTCCAAAGCCTTGGAATAGCACGCAACACTAATTCCTTCTTTAGCAGGGTCATCTCCAATACACACCAAATTATTAGTTCCTTCTCTCAAGATTACCAAGCCCCCAGAGCTATCATACCCGTAGACCATGGCTGCTTCCTTATCTGCCTCTGGCGCAGGTAAAACAGCAGTTTTAATTTGGACTTCAGTAGATAAAACATGAGTCTTAGGTTCTTGTGAAGTCACATAAGAGATAGACAAAAGAGCTGTTAGAAATACAAATTTTTTCATGTGATGTTGGTTTTACCTAAATATAAACATGAAAAATGAATTTTGGATAGTTACAATACAAAATTTACGAGACCTCTAAAAAAGAAGGACCCCTATGCCATATTGTGGGGGAACAATTAAAATCATGACAAACGGGGCCTCCAATGACTTAAGCAGATTAGACAGTTTCAAAAAATAAGTTTCCAAGTAAGACTATGGAGCTATTATAATCTAATTTTTGATGTCATTACACTGATAAGACATTACAATATACGTTTATAAATGAATACTGATTCATTTATAAACGTTAAAATTTTATGATTTAATAGCATCCCAACAGACATGAAAAGATTGCTCAATTATTGCATCTGTTAAGACTACTTTATCTATTGCCATTTGTCTGGCCAGTGTATTGGCGTAACCATATAATAACGGTACCAACAGACAATTATCCATGTTCTTAATTATTAACTCCTCTTTTCCTTGATCCAACAAATCTTTTATAAAATTTAAAAATTGCTTATCCAGATTACTCGTTTCTTCGGAAACAAATGATGAATACCTAAACTGATGCATAAAAATAACTTCACAACTATTGGAAACACGGAACTTTAAGACATTTGACCAAATAACAAAAAACTGTTTTTTTAAAGGCAAATGTTGTATTGATGGAAGTAGAGAAAGTGTCCCGCTTATGAGCAAGTGCTTGTAAAGCTCGTTCAAGAGTTGTTCTTTACTATCAAAATAAATATATAACGTTCCACAGGCCATTTTAGCCTTTTTTGCAATGGATGACATGGTAAGTCTGCTCAACCCTAATTCTGAAGTCAGCTTAGTAGTTGCCTCAAAAATAGTATTGACTTTAGTATCATCTTTAACTCTCACATTACTAATATAGCAATTAAAGTGAATCGATATTCATTAATAATTTACGCACCAATCAAGTACCTAAGGCCAAAAACCCCTGAATACAGGGGAAACTACCACAATCTATATGATAACTTTGACGTTACTTGATAACAATAAGTTATTACAAGATTAACCCGTACTCTTAACTCTAGGTGTATGATTTTCTTTTTTGGAACACGTTCCAGCAAAATAAAAGAGCGACGATTAAAAAGAACGACTTGTTCTTATTGCCAGTCTCAGGATTCTTTTACGGTTAATACCTATGGCACATACTTTCATTTGTTCTGGATACCCCTCTTTCCCTTATTCAAAAAGCATATTGCAGAATGTAACCATTGCAAAAAGAGTTTTTCGTTTGCCGAGTTTACGCCTCAAATGCTAAAGAGCCTTGAAGTAGAAAACAATATCAATCCTGCAAAAAGACCTATTTGGCAGGGCTGTGGGTGCTTAATTTTAACCGTGTTCTTTTTAATTGTATTTTCTATATCACTTTACGGGGTATATACACGTTCCGGTGATTCATCCAATGTGATAAAAGTGGACCCTAGAAAAGAATTGCTGGATGCAGATTTCAAAAAGATGACGCAATTATTACAAAGGGGAAAGGATTCAATATCTATTTCCTTAAAAACTTGCGTGGACTATAATATTGTAAGCGGTCTAGAAACTGAGAACATTTCTTACTTTACCAGACAAAATGAAGACAAACTCTTAGTTCTTTTAAAAATTAAAGATATAAAAAAGGTAAAGGCCGAATTTAGAAAAGATATCCTTGACATTGTAGAGGATTGCATTTTTCAACTAGACAAAAACAAAATATTCAACGAGCTTTATATTGGAGTTGAAGGAAAATGGAATACCGTATTAATTCGTACCCCTACGCAAGAAGATATTAGCGGACGTTTTGCCGACAAATACAAGTTACTTTCCTTTTATGGTAATGATAGCCTTAAACAATCCAAAACAAAACAGCCGGATACCCTAAAAATAGAATAACCGACTGTTCTTAGTTTTATAAATGTTTACCCCAAACTGGCCAAACTTTTCTCTAACGTCTCAATTTTAGCCTCTGCATCTGCCTGTTTCTGACGCTCTATCGTTATAACTTTTTCTGGTGCGTTGCTCACAAAACGTTCATTTGAAAGTTTCTTTTGAACAGATTTCAAGAATCCTTTGGTGTATTTCAGCTCTTCCTCAATTTTCTTGATTTCGGCCTCAACATCAATTGCACCGCTCATAGGCACAAAATACTCATTACTTTTTACACGGAAGGACAAAGCTCCATCTACCGTAGCATCCACATAAGACACCTCAGCTACATTGGTCAGTTTTTCTATAACCACATCCCAGGTTTTAGCAAAGTTTCCTTCATTTAGAACCATAAGTTCCAAACTCTCCTTCATTGGAATATTCTTTTCCTTTCTAATGTTCCTAACACCGGACACCACTTCTGCAGCCACATCAAAACTCTCAATAAGGGCTTCATCAACCTTTTGGATTTTTGGCCATTGCGCCACTACTAAAGCGTTCTCTGGTGTACGCTCTGTAATATGCTGCCAAACCTCTTCCGTTAAGAACGGCATAAACGGATGTAACAGTTTTAAGTTTTGTTCAAATAAAGTAATTACTGCTTCGTAAGTTGTTCTATCTATTGGCTTTTGATAGTCTGGCTTAATTATTTCCAATAACCAAGAACTATAATCGTCCCAGACCAACTTGTAAATAGCCATTAAAGCATCGGAAATACGATACTTACTAAAATGATCCTCAATCTCAACTAAGGTTTTATTGAATTTGGCCTTATACCACTCAATACCCAGTTTTGAAGCTTCAGGCTGTGGCAGATCTGCAATTTCCCACCCTTTCAACAAACGGAAACCGTTCCATATTTTATTAGCGAAATTCTTACCCTGTTGACATAAATCTTCATCAAACATTAAATCGTTACCCGCGGCAGAACTTAATAAAAGCCCAACACGGACACCATCTGCTCCATAATCTTCTATCAACTTAAGTGCATCAGGTGAGTTCCCCAACGACTTGGACATTTTTCTACGTTGTTTATCACGTACTAGCCCCGTAAAATATACATTTTGAAAAGGACGCTCATCGCGGTACTCATACCCCGAAATAATCATTCTAGCTACCCAGAAGAATATAATATCCGGACCGGTTACCAAATCATTGGTAGGGTAATAATAGTTGACCTCATCGTTATCCGGCTCTAAAATACCATTAAACACACTTATTGGCCACAGCCAAGAAGAAAACCAAGTATCCAATGCATCTTCATCCTGTCTTAGATCAGCTTCTGTCAAATTGGCATTACCTGACTTTTCTTGTGCCAGTTTTAAAGCATCACCAATAGTCTCTGCAACTACAAAATCTTCTTGTCCGTCACCAAAGTAAAATGCAGGAATTTGTTGTCCCCACCATAATTGACGTGAAATGTTCCAATCACGAATGTTCTCCATCCAATGGCGATAGGTATTCTCAAACTTTTTAGGAAAGAATTTTACTTCTTCCGTTTCAAGCACCGATTTGATGGCAGGCTTAACCAAGTCTTCCATTTTTAAGAACCACTGATCACTAAGACGTGGTTCAATAACGGCTTTGGTTCGCTCAGAAGTACCTACTTTATTAACATAGTTCTCCTTTTTCACCAAAAAGCCCTTTTCCTCAAGCTCCTTGGTAATCTCTTTACGAACAACAAAACGGTCTTTTCCTTCGTAGTGCAATCCAAAGGAGTTTAGCGTAGCATTGGCATTAAAAATATCTATAGTTTCAAGATTATGTTTTTCTCCTAATGCCTTATCGTTAATATCATGTGCCGGTGTTATTTTTAGACAACCGGTACCAAATTCAATATCAACATACTCATCTTCTATAATAGGTATTACTCTACCGGAAATAGGCACAATAACTTTTTTTCCCTGTAAATGTCGGTAACGCTCGTCATTAGGGTTAATGCAAATAGCGGTATCACCCAAAATAGTCTCAGGTCTTGTTGTAGCTATGGTTACGCGCTCATCCGAACCTTCAATAGGGTATGACAAATAATATAGGAGCCCTTGTTTTTCTTCATAAATCACCTCTTCATCAGATAGTGTTGTTTGCGCTTCCGGATCCCAATTTACCATACGGTGCCCCCTGTAGATCAAACCTTTATTGAACAAATCAACAAATACTTTAATCACGGACTGATACATATCATCATCCATGGTAAATTTCGTACGTTTCCAATCACACGAAGCACCCAGTTTTTTAAGTTGTCCTAGAATCACTCCACCATATTCATCTGTCCAGTCCCACGCGTGTTTTAGAAACTCCTCACGACTTAAATCGGCTTTATCTATACCTTCGGATTTCAATTTTGCCACAACTTTAGCCTCTGTGGCAATAGAAGCGTGATCCATTCCTGGTACCCAGCATGCATTCTTACCCATTAAACGCGCTCTCCTAATCAACACATCTTGTATTGTATTGTTAAGCATATGCCCCATATGCAGTACTCCTGTAACATTTGGTGGCGGTATTACAATAGTGTAAGGCTCTCTCTCATCTGGGGTTGATGAAAAATAATCGTGCTCCATCCAGTAATCATACCAGTGGTTTTCAGCTTTTAAAGAGTCATATTTAGAAGGGATATCCATATTTTTGGAACGGTTTTTGTCTAAGAAATGTCGGTCCTAACAATAAAAGACCGAAATAAGAAGTTGCGTTGTTATTAAATTATGGCAATTTTGCCTAGTTTCAAATACGAAACAAAAATAAGTAACGTTAACAGATAACAAAAGAATTTTGGAGGTTCATCTGAAAAGATTTATTTTTGAGATTCCCTAAATTTAACAAAATGAAAAAAATAGTACTCGTATTATTTGTTGGCCTAATGGGATTAACCCTTACCGCACAGGACAAGGCTGCCAAAATCGAATTCAAATCTGAAACCGTAGATTACGGTGAAATTCAAAAAGGAGCCGATGGAGTTCGTGTTTTTGAATTTACGAATACCGGCCAAGCGCCTTTGATTATAAGCAAAGTAAGCTCTAGCTGTGGGTGTACCATTCCTAAAAAGCCCGAAGACCCAATTTTACCGGGTAAAACAGGTGAGATTTCCGTAAAATATGACACCAACCGTGTAGGTCCTATTAGAAAGGCCATTACCGTTATCTCTAATGCAGATACACCTACTAAGGTTCTTAAAATTAAAGGTGAGGTTAAAGCCGCTGACGGCAAATAACATTATCTCATAACTCATAACAAGACCCCGATCGAAAGATTGGGGTTTTTTATTTGAGCATATTTTTAAGCACAAAGGTAAAAAGCAAATCGGAATTGTAGCGTTCAATGAGCAATTTGATGCGTTTTCCATCCTTTTCATTAATCATCTCTAAAATATCCTGGAGCTTGTAACGGTGAATTCTTTTTCCGTTTACCGCCAAGATAACATCCCCTTCCTTTAAACCGGCTTCATGTGCCGGACTACCTGCTCTTATAGCACTCACAATAATTTCTGGAGCAACACTAAGTCTGGTCTGGTTTTCAAAAAGTAATTGTACATTCCCAAATTCTCTTTTATCGGAGTACACCACTCCTCGCCCATCAGAAATACGCTCCGAAATATAGCGTATGCCGTTGTGCTGTAAATCCAGACCGGACAGATTGTATTTAAATGGTTTATCAAAATTTGAGTTTTTACGTAGAATTATACGATTACGCCTATAATCAAAGACCACATGAAACCTTTTTAAAACTGAACCGCCCAAGCTACCATTGCGGTTCACCAAATTTGTGAGCTCTCTAAAGGAATTTTTATCCGGAAAAGCCGCCTTGGCATCGTTTAACATAAAACGACCTATTTTTAGTCCATCTACCTTGGTTCGTTTCCCATAAATATTTCCATTAAGCCCTTTACCCAGAAAATCATCATAGTGTTTATCCGGCACGTTTATAGAGTCGTTTTCAAAAAGCCACAGCGCATCGCTACTACCCGTATCCAACAGCAACCTTACCGGAAGCTCATCACCATCTTTTAAATAAAGTCCAGAATTCAAATAGGCCTTTTTAGCCCTGATGGCCAATGGCAAGACTTCAGTATTTTTCTTTTCTCGGTACACATAAGTATCCGGATTGCTGAACCGGATATGCTTTTTAATATAGTTAACGTCTACAACAAAATCCCTAAAAAGGTCGTAACCTATAATTCCATGAACCGGAATCCCCAAAGAGGTTGAAAAATTTATACTCTTATCCATTACCACAAAGAGTTTCTGATTCTCGTTCGTTATATTTTTTAATCGAAATTTATTTTCTTCTGAAACCAGCGCTTTTATGGGAACATCATCACCAAAACCCTTTATTGTTATTTCAGAAACATGGTTTATTTGTACCGAATCAGCCTCCGAAATATTGAAGAGTATGGGGGTACTTACACCAGAATCCAATAAAAAGGACAGTTCGGTACCGTTAACTTCAATGGGTACTACAATAAGGTTGTTTATCAGTTGAAATTTTACCTTTTCAGACTTTTGTCCTTTAGGCAAATTGAAGCCTTGCGCTATTACCGAAGAAGAAAGCAACATGAGAAAGAATATGATATGTAGACGTAGTGTGTTCAACTTTTTTCATATTTCCTTCTATAATTTACGATTTTTTCAGATACACCTCCTGTTTTTTAACAAAAGACCAATCAACGATTTCCCTATCACGCATGGTTTTGTCATTTGGTTTCCTCATTTTTGTAGCAAAATTGCACATATATGCCAGTAGTATCACAAAAAGGGCTATCCATGCCCGAATCGCCAATTAGAAAACTAGTTCCTTATGCAGAAGAAGCAAAGAAAAAAGGAGTTAAAGTAATTCACCTTAACATTGGCCAACCAGATATAAAGACACCTCAGGTAGCTCTAGACGCGGTAAAGAACAACACGTTAGACGTTATTGCCTATAGCCGTACCGAAGGGTCTGAAGAATACCGAGAAAAATTGGCCGCTTACTATGCCAAAAACGATATTCACGTAGCGGCACAAGATATTATAGTAACAACTGGTGGTTCCGAAGCTTTGGCTTTTACCATGGGCAGTATTGCTGATACTGATGACGAAATTATTATTCCTGAGCCTTTTTATGCCAACTATAACGGTTTTGCCACAGCTACCGGAGTAAAAGTAGTTCCGGTGATATCTCATATCGATTCTAATTTTGCCCTTCCTCCGATTGAGGAATTTGAAAAGTTAATTACCCCTAGAACCAAAGCCATTCTTATATGTAACCCTGGGAATCCTACCGGATATTTATATACAAGAGAGGAAATTAAAAAACTAGCTGCAATAGTTAAAAAGCACGACCTTTTTCTAATTGCGGACGAAGTTTACAGAGAGTTCACCTATGATGGTGCAGAACATTATTCCATTTTACAGGAAGAAGGGTTAGAAGAACATGCCATTATTGTAGACTCCGTAAGTAAAAGATATAGCATGTGCGGCGCACGTATCGGCTGTTTGGCTACTAAAAATAAGAGCGTT
>NZ_RCNR01000038.1 GCF_009725985.1 Zobellia amurskyensis
AAACCTCATCTCCATAAACATTAATCCCATCGTAGTTCAAATTAGCTCTTGTTCCATCAGGTGTATTTCTATCATCTTGGTTATTTGCCGCCCAATCAGTTCCTTTTAGGTATCCGAAATTAACTTTACCCGCAAATTTATCACTGAATTTATATGCAGCCCTGATACCAAAATCCGTATATGAATTGTCTCCAGAAGCTTCTTGTGAAGTTATCCCTCGTTTAATGGATACACTTATACCCTCATAATCAAACGGATTTTTACTTCGCATAAACAAAATACCGTTAAAAGCGTTTGCACCGTAAAGTGCAGATGATGCTCCCGGCAATAATTCCACACTTAAAACATCTGGTTCAATTAAACCTACCAAGTTACCAATTGGAAAGTTTAATGCTGGCGTAGAGTTATCCATACCATCTACAAGTTGCATAAATCGCGTATTAGCGAAAGATGCAAAACCTCTTGTATTTACAGATTTAAAGGTCAAACTATTGGTATTAACATCAACTCCCTTTAAATTTTCAAGACCACCATAAAAATCTGCCGCTGTTCCGTTTTTTATTTCTGAAACACCTATTCTCTCTACTGTAACCGGTGATTCAAAAATACGCTCAGGCGTTCTAGAGGCAGAAATAACCACTTCATCTAAAAATGTTTGAGACTCATCAATTACAATGGTCAAGGTTTGATTGTTCGAGGTGACTTCCTCTGTAGCATCGGAATATCCGATACTGGTAATTCTTAACTGAAAAGGGGGTACTTCAGAAGTTTGTAAATTGAAATTACCGTCAAAATCCGTTGTGGTGCCTATCGCTTTTCCTTCGATAACGATATTGGCCCCTGGTACGGGCTGACTGTTCTGATCTACCACTTTCCCGTTTACCGTTGTTTGCGAAAATCCAAAGCTAGACGCCAACAGCAAGGCTAAAAATAGTATTGCTCTCATGTTAAGTTTAAGTTAAAAATGTTAGTAACTCGAAGTTACATTTTTTTTTCGACCAATAATCATAAAATGAAAAAAATTATGCATGCATAGTATATTTTTACTAAAAAATACCCCTTCAAATTACAGATTCCCTAAAAACAAACAAGCCTTGACGTACGTCAAGGCTTGTTAAAAATATTATAATTTTGAATTGTGGTCTATTCCACTGTAACGGATTTTGCCAAATTTCTAGGCTGATCCACATTACAACCTCGCATTACCGCTATATGATATGACAATAACTGTAATGGAATGGTAGTCAATAACGGTGTAAGACTTTCAAGAGTCTCAGGCACCTCTACTACATGATCAGCAAGCTCTCTAACCTGAGTATCACCTTCTGTTACAATAGCTATAATCTTACCTTTTCTGGATTTTATTTCTTGAATATTACTTACCACTTTCTCATAGTGTCCTTTCTTAGTAGCGATAACAAAAACTGGCATATGCTCATCTATCAAAGCAATAGGACCATGTTTCATTTCAGCAGCAGGATACCCTTCTGCATGAATGTAGCTTATTTCTTTAAGCTTAAGCGCTCCCTCTAAAGCCACAGGAAAGTTATAACCTCTACCCAGATATAAACAATTAGTAGAATCCTTATAAACATCAGCTATAATTTCTATAAGCGCATTACTCTCTAAAACCTTCTCAACCTTAGCAGGAATAGTTTCCAACTCCGTTAAAAATTCATGGAATCTTGATTGAGAGAAAACACCTTTTTCCTTGGCTAATTTTAATGCGATTAACGTAAGAACTGTAATTTGAGTAGTAAAGGCCTTGGTAGAAGCAACTCCAATTTCTGGACCAGCATGCGTATAAGCTCCTGAATCAGATTCCCTTGCAATTGAAGAACCTACCACATTACACACCCCAAATACATAAGCTCCTTTTTCTTTCGCTAACTTTATAGCTGCCAAAGTATCTGCAGTTTCTCCAGATTGAGAAATAGCAATAAGTACATCTTTATCTGTAATAACTGGATTTCTATACCTGAACTCAGAAGCATATTCTACCTCTACAGGTATTCTTGCCAAATCTTCAAATATATACTCGGCCACCAAACCTGCATGCCAAGAAGTACCACACGCCACAATAATAATGCGGTTCGCGTTCATGAACTTTTCTAAGTTCTCATCTATACCGGCCATCTTAATAAGACCCTGAGCAGCACGTAATCTACCCCTGTAAGTATCTAAAATCGCCCTTGGTTGCTCATAGATTTCCTTGAGCATAAAGTGATCATAACCACCCTTTTCTATCTCCTCGATATTCATTTTCAATTCGAGAATATTTGGGTATGCTATTGCATCATCTTTTATTTTACGAAGTTTGATTTCCTTCCCTAATCGAATAATAGCCATTTCCTCATCTTGAAGGTATATAGCATTGTTTGTGAACTCAATAAAAGGTGAAGCATCGGAAGCAATAAAAAATTCATTATCGCCAACACCAATTGCCAAAGGACTGCCTAATTTGGCAACAACTATTTCATCTGGCTTCTTAATATCGAAAACAGCAATCGCATATGCCCCAACTACCTCATTCAAAGCAATCTGAACAGCCTTACCAAGCTTTACTCCCTCGGTTTTTTGAACTTCCTCAATAAGGTTGATTAAAACCTCGGTGTCTGTGTCCGACTTGAAAGTATACCCTCTTTTCGAAAGTTCTTTCTTTATAGATTCATAGTTTTCAATAATTCCGTTATGGATAATAACTAAATCACCTGAATTAGAATAGTGAGGATGAGAATTTACATCGTTTGGCACCCCATGGGTAGCCCATCGCGTATGTCCAATACCCAACTTTCCTTCTACAGAAATAGTGCTTTCAGCCTTTTTCTTTAAATCTTCAACTTTACCCTTGGTCTTTGCCAAGTTAATTTTTTCTCCGTCATAAACAGCAACACCAGCACTGTCGTACCCTCTATACTCAAGACGTTGCAAACCTTTGACGATAATTGGATAGGCATCTCTATGGCCTATATAACCTACTATTCCACACATATTGTATACGTTAATTTAAGTTGGGGAAAATCAATAATTTGTCGCAAATGTACTAGAAGCTAGACAAACCACCTTAAAACACACCTATAAAACGAAAAATATCGTTAATTGGTATAGTAAGGTTAATCTCACTAACAATACATCTAAATCCCTAAAAATATAACTTGAGTAGTTATTCTGTAAAATATTAGTTGGTCTCGGTGTAGAAAATTTCTAACTGTAATTTTTTATCGGAGTTAGCTCCACTTACCGCACTGCCATAAAGAGACGTACCTAATGGCGACAATGTATTAGCTGTTGGAATTAACTTTTCCTCTCCATTTTCCAACATGGCATTACTCATTGTTGTCAAAAACAAATTAGGGGTCGTTGTAAGTCCTAAAGTTACATTTTCCGCATTGTCCAATACAAGACTATTTATATAAGTGGTAATATTAACTGTATACTTAAGACCTTTCCCTGTACTTGAAGTAACCAAAAGTCCATCATATTCTGCAGATTGACCGGCAGCATCACTAGCAGATAATATTAATCTTGTGTTGGTGTCAGTGTTGTACAAATAAAGTTGTTCGGGCTCTGCTCCTAAATTATCATCTGTAACATAAAACACTAGATTAGCCTCGTTGATAATCCAATTCTTAGATTTAATCTCATTAATAGCCTCTCTACTACTAGCAGCATCAAACAACTTGATTTCCGCATAAGAACCTGCTCCTCCCTTTAAATAAATTTTAGATGCATTTTCACCTGTATCTAAATTATCCGTTATTTCAGCAGGATAAGCATCATTCACGAAAGTATTAACAGCATTACCATCCGTACTTGTAAGCTGACCCGTTGTAGAACTAAAAGAATCCCTAACAAAACTAAGTACTACATCTTTACTTTTATTTTGAGGAGTAACAACACCTGCTGCATCCGCACTATCATAACTATAGGAAATAGTAATATTAGCCGCCTTAAGATTAAACAGGAACATTAAGTCTTGGCTTCCTGCGCTAAGTGAAAAATGAAGTCCTCTTAAGAAATTTTTAAAATTTGCTTGACTTGACAATTCCGTAGAACCTTCCTTATCTAGAATATTCGTTTGAAAAAAGTCCTTGTCCATAGCCACACGAATTCCTGGCGACAAATAACTGAACTGACTTGACTCGTCTACATCTTCTGTTGATTCATCATCACGCTTACGTACCGCTATTTGACTTGAGCTAATCACCAACGGGTCCCCTTCTGCACTGTCATACAAAACTTCGTCAACAAAATTAGGAGCAAACTCTTGATTAGAATAATACTCTTGTGTCTCTTGGAAGTTAGCATTAGGGTCTAAATCCCTTAGAAAAAAAGTAGACCTCTGTACTTTTAGGTTAAAAGTGGGGTTATCAGATTCATTGTATAACTTTCCTCCAACATAAATACTATCTAGATCAAACGTTTTGGAAAACTGATCCTTTACAAAATTAGCATCATCAACGTCATCTGTTGAATCTAATGGATTTGAACCTTTGGTTTTTTCTTGGTTATCCGTAAGACCACCACCATCAGTATCACTATTAGGGTCTAATGGGTCGCTATCCAACTCATCTATAAGACCATCTAAATCCGCATCACCTGTTGGGTTCGTAAGAAAAGGAATGTAAAGATAAACTGAATCTATAGTTTCATTTTCGGGTATCTGGGCAGGCACACTTGCGTTATCAGTCTCCTCTTGCTCTTGGCTGTAAGTTCCAAAAGTTGGGCTCGCACTTGGCAGCAAAACCTGAGTGGTTATGCTCGCCTCCGTTTTCCCATAAAGCGGATCATTATAAATACCTAACTGATAAATTGCCAGCTGATTCGCTGACACCGCCTTGATCTTCTTATTATAGGCAAAGACATCATAAACAGCCTTATTGTTCTTGAACGGCTCACCTCCTACTACACCTGAGCCTATGGTTGTTAAGTCTTCTTCACAAGATGCAAAGATGGTGACCAATACTATTACTGCTAGAGCAGGGAGTTTTAATCTGTTCAAAAAAATCATTCGGGCTATTTTAAAACTTCAGTGTTATAAAAATTGGCATAGGCTTCCTCAAACTCTTGTAAGGAAACATACGGCAACACAGGTTTTTCAAGGTTGGATATATGACTCTGTAAATCTTCTGGAATTTCTTCCGCCGCTAAAATAACGGCATCTGAATGATCTACGGCAATCTTTAACAAATTATTATAGGTAGGTGTCTTAAGAGATTGAATGCTATCTTCAGGAATACCATCAAAAGCTACTTTCTTAATCATTTCAGAATCTAGTTCGCCCTCAAAAGATTTACCATAAACCGAGGTAACTATCTTACTGGCATCGAACAAAGGTTCGTCTGCGTAATATTTCTTAAGATACAAAGGCAGTAAAGAAGCCATCCATCCATGAACATGAATGATGTCTGGCGACCAGTTTAATTTTTTAACCGTTTCAACAACACCTTTAGCAAAGAAGATTGCTCTTTGGTCGTTGTCCGGAAATAAATTTCCATCAGCATCGGTAAACGTAGCCTTTCGCTTAAAGTACTCGTCGTTGTCTATAAAATAGACCTGAATCCGCTCGCGAGGTATAGATGCAACCTTGATAATCAATGGCATATCCATATCATTAATCACTAGGTTCATGCCTGACAAACGTATCACCTCGTGAAGTTGGTGCCTACGTTCGTTTATATTGCCATATCTCGGCATAAAAATCCGTATTTGGCCACCATTGCTGTTGACCATCCTAGGAGTTTCATAAGACATTAGGGAAACTTCGTTCTGTGGAAGATAGGGTACTAACTCCGACGATACGAACAATATCTTTTTACCATTCATATATGCAATGTTTTTTTATGTATTTGGTGCAACGTGGCTGCAAAATTACAAAAATTCTACAGATTAGCCGTAATTATAGTAAGTTTGCTCGCTTTTAAACCAAACCTATGTTGGTATTCAAAACTAAAAAAGAACTCTTAGATTACATTTTAACCCTACCTAAAAAAAATAAATTAGGGCTCGTACCCACCATGGGTGCGCTTCACACGGGTCACGTATCTTTAGTACAAAAGGCTATTGATGAAAACGAAACCGTAGTAGTCAGTATTTTTGTGAACCCCACACAATTCGATAATAAGGAAGATCTTGCCAAATATCCGCATACTTTAGACGCTGATTTAGAATTACTTTCTAATGTTTCGGAAGATATTCTTGTTTTTTCACCTTCTGCCAAAGAAGTCTACGGCAGCAAAATCAAAGCTAAAAAATATGATTTTGAAGGTTTGGATACAGTTATGGAAGGTGCATTTAGGGATGACCATTTTAACGGAGTAGGAACTATTGTTGAAGCACTTTTATTATTGGTAAAACCAGACCGAGCATATTTTGGCGAAAAGGACTTTCAGCAATTACAGATCATTAGGAAACTGGTTAAACAACAAGAGATACCTGTTGAAATTGTAGGCTGCGCCATTGTTAGAGAACCCCACGGCCTTGCCATGAGTTCGCGCAACGAAAGGTTATCGAAACCATTGCGACAAAAAGCTTCGTTCATTTACCGCACATTATTAGCTGCCAAGGAAAAATTTGGCACGGAAAATGCTAATTCTGTATTGAATTGGATTAAAGAACAATTTGAGGAAGAAGAGGGTTTAGAGTTAGAATATGTTGAAATAACCGATGCAGAAACACTAAACCCGATAACAACAAAAAACGAAAAACTAAAATATAGGGCATTTATTGCCGTTTACGCTGACGGAGTTAGACTTATAGACAATATTGCCTTATAATTAATTATCTTTGCCCCATGCAAATAGAAGTTGTAAAATCTAAAATACACCGCATAAAAGTTACCGGAGCCGATCTAAACTATATTGGCAGCATAACTATTGACGAAGATCTTATGGACGCAGCCAACATTATAAGAGGCGAAAAAGTCCAGATCGTAAACAATAATAATGGCGAAAGGCTAGAGACCTATGCCATACCGGGACCAAGAAATAGTGGCGAGCTAACTTTAAACGGCGCAGCAGCCAGAAAAGTAGCTGTAGGCGATATCCTTATTTTGATTACCTATGCCAGAATGGATATTGAAGAAGCTAAAAAGTTTAACCCCGCATTGGTATTTCCTAACGAGGACACAAATTTGTTGAAGTAAACTTGAACGACAAACTTAAAAAGATTCTAAAAACAGCACTCCCAATAGCCTTGGGAGTTTTTTTAGTTTGGTACTCTTATTACAAGACCTCACCAGAAGACAGAACACAAATATTATTTTACATTAAGGAGGCCGACCTATTTTGGGTGAGCATTTCAATAGCGCTTGGCATTCTTGGACATATCTCCCGTGCCGTACGTTGGAACTTTTTATTGGAACCTTTGGGCTACAAACCCAAAATAATCAATAATATATTCATTATTCTAATGGCCTATTTTGCAAACTTGGGCATTCCTAGAACTGGTGAAATTCTTAGGGCCACGGCCTTAACGAGTTATGAAAACGTACCTTTTGAAAAAGGATTCGGTACCATTGTAACCGAACGTGTTATTGATGTGATCATGCTCCTTTCATTGATAGGGCTTACTTTAATCCTACAAACGGATAGCATTTTAGGTTTTCTTCAGGATAAAGGGTTCAATTTAAAAAGTATGCTGTTTTTAGTAGGCGCAGGGCTTGTTGGACTGGTTTTCTTCTTTATGTTCATTAAAAAATCAACGCATAAATTAGCAATTAAGATTAAAGGGTTCATAAAAGGTCTTATGGAGGGGGTTTTCAGCATCTTTAAAATGAAGAAGAAGTGGGCGTTCGTACTTCATACTTTTTTCATTTGGGGCTGTTATATTGGCATGTTGTGGGTAATTAAATTTACCGTACCCGAAACCATCCATTTGTCACTTAGTGAACTTATGGTTGCCTTTGTTGCCGGGTCTTTTGCAATGACCGCTACAAACGGTGGCATAGGCCTCTACCCTATTGCGGTTAGCAGCGCGTTAACCATTTTTGGCATAAGCGCCGTATCCGGTGATGCCTTTGGGTGGATTATGTGGATCGCACAAACTCTAATGATCGTTGTTTTTGGGGCAATATCTTTTCTGGTATTACCGTTATTCAACAGAGGCCGATAAGGTCTCGTTGTACCCAAAAACTGAACCATGTTACGCAAACTTACTTTTTTTGCATGCCTACTATGCGTTAGTCTCAACGCACAAGTCACCCAAGAGATTTTTGAATCGTTCAAATTACAAGAGCGACGAGATGTAAAATATTATTTTCCGGAAGATTACGACGAAGAAAAGAAATACCCTCTAATCGTTGTTCTAGATGGCGAATACTTGTTTGACCAAGTTGTGGCCAATGCCAAATTTTATCATAAGTTTCACGGTATGCCTGCCAGTATCGTTGTAGGCATAGAACAGAGCAAAAAGAGCATCCGTTTTGACGATTGTGCTTTTGAGCCAGATTCAGGTCTTCCCTCCGAAAAGGCAAAAAAATTCTTTGAGTTCCTGGGAATGGAAATTATACCCTACCTAGACCTCAACTACAGCACCGCTCCTTTTAAAATGATTGTGGGTTATGATATTACGGCGAATTTTACCAACTATTGGCTCTTTAAAGAAAATTCACTTTTCAATGCATATATAAATATATCGCCCGATTTGGCCCCAGAAATGGAAACTAGAGTACCTGCTCGTTTGGCCGCATTCGACAAACAGATTTTTTATCAATTGATAATGGAGTCCGAAAAAAACAAGAATACACCACGAATTCTTCAGATGGACAAAGCTATTAAGGCCATTGACAAAGAGTCGCTTCATTATAATTTTCAGCAATATGACGGTGCCGACCATATTTCAGTAGCTACCTACGGACTTGGAAAAGCATTCGATAATATTTTTGGCATGTTCAAGCCTATTAGTCCAAAAGAGTATAAAACGCAAATATTGACTTCCGAAGATCCTGCATTTCAATATCTAGAAACCAAGTATCAAAGTATAGAAGATTTATTCGGATTCAAAAAAACAGTAGACCTTAACGACATCATGGCCATATACGCCGCATGCCGAAAAAAGGAAGATGTAGAATCCCTAAAACCCCTTGCCGATCTTTGTAAAAAAGAGTTTCCGGAAACCATGATGGGTTTCTATTTTGAAGGCGAATACTACGAACAAATTGGCGAACCTAAGAAGGCGTTCAAAACTTTTGAAAAAGCCTTTGCTATGGATGAAATAGATTTCCTTACCAAAGAGATGGCTTTAGAAAAAATTGATGCTTTGAAAGCTGATTTTGGGTATTAAATCTCAAAGTGTACAACACTAATTATTAAACAAAGTTTTACCTTTAAGGCCAATCTTCAAATCAAGGTATGGCCAAAACAAAAACAGCTTTTTTCTGCCAGAACTGCGGAACTCAATACGCAAAATGGGTGGGACAATGTTCCGCCTGTAAAGAATGGAACACCGTAGTTGAAGAAGTTATTCAGAAGGAAGAAAAAACCAGCTGGAAGGCAAGCGCTACGTCTGTTACAAAAATAGCAAAACCGTTACGTGTCAATGAAATTAGCACGGATAAGGAACTTAGATTAAATACTTTTGATTTAGAGTTCAATCGTGTTTTAGGTGGCGGACTCGTACCTGGGGCATTGGTTTTGTTAGGAGGCGAACCTGGGGTTGGAAAAAGTACTTTGCTTTTACAAATTGCATTAAAACTCCCGTACAAAACTCTTTATGTTTCCGGGGAAGAAAGTCAGAAACAAATTAAAATGCGGGCGGATAGAATTCATCCGAACAGCGAAACTTGTTTTATCCTTACGGAAACCAAGACTCAAAATATTTTTAAACAGATAGAGGCTACAGAACCTGACATTGTAGTTATCGATTCCATTCAAACGTTACATTCAGATTATATTGAATCGGCTGCAGGGAGCATATCCCAAGTACGTGAATGCACTGCAGAGCTCATAAAGTTTGCTAAAGAAACCAACACACCCGTTATATTAATTGGCCATATTACCAAAGATGGCTCTATTGCCGGACCAAAGATCTTGGAACACATGGTAGACACCGTTTTGCAGTTTGAAGGCGATAGAAATTACGTTTACCGCATCCTTAGAGCCCTAAAAAATCGTTTTGGCTCAACAGCGGAGTTAGGTATTTACGAAATGTTAGGCGGCGGACTTAGACAAGTGAACAATCCTTCCGAAATCTTGATTTCCAAAAATGACGAAGGACTGAGCGGCACGGCAATTGCCTCTACAGTAGAAGGGATGCGCCCTTTAATGATAGAAATCCAAGCTTTGGTAAGTACCGCCGTGTACGGAACTCCACAGCGCTCTACTACGGGCTACAATGCCAAACGCCTTAATATGTTGCTGGCAGTCCTTGAGAAACGTGCTGGCTTTAAATTAGGGGCTAAAGATGTCTTTTTGAATATTACCGGTGGGATTTCCGTTGATGACCCTGCAATTGACCTTGCGGTAGTTGCCTCGATACTATCCAGTAATGAAGATATACCCATTAAAAAAGGAGTGTGTTTTGCAGCAGAAATTGGTCTTGCCGGAGAAATACGCCCTGTACAACGTGTGGACCAAAGAATCTCCGAAGCCGAAAAACTTGGTTTCACAGCTATCTATGTTTCCAAAAACAACAAAATCACCTTAAAAAACACAAAAATAGAAGTGCACCTTGTCTCCAAGATAGAAGATATGGTCAACGCTCTTTTTGAGTAATCAGTTTAATCAAAACTCTACGGGACCGCGCTACCTCTTATCACGGAGAATACGGGCAGTAACCATTATTATTAAGATTACTGCCACAATTACTATCAACTGGCCAAAGCCCACCTTTAAAAAGAACATAAAACTTATTTATGGTGCCGGGTTAGGAATAGAATTATGTATTGCCTCAATACCTTCAAGTACCTCTTCACTTAATTTAAGGTCTATACTTTCTATATTTTCCTGCAATTGTTTTATTGAAGTTGCTCCAATTATAGTACTAGTAACAAACGGTCTTGTATTTACGAAAGCTAAAGCCATTTGCGCCATAGATAATCCGTGCTTCTGAGCCAATTCATGATACTTCTCCGTAGCCTGTATCGCTGGCTCGCTACTATATCTATTATAATTAGGAAACAAAGTAATTCTTCCCGTTGCAGGCTTCATACCTCCTAAGTATTTTCCAGATAACGTACCAAAACCCATTGGAGAATATGCCAAAAGACCAATTTTCTCACGCAATGAAATTTCAGAAAGACCAACCTCAAATTGGCGGTTTAAAAGACTATATGGATTCTGAATAGTAATTGCACGGGGCAAACTAGCATGGACTTTACTTTCCGTTAAAAAACGCATGGTTCCCCAAGGAGTCTCATTGGATATTCCTACGTGTCTAATTTTCCCTTCACGAATTAAATCGCGCATGGTTTCCAACACTTGGTGAATATTATCTTTCCAATGGTCCGATATATCGTGTTTATATCCTCTCTTTCCAAAATAGTTTGTATTTCTCTCTGGCCAATGTAACTGGTAAAGGTCAATGTAGTCTGTCTGAAGACGACCTAAACTACCTTCAACAGCACTACGAATGGCATCTGGTGAAAAACCAGTGGTACGGATAAACTTTGTAAACTCTGCCTTACCGGCAATTTTGGTTCCGAGTACAACTTTATCGCGGTTACCGTTTTTCTTAAACCACGTTCCAATTATTTTCTCTGTTGCAGAATGACGGTCCGGGTGCGCTGGTACAGGATACAATTCGGCGGTATCAAAAAAATTAACACCGTTTTCTAAAGCATAATCCATTTGTTCATGGCCTTCCGCTTCTGTATTCTGCTTGCCCCAGGTCATTGTACCAAGGCAAATTTTACTGACTTCAATGTCAGTGTAGGGTAGGGTAGTATTTTTCATGTATTCTTTGGGGTATTTTTTTGGGGTACTCTTTTCAAAAAGCCCAAATTTAAGCAATTTGAAGGGTTACGGAAAACCCCTTATCGAATGTTCCTTAAAATTCGCTCAAATGCTTATTTATCACGAACTAATCAAACTAATGCGCTAGGTTAAGGCGTATCAATTTCAACCAAAATCGGGCAATGGTCACTATGCTTTGCCTCAGACAGAATAACAGACCGTTTTAACCTATCCCTTAATGGCTCTGCTACCATAGCGTAATCTAAGCGCCAACCTTTATTATTATTTCTAGCATTGGCACGGTAGCTCCACCACGTATAATTATCAGGCTCTTTATTAAAATGCCGGAAGCTATCTATAAACCCACTACCCATAAAGTCACCTATCCACTCACGTTCAACCGGCAAAAACCCGGATACATTTTTGTTACGGACCGGATCATGAATATCTATTGCTTCATGACAAATATTATAATCGCCTAAAACAATTAAATTGGGATGTGTTTTTCTAAGTTCATCGGCATATTTCTGAAAATCTGCCATGTACATCAATTTATGGTCTAACCGAGCCAAATTAGTACCTGAAGGCAAGTACATACTCATAATCGAAACATCACCAAAATCTGCCCTGATATTTCTTCCCTCAAAATCCATATAATCTATACCGGTACCCTTTTGAATAGTATCTGGCTGCTTTTTTGATAATATTGCAGTGCCACTATACCCCTTTTTCTGCGCACTAAACCAGTAATTATATTTATAGCCCGCTTCCTCAAAAAGAGATAAATCTAACTGCTCTTCCATTGCCTTTATTTCTTGAAGGCAAACAACATCTGGATCAACCGCTTGCAACCACTCTATAAACCCTTTATTCAATGCGGCACGTATACCGTTTACATTATATGATACTATTTTCACGTCTATTACTTTTTTACGAAAATAAGCATTGTGAACCAAGAAGCCCGCGAAGTTTCCTATTTTTGCTCCCTTCTAACAAAAGCCCTAGATGAAGTCTATTTTCACAGTTCTTACCATTTTCATTTTTACACAAATAACGCTGGCACAAACTCCCTCTCAAAAAGACGGTGTTACCGTACTAGAAGAAGTAATACTCACTGATACTATTTTAAAAAAACAGGCTACAGGAATTATCCCGTCTTCGATTATAGGTCCAAAAAACTTTCAGAATTATAGCCCTTTGGATATAGTTTCTACCATCAATCAGATCCCTGGAGTATTTATTCTTTCAGGAGCCTTGAATACCAACAAAATTACAATCAGGGGTATTGGTGCCCGTTCCCAGTACGGCACGGACAAGCTTCAACTTTATTACAATGATATCCCCCTGACCAATGGCACAGGGTCGTCTACTATTGAAACCTACGATTTAGAAAATTTAGATGGCATAGAGGTAATTAAAGGGCCAAAGGGCACAGCATACGGCACGGGTCTTGGAGGTGCCATTATTTTACATTCAGGAGAAAACACCCAGGAAGGTTCTAGTCTTGAAAATAACTTTACAACAGGGTCATACGGACTTCTAAAGAACAATCTTAGATTTTCCCATTCTGACACCAAGCTATCCTTAATGATACGCTATGGCCATTTGGAAACGGATGGTTACCGAGAGAACAATAGTTTTGAACGCGATGAAGTTTTAATAAACACATCGTATAAAATCAACTCAAAAAATACCATTTCATTTTTACTAAACCATATTGATTATTCTGCTCAAATACCCAGTTCTATAAGTCGTTCGGCCCTTGATGAAAATCCAAAACAAGCTGCATTTACATGGAAAGCATCTCAAGGTCATGAGGATAACAATTACACATTAGCCGGATTCTCATACCAGCATGAATTTAGCTCAAAATTAAAAAACACTACCAGCGTTTTCTACACCTACCTTGACCATTATGAGCCTAGACCCTTTAATATTCTAGATGAAATTACCAATGGCTATGGTTTTAGAAGCCGATTTCTGGGGAATTTTAATTTTCTACAGCGAAAAGCAGAATACACTTTTGGTGCCGAACTTTATAAAGATGAATATAATTGGGGTACGTTTGAAAATCTATACGAAGAGAATAACGGTAATGGTAGCTTAAAGGGAGAGCGCATTAGTGATAATAAAGAATTTCGCAGAAAATTTAATGGATTTGGTTCCTTAACGCTTCCCCTTACACATAAGTTTACTGCACAAATAGGACTAAATATCAACAAGACTCATTATGATTTTAGAGACAATTATAATACCGGTTCTAATAATAAAAATGCTAAACGCGACTTTAAAGCGATAGTACTACCGAGTCTTGATTTAAATTATAAACTGAGCGATGCCCATTTCATGTACGCCAATATTAGCCGCGGCTTCTCCAACCCAAGTCTAGAAAGATCACTTACTCCCGAGGGAGTCATTAACCCAGAAATTGCTCAGGAAACTGGCATTAATTACGAATTAGGAGGCCAGTTTAATTTTTTTAAACAAAAACTTCACGTAGACCTAGCCGTCTATCGGATGGACATTAAAAACCTGTTGGTAGACCAGCGTATTGGAGAAGACCAGTATATTGGCAAAAATACAGGCAGCACCAAACACCAAGGAATTGACCTAGAATTGAGCTACACGATGAAGGTGTCACCTCAACTTCAACTCAGACCGTTTATAAATTACACCTTGAGCGATTTCAGTTTTGTAGAGTTTATTGATGGAGAGAATGATTTTTCAGGAAACCCATTAACCGGTGTGCCAAAACATAGATTAAATTCTGGTCTTCAATTACAGATGGATAATGGATTTTATTGGAACACAACCCACCAGTATGTAGACAAAATATCATTAACGGATGCCAACACTTTATATAGTGATGCATTCAATGTGCTAAATACTAAAATTGGCTACAGAAAACAATTATCCGCCCGTTTCTCAATTGGACTTAATTTTGGCATCAATAATATTCTTGATGCAAAATACGCCCAATCCGTTCTAATTAATGCTACAGGATTTGGCGGCAGTGAACCACGTTATTATTACCCCGGAAACGGACGTAATTGGTATGGAGGCTTGAAATTGGGTATCCGAATCTAAGATTCTTCCATTTTCATTAACCAGCCTTTCATATCTACGGCAGCATGGATAATCGATTTTAATTTTGATATTTCAACACGTTCTTGCTCCATAGAATCACGATGACGAATAGTTACCGTATTATCTTCTTTTGTCTGGTGATCAACAGTTATGCAGAAAGGAGTACCATTGGCATCTTGCCTTCTATAACGGCGACCTACAGCATCCTTCTCATCATATATAACATTAAAATCCCATTTAAGATCTTCTATAATCTGATGTGCGATTTCAGGGAGACCATCTTTTTTTACTAGTGGAAATATAGCAGCTTTAGTTGGCGCTAAAACAGCAGGTAGTTTTAATACTGTTCTAACAGTACCGTTTTCTAGCTCCTCTTCTTTTAAAGAGTTAGAAAAAACTGCCAAGAACATACGATCAAGACCTATTGACGTCTCTAACACATAAGGCACATAGCTTTCTCTTGTTTCCGGATCGAAATACTGAAGTTTTCTTCCTGAAAATTCCTCATGACTGGACAAATCGAAGTCTGTACGCGAGTGAATACCTTCAAGTTCTTTAAACCCAAAAGGAAAACGGAATTCTATATCAGAAGCTGCATCGGCATAATGAGCTAATTTCTCATGATCATGGAAACGGTAGTTATCCTGCCCCATTCCTAAAGAGAGGTGCCACTTCATGCGGTTCTCTTTCCATTTCTCATACCATTCTTGTTGTGTACCGGGCTTAATGAAGTATTGCATCTCCATTTGTTCGAACTCACGCATACGAAAGATAAACTGACGCGCTACAATTTCGTTACGGAACGCTTTTCCTGTTTGAGCAATCCCAAAAGGAATCTTCATCCTACCAGTTTTCTGAACATTCAAGAAGTTCACGAAAATACCCTGTGCGGTTTCAGGTCTCAAGTACAGGTCCATGGCTGTTTCTGTAGTTGCTCCCAACTTGGTACCGAACATAAGGTTAAACTGCTTTACTTCCGTCCAATTTTTGGAACCGGACATAGGACAAGCAATATCTAACTCCTCAATCAGCTTTTTAACGTCTGCCAGGTCTTCTTTTTCTAAAGAACTACCCAGCCTTTTTAAAATAGTTGTTGCTTGTTCTTGGTATTCCACAACCCGTGGGTTAGTTGCCAAGAATTGCTCTTTATCAAATTTGTCACCAAAGCGCTTAGATGCCTTGGCCACTTCTTTTTCTATTTTACCTTCAATTTTTGCTACGTGATCTTCAACGAGCACATCGGCACGATATCTTTTTTTAGAATCCTTATTATCAATCAAGGGATCACTAAAAGCATCTACATGACCAGAAGCTTTCCAAGTAGTGGGGTGCATGAAAATTGCGGCATCAATACCCACAATATTATCATTGAGCTGTACCATAGCTTTCCACCAGTACTCCCGTATATTTTTTTTGAGTTCAGAACCGTTCTGCGCGTAATCGTAAACGGCACTTAATCCGTCATAAATTTCACTGGATTGGAATACGTAACCATATTCCTTTGCATGGGAAATTACCCTCTTAAAATCGTCTTCTTGTTTTGCCATGCGGCAAAAATAGAATATTAGGGCAATGACTAAAAATTTATTTTAGCTCAAATTCACTTGAAGATAGAAGTTTTTGATTTTCAAAAACGTTAAGCCTATAAATACCGTCTGCTAGAGAGCCCTGAGGCAGGGTAATGAAGTCGCAGACATTGGTCTCCTCTCCGCTAAATGTGAATTCTACTCGCTTACTATAAATATTACCATTTACAGCTATAGTATTCGCATTATCCTCAATAACTCGCATATTAGGGTCCAAAAATTGGAAATAAATAACTTTTTCGGCATTAAGTTCATGACCATCTGCTGCTACAGTAACACAACCTCGCAGTTTTTCTATAAGCGATCCCTTATTTGTTTTAATGGGCTTACCGGAACGCAATCTAAAACCACTGCCTTCCGTATTCTGAAGTGCTAAATATTTTTTAGCCTTAAGTTCTTTATTTAACTCCGTTATTTTTTTTCTTTGAAGTGCTTCGGCCTCTGCCAAAGAACTACTTTTTCCCCTTAAAATTTCTATTTGCTTTTTGGTTTCCTCATACTTATCGGAAAGCAACATATTGTTATACCTCAAGAAATTGTTCTTTAACTTAAGGCTATCGTTTTTAGCTTCCAACCTACGCAACTCCGTTTTGTATTCCCTAAGCTTTTCGACTGTAAAATTTAATCTACCCACGGAATCCAATAATTGTTGCACTCTATATTTGGAACTTTCCAGTTCAATTTCATTAACCTCGTTGAGCGCCGAAAGCCGATCAACATCAGTTTTCATGATGGTAAGATCCTTAACAAGTAATTCTTTTTCCTGTTCCAAGAAAACAATCTGACTCCTAGATTGTGCATAGCTATAATAAAATGCTATTAAGATACCTATGAGGACCGCAACCAGTGCTGTAAGTATTATTTTGTAGTTAAATTTAGTATCTTGAACGTCCATTGGGGCGTGTGGGGCTTTAAGGTAGGTTGCGCTAAGGCAAAGGTTTGGTGTTTAAAATGTTAACAAATATACTAAATGATATCAATTCGGTCTTAGCACCACGGGTGTGTTTTGGATGTAATGTTCATTTAAACAGAGGAGAGAAACTCATCTGTACCATTTGCCGAAACGATTTGCCGCTTACCGATTATACTTTTAACGACGAAAACCCCGTTGACCGTATATTTTACGGCAGAATTAACATAAAAAAAGCAAGTTCAATGCTTTTTTTCTCCGAAAATGGCATCGTTCGGGAGCTTATACACCACTTAAAATATAAAAATCAAGAACAGGTCAGTACGTTTTTAGGTGATTGGTACGGGCAAATCCTAAAAGACAATCATGAACTCCTCAATAAAATAGACATTGTTATTCCTGTTCCCTTGCACAGAAAAAAGCTTAGACAACGCGGATATAACCAAGTAGCTTCTTTTGCCCAGCGTTTGGCCTTTCATCTAAATGCCGAGTATGTAGACCATATCCTTATTAAAACCGCAAATACAAAAACGCAGACCAAAAAAGGGCGGATAGGTAGATGGCAAAACGCAAAAGACCTCTATACGCTATCGGACCCTGACTATTTGAAAAACAAAAATATTCTCCTTGTGGATGATGTCATTACTACTGGCGCCACCATGGAAATATGCGCTAGGACACTAGACCAGACACCAAATGCCACGATATATATTGCCAGTATGGCCGTAGTGCCCTAAGTATGGAATTAAAGAAAATTAGTTGTTTCTTTGTGCTATAGTTTAGTCATATGGTCCGCCGGTTTTTTACCTTTTTATTTTTATTTATGATTGTTGCCGTTTTGTGGCAATGCGCACGTAGGGGAAGTCCAAGTGGCGGTCCTAAAGACCTTACCCCCCCTGTCTTGACCAAGACAGAACCGGACAGTATGACGACCAATTTTAAGGCCAGTCGTATTCGGCTTTATTTTGATGAGTTTATTAAACTTAAGGACATTCAAGAACAGCTGATTGTTTCTCCTCCATTAAAGTATCAACCAGACATAACCCCGCAAGGTGGTGCCAGTAAGTACGTAGAAGTAAAAATCAAAGATACTTTACGGGAAAACACAACATACACTCTTAATTTTGGGCAAAGTGTTCAAGATAATAACGAAGGGAACCCGAGTAGTTTTTTAACGTATGTTTTTTCAACGGGAGATTATATTGATTCTTTAGATCTTACGGGAGCTGTAAAAGATGCTTTCAAGAAAAAGGCAGATGGTTTTATTAGTGTAATGCTGTATGAAATTGATTCTACCTACACCGATTCCACTATCTTTAAAAGACCTCCTAATTATATTACCAACACCTTGGATAGTGCGGTCATATTTAAACTTAAAAACCTTAAAGAAGGGCAATACAAGCTTTTCGCTTTAAAAGACGAGGCAAAGAATAATATGTTCGATCAGAATGTAGATAAGATTGGTTTTCTTCAAGATACCATAAACCTACCTACAGATTCTACCTACGTACTCACCCTTTTTAAAGAAGTGCCCAACTACAGCATGGCGGTACCAAGTTTAGTGGCTAAAAACAGGATTGTTTTTGGTTATTATGGTGATGCTACTGATGTAAAAATAGAACCCATAACAGCCATACCGGACACCGTTAAGACCAAAATATTAAAAGATAAAGACAAGGATTCGCTTAATTTCTGGTTTACACCTTATGAGATGGACTCAATTGTCTTTACCGCCACGAACGAAAGATTAAAAATCATAGACACTTTCACCGTAAAAGGCAGAAAAGTAGAAACTGATTCGTTACGATTGAACCCCAACCAAAATGGCTCCCTTAATTTTAGCGACCCATTTTTTATTTCCGCTACAACTCCCATAAGCGCAATAGACTCTACGTTGTTCTTTATGACGAACCAAGACTCATTAGCGGTTAATTTCACCACCAAATTAGATACCACTGAAAACAAAGTTGATGTTGATTTTACTATTGACCCCAATCAAAGCTATCAATTAGACCTGCTACCTGGCGCTATTACTGATTTCTTTGGACAGGCCAATGACACCATATCTTATTACTTATCAACCGGAAGCTATGCAGATTATGGTAATTTACGATTTAATATTACTGGAGGAGATTATCCTTTAATTGTTCAGCTAACCGATGAGAAAGGAGCATTAAAAAGAGAAATTATAGCCACTGAGCCAAAAGTTTTTGAATTCAATAACCTTGAACCTTCTAAATATCTTGTTCGTGTAATTTTTGATGCCAATGGCAATAATAAATGGGATACTGGTAATTTCTTAAAAAAGCAGCAACCCGAAAGAATAAGTTACTACCCTGATATTATTGAAGTAAGGGCCAACTGGGAAATGGAGCAAACCTTTGTTATTCCAAAATAAAACGGTCTCTATCATTCAAAAATTTGAGCTTGTCCCGCACGTTCTGAATATGTTTTTTTGACAGCGATGCAGTTACTATTTCCTCGTTTACCGAAAACACCAAGTCTTTACCTAAACCGTCAAAAACTACTGAATGCCCCGGGTATTTATGGCCAACGTCATCAGAACCAATTCTATTTACACCTATACAGTAGCTCATATTTTCAATAGCACGTGCTTTTAGCAAAGTATCCCAAGCGGTAATTCTTGGTTCCGGCCAGTTGGCTACGTAAACCAATACATCATAATCTTCTGTATTTCTTGCCCATACGGGGAAACGCAGATCATAACAGATCATGGGGCAAATCTTAAATCCTTTATAATTAACAACCAACCTTTCTTTTCCCGCCTCATATACTTTGTCCTCACCGGCAAGTGTAAACGTATGGCGTTTATCATAAATTGATGTTTTTCCGTCAGGTTCTACAAAAAACAACCGGTTTGTAAAGGCTCCATTTTCAGAAAAAATAATGCTACCCACTATAGCTGCATCTTTTTCTTTAGCCTTTTGTTTCATCCAGGTCAACGTCTTCTTTCCTTCGTCAATTTTAATATTTTGAGGAGACATGGTAAAACCAGTAGTGAACATCTCAGGAAGCACAATTAGGTCCGCATTAGAAGTAAAGGCTTTCAACTTGGCATCTAGTGCTGCTCTATTGGCTTCCGGGTCTTCCCACTTCAATGAGGTTTGCACCAAGGCCACGTTTAATAATTCATCCATAGCAAAAATCAATCAAAATATACATCGGTTTTATTTTCAACTGCCATGTTATGCAATTGCTTCAGCTGCGATTCCAAAATACGGTCTTTTGAAAGTTCGGGCAAATCATCAATATCAAAAAAGGCGGCACCTTGCATATCAAAGCCATGATTGAGTTCGCCACCCGTAAGTTGACATAGAAAGCATAACTTATATACGTAAAACGGCTGTGGTGGATGCGGGTGCGATTGCTTGTCATATACCGCCAACAACCTTACGACACTGGTATTCAAACCTGTTTCTTCCTCTATTTCTTTCGTGACACATGTGGAGGGCGGATAACCTACTTCGGCCCATCCACCAGGTATGGTCCATTTGCCGTCAATACTTTCCTTTGCCATCAAAACTTGGTTCTTCTCGTTCAGTACAAGTCCACGAACATCAACCTTTGGCGTTGGATAATCTGTGACGGGCATATAGAAATTTTCCAAAACCGATAATGGCTTATCAGCAAGCGAAGCTATCAATTCTAAAGCGATTTGTTTGAGCTCTTCATAACGCTCCCTATTATATTCGTCCTCAACGTAAACCAGACCTGTCTCTGCCAATGCCTTTATCCTTTTAATTTGCTCCAGCTGCTTCATTTCAACTCTTGAATTAATCGTCCGTACCCAACAAACTTATAAGTTCCGGAACACCTTGCATCTTAGCATGGTCAAATGCCGTATTACCCCTACTATCTTTTGCCGTTGTATCCGCTCCATTTTCCAATAGTAATTTAGCAATTTCCAATCGGTTAAAAGTAGCGGCATAGATAAGGCATGTTGCCCCCATAGAATTACGCTCATTTACGTTTGCCCCTTTTTCTATCAACATTTTGGCAATACCAGAAAAACCTTTGAAACATACGCCCATAAGCGCCGTGTTCCCGGAAGCATCTACAGCGTCTATTTTTGCCCCATTGTTCAATAGTAGTTCCGCAGTTTCTATCTGGTCATAATAGGTAGCCAAAATAAGCGGCGTAGATCCTCTTTGATCTATTGTGTTAACCAATTCTGGGTTTTCTTTTAGCATTAAAGCAACCTCTGCCGAGTTGCCCAAACGTATTTCATTAAAAAACTTATCGTTCATAATTCGGTATTATCTTGTAGGTTTTGAGAATGTATAAAAAGTAAACATGCCCTACACCTTTCAATCTATAAATTTAAAAAAAAGAGCCACGGTATGTGCCGTGGCCCTACTAATTTATTCTATCAATTTTACTTCCTAAAAATTTTATTACGCTAGGTAATTAAGCTCCAACCTCTTCCGGCCTCACGTTAGAATTTGGATCTACACCTCCTTTTCTATCGTTTATTGCCTTTGCAACACCAGCACCATAGCCCGGGTCTGCTGCATAAAAGTGTTTTAACTGCCTTTGCACTATTTCTTCAGAGACCCCCTCCATTGCGGTAGCAATATTATTAAAAAGGCGTTGCCTTTGACCCTCATTGAACATACGGAACAAATCCCCAGGTTGCTTATAATCCCCAAAAGTATCGTTCTCTTCGTAGCGCATAACATCTCCGCTAATTTTCATTGGTGGCTCCTCTACACTTGGCACTTCCTCTGGGCCTCCTTTTGAATTTGGTTCATAATATGCATCCGGATTTCCAAAGTCGTTACTAAAAAAGCGCATGGCACCATCTTTATTATAATGGTTAACCTCCGTAATAGGCGCATTTGCCGGTAGAGCTTCATAATGTGTTCCCAAACGATATCTATGCGCATCAGCATAAGAAAAGATACGAGCCTGCAATACCTTATCAGGAGAAAAACCGATCCCAGGCACTACATTAGATGGAGAATAAGCTGCATTCTCTACATATTGCCAGTAATTATCCGGGTTTTTATTTAATTCCAATTCACCCACCTCAATTAACGGATAATCTGCATGTGGCCAAACTTTTGTAAGGTCAAAAGGATTGTAAGGTGTTTTTTCAGCATCGGCCTCTGGCATAATCTGCACTTTCAATGTCCATTTAGGGAAATTACCTGCCTCTATAGCGCCAAAAAGCTCTTCTTGATATTTCTCTCGAGTCTGACCTATTACTTCCGCTGTTTCCTCGTTAGTATAATGCTTATGACCTTGTTGAGTTTTAAAATGGAATTTTACCCAAAATCGTTCTCCATCGTTGTTCCAAAAACTGAAAGTATGGGACCCATACCCGTTCATATGCATTGGCGTAGTAGGAATACCACGATCAGACATTAATATAGTAACCTGATGAAGACTTTCCGGCGAAAGAGACCAGTAGTCCCACATGGCTTCAGGTGAGCGTAAATTAGTCCTTGGGTGCCTTTTTTGAGTATGGATAAAATCTGGAAATTTATACCCGTCCCTTAAGAAGAAAACAGGGGTGTTATTTCCAACCAAATCCCAATTACCTTCTTCCGTATAAAATTTAAGGGAAAAACCTCTTACATCTCTTTCCGTATCCGCAGCTCCCATTTCACCAGCAACCGTTGAAAAACGCGAAAGAATAGGTATCTTATTACCAACCTTGGAAAATATCTTGGCACAGGTATATTTAGAAATATCATGTGTTACCGTAAACGTTCCCATAGCACCCCAACCTTTGGCGTGTACAACCCGTTCTGGTATCCTTTCTCTATTTTGATGCGCTAGCTTTTCTAACAACTTATAGTCCTGCACAACCACGGGACCTCTTTCTCCCGCTGTTTTTGAGCGCTGGTTATTAGATACAGGTGTTCCAGCAGATGTAGTCAATTTTTTACCCATGATTTATTATTTTAATGCACCCATTTAACTGAGCACCAGTTATTTTCAAAATAAAGGTACCAAAAAGCGACAAATACAGTATAAAAAAATAATATTAAAACGTTATTGTAAAATAGATTTAGACTATTTTAAATAGTGATTGAGGTAAGGTTTTTACTAAATGAGCCCGATTTTTCATGTACAACAGAATATCTTGTTCGGTTTAACTAACGTAGATTGTAAAAATGACAGATTTTTCGTATATTATTGTCGTAATTTAATTTGAAAAATGTTAAATATTGGTAGTTGCGCTTCCTATGGAATCCTACTATTCATAGTTAAACCATATTTTTACAGTAAAACCCCAATAAATTGCAAACTCTTTCGATAACCTCATTAATCAAAGATTCCCCCAGCGCAGTTGCTATTTTAGACACGCAACTACGTTTTGCAGGAAACTCCAGAGTGTGGCTCAATGATTTTTGTCCTGATCACGAATCAATCTTAGGCAAAAATTATTTTGACGTTATTCCACATACCCCAGAAAAACTAAAATCTATATTATGTGAATGCCTTGAAAACGGATCAAGAAACCTTAGCGAGGGTGAAAAATTCATTTTCCCAAGTGGTAAAATCCAATGGTTAAAGTGGAAAATAAATGCTTGGACCAATAGTGACGAAGAAATTGGCGGTCTCATTGTTCTTCTGGAAGATGTAACCAAAACTAAGCGTCTTGAAGAACTTTATCAAAAAGCAGAGCGTGTAGCTAGAATTGGTGGTTGGGAGGTTGACATGACCACAAATTTTATATACTGGACAGATATTACAAAAGACATACATGAAGTACCCAGAGATTTTAAACCTGACCTTGAAACTGGCATAAATTTTTATAAAAAAGGAGAGCACAGAGAGAAAATAACGAATTTAATAACCAACGCTATTGCGGATGGTACCCCTTGGGATACAGAATTGATAATCGTTACCAAAAAAGGTAATGAAGTATGGGTTAGGGCAAAGGGCGAAGTAGAGTTTTTAGATGGCAAATGTGTACGACTTTTTGGCACCTTTCAAGATATTGATGAAAAAAAGAAGACAGAACTCAAATTTCTTGAGGCCACCCAAAGACTGGAAATTGCTACTAGAGGGGCAAATGTTGGCATATGGGACTTTGACATCGTAAACAACCAATTGTTTTGGGACGATAATATGTATCTACTCTACGGAATTGACAAAAAAGATTTTAATGGCGTGTATGAAGCTTGGCAATCGGGCCTTCACCCAGGTGACAAGATACGGGGAGAGAAAGAAATTGCGATGGCCATATCGGGGGAAAAAGAGTTCGATACCGAGTTTAGGGTCGTATGGCCCAACGGAGAGACAAGATACATAAAGGCCACAGCAGTAACCCAACGAAATGCCGATGGGAAGGCCATTAAAATGACGGGGACCAATTGGGACATTACCGAACTGAAGAATACCCAAATGATGCTTTCCAAAAGTCAAGAATCATTTTTTGGTGCTTTTGAAAACTCGGATACAGGTATGGCCATTGTAAGTATAAATGGCAAATGGATAAAAGTAAACCAAAGCCTTTGTTCTAGTCTAGGGTATAAAGAAAAGGAGCTTCTTAAATTAACTTTTCAGCAAATTACCCATCCAGAAGATTTACAGAACGATATTGAACTATTAAACCAAACTATTGCCGGAGAAATACCCAGCTATAGAATGGGGAAACGTTATTTCCACAAAGATGGCAGTATTATTCACGGAATACTTACGGTAACCGCGGTCAGAAATATTAATGGTAAAATATTACATTTCATTTCACAGGTTACGGATATCACACCTCAGATAGAGAATGAGAAAAAATTGACTCGCTTAGTAGATATCACATCAGAACAAAATGAAAGCCTTCTAAATTTTGCCCACATCGTATCACATAATCTACGGTCACATTCCAGTAACTTGGCAATGCTTACTAAATTTCTTGTTAAAGAAGAAAGTGATGAAGAGCGCCAAAACCTTTTGGGCATGCTTAGTGGCGCATCAGACAGTCTTAATGAGACCATTTTACATTTAAACGAGGTGGTTCAGGTAAAAGTAGGTGCTTTGGAAAAGATGAAGAGCATCAACCTATATGATAGCATCAAAAATGTAAAGAAAAACCTCAATCTTATAATTCAGGAAAAAAATGCGGTTTGCGAAATCAACATTCCTAAAAATCTGATGGTTAGTGCTATCCCTGCCTATTTAGACAGCATTGTTTTAAACTTACTCTCTAATGGTATTAAATACAGTTCACCAGATAGAAAACCTTTAATCCAAATAAGTTCAGAAGTAAACGAAGAAAATATAATTCTTTCATTTAAAGATAATGGCTTGGGAATAGACCTAAACAAGCATAGGGAAAAACTTTTTGGTATGTACAAAACGTTTCATCGCAATAAAGACGCCAAAGGCATAGGTCTGTTTATTACGAAAAACCAAATAGAAGCCATGAGCGGAAAAATTGAGGTAGAAAGCACCGTAGGTGTGGGAAGTACCTTTAAACTACACTTTAAAAAACCATTGACATGAATATGAATATCACTAAAATTAAGAGTGTCTGCATTATAGACGACGACCCTATCTTTATCTACGGCACCAAACGTATCATGAACGAAGTTGACTTTGCTGACGAGATCATTATTTATAATGATGGCCTTGCTGCGTTTGACGGACTAAAGGCAATGACTAAAAAGGGAGAGGAACTGCCATCTATGATTTTTTTGGATATAAACATGCCCATAATGAACGGGTGGGAGTTTTTAGATGAATTTGTTCAATTACCCAATAACAACAGTGAAAATATTACCATTTACATTATAAGTTCTTCTGTTGACCCGCGGGATATTGCAAGGATACATGAATATAAGGTTGTTAACAATTACATTCTAAAACCTATTTCAGTAGAAGACCTACATAATATTCTTAAACATGTGGGTAGCTAAGGGTATTTGCTTATTTTAGACCGCTAGGACAGTATAACAGCATCCTTAAAATCTAGCAATTCACACTTTTTATTGAATGAATAATTTAAAAAAGACATGCATCGTAGACGATGACGCCATAGCCGTTTTTGGGTTAAAACGAGCAATGCAAGCTCTTGAATTCTCATCGGAGCTATTAGTTTACGAGAACGGCCTTGACGCCATAGAGAGCTTTCAGGAAATGATCGATGAAGACACAACCTTACCTTCGTTAATTTTAATTGACATTAATATGCCCGTGATGGGAGGATGGGATTTTATTTCAGAAATGCGTGAAATCTGGCCTAAAGACAAAGAAGAACCAACCGTTTATATGATGACCTCTTCTCTTAGCCCCATGGATATTGAGACTGCCAAAACCTTTAAATTAGAAAACAACTACCTTATTAAACCTATTTACGCGGAAGCATTGCAAGCTATTCTGGTCTAATTATAGTTATTAATTTTTTTCTTTGGGAGAGAAATCATCCGGTGCTATTTTCACCTGTTTAATTGTTCCCATACTGCCCGAGTCGTTCCATATTTGCCATTCATCAAAATTAAAGTTTGCATTCCCTTTTAAAACTTCTGGCCTACGTATGGCCCTGCCATCTTCAAATTCATGATTTGTTCCGGTGCCGTCTTCACCAACAACACCAAATACATCTATAATTTTTCCGAAAGGATCTACCAACTGAAGGTTATCATCTCCGTTTGAATCTGCCGGACTATTCGTTCCCACACCCAAATCTGGAGTAAATTTATAAACGGCCTCAAATTCCTCTGCATTTGGAGAAATCACAACAAAACCATCTGCGGCAATCGTGAGAGCAGACAAGTCTATTTCTGAACTCACTTCTGTATTAGCATTTGTGAATCGTCTTAACTTCCATCCTTTTAGATTTAAATCCTCACTTGAAGAATTATAGAGCTCTACAAACCGTGCCGATGCATTATTATCCGGATCAGCCAATTCAGAAATCAATATGTTTTCCGAAGTAAATTCGTCTATTAACTCGGCACAACGTTCTTGATCAAAATTAATATCGGATATGCTTCGGATGCCAATCTTATAATTTTCATTCTCTCGCAACAAAATCCCTGTTACGCTTCCCCTTCCTTCTGGTAACACCTCAGGCTGAAAATCAGAATACCCACTATTCAACATTACAATTTCATTATCGTCACAATCAACTAGAATACGCTCTGTTTCTTCACCCGCTTCAGCAAAAGGGCGCCCCAATTCTTCTTCTTTAAATTCCACGTTATGAAACGTTACCAGGGTATTTGTGAGTTCTTTTCTCATACCCGTAATTGCTGCTACCGTTGGATCAACCGTGACTTTCTCATTACAAAACCTAAAAATATGCTCGTTTACAATTGCGGTAGGCAATCTTCCTACTGACACGTTACCAAAAGAGGTAAACGTAGCCCCCAATTTAAATACGTCTTTGCTCCTACCGAGGTACAACCCTTTTAATTTAATTCCGATTTTTGCTCCTACCGGATAAAACAAATGAGAATCACGGACGTCTATTTCAATTTGGAATCCCTCTGTTGGGTTAACCGCACTATCCTGAAAATAGAGCACGCTAAAAAAATTTCCATCACCATCAGAAGAGACGACAACCCCCTCAATAATTAAATCTTCTTGGATCTGGAATGTATCTCCTTTATAAAGGTTTTTCACCTCTGCATATGTAATATTGGCTGTCAAGTCAGAAAAACAATCACTTGGCTGCTCCTCATAATTGCGGCTTTTCACGCAACTACAAAAACATACGGCCATAAAAACCGAAAAATTTAGAAGTAATCTGTTTAGGTTCAAACTTTCTCTCATCTGTTTTCCGTTAAAAACTATATGCCAAATTCAAAAAATAAGTGCGCCCGTAACCGTACCAGTATTTAGGTGCAAAGGATGGGGTTCCACTCAAATTATCTTGCTTATACTGTCCATAATTACCATTCCGGCTCTGCTCATATCCCCCTGTCCGGAACACGGCATCAAAAAGATTGTTGACACTCGCAAAAACACTAATATATTTTCCTTTTTTTAACCAAGATTTGCCACCTACAAGATTAAGAAGATAGAAATTGTCCAATGGTTTTTGAGCCAATGCTTGGTTGACATTTTCTTCCGTAGCATCTATAAAAGGTAGATTTGTCTCTGGGTCTAGATAAAAACTTTGGGTTCTTGTAAGAGTAGAGATATTGGCATAGTTGCTTGTCAAGTAATTGGTTGTTGCACTCACCCACCAATACTTGGGGTCACGATATTCTACACCAATTGCAAAAGCTTGTTGGGGGCCTTGCGCCAATTTATACTCTTTAATCTTGGCGACACCTAAATCTACCGTGCCCTCTAAATTTATAAGATCTTCTTCCCTTCCTGCGGTATCAAAATTAATGGCCACATTTGGATTGCTCGCATAAACATACTTGCCCACGGCCGCTACAGCGGTTAATTTTACGGCAGACGACAATTGATACTCTAGACCCAATTCCGTGCCCATATGCAGCTTATCCAAGTCCGTAAGCACCTCTTGAACAAAGTCTGACCCAACACCTGCATCGGCAAAGAAGAAATTTACATCCGTGGTGTTCTGAAAACGGGTATAAAAACCCGTAAGCCTGCCTGTTAGTTTCGGAAGGCGAAGGAAATAATTGAGGTCTACAGTAGTATTTGTTTCGCTTTGAATATTAGGTACAATACTGTTGTTCTCTCTTGGGTTAATAAAGACGTTTTGAAGCACGGGAGGTCTTGTCTCATACGAACCGTGAGCTGACAACCAATGTCTTTCTGTTAGCTTATATGTAAGACCAGATTTACCTCCGAATGTATTAAAACCTACAGCTTCACTTTCTCCCAACGAACTTTCTGAATAACGGTCATTCCTAAAGAGTCCTGTTCGTTGGTAATTGCTAGTCAAATATTTTCCTGACATGAAAGCACTCCATTTTTCTCGGTTATATTTAAATTGAATAAATGACTCAAACTGATTAGCATCCATTTGATATTTGTAATTGAAAATATCATCTTCCCCTTTTTCGATTGAACCTTCGCTATCGTTCAGTGTTTCTGAAAAAGGATCAACATCGGCATGAAAATCCGCCCCAAGTAAATCATTGATTCGTGCATAGTTTACAGAATTCAAATTTTTATACGTCAATCCAAAATCCATTAAAAGTCTATTGGTCAAAATCAGATTCCCGACTGTATTTACGCTAATTTGAGTATCATCTACAACATCGTCATACAGCACATAAGCCGCTTGCCCGTTTGAGTTAGCGGTATAGATTTGATTCCAATTCATCTGAGGGTTGTTTAAAAGCCCTTCTTTTGCCGAATTGGCACTGATAAAATTCGCTCCTACAGGACTGTTTATATAAAAACTTGGCAAATATCTATAGTAAGTGGGGTCCGGATTGGGAGCATTATAATAACCCAAGCGACTTCTTGAATTTTCACCAAACTGATATGCTATACCCGTATTTAAACTAAACCTCTCAGAGTTAAAGTAGTGATTGAACATAAGTACAGGTTCCGCAATTTTTCGTTCCCTAGAATTTCTGATCTTCCCGTCTTGCTCACCCCAATAAGGATTGTATTTTTTACCCGCTAGTTCATATACTTCTTGAGTAATAGCAGATGAACGACCTCTTCTATTTGATGCCCAAAGCGCTGTAAAGTTTATGCTGTTCTTTTCGCTAAATTGATATTCCAAAGCACCGAAAAACGAAAAGGAGTCATAAAGCGTTCCATCTATATACCCTTGTTTGGCCCATCTCCTTGAGCCCGACACAGAATACGCCAAACCATTTTTCTGCACACCAGATGTATAAGTAGCCATTAACCGGCCAGCATATGTTCTATTGGAATAAGAAGTAGACAATCTGGTACCTGGCCGCAAACCAGAAGGTCGTGTATCTATATTGGTGTTACCCAAAATACCACCAAAAGTATAATCCGATGCTTCCAGCCCATTTGTGAATTGTTGGTTTCTAGTTACATCGTTCATACCGCCCCAGTTATTCCATTGAGGCCTTCCGTCATAAAACTTATTCATAGAAATACCATTTAACAGAACAGTTCCGTTTTGCGAATCGTAACCGCGAACACGAAAAAAAGCTTGACCAAAATCAAAGGCGGCCCTATTTAGAAACAAGTCTCTGGTAGCTCTTAACAGTCCAGATGAATTAGAACTGACCTCATCATCCAACAACTCCGAATCACTTAGTGAAATAAGGTTATCCGCTTGTTCTACTTGAATATCTTGCTCTAGAAAAAGCACCCCTAAATCCAGACTTGTATTTTCTATAAAAATTGGTAAGCGCTTTAAAGTGTAGTCTGTGGCTTCTGTGGCTTCTATGGATAAAATGTACTCTCCCTTATCCGGAAGGGTAAGTATAAATTTTCCATTGTTATCAGTATGAGTAGAAATCAAAAAACCTTCTAGGCTAATTTCAGCATTTGCAATAGGTGTTTTTGACCGAAGGGAAAGTATTTCTCCTTCAACAGAATAGCTCGTTTGAGCAGATAAGAAACTTTGCCACAGTACAAAAAGAATGACAATAACTGAAAATCGCATTAACGGGGGTTTAATGGTCGGTGAACTCAAACAAGATATCGAAAACTTCAAATGACCTACAAAAAACCCCTACAAAACTCATCGTTTTTTCGTTAATTGGTAATTCCATCTATCTGATTGTATGAAATTTAGACTCACAATATTTCTTCTTTTGTTCGTCTTTTTGGGGAATTCCCAAGAAAATAAATCATATCGCATACGAACAATAGCGTTCTATAACCTGGAAAATCTATTCGATATTGAAAATGACACGCTCATCTTTGACGACGACCGTACACCTGAAGGAAAGGACCGCTGGACACTAGAGCGTTACAATAAAAAATTAGACCATCTTTCACGCGTTCTTTCCGAAATTGGGTCCAAGACAACCAAAACTTCTCCTGACATCATCGGTATTTGTGAAGTTGAAAACCGAAGGGTTATACAGGATTTAATTAACCACCCCAATTTAATTTCTAAAGATTACGGTATTCTACATTATGACTCTCCGGATGAAAGAGGTATTGACGTCGCTTTATTATATAAAAAATCAGTATTTCTCCCCACCTCATCCGCTAGTCATAGATTGTTACTCATAAATGATGATGGCGAAAGAAATTATACAAGGGATCAATTGATAGTAGGCGGACTTCTAGATGACGAGCAAATGTTCTTTATGGTAAACCATTGGCCCTCACGTAGCGGTGGTGAAGCAAGAAGTAGACCTAACCGAATGGCCGCTGCAAAACTTAGTAAGCGCATCATAGACTCTGTGCAACGGTTAGATTCTGATGCCAAGATTATTAGTATGGGCGATTTTAATGACGACCCCACCAACGATAGTTTTAAAAAGATTCTCAAAACTAAAGGTAAAATCAGTCAACTGGACAGCCTAGGCCTTTACAACCCCATGGAAAAACTTTATAAAAAAGGGATAGGGTCCTTAGCGTATAGAGATAAGTGGAATCTTTTTGATCAGATTTTCTTCACGGAAAACATATTATATCCTGATGAAAGAAGTTATAAATTTTGGAAAGCTAGAGTTTTTAACGCACCGTACTTAGTTGCAAAAAAAGGGCAATACAAAGGCTATCCGCAAAGAACTTATGCTGGCGGTAGTTATACCGGAGGGTATTCAGACCATTTTCCTGTCTACATGTATTTAATCAAACCTGTTATGGATAAAATTTTACCCGAATAGCAAAATAAAAACGACCTAATCATTCGGTATAAATGAATAGGTCGTTCCAATTAATTATTAAAAAAGAAGCTATTAATCCAACTCAGTAATTTTAATATTCCTCCACTGTACCTTTATACCTCCACCGTCGTGGATCTGCAAAATAACCGACCCCTCTCCAGCGCCAATAATTTTGTCAGTTAATGTTATCATTTCAGTACCGTTTAACCACGAGGTAATCTTATCTCCGTTTACACGTATTTTCATGGTATTCCACTCTCCCATTTTTAGAGCTTTATCCTTTTCCGGAGCAGGTTTTATTAACCAGTTACGGCCATAGGATTCATAAACTCCTCCGGTAGAATGCCCCGGGGGAGCAACCTCTACCTGCCAACCGCTAACTTTAGTGCCATCTACCGTTGATCGAATAAAAACACCGCTGTTTCCATCGGCTAATTGCTTGAAATCCAAAGTCAATTCAAAATTCTTATAATGCTTATCTGTTCCCAAATAACCATACTGTTTATCAGGACCGCTTTCGCATACCAAGAGCCCATCTTCTACATACCACTTTTCGGTACCGTAAACCGTCCACCCTTCTAAGTTTTCACCATTAAAAAGTTCTTTTTCTTGAGCAAATGTTAGGGTCGTAAAAAATACGGCCGCCAATACTAAAATGTTTTTCATATTAATTGTTTGTGTTAGTTATGGTGGTGATTTTTTTTGTTTAATTGAACCATTGGCCCCAAGGAATACGACTAAGAATCAATACAAGACCAAGACCGTAGAAAATGGCTATACTCTTAAACTTTTTATCTCCTTCAACAAACTTTTTATGACGTGACCAACCAATAGTAATTAAAACAATGGCAATAATATTTATGAACGGATGTTCTACCGCCAATAATCGCGATGCAGAATTAAGACCTCCCATACCCAAGGCCTGAATAGCCTGAAGCCCACTGGGAGAAACAAAATACAAGATTAAACCTACCAATAGCTGAATGTGAGCTAAGATCAAAGTAAACAGACTTAGGCGTAAATCCTTTTCCATAGTAAACATTTTATTGCCTATCCATCCTGTAATAGCATTAGCAACCGCAAAGAACAAAAGGGCAAGAACAACATAAGCCAAGTAAGAGTGAACAACCTGAATAATTTCGTACATAGTGATTTTATTTTAAGGTTTAAATGTACTGATTTTTGAGCATAAAAAAACCCTGCCGATTGGCAGGGTTTTAAAAACATATCTACTTACTCTAGATTAGAATCTGTAGCTAAGTGTAAAGTTCCAGGTTCTCCCGAAACCAAAATACACTCTGTTAGACTTGTTAATTCCATCATAATTATTAAGTGGATCGGCATCGGCTTGATTGTTGGTCTCAGCCTCAGAGATATACGTTTCATCAAAAACGTTGTTCATGTTAAGTCTTAATGTAATAGATTGATCATCTTCCTTACCAACTAACATTTTGTATGATACACCGGCATCAACCAAATTGTACGCTGGCAACTCAAGAAGGAAACCATCATTATCGGCAACTCCATCTTGATCGTTATCTTGAAAAGAAACAGCATCAAAATCTGCATAAAGATTATCTGCTCTATACCAGCTTGCATCAAATTTCAATCTTTCTACTGGTTCTATTTCAGCTCCGATTCTTGCCGTAAATTGAGCAGCATCGCCTACTTTAACTCCATCAAGAATTAAATCTGCAGTACCAACTACATTTTGACCATTGTCAAATACAGTACCAGAAGGATTACCAGTATATTCCCAGTTACCCACAGAGACCATACCATTGAACGTTAAGAAAGGTGTGGCTCTTGCTGTAAAATCAACCTCTACACCTGTATGCAACTGCTCTACACCCAAATAGTTGGCTGTACCTTGAAATAAAAGATTTCCAGTAGAATCAGTAATATCAACATTATCACTTTCAAATCTATCTTTCCAAGAAGTTCTGTATAGGTTAACATTAGCACTAAAAGCCGCTGAACGGAAACCGTATCCTAATTCTACACCAAGAATTTTTTCATTTTCTAAATCTGGATTGATATCATTTCTAAAGTTCAAGAAAACAGCATCAAAAAGAGGTTGCTTTATATAATACCCTGCATTTGCAAAAATATTATGTTTTTCGTTAATGTTATAGTTTACACCTCCCTTAACATTTCCACCTGCTTGGTTTACCCAATCAGATTTTTGCTCAGGGTCTGAGTCCAAATATGTAAATAAATCCTCTCTTTGGAAACCTTGATTTGAAAATGAACCTTGCATGAAAGCAGATATTTTATCATTCTTATATTCCACTTGACCAAAGGCACCTAACCAACGTACGTAACCAATATTGTAGTAATCAATTTTCTCTTCATCATCAATACTACTAAATACGTTAAAGGCATTACCAGCTGTAGGCTCATAGGTTTCTGTAACCGTTCGAAACGTTTCATTTGCATTATCATTATCAACATAAGCATCTGCACCAAGTAAATCTACCAACCTTCTGTAGTGGTATCCTTTATAACTTCTAGCATCAATACCTACATCAAAACTCCAATTGCTGTTTATATCATTATGAAAATTCATAATAGTACCATACCAGTTATGTGAGTTTACCGATGATCTTTGAGAAATACCGTTCTCAGCACCTCTAACATGTGTTGCATCATCTACAAAACCGTACGATTGACTATTACCATTAACATAAAGCCCTTGATTTGCCAATGGACCTCCAAACGTGTAAGTTTCTCTTTGACCACCGAAGTCAGGTACATTAACCCCTCTATTATATCTTTCAATATCGTCAAAACGAATCAAACCATCAGCTGTCTTAAATTTAGAAGAGAAAGACTCACTTCCGTCTATTCTACCTATTGAACCTATTGAACCACCACGACCAAAAGAGGCGTATGCTATAGCTGAAAACGAAGAGCTTTCTGAAAGTTCCCATTCCCAATTTAATGAGACAACAGGCTTGTGGTAGAAGTTACCTCCAAAAGTTTCCTCCTTACCGTTTCTGTATCCCCAATCACTATTATATTTAATGTTAGGGTCGGTACCGTTACTACCATACGTCAAATAATTACCTAAACTTGGAGCAAAACCTCTTTGATTATGTTGCTGTGGCGCACCCGTTACGATAAACTGCAAATCATGTTTTTCATTAGGCTTGTAACCAATACCTATGAAATAATTGAATCCCTCAAATTGAGCACCATCTACATAACCACTACCTGCAGTTCTACCTAATAAAACAGAAGCCGAGAGACCATTTTCCATTAAACCAGTATTGTAAGAAACTAATGTTTTCAAGTAATCTGCATTACCTACAGAACCAGCAATTGCACCGCCTTCTCGTTGTTCAGAAGTTTTAGTCACCACGTTAATCGTACCACCAACAGAAGAAGTAGCCAATTTTGAAGACCCGAGACCTCTTTGTACCTGAATAGCAGAAGTAACATCACTAAGACCAGCCCAGTTACTCCAGTATACCGAACCGTTCTCCATATCATTAACAGGAACACCATTTATCATTACCGCAGAGTTGTTGGTATCAAAACCACGAATATTGATACGGGCATCTCCAAAACCACCCCCTTGCTTTGTTACATAAATAGATGGAGTAGACTTTAAGATTTCAGGGAATTCCTGAGAACCCAATTTCTCCTGAATTTCAGCAGCTCTAATAGTTGAAACTGCTACTGGTGTCTCTCTATCTTTTGCTATATCAATCACACCACTTACTACTACGCCTTCTAACTCTTGCGCATTAGGTTCCAATACAATATTACCTATATTACCACCACTGGTATAAGCTACTTTCTTGGAAGTATATCCAATGTAAGAAACTAAAAGTGTTCCTGCATTTTCTGTGATTTCGATTTGAAACTTACCATCAAAATCTGTTGAAGTTCCGTTAGTTGTCCCTTGAAGAACAACACTGGCTCCTGGCAGCGGCTCATTAAGCTCACCATCTATTACGGTACCCGTAATAGTTCCTTGTGAAAATGCGACGGTCGTCATTAAAAATGCGACCCAAGCGAAGTACATCTTTTTCATTTGTTCAGTTTTTACGTTTTCTCAATTTGCTGCAAAAGTGCTGCATTTTAGGCATGCGAATGTTAAGAGAAGGTTAAATAACCTTTTCGCAAATATACTATATGAGGACGTAACTTCCCCTTAAAAACAAGAAGTTACGCCAATATTGTAAAAAACTGAGGAAACTATATTTTAACCCTTAAAATATCGTAAAAGTTGCAAAGTAGAACCATCATGATCGGCAATTTCAGAACCTTGGATATCCTTTAAAATTGTACCTGCCAATTGCTTTCCGAGTTCTACGCCCCACTGATCGTAACTAAAGATGTTCCAAATTATACCTTGCACAAAGATTTTGTGCTCATAAAGCGCAATTAAACTACCCAAACTTTTGGGCGATAACTTATCTATAAGAATGGTATTAGTAGGCTTATTACCTTCAAAAACCTTGAAGGCCAATAATTTTTCGATTTCATTTTCAGCCATACCTTTACCCTCCAGCTCTTCCCGAACTTGTGAGGCAGTCTTCCCGTTCATAAGTGCTTCGGTTTGAGCAAAAAAGTTGGCCATTAATTTATTATGATGATCCACATCTCCGTGCAATGACTTTTTGTAGCCAATAAAATCTACAGGAATAATTTTTGTTCCTTGATGAATTAACTGAAAGAAAGCATGCTGCGAATTGGTCCCCGGCTCACCCCAAATAATGGTTCCCGTTTCATAACCTACACGATTACCATTTCTATCTACGCTCTTACCATTACTTTCCATTATACCTTGCTGTAAATAGGCCGAAAACCTACTCAAGTATTGCGTGTAAGGTATAATAGCTTCGGTTTCGGCTCCATAGAAATTATTGTACCAAACACTTAATAAAGCTAAAACTACAGGAAGATTATCCTTAAAATCCGCTTCTTTAAAGTGTTCGTCCATTTCATTGGCCCCCGTTAACAGTTGATCGAAGTTCTCAAAACCTACGGCCAATGCAATTGATAGACCAACTGCACTCCATAGTGAAAAACGACCACCGACCCAATCCCACATGGGGAACACATTTTCTGCCGCTATACCAAACTCAGAAATTGCCTCTGTATTTGTTGATACCGCAGCAAAATGCTTGGCAATATCTTCTTGCGTGCCATGCTTTAGAAACCATTTTTTAATGGTAGTAGCATTACTTAACGTCTCTTGGGTAGTAAAGGTTTTTGAAACAACAACGAACAAAGTAGTTTCAGGATCAAGCTCTTTTAAGACCTCGTTTACATGATCGCCATCTACATTGCTTACAAAATGAAGCTTCAGGTGATTTTTATAGAATTTTAGTGCTTCGGTAACCATGGCCGGCCCTAGATCAGAACCCCCAATACCAATGTTCACAACATCTGTAAAAGCCTTACCGGTGTATCCTGTTGCACTTCCCGAAATAATACTTTCGGTAAATTCTTTTATATGTTCTTTGACTTGATAAACCTCATCGACTACATTTTCGCCGTCTACCAAAATCGTATCAGATTTTTTAGCACGAAGTGCAGTATGTAATACAGCACGGCCTTCTGTTTGATTTATCTCGTCTCCACCAAATTGTTTTTGGATTGCATCTGCCAAGTTAATTTCCTCGGCTAATTGCAGAAGTAAGCTCAACGTTTCGTCGGTAATTCTATTTTTAGAGAAATCTACTAAGAAATCGTTCCACCTTAAAGTGAATTTTTCCGCCCTAGATGCATCAGAAGCAAAAAGGTCTTTTAACTGTTCTTCTTTAGTGTTCGCAAAGTGCTCGGCAAGTTTTTTCCAAGCAGAAGTTTCAGTAGGGTTTGTGCTCTGTAGTGACATTTTGGGTTTTTTAATGTGTTAGAAATTGTCTATGGCGAAAATAAGCCATATTCATTCTAAACCAAAACCTTAAGTGTCGTTATTTTTCTGCAGATGCCAAATCTTCGGTTAGAATCTCTTCTTCAATTGGGCTTTCAGGATATGTCATACAATCCAACTGATCTTTGATCGGAGTTACATAGTTAAAGTATTCCGGTTGCAAAGACTCATCCAATGGTTCTGCCAAGGGTAGTTCTTCTTTTAACGGATCAACTTGTCTGCCGTTTCTCCAAAAACGATAACATACATGAGGCCCACTAGTGTTACCGGTCATGCCTATCCAACCAATCACATCACCCTGCCTCACGAATTGACCTCGTTTTACATTTTGATTGCTCATGTGCAGATATTGTGTGGAATAGGTTCCGTTATGTCTAATTTTTACATATTTACCATTACCACCTCTTCTAGTAGATTCAGTTACCGTACCGTCTGCAGTAGCTAAAATAGGCGTACCTTTTGGTGCGGCATAATCGGTTCCCTTATGTGGTCTTATTTTGTTTCCGTAATAACGGATTCTTCTTTTAAGATTGTACCTTGAAGAAATTCTACTAAACTGAACCGGAGCTCTTAGGAATGTTCTTCTAAGATTATTAGCTTCTTCATCAAAATAATCAACTATACTTTTTAATGAATCGTTCTCATACGCAAAAGCATAAATAGGTCTTCCGTTGTGCTCAAAATAAGCAGCTTCTATTGCTCCTGCTCCTGCATATATTGAATCATTAATGTATTTTTCTTTGTAAATAACCTTGAATTTATCTCCTTTTTGAAGACGAAAGAAATCTATAGTCCATGCGTATACTTCAGATAAGCTATTGGTAACCGTATAATCTATGCCCTGGTCCAAAATTGCCTGAGACAAAGAAGTTTCAATTACACCAGAAGCTTCACGTTCTACGTAGGTAACTTCTTTTTTATCTTTATAAGCCTTTACAGTATCCCTCAAATCAACTACAGTATAATTGATTGCGTCGTTCTCATAAATAAAAACCTGAGCAGCCTCTGTAGTATCCTTTGATTTTAAAATAAGATATGGTTTGCCCACACGAATCTTACGAACATCAAAAGTATCTTTAAATTCTTGGGTTATCTTGGCTATTTTTGGGTAGTCTACTTTATTTTGAAGCATTAACTCTCCAAAACTATCACCGTTTTTAACTGTATCTAACTGAACAGTAAATTCATCTAGGTTGAACCCGAACTGTTTCATAACGGGTTTTTCAATAGGAACAATGGAAGCCATTTGCTTGACAACCGGTTCTTTTAAAACTGGTTTGTCATCTTTACAGGAAAGAGATACTAAAATAACGAAAAGAAGGCCCCAATATTTATTCATGTTACTCTGTTTGTTTCTTATCTGGGTTAAAGATATGGTCTACCCATTCTTTACCCCAATTATTTAACTCTTGTTTTGAATAGATTTCTGGAAAAAACACGATTTTCTGAAAACTAGGAGGTAAATACTCCTTCCAATTCGTTCCTCCCGTAGCATCTATCTGTTCCTTGTCCTTTCCTAAATAGCGATGGGCAGACCCCATGTGCATCAAAGGCCAATTTACGTTGGCATTCATATCTAATGTCTTTAACGCATCTATCAGCTCTTTATTATCTTTCTTATCGGCCGGTAATTGCTGATACTTCTGATAAATAGTGTTTTGCTCAACTTGTTTGGCTATCCGTATCAAGCGAGGAGTATATCTATACTCAAACTGCTTTAATGTCAACGTCTTTTCACCTGTTGCTAAATCCGTTGCTCCTTTTTTCCAATAAATTGCTTCATAAAGCTCCTCAAGGGTATTCTCCGATGAAAACGTATCTCTTTCGGTATGATGAACCAAATTCTCCAGAGGTGTAGCGTAAATCTCTATCATTCTATATTGCGCCGACTGAAAACCACTGGCCGGAAGCAACGCCATACGGTACTGAAGAAACTGTTCTCTCTCCATACCTTTTATCATAATACTAAAAGAAGAGATCAAGGCTTTAAAATAGCTATTTATTCGTCTCGCTTTTTCTATAAAGAAATCTATATTTTGAGATTTATCATCAACCAACTGTTTTTGCTCATGAAGAATAAGCTTAAAATAAAGCTCCGTAATCTGATGGTACATGATAAAAATTTCCTCATCCGGGAAATAGGTGCGAGGTACTTGAAGGCTCAAAAGCGTATCAAGATGAATATAGTCCCAATAAGTAAGGTAGCGCTGGTAAAGAAGTCCATCTAAATAAGAACTTAAATCCTGACCGGAATCTTTATACTTTTCTTCTAATTTTGAAATTTGTGAATCTATTCGCTCTTTATCTCTCATTGGGGTGTTAATCCATTATTATCTTGAACTGGTGCTTTAGTCCGTTATATCCGTCTAGATCTGCCTTAATAGCACCTACAGCTAAATCTGCCTGTATGCGTACAGGAATCCGATTATCATCTGTGGAAACCCATAAAGAAAGACTTTCTTTTTCCTTAAAAACCCTACCCGACTGAACTAAGGGCCTAAATTTAAAACATTCTACCTTACCGAACTTAGTTTTAAGTACTTCTGTACCTAAATATTTGAGTTTAAAGTTAAAAATGCCATCATCATCATACAACATCTTCAATTTTACGGCCTCACCAACCACTAAATCATTAGGTTCGTAGTTATTACGCAAATAATAGAATGCCGATATTAAATCCTGAATGCTGTCCTGTAGGTCAAAATTATACTTTTTATTGTGTTTTTTATCGTTCAGAACGGCTTTATCTTTCTCGTGATCAAAGTTTATCTCAATATCTTTGGTATAGCCACCCTCGTTTATCTTTCTTATAAACTTATAAGGCTTTCCATCTTCTTTACCAAAATAGCTCTCGTAAGTATCATCTACCTTAAAAAACACACTTGCAAACCCAGTTGTCTCGCCACGACCTACCACATGATAAACGGGAACATCATCTATTACATCAGACTTTACATGTAAAGTAGCGTAACTTGCGTTTAGAAAACCATAATGCATTCTAAATTTTAGCCACTCGCCCGGATCAAAGGCCGACTTACTATTTTGCGCGTAAGAAGAAGAAATAACAAGAAGAAAAAGGAATGTAAATGCTTTTTTCATAGCTGTAGGATTACGATAAAAATACAAAATGCTCCTGTATTATATTAACGGCTTACAATTACTTAAACAAAATTTATTCCAAAGTATTGCATCCACTACTCACCCATATATTTTTGATGTCCAGGCACAAATAAATCTGTTCATTTATTTCTCTATGAATATCCAAAACAAAGGATGGAAATTTGCTTAAAAAAAAAGCCCCAACATTATATGTCAGGGCTTTTCCTAAATAACCAACCAAACTTTAAATTATGAAAAACCAATACTTAAAGTTGTAAGGGAACCACCCCTTACGCCTACAAATTTAAGGCATACTTTGAATCCTCAAATCGTTTTAACTTACTTTAACTATTACATTAACAGTTCTTTTTACTTAGAGCCATAAAATTGGCATTTCATTAAGATATAGCGGCCGATTTTAGCCAAAAAAACGTCTTTTTTAATGGGTAATCTCCGTGTTGAATATGGATAAACCCATCAAAAATTTGTTTTACAATAGAATTATAATGTACCCCTGGATTCCTGCTCTCTTTCTATGGCCTCAAAAAGTGCTTTGAAGTTTCCTTTTCCAAAGGATTTTGCTCCTTTACGCTGAATGATTTCTATAAACATTGTTGGACGATCCAAAATAGGTTTGGTAAATATTTGCAACAAATAGCCCTCTTCATCCCTATCTATAAGGATACCTAATTCGCTCAGAGGTGCCAAATCTTCGTCTATTTCTCCCACACGGTCCAAAACATCTTCATAATAACTTGAAGGCACGGTTAAAAATTCAATACCCCTATCTCTTAGCGCCGTAACCGTTTCAATAATATTATCCGTAGCCAAAGCCATATGCTGCACGCCAGCTCCGTTATAAAAATCTATATACTCTTCTATCTGCGATTTCTTTCTCCCATCTGCAGGTTCGTTTATAGGAAATTTAATGCGCCCGTTACCGTTACTCATTACTTTGCTCATAAGAGCCGTATATTCTGTAGAAATATCCTTATCATCAAAAGATACCAATTGAGCAAACCCCATAACTTTAGCATAGAACTCACACCATTTGTTCATTTCATTCCAACCCACATTACCCACCATGTGATCAACAAACTTAAGTCCAACATCCGCAGGTTTATAATACGGGTTCCAAGCTCTATAGCCCGGCATAAATACCCCTTTATAATCTTTTCGCTCTACAAATATGTGAACCGTTTCTCCATACGTGTGAATACCAGAGAGAACGACTTCCCCATTATCATCTTTAATGGTTTTAGGCTTCAAATAGGCCTCAGCCCCTCTTTTAGTTGTCTCGGCATAGCTCTTTGAAGCATCATCTACCCACAGAGCAATAGCTTTTACCCCATCTCCATGAGCATCTATATGCTTATTAATTTCCCCTCCTGAATTTAAGGGAGACGTAAGCACCAATCTAATTTTATCTTGGACAAGCACGTAGGATACCCGATCTTTTAGTCCAGTCTCAAGGCCTGCGTAGGCCAATGGCTGAAACCCCCAAGCAGCCATATAATAATGGGCAGCCTGTTTGGCATTACCTACATAAAGTTCTATATAATCAGTTCCCAGCAAAGGAAGAAAGTCCTCTGCTTGGGGATTTTCTTTGGGTAAATGCAATGAAGTATTATCTAAAGTAGACATGTGTATATGTGTTTTAGTGAAGTAAAATAGTATTAAAAGTTGAGAAACAATACTGTTGAGCCCATACATAAGTATGAACTATTGTAAATGTGGCCAGTTACCACATAGCTCTAAGATGAGCAGTAATATCAACTCTTAATTGTAGCATCTTTACAAATATCGAAAAAAAACATCAACCATTGCCTAAGAACATTAAAACCAGTATCCTAAACTAAAAAAGAAGCTATTGGTCTTGCCTTCTGGGGTCCACGAATAGTGCATTTGCATAGGCCCTAAGAAAGATTCCCAACCATACCCAATACCATAACCTGAGTAGCTCGGAAGGGTAAACCACTCTCCTGTCCTAAAAATATCATCTTCTACATTGGCATAATTTGCCGTAAACATTAAATGGTTTTTTGGAGCAAACTCATAATCCAACCTTCCGTATGCCTTTACAAAAGCATTTCCGGGCAGAGCCAAATAATCATAACCAAAAAAGGGCGTAAAATTGTTTAGAAGGTTCGTACCAAAACCACCTAAAATAAAATCGAAGGTGGAAACATTTGATGTACCCAGTTTAAAACCTCCTTCGGCTTCCACATTTACCGAAAATTTATCCAAGAAAGGTATTGCGGTACCCACTTTAGCTTTAGCAATAGAGAATTCTTTAAAATTATCATTAAAATCTGATGAGAAAACATAGAAATGGAAGTCCCCATCGAAATACAATCCCTTAGACGGAAAATACTTATCGTCATAGGTATCAAAAGTCAACTGCCCAAATGCGCTATAGAAACTACTTTTTTCAAGAAACGTTCTTTCTCCAGATGTTCCTCCCACTGGAGTATTTACATTTTGACCAAGCGTCTTGGTACTGTATTTTATAAACTTATGCTCTATGCCCGTCCTAAAGGCAAACTCCTCCCGTAAAACCGTCTGAACATATACCTGATTGGTAAAGTCAGTTATATCTATGTTTACCGTATTTACATTGGCCCCGGCCTGAATATCAAAATTACTCCTCACCAAGTCAAAGCTAACATCCTTTTCAAATTCGTTGAAACGGGAATTAAACCCAAAACTCCAATAAAAACCCTTATCTACATAGTATTGCAGCTTGTACCTAATATTATCTCCAATAATGAAGTCGAAAGAAGAAACATCATCCCTGGTAATCAAACTTTTTCTAGTATAGTTAAGAATTGCCGCTGTCTTATACAGATTATCATAATGAGCTCCCAACCGAATAAAAGATTTACTTTTATTTTCATTTAGGTCAAGAACCATTTCTTGTTCACCATCATTATCGCGTAACCTATAATGAATTGTATGAAAGTTTCCTGTTGCCGCCAAATTGCTAATTCCTTGGTGAACTCTTGAAAATGTGGTTGGCTTATCCGTATCAAACCTTAATTTACCTTTTACATAACCTCTTGAATAATTTTCGCTTTCCAATATAACTAGCCGGTTTACGCTTAGCGTATCATTTGAAACAATTCTTTCCCTTACAGGCCTGTTCTTATTCTGCTTTGCGGCCACCTCCTTTAAAGCATCAAATTTCTCACGTGCCGCTTCTTCACCACTTTTTATTATAACATCATCAAGGTTAAAATCTATAATGGAATAATCCACCATATCAGGCTTTATATAGATATCCGTTTTTTTGGATTTTTCAGCCATATCAAGTACAGTCCTATAATTATTTATCTGTAGTAAAACCTCCGTAGCGGTCAACAGAGACTCCCGGTTCCTTAATCCATGCTGTACATCAACACCAATTATAATATCGGCCCCCATTTTCCTCACCTCATCTATAGGGTAGTTGTTCACCACCCCACCATCTATCAATACTTTTCCGTTAATTCGCGCAGGTTCAAAAAGCGACGGTAATGTACCACTTGCCATAACAGCTTCCGGAAGATAGCCATCCCTCAAAACAACTTCCTCACCTGTCTCTACGTCTGTGGCAATACAGACAAACGGTATGGGCAAATCATTAAAATCGTCTATATTCCGCACGGGGTATAGAAATTTAACCAGTTCATTATATACGTTCTGACCGCCTGAATATGCAGGTGGAACCGAAACCTTGAAA
>NZ_RCNR01000039.1 GCF_009725985.1 Zobellia amurskyensis
TTTTTGCCCGTGGAAATTGGAGAGGAACCGTAACCGCCTATGACGCTATTTATAAGGACGGGTATTACCGTCAAGCTACGGGAGGAGCTTTGTCTTTATTGTTCCATACCAAAGTAGGGCTAGTGTTAGCAGCAAGTATGGCCAAATATAAGTTGGTAGAGCCATTAAACCAACAACCCAATCCCGGAGAAGATTTTCCGTTTACCCCAAGAATAGAAACCGTACATAATGACGAATGGAGCTCTAATATTTTTGATCGTGCTGCGACTATTTCGTCCGAAGATACCAATGGACAGATTCTAATAAATGCGCAATGCCAATTAAAAAACGAGTACAATCAAGCTGTTGAGGCTACCGCCTCGGACTTTGATTTAACTTATGAATGTTCGGAAAGTTCTTTACGAATAATTGCTAAAACCGATCAGGAAATTATTTCGAGAACCTCTTTTGTACTACCTATTATTTCTCCTAGCAGAGAGACGGTCACACAACTCAATACGAATGAGCTTACCGTACAAAAACCAGAAGGTTTGGTAAAAATCACTTCAAATGTCCCCCTCACCATAAGGGAAACGTCTAAAGAACGTATCTTTAATATGGTTCCCGGCGCCGAAGCTATTCCTATCATGGCCTATTTTGACAAAAACAAAGTGGTAAAACTAACAATTGAAATCTTCTAAAGGCCCTATAAAATTCACCTTATGAAAAATGGAGTATTTTTCGTTCTTTTCTTAAGTTTATTATGTTTATTCGCATGTAAGGAGAAAGGGGAAACAAAAAAAAACATAAAAACAGAACATCCTAACGTAGTATTCATTGCTGTAGACGACCTGAATAATATGATCGGAATACTCGATAAGTATTCGGGCTCCAAGACCCCCAACATAGACCGATTGGCCTCTAGAGGGGTGATTTTTTCCGATGCGCATTGCCAAGCCCCCTTGTGCGGCCCTTCAAGAGCTTCATTAATGACAGGTCTACGACCATCAACCACTGGCATTTATGGCATGATATCGGATGAAAAAATACGTTCTGAGAACAATCCCGCAACAAAGGATATTATAATGCTTCCCGAATACTTTAAGAAAAATGGCTATCATACCATGGGGATTGGCAAATTGTTCCATACCCATGCCCCAAATGAAGTTTTTGACGAGTCTGGCGGCAGGAAGAAGGGTTTTGGACCTTATCCCGAGAAACGATTTGTTTGGGACGGTTTCGGTTCCTCCGACCGTAAGAAATATGGAAGAACAAGTACAGATTGGGGTGCTTTCCCAGAAGCCGACTCATTGATGCCCGACCACCAATCCGTAAATTGGGTCAACGAGCGTTTAAAGAAAACCTACGACCGTCCCTTTTTTATGGGAATAGGTTTCTTACGGGTACATGTACCACTTTATGTGCCACAAAAGTGGTTTGACCTCCATCCGCTCGACAGTATAAAAACTAGGCCCTATTGGGCAGATGATTTAAACGATGTACCTCCTGTGGCATTACAAATAAACGATTTGCCTATGATGCCCTCTACAGATTGGGCCATTAAAAGTGGGGAATGGCCAAAAATCATTCAGGCATATTTGGCTTGTATCAGCTATGTGGATTACGAAATAGGAAGACTGTTAGATGCACTTGATGAAAGTGAACACGCCAATAATACCGTTATTGTTCTTTGGTCCGATCATGGCTATCGCTTGGGGGAAAAAAGCACCTTCGCCAAGCATGCCCTTTGGAATGCGGCTACCAAGACACCCTTATTATTTGCAGCCCCCAATTTACCTAAAGGAAAAGTAATAGATAAACCCGCGGAGTTATTATCCATTTACCCTACTCTTTTGGAACTGTGCGGACTACCGGCTTATGAAAGAAACGAAGGAAAAAGTCTTGTCCCCTTAATGAATGATAACGATCTAAATCCCCATTTTGCAATCACAACCTTTGGGATGAACAATCATGCCGTCAAGTCCAAGCAATTTAGATATATTCGCTACGAAGATGGAACGGAAGAATTATATGATCATAAAAATGACCCCAACGAATTCACCAATCTAGCGAACCACCCTGATTACCTAGACATTAAAAGCCGTTTAAAACAACATCTGCCCACTAGTAATACCATTTGGGACGATAACTCTTCCTATACTTTTCAACCTTATTTTGTTGAACAAAAAGCGAGAACGAACAGTAATGGCGGAAAAAATATACACGTGATTGGAGCAGCTCAATAAATATTAAGTAAATAAAAAAATTGAAAGTAATTTAATATATAATGAAACTATAGTAAGAATCATAGAAATAACTAGTTAATAGAATCTTACTATGACACTTTATCAGTTATTAGAAACATATTCATGAATATTTTAGAGCATAGTAAGTAAGCATATTTAAACTTACCAATTGTTCAAAATAAAGATAACAGCATCCAAAAACAGTTTCGACACTCATACATTAAACAAATAATCTTTCTTAACAACTGTGAATCCTATTTTTTAAAATACTATCGGCTTCAATTCCTAGTCTAACTATATAAATCCAGAAAGAACATTTCAGGTTTATGATGGATACGTCAGAGATTTTAATTTCACAAACCTGAGGATTTTACTAATTCATACTCCTATAACATAACCTATTCAAGCACAAAACAGCACCAATTCCAAACACGAATTCGATGATATTTCATGTAATCTTATGAATGTGAAAATTAACCTGAAACTCATTGTATATATACAGCGCATTGTCCCTCCGATTTTATCCCTTCCCCTACTGCTACACAGTCTACTAGTATCAGGCTCTACATCCTTCACTATAAATCAAGTTTGTAAAACAAAGTATTTCCACCCAAAAAATAACATAAGTAGTTCTAAAGTTCGAAATAGGAGTAAAAATGTCCAGAAGTCACAATTTACAGCATAGTACAGGTAAGTTAACTCATCCCGTTAACATAATATTGTCATGTTGTTAACAAAAGATTAAGAGTCGTATTTCACCTCCAATTCAGCTCTAATAAACGAGCCTTCTATTGCTTAAAAAAAACTTAACACCAATCGATTTAAACTCAAAAGGAAAAAGAAATGAAAGAACCTAATTTAAAGAAAATGAAATGGTTGTTGACACTGTTTCTATTGAACATTGCTAGCTTTTACGCTACTGCACAACAAACCACTGTAACCGGAACGGTAACCGATGTACAAGGCGTACCTATTCCCGGAGTAAATATTGTGCAAAAAGGGACAACAAACGGTGTTGTATCCGATTTTGATGGTAACTATACCATTAACCTTAATGATGGGTCCGATATTTTAATATTCACCTACATAGGATACCGGAGCACGGAAGAAGAAGTTGGTAGCAAAACTATAGTAAACGTGACCTTGAGCGAAGATACCCAAGCCTTGGACGAAGTTGTGGTTATTGGATATGGTACACAGCGAAAATCGGATTTGACAGGTTCCGTTGCATCCGTAAGTTCCGAGGACATTACCCAAGTACCATCTTCACGTGTAGATCAAGTACTTCAAGGTAGAGCCGCCGGTGTACAAGTTACCCAAACTAGTGGTGCGCCAGGGGCAGGTACTGTAATCAGGGTTCGTGGAGGAAATTCAATCACAGGAAGTAACGAGCCTCTTTGGGTAATAGATGGTATTGTAGTAGGAACCAATTTTAACCTCAACAATATTAATGCAAATGACATTAAATCCATAGAAATTCTAAAAGATGCATCTTCTATTGCCATTTATGGCTCAAGAGGAGCAAATGGTGTGGTCTTGGTAACTACTAAAAATGGTGCTGGAGCCGGATCTGGAAAACCGCAGGTTAGTGTAGGCTTATATACCAGTATGCAAATGGTACCCGAACAACCTGATATGCTTACCCAAGCAGAACAAATAGCGTTTACAAATGAAAGTGCCCGGTTTAGATCGGCCGCAGAGCCATTTCCTAACGCCCCATCTACCTATCCGGATAATGACTGGTACGATTTGTTAATGGACCCATCTCCTATCTACAATGCGGATATTTCTATTGCCGGATCATCTGAAAATGGGAACGTAAACTATTACAACTCACTAAATTTTTTCGATCAAGATGGTATTATAAAGAGTTCTGGAATACAGAAATATATTTTCCGCTCAAATTTAGACATTAAGCTAAATGATAAACTAAAAACAGGATTTCGTATTAACTATTCTAGAATAAGTCAAGATAACGGAGTGGTAAGTTTTGGAAACGCCTTTGCCATATTACCCACTCAACCTATTTATAATGATGACGGAACTTTTAACGGTTTTGATGAAGTTATTGGTACTCCTTTCTCCAACCCAATAGCAAATATTGCTTTGAATACGAATGAAACCTTTACCAATAATCTATTGGCCACGGCCTATTTGGAATACAAACCGTGGGAAAATTGGATGATCAGATCTACATTTAGTCCAGAATTCAATAACACCAAGCAAAATAGGTTTATATCTAGCCAAAGTCCGGATTTACTTATAGTAGATGATTTGGGTAGAGCAAGTGTACGCACCGTAGCTAGTAACGGTTGGAACAATGAAAACACAATTCAATATCAATCAGACTTTAGTGAAAACCACAACTTAACCTTACTTGGTGGCGCTTCGTTTCAAAAAGTATCGACCGAAGTTACCGAAGCAGAAGCATTTGGTATTACTAGCGATGCCGTTGGATTCAACAATTTAGGTTTCTCCGATCCTACGAGATCTGTAATTAACAGTGACTATACTGGATTTCAGATTGCATCATTTTTTGGAAGAATCAACTATTCTTATAAGGATAAATACCTTTTCACCTTAGTGGGAAGAACAGATGGTAGCTCTGTATTTGCTTCAGGAAACAAGTATGAATTTTACCCTTCTGTGGCAGGAGCCTGGAAAATAAGCGAAGAAGGCTTCATGCAAAACCAAAGCTTTTTTAAGGATTTAAAGCTGAGAACAAGTTATGGCAAGTCTGGTAATCAAGCTATTGGTCCATATAGAACACTAGGGTTATTGACCGAAGCGAATACGACCCTGAACGGTTCCGAAATTCCTGGATTGACCCTAGGAAGACCTTCTAACCCCAGTTTAAAATGGGAAACTACCACTTCTTTTGATATTGCCTTGGAAGCGTCAATGTTCGGGGGTGCTCTATTTACGGAGTTTAACTATTATCAGAAAGAAACAAACGACTTACTGTTAGACGTTACCATTCCTAGACAGACCGGTTTTACCAGCCAATTGCAAAATGTTGGATCATTGGAAAATAAAGGATGGGAACTTCTTGTAAACTCCAAAAATATACAAAATGATAACTTCAGCTGGAACTCTACCTTAACGTTGTCATCCAACAAAAACAAAATATTGGATCTTGGAGGCGTTGATTTTATAGATGTTACAGTCGATGAAATTTTGGGGTCGGGAAATACCCGCCTTATAGTAGGTCAACCGGTTCCTGTCTTTACGGGAGTAAGGTATTTGGGAACCTGGAAAAGTCAGGAAGAAATTGATGCTTCGGGCTTAACTTCTCCCCAAGTGGTTGGTGGATCCAGATTTGAAGATTTAAATGGAGATGGTATAATTTCAACCGAAGATAATGTTGTCTTGGGAGACCCTACCCCAGACCTGATTTTTGGACTACAAAATACATTTACCTATAAGAACTTGGACTTTTCCTTTCATTTTCAAGGAACTAAAGGCAATGAAGTATTCAACCTAAGAACACGTAACCACTACTTTAACCGTGGAGAAACCACAAAATTTGGAGACTTACGTAATCGTTGGACAGAAAGCAATACTACCTCAGATATTCCAAGAGCTGGTGCGGACTCTGTAACCAATACCCCTAGTAACTCGGAATATGTAGAAGACGGATCGCATGTACGACTTAAAACGGCAAGATTGGCATATAATTTTCCAATGGACAAAATGGGATGGGGAGACACAGTCAAAAACATGAGTCTTTATGTTTCCGGAAGTAACCTATTACTGTTTTCCGATTTTAGATTAATAGACCCTGAGACCAGTAGTTTTGGGAGAAACGGTCTGGGTAATATAGCCCAAGGATACTCTAATGGAGAATATCCTAATCCGCGAGTTGTAACACTTGGTCTAAACGTAACTTTTTAACAATAACACAGATGAAAGCAAAAACTATAATTTTATATGTCTTAGTAATCTTCTCAGGGTTTAGCTGTGAGAAGTTTTTAGAAGAGGAGCCAAGAGCCCTTATTGCCCCCGAAACATTCTTTGCTTCGGAAAACGACGCAAGACAGGCCGTGAACGGTATATACGCAATTCTAAAGAATAATTCTATCTACGGGCAAGTAGGTCTAGATCATTTTTATGACAATGGTGCAGATATAATTGAGCCTAACCGTTCCGCTGATTTTGTAGAGCCTATTGGCAATTACTCCATGAATGAGGCATTGGCAGATGTTTCCGTTCAAAAAATGAGTGTTTCGGATACTTGGAAAGATTTGTACAGAGTTATTTTCAATACAAATATCATAATTGAACGCGTAACGGGTAACGAAGCAATATCCCAAGAAGCACAGACCAATATAATTGCCGAAACTACATTAATACGTGCTTTATGTTATTGGCATATTACCAATCTTTGGGGAGACGCACCATATTATACCGAAGCATTACCGTTGGACGAGGTTAGAGTTTTAGGAAGAACAGATGAGGCTACGATTATTAGTGGAGTCATGGCTGATTTAGAGTTTGCACAAGCAAACTTACCCAGTTCCTATAGCGGTGACGATAGCGGGAGAGCCTCTAAGTGGGTAGCAGCCATTATAGCTGCAAAAATCTACATGAAACAAAAAGACTGGAGACCTGCGTTGGATAAGTGTTTAGAGATCATTAACCAGTCCGGCCATTCATTATCGCCTACTTATGAAGAAGTTTTTGACCCTTCAAATGAGTACAATGCAGAGATTATTTGGTCCTTGGATTTTGCCAAAGATATTAGAGGCCAATTTGAAGAAGGTACGGTAAGGGCCGATGGTAGTTTACCTAGTGTTTTTGGTAACGGAAACTGGAGGCCAAGTATGTTTAGTCCACGTCTTAGAGACGAACCAAAGAACTCTAGTGAACGTGCTGCATTGGCGAGTGCTCTTTCTGCCAATGGCGAAGCTTTTAACGGAACTGGTTTACAAGTTGCATCAAAAGATTTTGCCGAAAAATTTCCTCTTAACGATTTAAGACGGCCTTTAAATGTGATGGACAATTATTTAGGGTTTGAACTTAACTTCCCTTACATGCCAAAAATCTGGAATTTAAACACATCCGATTCTCCTAGGTTTAATCACAAAGACAATAGGTTAATATTTAGGTTGGCCGATGTCTACCTTATGGCGGCCGAATGTGAAAATGAACTAAACGGCCCAGCAAATGCATATCAATACATTCATGCAGTTAGAGAGCGGGCTTATGCTACACAAGCTGAATGGGAGCTTGTAGGACTTAGCCAACAAGAATTCAGGGAAGCCATTTATGATGAGCGTAAGTGGGAGTTAGCGGGTGAGGCCCATAGACGGTACGATTTGATAAGATGGGGAATTTTAATGGATGTAGTCCAAAATTTGGAATACCGTTTCTGGCAACCTAATCTGAATATTAAACCTTACCATGTATTATTACCTATTCCATTACAAGAATTACAAATAAATCCTGCGTTATTGGAGTCAGATCCAACCAACAATGGGTACCGATAAAACATGAGCACTGTTTTACATTGTTGACAATTTTTTTTTGAGTTGTTTTGAGTTAGTTGGTAAAGAGGGGCAAATTCATTTTGTCCCTCTTTTTTATGCGCCTTTTTTACTGTATTTACACACTTTAAAACTCGAAAAGAGCATTTTATATCTATTGGCAAGCGGAAATATAATCCGCAACATTTTGAGATTAATGTGTAGAAGAAATGCAACGGCTCCATACCCATTCCAAAAAGGAACTGCACAACTCTATTCATACGCTTTAGAGAACATTTTCATCAATCTTGGGATACCCAGCAATCAAACGTTATCACTCAGACCACAATCGGGAAAAGCACCAATTCCTCCTACAATACACTTAGCCTAAATTTGTATTAGACTATATCCACCCCCAAATCAATAACTTAAATTTTACCTTAAACATAAATATTATTTTATCGCTGTTATAGATGGTACACAATAATACTTCAAAGGGGTAAAAACGTACAAAACTACTGAATTTCAGCATGGTACAGGCAAGTACTTTTAATCCAAATAAGTATCATTGGTCAAGCGAATTTAATGGGAAAGGGGATATAGTTCTCTCTTAATAGGCGCCTAAGACCTGGTAGTAAAACTAAGACTGCTTCCTCCCCTGTTCGATTCAAACAAATACTCAACAAAACTAAATTTAACGAGATGAAAAGAAACTTTCACGAACATTTTAAACGCTTTTTGGCTCTGTCCATAATGTTCTTGGCCAGTTACTATGCCAGTGCCCAGCAAAAGACGGTCACTGGAACGGTAATTGCTGCGGACGGCCTGCCCATACCAGGTGTGAACATTGTACAAAAAGGCACTAACAACGGATCGGTATCCGACTTTGATGGTAATTACAGTATTAAACTTTCCGACGGCAGTAAAACTCTAGTATTTTCCTACATAGGTTATAAAACCGTAGAACGATCTTCTAGTAAAAAAACAGTAATAGATGTTACTCTTGAAGAAGATTCACAAGCTTTAGATGAAGTAGTTGTAATTGGTTACGCTGCAGTTTCTCGCGAAAAAGTACTAGGTGCATTGTCTTCTGTAAAGTCTGAAGATATTGCCCAAGTCACCCCTACCAACGCTTTTGAAGGGGTACAAGGTCGTTTAGCGGGAGTTCAAATCGCATCAAACAGTGGCCCTGGTGGTTCTTTTGATATTAGAGTAAGGGGAACTTCTACCTTTAGCGCTGGCGGTACGGGTCCTCTTTATGTGGTAGATGGGCAGCAACTAGATAACATAGATAACATTGACCCAAATGATATTGCCTCCTTAGAAGTGCTAAAAGATGGAGCTACTACAGCTATTTACGGAACAAGAGGAGCAAATGGTGTAGTACTTATAACAACCAAGTCGGGAAAATCGGGGGAAGTAAACGTAGACGTAAATGTTGTAACAGGAATCAATACCTTAAACGGTGCAATTCCGGTATCCAATACAAGACAGCGCTTATTTTATGAAGATGTACGAAGAACACCCCAACAAAGGGAAACCCCTGCCGGTCGTGATAGGGATTCACTAAGCCTATTGGTGAGAAATTCTGCTGATTTGCAAGATTTAATTACAAAAGCCGGCATCCGTAATCAAATAAATGTTTCACTAAGTTCTGGCAGCGATAAATTAAAAGCCTATTGGAATACAGGATATTTAGAAGAGGACGGTATTGTCCTTAACAGTGATTTTAAAAGAATCAACACTAGATTTAAATTAGACTTTACACCAAGTAAAAAACTGACGGTGAGTACTTCATTTAATGGGTCTTTTGAAGAGCTTAACGGTTTAAGCGAATTTCAGGTTTTTACACAACTGGTGCAGCGTATTCCATATTACCCACTCTTTCAGCCTGATGGCACTTACACACCTGATTTGTTCAGTAGACAAAACCCACTGGCAGAAGCTGAACTACGTACCCAGAAACTAAGAACTTGGCGAGGTCAAAGTTTTAATTCCATACAATATAAAATTACCCCTTCATTTTCCCTAAAATCTACACTGGGTCTAAACTTTAGGCTAAGAAGAGATAATATATTTTCTCCATTATTGGTATTAAGTAGAAGAGCAGTAAATGCAGAGGGAAGTTTTCGAGATCGAATAGATTACGACATCCAGCAAGAAAATTTCATGAACTACAACAACACTTTTGGAAAACATAGTGTATCAGGGTTCGCAGGTATGCAGATTCAGCGTCGTTTTGGAGAGAATTTTGGTCTTAACAGTACTGAATTTGTCTCTGAAGACATTAGGACATTTAATAATGCCATACCGGAAGACCTTGCAATCAATGCTGGGCAAACCTTCAACTCCCGAAGTAATCTGTTCTCTTTGTTCGGAGGGTTTAATTACGATTTTGACAACCGCTATCTCATAAGTGGTACGATAAGACGTGATGGTTCATCTCGTTTTGGTGACAATAAAGAATTTGGTTATTTCCCATCGGGTTCAGTAGGCTGGCGTGTTAGTAACGAGCCTTTCCTTAAGAATAGCGGTGTTGTTAATAATTTACTTATAAGAGCTAGTTATGGTGAGACCGGTAACGACAGGATTGGAGATTACGATTTTGTTTCCGCATTTTTACCAGGAGCCATTTATAACGACGTAAGTGGAGTTTCTCCTACTAGGCTCGGTAACCCGGAGTTAAGCTGGGAAAGCACCAACCAAACCAACCTTGGTTTTGATCTTGGTATGTTCAAGAACAGGTTAACGTTTACATTTGAAGCTTGGAGAAAAGATACCGAAGATTTGTTGGCAACCGTTCAATTACCGGAAGAATCCGGCTTTAACGGTATTCGCCAAAATGTTGGAGCCGTAAGGAACCAAGGGCTTGAGTTTAATCTTAGCGGTACCATATTAAGAACAAAAGACTTCAGTTGGAACAGTAACTTTAATATCACTATCCAAGAAAATGAAGTTACCAAATTAGCAGGAGGCACTCCTTTTAGAAGCGGTGATTACTTAATTGAGGAGGGACAGCCAATTGGTAACATTTCAGGATACAAAAACCTTGGTGTTTACCAATATGACGAGTCTAATGCGTATACCGATGCCGGCGTACAACTTACACCTAATTTTAATGCATCCGGAGATTTTGAGAATTATACCCTAAACGGCCAGAACTATACGGGTAATGTTAACCAAATGAAAAATGGAGGAGCTACCCCACAAGGTGGAGACATCATATGGGAAGACCTAGACGGAGATTTTAATATTACTACCGAAGATCGCCAGACCATTGGAAATGGACTACCTACAACCTTTGGTGGTTTCTCCAATGATTTTAAGTACAAAGAACTGAGTTTAAGCTTCCTTTTAGATTACACCTTTGGTAATGACGTTTGGAAAAGATGGGACGAAGAACGTGATGATTTAAACAATAGTGTAGAAACTCCTGGTCCTTTTCGTATTGACGGTGCTTGGCAGAACCCAGGAGATGTTACCGTTTATCCTAGATTGACCCGAGTGGCACAGAACCGGGAAAGACCCAATAGCTTTTTTGTTGAAGATGGAAGTTTCATAAAACTAAGATTTGTTCGTCTTGGGTACGAGTTACCAAAATCAGTTTTGGACAAAATGAACATCTTTAAAAAGTGCGCATTCTACATATCTGCCAATAATCTGGTTACTTGGACAAATTACACAGGATTTAATCCAGAATTGGGAACACGCGGTAATCCACTGCAACCAGGTAATGATGGTTTAAGATTTCCAAACGACCGTGAAGTAATATTAGGCTTAAATCTTAAATTTTAAAATTAAGAAACAATGAAATCTATATACACACATCAACATATACTAAAAATAGCCTTGGCTACTTTGGTTGTTTCATTTGCACTATCGTGCGACGATTTGGTAGACGAATCACCAATAAGTGAAATTAACCCAAATGGTTTTTTCAGGACCAACAAAGACGCTTTAGGTTCGGTAATAGGTACGTATGACGCCATGCAAGGTGCCGTGAGGCTCCAACATTTTTATTGGGGCGAGTTCAGGGCTGACAATTATGACCTTAATGAAGCTGCCAATCCAAATAACGCGGAACTTGCCAATAACAATGTAACCCAAGGAAATAATCAAGCTTTGGACTGGGGCAACTGGTACGATATGATCAATAGAGCAAATTTTGCCATTTCACAAATTCCAACTATACCAAATTTTGACGCCAACTTATTAGCGGAGGCACAAGCCCTTAGAGCTTTTGCCTATTTTCAAGCCATACGTGTTTGGGGCGATGTTCCTTTATTTATAGAGCCCACAGCAAGTGCCGAAGACATAGAGGCATTGGCCAAACCTAGAGCGGATGCCAACACTATACTAAATGAGGTTATTATACCGGACATGTTGGCCGCTGAAGAAAATTTCACCATAAACAGATTAACCGATCCCTATAGGTTTTCCTTAACGAGCCTGTGGTCTCTACAAGCTGAAGTTTATGGTTATCTGGGCAACGATGAAGCCGCTCGTGAAGCACTTTTAAAAGTAGTGAACAGCAATAGGTTCAGTTTGACCAACACCCCGGAAGATTGGCAAAACCTTTTCCTGAACGACAATGGTCTAGAAGGCGATCAAGCAGGGCCGTTAAAATTCCAAACCGGTCCGGAATTGATTATGTCAGTTAATTATAACATTACAGAACCTGCCGGTGGAGGCAATGTAAACAGATCTGGAATTTTCAGCCTCTTTTTTGCAGGTGTACCCTCTTATTTAATGTCCACAAATTTAGAGAACAAATGGCGTGAAAAATTCCCTGTAGATTCTTTAGAGTGGGTTACAAAATATCCGAACACAGAACCCGCATTAGCAGAAACTCTCATTATTACAGATGAAAACGGTACAGAAAGAGATTCTCTTGTTCCAATATATGGAGACTATCGCTTCTATTTTTCTAGAGAGGGAGGAACAGATTTAAGTGTGAGAGAAATTGGAGAGGCCAGAATGGCCAAATACAATAAGTCCAATTATAATGTTCAGTTTGATGATACGGATATTGTTCTATATAGATATTCCGGAACACTTCTGTATTTAGCCGAGCTGGAAAACAGGTTGGGCAATGATGCCAGGGCCTTAGAGTTGGTAAACGAAATCAGGACCGCCCGACAGCTTCCTCTTGTAGATGCAATGGTATTTGGAGTTTCCGTTGAAGAAAGGGAGCTTTTCATTCTAGATGAGCGTCAATTGGAGTTGTTTGGAGAGGCCCACAGATGGTGGGACCTTATACGAACAGGAAGAGCTATCGAAATTATGAACCCTATTTTAAGTAGTTCCGAAGAAGGAGTGCCATTAACAGAGGAGCGTTTGTTTCTACCGGTTTTTGAAGAACACTTGCTAGAAAATGAAAATCTGGAGCAAACTCCTGGTTATTAAACTGAAAACATAAAATTAAAAAAATGAAAAGTATACATATTCTTAAAACTTGGAGCATTCTAAGCATAGTTTGCCTGTTCATAGGTTGCGACCTTCCTGTTCAAGAACGCTTCATTTTTAAACCCGAAGTGGATATAGTAGATCCGTTTGCAGAAATTACAGCTTGGGAATTCATAAATTCTGGCCGAGCATTGGAATTGGATGATGAAGGTGAGTTAATAGGTGATAATTTCAACTATCTAAAGGCGGCAATTGAAGCTGCCGATATGGTTGATGAATACAATTCAGCGGATAATGAACGAACCTACCTTCTTCTCAATAACAACTCCTTCTTAGGAAATGGAGACGTTATAGATCTTATAACCGGTTCCGAAGAAATTGAGGAAGGAGAGACTCCTGAAGAAATAATGGCAAGGGCAGACTTAGATGTCTTACGATCAATTCTAAAGTATCATATCGTTACTACCTACATTACCCAGACCAATGTCTTATTAGAAACGGATGTTAGCGTTAAATTCCAAACCCTTATACCCGGTGAAGACGGTGTGATCTATATGAGACGTAACGCCCTGTGGAGCATACAAATAAACCAAAACCCCGTTCCTTTACCCAACTCGGCATTTGGAGGAGGTAACAACGAAACGGTAAGGAACCATAATTACGTATTCAATAATGGAATAGGTCACAGCCTTAACGACCCAGTTAGGAATAGGCCCTACCCTACTCCAAACAACTAAACACTATCCATTAAGCACCCCACTATTCAAAAAATATCCTCTGGTCTATTTGTATGTATTCCGGAGGGTATTTATCCTAATAAAGTTCTTTAAGGAGTTTTATTGACAGACGGGTACAAACCATATTTACCCTTAAATCAACAGGACTTCTCTCTTTTACAAAAGGAAGCCAATAAAAAATTAAACAATTCTTTTCCTAGACTGGGGCTGATTTCTTAAAACCAAAAAATCCAAATGAAAATAGAAAAAAACAAAATAGGCCTGATTATTTTAGTTCTATCCATGGTGCATTCCATAAACTTTTGGGGACAAAAATCAGCAGACCAAAATCATGACAAACCTAATATTATTTTCATATTAACGGACGATCAGCGGTTTGATGCTTTGGGTTACGCAGGTAATGAACTCATTTCCACCCCGGAAATGGACAAATTGGCCAAAGAAGGCACCTATTTTAAGAACGCTATGGTCACCACGCCTATTTGTGCGGCAAGCCGGGCCAGTATCCTTACTGGGCTTTACGAACGTTCACACAACTACAATTTTAGTACAAAGAAAATTCGTGATGTATATATGCAAAATTCCTATCCTAAAATTTTAAAGGATAACGGATACTATACTGCCTTTTACGGAAAATATGGTGTACGCTATGATGGACTCAAAAAACAATTTAACGAGTTTGAATCTTATGACCGTAAAGATAAATACCCGGACAAACGTGGGTATTACTACAAAACAATAGGTAAGGACACAGTACACCTCACCAGATATACGGGTCAAAAAGCAATTGATTTTATAGATTCAAAAAATAGCTCTCAACCCTTTTGCCTGTCACTTAGTTTTAGTGCGCCCCATGCGCACGACTCAGCCAAAGACCAATATTTTTGGCAAGACGAATCGGATAAACTTCTTAAAAACACAATCATACCACCAGCAAAACTCTCTGATGACCTATACTTTAAATCACAGCCAGATTTTGTTAAATCCGGTTTTAACAGATTAAGATGGAGATGGCGTTATGACACACCTGAGAAATACCAGTATAGTGTTAAAGGATATTACCGCATGATTTCCGGCATTGACCGAGAAATAAAAAAAATTAGAAAAGAACTAAAAAAGAAAGGGCTTGATAAGAACACGGTCATCATTCTAATGGGTGATAACGGATACTTTTTAGGAGAGCGCCAAATGGCCGGTAAATGGTTGTTATATGATAATTCACTAAGAGTTCCACTGATTGTTTTTGACCCACGTGTAAAAAACCAGGAGGACAGTAAAGAAATGGCCCTTAACATAGACATTGCACCTACAATTTTGGATTTGGCAGGAATTCAAATTCCACAAAATTGGCACGGTAAAAGTCTTATGCCCGTTGCCACAAAAGAACAAACCAGTTTGAAAAGAGATACCGTTCTGTTTGAACATCTCTGGGAATTTGAACATATATCACCCAGTGAAGGGGTACGCACCAAAGAATGGAAATATTTCAGGTATGTAAATAATATGTCGTTCGAAGAACTGTATCATATAAAAAACGACCCACAAGAAACAAAGAACCTAGCTAAAGACCCAGAATTTAAATCCGTTTTAGAGAAGCTAAGGACCAAGTGCAATGCACTTATAAATGAAAAAAGTGATACTTATTTCAATGGTCCTACAGCATTAAAGGTCAACATTACAGAAGCTCCACAATCTATACCCGAATTTCAATGGCAGGTACCCACTAAAAACTTTGAACAAACCTCCTATCAAATTTTATTGGCTTCCTCAAAGAAAAAATTAGACCAGAATATAGGTGATTTATGGAACAGTGGCCAAGTAATCCAAAAGGTTGCCAAAGCTTATAAAGATGGAAGAATATATCTAAAAGATGGCCAAACGTACTTTTGGAAAGTGAGGGTTTGGGATCAAGAAAATAGGTTCTCCAAATATTCAGAATGTCAAACCATTCAGCTTAATGGCTCCAAATAAACACGTGGCTATTGGCATAAGAACATTTATTAAACAGGATAGTACAAGATAGATATCACTATCCAAGAACGTATTTTACCTCCGAAAATGAAAAATAAATTCCAAGCCATATCAAATAAAAAAATTGTTGGGTTACTAGCATTGCTCTTAACCTCTATGACCGCAATATCTCAAATTAAACACGGACTTAGAGATATTTCCGGCAGGCACGTTATTACACGGGGTTTTGTAATTAACACTAACGACCATAAAGGAGAAGTTTTTTTTGATTCTGACGATTATAAAAGAATGGTGCGTATGGGCGCCAACGCTCAGGTCATCCGTTTAGAGTTGGGCAAGTTAAGTTCCTTTCCTGGTGGAAGCCTAGACCAAACGTACTTAAAAAAACTAGACTCACTTGTTTCCTTAGGAAGAAACTCTGGCATGAAAACTGTCTTTAAGCTAACGGTCTACGGGGTTACCAAATTTTCATGGGAAGAGTTTTGGACAAACAAGAAAAATGAACACCAAACCTATATTAAAGCTTGGAAAGTAATTTGGAAAAGATATGCGAACGATACCTCTGTTCTTGGCTATGACATTGTAAACGAGCCACGAAAATTGACCATGAATATTTCCTATGAGGATTTGACCAATACGTACTTAATACCATTATATCAAAAAATTATAGACGAAAGCCATAAGATAAATCCTGATAAAAAGATATTGCTCCAATCCATTTTCATGAACAAAGGAGAAGGAATTGACAATAATCAATATGCAGAGATAACGGCACCCGTAAATCGGAAAAATATCATTTTCGCACCGCACATTTACCAAAACAAAATAGATTTCATCAAGCCTGTTATGGATAGGTTTGATAGGGAATCTGACATGCTTGAAGCGCCAATTTTAGTAGGCGAATGGGGCTTTCCCACCTTTGCTACTACAGACACTCTTACATCTGGTCGCCTTGGCCAATTAGAGTACAGGGAGCTTTACATAAAAACAGCGGAGGTTTTTGACCGCATGGGAATAGGTTCGATAAAAGCTTGGTTTTTAGGAAACCGAAGCATGCAATACTTCCTTTCTGGCGGCCCATCTACATGGGCGATTTTTAGTGATAAAACGGATGCGGGAACAGTAGAACGAAAATATATTACTGACATTATTTCAAGACCTTTCCCCCAAGTAATTGCCGGAGATATACAATCTTTCTTATACAATTTTGCGACGCGTACACTCAATTTAAACATAAAATCCAATAATAGTAAAGGAGCCTCTAAAATTTTCATTGGAGCAGACCGGCATTACCCTGATGGTTTCTCCATTATTATCAACGATGATTTTATACTGTATCACAACCCATTAAAAAACATAGGTCTTGAGGTCTACAAATCTTATGAAAACGGAAATCCATCCGATTTTATTTGGGACGACTATAGCCAACAATTGGTAGTGCTAAAATGGCCTGTGGATAATTCCATGCTGAACATTAAAATTGTACCGGGTCTTCGGAATTTTGAACTTGTAAAAAAATAAGATGCAGCCAGCTCATTTCAACATACAAAAGTTAAGATGGCTAATTGCTTTTTCTTTATATCTTTTTTTTAACCCACAAATTAGCACTGCACAACAGACGCATCGGATATGGTTGTCCGGACAAGATGAAGCTACGGCGGTAAACTGGAATTTTATGATTTCAGGAGGTCGAAATAGCGGGTATTGGACCCAAATACCGGTTCCTGCCAACTGGGAATTTCACGGTTTTGGAAACTATACTTATGGCTATGGAGGAGATTTTGACAAAATGAATAAGAATCCTGAGATAGGATTTTACAAACAGAAATTTAATATTGAAGATAGCGACCGTGTGAATACACACATACGACTCGTATTTGAGGGGGCCATGACCGACACCCAAGTCAAATTAAATGGAAAAATAGTAGGAAAAATTCACCAAGGAGGTTACACTAAATTTAGCTACGATGTTACCGAATTTCTTCAGACCGGAATTAATGTAATAGAAGTTACAGTTCATAAAAACTCAAATAATGCCTCCATTCAAAATTCGGAACGCATTGGCGACTTTTGGATGTTTGGCGGTATTTACCGTCCGGTATATTTAGAGATTTTACCTCAAAAACATGTAAAGAGAGTGGCTATTGACGCTGATATGAACGGAGATTTAAAAATGGATGTCTATACCTCCCCCCTATCAAACGGAGATCAGATTGTAATAACAGTCTTAAACGATGAAAAACAAATAATCGGTAAACCTGTTTATACGAAAGTAAAAACTTCCAAAGATCAATTTTTGGTTAGAGCTAAATTCAACGCCCCAAAGCAGTGGTCTCATGAATTCCCCAACCTCTATTCTGCTAAAATTCAATTACAGAAAGGGACTAAAATTCTGCATGAATATTACCAGAAATTTGGATTTCGAACCTTCGAAATCAGAGACCATGATGGTTTTTACCTGAACGGTAAAAAGCTATTGCTCAAAGGTGCCTCCATACATAGTTTTCGTCCGGATTCGGGTAGAGCACTTTCAAAAGACGATATACTACAAAACGTTCTTTTGATGAAAGAAATGAATTTCAACACAGCACGTCCTTGCCATTACCCTCCCGACGATTACTTCTTTGATGTATGTGATTCTTTAGGCCTTTTGGCTTTTGATGAGTTACCAGGCTGGAAAATTCCTCTAAACAACAAAGAAGGAACACGTCTTGTCAAAGAACTGGTGGTGCGTGATGTAAATCATCCTTCAATAGTTTTGTGGAGCAATGGAAATCACATGTCTCACAATCCTGAGTTGGATAGTGTTTTTTTTACTTGGGATATTCAAAAAAGAAGGCCGTTGAAAAACGCTGCAAAAAATGAAGATATTTTTGCAAATTATTCACCAAACTTTGATATCGTAGACACAAGATATTATCCTTCATATGATTCATTAAAAAGACGATTAAAAGGAAAACATATTGTTTTGCCCAATGAAGCACTACATGCCTTGTATGATGGGGGTGGCGCTGCCGGACTTAAAGAGTATTGGGATGCATTGGAAGCATCTAAAGTTGGTGGTGGATTAATGATATGGGCTCTGTTCGACGAAGGTATTGTCAATACAGACAAAGGAGGGGCTATTGATTTAAACGGTAACAGCGCAGCCGACGGTATCGTAGGCCCTTACGGTGAAAAGGAAGGGAGTTTTTACGCCATTCGCGAGATTTGGTCACCGATTCGACTTCTGGAGCTCAATGAAAGCATCAATTTTAACGGAACCGTACAGCTACAAAATAAATTTATCTTTACAAATCTCAACCAGTGCAAATTTAAATGGAAATTACAGAATTTCACTGGTCCGAACGAAGCCTCTGCAGGTCATAGAACTATCGTTTCCAATAAAGTAAATGTTCCTGATACTCCCCCAGGAAAAACAACTTCTTTAAAGTTAGAACTCCCAAAAAATTGGAAAGGTTATGAAGCTCTCGAAATCGAGGCCGTAAGCCCGAAAGGTGATGTAGTACTATCTTGGAGGTTTCCCCTTAAAAAGAAAAGTCATTTTGCAAAAAAACTATCTCCTCCTATCAAATTACAACTAAGTAGAGATAAAAACAACCCATATACCTTCATAGCTGGCCGAATAAAATATAAATTCAACGAAAACACCGGAAGTTTGAAAGAGGTAAGTGTCGATAATAAAACACTTCCAATAAGTGACTTACCGTCAATTTTTGCTTCAAACACAAAAGACAGTCTCTCACTTTTCTCTTTGGGAAAGGTTTCCGTTCAAAAACACGAAAATTTTTATACGATTAAAAGTATTGGAGCCAATGGTTTCGATTCTTTCACTTGGATAATTGACCAAAACGGAACCTTGAGACTAGACTACAGCTATACACTTCCTACAGGAAACTATCATTATGCCGGCATCGGTATGAAAACCAATGCCAAGGCTATCATCTCTAAAAAGTGGTTAGGCGAAGGTCCATTCAGAATATATAACAACCGAACCAACGGAGGTCTATTGGATGTTTGGGATATAAAGAATACAGTTAATACTCCTGGAAAAATATGGGACGGACCAGAATTTGAAGGTTTTTTTTGCTCCATGGTATTGGGCTGTATTTAGAACCACAAATGGTCAAAAATTTAGTGTAGCCTCCATATCCCAACAACTTGTATTGGGCGTTTTAAATCCAAAAAATGGAAATGACCCTAAAAATGCGGTGTGGCAGTACCCAAAAGATGAAGGTATCTTCTTCTTCAACCGTATTTCAAGTGTTGGGGAGAAATGGAAACCAGCAAAAGAGTTAGGATCATCAGGACAACCACATTACATTTCCAGTACCCTTACTGGTAGTTTACTGTTTAATTTTAATAATGATTCCTCTCAATCTTCTAATTTCAAATTAGAAATCGAATAAAACAAAACAATAGTCAACTCAACAAGAACAACTCAAACTCGCCGAAAATGAAACACAAGACAAAGATCACCTCTTTACTCCTTATTATCCTAACCATGGTACTAACGGCCTTCAGCATAAAAAAGGCCCAGGTGTACCAGCTAGTTACAGAATACAAAACCAACCCTATTGGTATTGACGTCCTCAAACCCAGATTAAGTTGGCAATTGAACTCAGACGAGAGAAATGTGATCCAGACAGCTTATGAAATTCGCGTAGCGGACTCAAAGGTTAATCTGCAAGAAGGTAAAAATCTTATTTGGACTTCAGGAAAAGTTGAAAGTGACCAATCCGTAAACGTAATCTATGAAGGACCTAAACTGCAATCTATGCAGCGAGTATATTGGCAAGTGCGGGTTTGGGACAACAAAAACAGAGCTTCGGCGTGGAGTACTCCCGCCTATTGGGAAATGGGTATTTTGGACAAAGCCCTATGGACTGCATCGTACATTGCTATGAACGACATTACTACAGAAAAAAAATCACATCCGTCGCAGTACTTTAGAACGGAGTTCCAAACGAATAAAACCATAGTTTCGGCCAAGGTACAAGCCACTTCTTTGGGAGTCTATGAACTTTACCTGAACGGGAAAAAAGTAGGTAATGACCTTTTTACGCCAGGCTACACTACCTATAACAAAAGGTTGCAGTACCAGACCTACGATGTAACGAATATGCTGAAAGACAATAATGCCATAGGTGCTATTGTAGGCGATGGTTGGTATAGAGGAAACATAGGCTGGAAAGGCGATTATGCCTTTTACGGAAACCAACTTGCCCTTTTAGTACAATTACATATAAACTATGCCGATGGAAGTAGTGAAACTATAGTAAGTAATGGTGATTGGAAAGTATCTTACGGCCCTATACTTGAATCTGATATGTACAATGGTGAAAAATACGATGCCCGACTAGAGATGGACGGTTGGAATCAAAACGGATTTGATGATAGTAATTGGAAAAAAGTGGATATCTTAAACCATTCCAAAGATATTCTGGTCGCACCACAAGGACCTCCGGTAAGAGCAACTGAAGAAATAAAAACCAAAAAGCTCATTACCACCCCCAAAGGAGAGTTGGTATTGGATTTAGGACAGAACATAGTGGGCTGGGCCAGAATGAAGGTTAAAGGTCCTAAAGGCCATAAGGTGACCCTTAAATTTGCGGAAGTCCTTGATAAAGATGGTAATTTTTACACCAAAAACCTACGAGCAGCTGAGGCAAAAGACAGCTATATTTTAAAAGGTGAAGGAGAAGAAATTTTTGAACCACATTTTACCTCCCATGGTTTTAGATACATACAGGTCATAGATTACCCAGGCAACTTAAATCCTGACGCTATTATAGGAATTGTGATTCATTCGGATATCTCACCTACCGGAAGTTTTACAACTTCAGACCCAATGATCAATCAATTACAGAGTAATATTCAATGGGGACAACGAGACAACTTTTTAGATATTCCTACGGACTGTCCACAGCGCGATGAACGAGCGGGTTGGACAGGTGATGCTCAAGTTTTTAGCATGACTGCTGCTTTTAATTTTGACGTAGCTACATTTTATACAAAATGGTTAAAAGATTTAGCATTGGACCAGCACGATAACGGATCCGTGACCAACGTAGTGCCCGACATTTTAACGGGAGGAGAAGGCGTTAGTGCCAAAGGAGGCGCCACAGGCTGGGCAGATGCTGCGGTAATCATTCCTTGGACGGTATACCAGTCTTATGGTGACAAACGTGTTTTAAAAGAGCAATATGCCAGTATGAAAGGTTGGGTAGATTTTATGGCTCAGAAATCAGGTGAGGACTATTTATGGAACGACCCCAAGCATTGGCATTGGGGAGACTGGTTAGCCTATGATGCGGACAAACCCGATTACAATGGTTCCGTAACCGAAAAAGATTTAATTGCTACCGCTTATGCTTATTATTCCACATCACTCTTTAGCGAAATAGCCAAAGTATTAGGAAGGACCGAAGACATTGACAAATATGCTCAGCAAGCCAAAAACATAAAAAAAGCTTTTGTGCAGGAGTATGTTACCCCAAACGGGCGTTTGGTCTCACACACGCAAACAGCTTATGCAATGGCCCTTTCCTTTAATCTGATTCCTGAAAATTTAAAGGAAAAATCCGCTGAATACTTCGCTCAGGACGTGAAAAAATTCGGGCATTTGACTACAGGCTTTTTAGGGACTCCCCTACTCTGCACAACCCTTTCCAAAATAGGACGTGATGATTTGGCCTTTATGTTACTCAACAGAAAGGAATTTCCGTCCTGGCTTTATCCAATAACCATGGGAGCCACTACTATTTGGGAACGATGGGACACGCAAAAACCCGATGGGACTATTATTGAGGGTATGAACAGTTTTAATCACTATTCGTACGGTGCCATTGGAGAATGGCTTTATACCCATGTAGGAGGATTAAGAATAGACCCTAAAAATCCAGGTTATAAACACATCATATTTGACCCTCACCCAGGTGGAGGGTTGACAGCTGCAAAAGCTGAATTCATATCCCTTTATGGAAAAATAAAATCTGACTGGGAGATAAAAGATGGCGAATTTCATTATGAAGTAACCATACCCGCTAATACTACCGCATCTGTAACGTTATCTGGAGCTACATCAGAAAACATTAAGCTAAACAGCGCTAAGTTAAAAGCCGAAATGCAAAAAAACTTAAAGCAAACACAGCAAGGTGTACAGCTTGAACTGGGTTCAGGAACTTACCGCTTTTCGTATCCTCAACCGGCTAAATAAAATTACCCATTACTATTTGGGAAGAACAACAAAGCCCAGCTTTAAAAGCTGGCTTTGTTGTTCTCGCATAAATGTGACAATAAGTTGGTACTAAAAATGTATTTGACCAAGATATGGAGCATAAAGAAAGCTACAAAGACCAAGCTCTGCCTCCCGATACTTCCTGTAAATCTACACATCCTTTTTGCACTCCCGGAATAGGGTCATAGGCCAAGACCTCTTCCCCAATAATTTTACTGACTTTAAAAGCTTCTATTCCCCTGTTTCGTAATGAATTCAAAACAAAAAAATTAACCGCATCATCGGATGGTAGTTGAGCTCCCTCTTTTTCGGAGGCAGCTACCTCCATATTCCATTTCTTTTTATTCTCGGCATCAGCCTTAAAATAATGGGCCACCCTTTTTTCTATATCACCTTCCGTTAAATCAGTTGAAACGTTCTTTCCAGATTTTTCAAGGGTTGTAGACAAATACTGCTCTACACCTGCTTTAAATGCAGTTTTTTCTTTTTCCGTAGGTATAACATCTAGATAGACATCTATAAATTGGGCCAAGTTCAAATCTGTTGCTCCAGGCACATCTGGAGTCTTAGGTATCATTACCTCTAAGGTCTTAGAAACAATATCAGCTTCATCGGGCGAAAAAAATACAGGGTTCCATGAAACCTTTTTTTCTTGGGTACAACTTTGAATAAGTGTGACTACGGCAGATGACATGGTTAAGGAACCTAGCGATAACCCAATGTTCTTTAGTGCTTTTCTTCTTTCCAAAACAGTTGTTTAAATATTCATTTTCTTTAATTCCTCTACAGCATGATTGGCTGCTCTTGCCGTTAGAGCCATGTATGTTAGTGAAGGATTTTGACATCCTGCAGAGGTCATACAAGCCCCATCGGTAACATATACATTAGGCACTTCATGCAGCTGGTTGTATTTATTTAAAACCGAAGTTTTCGGGTCCTTACCCATTCTAGCCGTACCCATTTCGTGAATACCGCCTCCCATGTACGATTCCCTTTTGTTGGCCCTGACATCTTTAAAGCCTGAATTTTCCAACATTTCTTGGGCCTGCTCTATCCAATCTTTTTTCATCCGTTTTTCGTTATCTTTGAACTCGGCATCAAAAACAATTGTAGGTAAACCGTAGTCATCAAGCTTATCATAATTTAATGACATATGGTTTTCATGATACGGCAATACTTCTCCAAAACCGCCCAAGTTAATTCGCCAACCTCCAGGTTCCAGCATGGCTGCTTTCAATTCTTCTCCGTAGGCATACTCAGGAATCAAAGTACTAAAGTCATTACGCCCGGCACTACCTTGGTATCCGTAACCCCGTATAAAATCTACTTTTTTAGAGGTGGAATCTACATTTCTAAACCTTGGTATATAAAACCCGTTAGGTCTTCGTCCTTTATAGTACTTATCATCATAGCCATCTATTTTTCCGCTTGCACCACCACCTAATTGGTGATCCATGATATTGTGTCCCAATTCACCACTGGCATTGCCCATACCGTTTGGAAAAATATCTGACTTTGATTGCATCAAAATTGCCGTAGAAGCCATGGACGAAGCACACAAGAAGACTATTTTAGATTTAAACTCTATTACTTCCTTAGTATTGGCGTCTACAATCTTGACTCCTGTAGCTTTTTTTGTTTCCTTGTCGTACAATACCTCGCAAACAATAGAATCTGGTCTTAGCGTCATATTTCCTGTAGCCTCTGCCATGGGAAGTGTTGATGAATTTGAGCTAAAATAACCACCGTACGGACACCCGCGTTTGCAACGGTTCCTGTATTGGCAGGTTCCTCTTCCTGCCCCCGGTTTTGACCCTTCCGTAATATGAGCAACCCTACCTATGGTTAGTACACGATCATCATATTTTTCAGAAATACCATTCTTTAAATGCTCTTCCACGCAATTGAGTTCCATAGGTTTTAAAAACACGCTGTCCGGTAAATGGGGCAACCCTAGGGCCTCTCCACTAATACCTACATGTTTTTCCACATGCTCATACCATGGCTTTAAATCTTTATATCGAATAGGCCAGTCTACACCAATACCATCTTTGACATTGGCTTCGAAATCCAAATCTGACCAACGATAGGTTTGCTTGCCCCATATGAGGGAACGGCCACCAACCTGTGTACCTCGAATCCAATCAAATCTTTTTGTTTCATCATAATCATATTTTGAATCGTCATTAAAAAAATGACGTGTGGTTTCATCAAAACCCCAACGCGATTGCTTTGGATATTTTTCCTTTATTTTAGCTGGGGTCTCACCTCCATTTGGTAAGTCCCACGGATCAAGGTTCATAGTTGGATAATCAACTACATGTTGTACCATTCTTCCACGTTCCAGAACTAAAGTTTTAAGCCCGTTCTCGCAAAGCTCTTTTGCTGCCCATCCTCCACTGACTCCGGTACCCACTACAATAGCATCAAAAGTTGTTGTTTCTGGTTTAATTGACATTTATCTTTTTATTAGATTATTTTAATTCTAACCACAAATAGTTTTGCTTGACTATTTTTATCGGTAATCAATCCAAAGCATTTTTTTTAAGTCATCGAAAAATTTGCTTAGAAAAGAATTTAAAATTAGGCTTTTGCATAAAAAAAGGTGTCCTGCACTGTACTGTAAAGCTCATTTGAGATATGTTATACACGCCCTTTATAAAAACTCCTTATTAAAAAACTACGGCTATCTAGAACAAAAATTATTGCCGTTAAAAAAGATAACCCTACTATAAAAACAGACATCATATTTACATTACTCTTTCCCATAGCAAAGAGCCGTTACTAGGTATTGAACGTGATACATTAAACTATTTCCTTAATTACTCCATCACTTATAAAACGAATAATTAGTTCTAGGGAAACGTTCTCTCAGCAAGGTTTTCATTTTTGTCTCAACCCTTTTATGCGCTGTCTTGCCAGCAAGATTTTCCACAGCTACTGGATTGCCATCACTATGATTGTAAAGTTCTACTGATTTAACCTGTTGCGTTTGGCTATCTCGCCACTCCGTGTACCGCCATAAACCATCCGAAACGGTACAACCCATAATTTTCTCTCCTCTTGGATATAAACTATATGCACCATCATTCCACGTTACATCCGGATTTTTAAGTAACGGTAATAAACTCTTTCCGTCCAAATCAGGCATTTTTAGATTGCAGGCTTCCACAAGAGTGGGAAACAAATCAACATTTTCAACCAAGGCTTTTGATACCTGCATTTCTTGAGGGGCGCTATCATCGTAATTGTTGCTAATTATCAAAGGTACCCGTACATCCAATTCAAAATTGGTATGCTTACACCATGCTCCATACTCACCGATTTTATAGCCATGGTCACTCATAAAAACAACGAGGGTATTTTTTCTCAAATCTAAATCATCCAGCGTTGTCATTATCTTACCAACTTGAGCATCCATATAACTAATTGATGCATAATAGCCATGTATTAAATCTCTTGTAAGATTATCGTCTAAAGTACCTTCCTGAGGAATACCGTAATAGGCACGTAGTTCGTTCCAATTCGTAAGGGCATTCGAGTACATGTTTATAGGCTCATTCCGAGATGGTACTACGAACAAATCTTTATCATATAAATCCCAGTACTTTTTAGGTGCATTAAATGGTAAGTGAGGCTTTGTAAGTCCTACGAACATTACAAAATCATCATTCTTCAGTTCTTTTAAAGTTTGTATGGCATGTTGGGTTGCCCTGCCATCCTTATAACCTTCATCAGGTACATCTGCATTTTCAAAAGCAGGGCCTCTTGTGTTTTCTCGACCTTCCTTTTGAAATTTTTCGATAAGCTCTAGATTGGATTGGCTTGCCCATGAGTTGGGTTCTTTTTGAGTAAAATTGGTCCAGCTTTCTATATCGTCCCTCCCATGATGGTAGACTTTACCAATACTTACGGTTTTATAACCATGCTCTTTAAAATATTTAGGCACCGTTAACATCTCCTTATGCACAGACCTAAGCGGGGTAAACAAATCATAAATACCAACGGTTTCGGGACGTAACCCCGTTAATATACTTATTCGTGATGGAGCGCAGATTCCTTGCTGGCTATAGGCACGGGTAAACAGTGTACCCTCACTGGCCAACTTATCAATATTAGGGCTTTTAACCATATCGTTTCCATAACAGCCCAATTCTGTTCTTAAATCGTCTATTAAAAATACTAGCACATTTTGCTTCTCCTGAGCCTTTATACTATGTAGGGTCATTATTAACAATAGAACACTCCAAATCGTGTTATTTTTCATTTTTGTAAACTTCAGTTAATTTGTCATTCGCTTAAAAAATCTTTGCCCCATTTTTCCCTTAAGTCTTTTGAAAGCGACTTCACCTTTTTCCGATATTCGGGTTTCTCCGCCAAATTGTCGAGTTCTAAAGAATCTGTGGAGTGATCAAACAACATGCGCGCATAGGCTACACCATCATCTTTGGTCCATTCAGTATAAAATAAATCTCCTTTGATAATTGTAACGGCATCTTTGAATTTACTTACTGCCCAATCTTTACCGGTATTTTTACCGTTTAATAGAGGAACAAAACTTTTGCCTTGTACGGTTTTTGGAACATTTTCAATATCAACAAGTTCTGCAATACTTGGGTAAATATCTATATATTCGGTTATAGCGTCTGTTGTTTGTCCACTGGTTTTTCCAGGAACTTTTAGTAGTAAGGGCGTTCTTAAAGCCGTTTCAAATGTGACATGTTTACACCATAATTTATGATTTCCTAAATTCCAACCATGATCTCCCCAAAGAACAACTATAGTATTATCTTCTAAATCTAAGCGTTTCAACTCGTCTAATACCAAACCAATTTGCGCATCAACATAACTTACGCAAGCATAATAACCATGTATGAGTTCTTTTGCTAAATCGTCAGGGATTTCCCCATTTTTAGGAATGTTACCATAGTTGCGCAATTCTCCGAAATTATGAAAGGCTTCTTTAGGGGTTGTTTCTGGTTGCACATAATTTTGAGGTAATTCTATATTGTTTCTATCATAAAGGTCCCAATATTTTTTTGGTGCAGTAAACGGTAGGTGTGGCTTCATAAAACCTAGAGCCAAGAAAAAAGGTTTTTTCTCATTTTTTAGCAATTTTAGGTCGGCAATACCTTTTTGGGCAATTTTACCATCAAAATAAGCGGTGTCATTAACTTCTGCCATTTCAAATGCGGTAGCTCCTGCAACAGCTAGATTGGCATTACCGTTTTCTTCAATATTTTTTTTAAGTTGATAATTACGAATATTACCGTCAGGAAACCAAATGGCATCCCAAGCTAAACTGTCATCATCTATTTGATGATAAATTTTACCGTTAGATCGTGTTGTATAACCATTTTGTTTAAGAAACTTAGGTAATGAAGTAGCAAAGGGTACGTCCACATCTGCTCTAGTGCTATAATTAATGAAACGATTTCTTGTAGGTCTCATACCGGTAAGCAAGCTCGCTCTTGATGCCCCGCATACCGGTATATTACAATATGCGCGGTTAAAGACTAAACTTTCACTGGCCAATTTGTTCAAGTTTGGTGAAATTATGTGTTTGGCACCATAAAAATTTAATTCTGGGCGCAAATCATCAACAGCAATGAACAATATGTTTTTCGGTTTTTTTTCATGGGTTACAATAGGTTTATTATTTTCATTTTTACATGAAAGCAACAAGGTTGCTACAAATAATATGATATATGAAAATCTATTCATTTTAAATACTTTTATTATTACCAATGCTCAATTATTGTATAGTCTTCTTTTTGCAATGTATTTTTTAGTGAATCGGCAATTTGTCGTGTTGGCGTATCTTGATCCAACTTAAATCCTTTATTACCACTAGGGGTTATAATGGGCATATTACCGGCGATTTTATTAAGAATATCGCCTTGAGAATCCATCCAATTGAACATTTTCTTTGAAAGGGTGTCTTTTACGGGTTTTAGTTCTTGAACGTTAGCCAAGTTGTGCTGTTCAAATGGATCGTTCTGAATATCATATAACTCTTCAAAAGGTTCATTTTTAAATGTATTTGCCCCTCTTTTAATAAAGTAATCTACATATGTTTTTCCCGTGAGATTGTTCTCTACTACTTCTAGAGAATTAAAGTTTCTAATGTATTTGTATTTCTTGTTACGAATCATTCTTGAGGGGAAAATTTCTGAATTCAGTATATTTTGATTGGTTCTAACACCGTATACATATTCGTTTATTTCAACATCCTTACCTTGAAGTATTGGTAGAAAACTTTTACCATCCATATCTGGCATAGCTTTTCCGCCTGCAATATCTAAGAAGGTGGGGAGTACATCTGTGTAATGAACAAGTTGATCAGAGACTGATCCGGCCTTTATTACCTTTGGCCAACGTACAACAAAGGGTACTTTAAGGCCAATATCCTTAACAGTGAATTTGCCCGAAACACCATGATCTGCACTATAAATAAAAAGTGTATTGTTACTTAAATACGTGTCAACTAAATTTAAAACATCTTCTAGTTGCGTATTATCTTCTTTTATACTTCTATAGTAACCTGCTTTAGACTTTAAATATTCTGGGTTTGTCTTTTTATCGTCATTAAAGGGATAAAATTTAATATCCTCTGCTTTAGGGTTATCAACTTCAAAATATTTTCCATGCGGATATTTTGAGGTTATGAACATACAAAATGGTTTAGTCGTATTTTTTAAATAATTTTCTATGCTATCTAACGGAATGTAATCTCTTGGTACGTTTTCTTTAGGCACTGGTTCCCATTCTCTACCCCATTGATAAACATTAGAAGGTTTTACATGACTTTTTCCGGCCAATACTACTTCATACCCCAATTTTTTCATGTGGTCGGTAACACTTTCAATAGTTGGTCTTGTAGCCGTATGATTGGCAAAACACCCATTTTTTAATGGATATTTTCCTGTAAAGAGTTGAGATCTACTTGGTGCACAAATTGCTTGACCGGTAAACGCGTTTGTGAACAATAAACCTTCTTGAGCTAAACGGTCTACGGCAGGTGTATGTACTTTTTCATTGCCATAGCAACCATAATCATATACATCTTGATCATCTGCCAAATAGAAAATGATATTGGGCGCTTGTCCATTACTTGTTTCAGTTTCTTTTAAACGATTAGTCATATTCTTAGCGTTACTGCCACAAGAAAAAGAATAAAGAATTAGACAAAAAAGACTAGTTTTTAGAATTAGGTTCATCTTATATTTTTAGTACACAACAATTCTTATTTGTAAATAGAAATCAAACTACACTTCTATATCTGCTTCTTTCAATTTAAACTTGAAGGGTTTAACGATTCTATGACAATTAAGTCATGACTAAAGACTGGAACTTTTACTTTTCTCTGCTTATCTTGTTACGAACCCTCGCTCTAAATTGTACTTAAAAAGGCGTTGACTGCAGTTTTTTCCTTTAGAAATTTTACTAGTTTTCCAAATCCTGTCTAACATATCATTAGGTCTAGTGATTTTCTTGATAACTTAAAATTGATTCTATTACAAGTCATACCAGAAACATGCTCGATGTTTATTACTCCGTGTCAAATTGTATTACCCCTCTCTTTAAAGCGTTTGACTTTAATTCTTTAGAACCCAATTTTAACACCTCTCCTTCTCCTATGTATAATACTATATTAGTACCATGAGCTTTAGCAGTCTTACGAACTACGCCAAATCGCCCTTTGAAGTAAAGATCTAAAGCCTCATTCTTATAAATAGCGTTATTGTTATCTTGAGATATGATAATATCCGATACAAGCGAATCTTTGACTTTGGAGATTATAATGGCACCTACAATCTTATCTCCGTCCCATAATGGTTCTACCTTTTGAATACTAGCTTCTTTTTGAGTTGAAGGTTCAAATATTCCAATATAGGGTCTATCCCAAGCTTCACCCTGTTGCCTAACGGCCAATACTTGGGTCTTTTTATCTATATACCCGTTTTTTGCTTCGCGAGTTGGAGGTGCCAATGCTTTGGTGTATTCCCTAGAAACTCCTTCTGGAATAAAAAGGTGCATGAAAGTGTTGTCAAATTCAATATCAAACCTAACCTTTATTCCTTTTTTAGTAGCCTTAGTTGATTGTGTGCCCTCATAATAACGCCATCCGGGAGACTTCACTACGTCACCAATGTTATTTTGATAGCGGTTTGTTTTTTTTAGTGTCAATTCCTGATTATCCAAAGTAAAAATTTGGGTTCTATCGCCTATATTATGATAGACATAATCATGGAATTTATTTTCATCATTGGATTTAGAGCGAAACATATCAAAATAATATCCCGTAGTTGCACTAGTTCTTATAATACTTAAGGTACGTTCCTGTTTTGCATTGTTTACGGTATCATCCAAGAATTGAGTAGCAAAATTGAACTCTTTGGATATTCTTTCTTCCAAATGCTTGGGTTCCGCTGCGATATTTACCGTTTTATTCTGCCAAACATTAGCCTTGCCCTTCCATGAACCCTCGTCCTGCCCATGGGAAGAACCGTTCACTATTACCGTATTATTTCCCGCGTATAATCTGAAATAGTGTTCGTGCAAAGGAATTTTTCGCTCAGGAACAGAAGCCGGCAGACCTGCATTGGGCGCCATTATATAGCCCGCTCCATACAATTCCATACTTATTCCCGTAAGATGACTATGTACGTAGTGGGCTCCGCCTATAATACCGCATAATCCATACGTTTCATTATTTTCATCAACATAATTCCGTTGAAGAGCTATACCCGCATGGTCTACAATAACGGTGGCTTTATCCAAGTTAACCGAGTCTTTCATTTTTTTGGGTACGGACTGTCCCCAAAATAGCTCCAACAAATTAAAATTATCAAAGATACTACCTGTGGATAGGTTTGGTCTATGACCTCCATTGGCCTCATAAGAATTTTTAAGAGCTAATTCCGCTTTATTTTGCAATGTCTTATATCCTTTTCTTGATGCAAGGTTCAATGTGTATCTATACAAATCCCCTGTAAAGTCATTATACCGTTTTGAATCTCCGTATCTAACAAAGGTCCTGTTGGGGTGTCGTAAATAATCGAATAGAAAGTTTCCTTCAAGAACATGTTTATAATCTGCCGTTACGTTCATTTCCGGTTTGACACGATCTACAATATTCAACACCATCGTAATAATGGGCATAAAACTGTAGCTAAGTGATTCCGGCCAAATTCCTTGCCCCGAGAACATAGGCAAGATGGTATTCTTGAACGAGTTTTGATGAGCTGTACCCTTCTCCCAAAAAGTTTTGAACAGACGCTCACGTTCCATGTCATCTTCAATACATAAAATTCCAAATAGTGCTCCAGGTGCGGTAAGTATAGGATGGTTGGAAACTCTCTTACCATGTACATCCGGCTTTCCATATTCTTGCAGAACATTGCCTACCATATTGGCAATTGCCTTTTGTGCTTTAGTATTATCAAAAGCAACTAAGTGACCCTTGTTTTTATCAAAGACCTTTACATTTTTTTGCTTTAAATAATTGTAGATAAAATCGTAGGCTACGGCAAATGGGGCATATGTAGTTCTTGGATCAAAAAAAGCATACCCGCATATAGTAGTGGTTTCGGGCGTTTTAATAGACAAAACATCTGTGTACACGGCTAAAATATCCGCTGCAAACTGTGCATATTTTTCATCTTGTGTTATGAAATATAGCGCTCCTGCATTAGCCGCTAGAGACAATACCTCGTTATGCGCAGCTGCTATTGGGCCGACTTCTCTTTCTTTGTTCTCATGGTCATGAACCGCAAACGCGGGTATTCTATTTAAAATAATTAACGGATGGGTCTGATGAACTTCCAAAGCTCCATCTACATGTTCATGCAATTGAGAGACGACACTTTCTGCCCAATCATATTTTTTAATTTTCTCTAAAACAAAATCTCTTTCCTGTTGTGTTGTATAAATTATGGGATGTTGCAATGACTGCCCCTTAACCGTAATTGCCGTTAAAAAGAGAACTATAGAAATCCCTTTAAGAAATAGTTGATTTATCAAATAACATCCTGTAAGAGATTCTATACTAGATTTTCCCATGCTCCATATTAAGTTTAGTTCAAAAATTTTTGATTTTAATTCTTATCTATGAAATCCAACAAAAGTGCTTTTACGTCTTTTACAGTTCCCAACTCCAGTCCTCCGTTCGTTGCTCCAGTTATCCAGTACAAAATCATACCTGCATCCGAACAATCCCATTTTCCCTTTTGAAACTTAACAACATCATCTACTTCGGCAATTTTCCCCTGAAGCCAGATTTGTTGCAGTCTAGAATCCGGATGGTTTTTGGCCCAATCCCATTCTGGCAATGCTACTTTTAAATGGGTGTTTTGATCTGGAATACGAACTTCTTCCACTCCAAAATCCAATATTTGCTGCCATGTGTAAAAGTCTCCCGCATTATCATTAGCTGGATGATGCGTTACTACTTTCACATATTTATGTTTTGATTTTTCCGATGCATCTAGGGCCATTCCAATAATATCGGGCTCCCCTGCCTCGATAATCCAAAGCGGATCCTTTTCGGATGAAGCGTTAATTGCAGTTTTTAAATCGTTCACCGTTTTTTCTTTTTGCCAACTAGCATCTAAAAAAGTTAAGCCCGAAAAACCACCCCACCTTCTTGCAGTAACATCGCACGAACTCTGCATTAATGCATGTCTTTCATTTTCCGCTCGTTCAGAAATTCGGTCACCCCTAACCAAATCACAACTATGGGAATAATGCACAAGTCTATTATCTAGATTTGCAGCTCTTAATAGTGCCAAAGAAACAGCAGTACCCCCTAAATCATCAGGGTCAGGGGAATTCCCATCTGCAACAATTGCAATGCGCCCCGCTGGTGGTTGAATCTCCGGCAACGTTTTTGTCTCCTTTATATTAGTTTGCCCCATTAAGGTACCACACAAAACCATGCAAAAAAGGAACAGGTAAACAACAATGCATTTTTTCATTTCCATTCTAGTTCAATAGATATCTCTCAAAATTAACTTTCAAATAAAATGATAGCATCCTGTACTGTCCCGATGTAGCCATTTCTAAAACAGAATTAGCACTTCACCAAAAAAATAATTTTGGTAATTCCTTCTTTTCATTAATTTTGAAAACCGACATTGCTCCATTGTTAAAATTGCCCACTCCGTTTTTTGCATTATTTTAGGTTCCAAGGGTTTCCATAAAACCATATGATTACCAAGAAAGATTAAATCATTTTTTTATAATACTTGCTTCATATCAAAACTGTATCAAGAAACTAAAAATCACGAATGTCAACACTGAATCGTAACCGGTTTATGATTTTTTTTCTCCTCCTAGGAGAATGTCTTCTTGCGCAAGAAAATGATTTCCATTTTCGCCATTTATCAGTAGAGAATGGACTTTCAAACAATTCGGTAATTGCTATTGAACAAGACCGTTTGGGGCAAATGTGGTTTGGCACCCGAAATGGCCTAAACAGATATAATGGCACCAACATTGACATTTATAAACACGTTCCCGGAGATTCGACCAGTTTAAGCAACAGCGACATTCTATCTATAAATGAAGATAGTGATGGATACATTTGGGTAGGAACCTATAATGGGCTTAACCGGTACGATCCCGTTAAAAATACTTTTAAGAGCTTCTATAAAAGAAACGGTCCTGATGGTTTATGCAACGCTGTAGTTATTTGCAGTAAAGAAATAGGGAATGGAGAAATTTGGTTCGGTACGGCAAACGGAATATCAATCTTTAACAAATCTAAAAACAACTTTACCCATATACTGTACAAAGAAGGTGATGCCAATGGCCTGCCAGGCGAGAACATACAACGTATTTTTGTTGATGAAAGCAAACGGACCTGGATAGCGTCTACAAAGGGCTTGGCCAGATTGGAGAGTGGGGACAATGATAAATTTACTTTTAAACAGTTTAAGTACAATGATGGGACTGAAAACCTGTTCATTCAAGATATAAACCAAACAGATTCTACCATCTTAGGTATAGCAACCAAATACAACGGCTATATGCTGTTTAACACTGAAAATGAAAAATTTCTTTTACCGAACGAACAGATTATTCCCCTCTCCGCAGATGTGCGCGTTGTTCAATCTTCCAATGATGGATCCGTTTGGCTAGGAACTTCACATGGGGTACGGGTCATAGGGCCCGAAAAAAAGATATGGGATTTAAAAAGTAACAATAGGGCAAAAAACTCATTAAGTCAAAATTTTATTAAATCTGCTTTTAAGGATAAAAATGGAACCATCTGGTTGGGCACATATAGTGGTGGTGTTAATATATGGACAGAGTCCAATGAAAACTTCGTGAATTTCGTCAATCATGATATTGATAATAATATAGTTAACTCAATTGTTTCAGATGATTCCTCTAATATATACTTTGGCACGGAAGGAGGAGATATTACCATCCTGAATCCAAAAAACAAAAAACTTGAGACCCTTAATTTATCGGATGCTGAAGAACTTAGGCCTAACAACATTCAAACCTTATATCTTTCTAAGAAAAACGTACTGTGGGCGGGAGTTTTAAATTATGGTATTCTCGTGTATGATGTCCATTCAAAAAAAATGTTGGAAGATGTTATATCCAATGAGCTTAAAGACTACCTCAAGAATACGGGTGTATACGTAATAAAAGAAGCAAAAGACCAAGTATACTGGATAGGTACGTTTGGCAAAGGACTGGTCAGGTATGATTTAAAAACCAAGACTTTTAGAATCTATGGAAAAAAGTCGAAAACAGACCCGGTACTCTCTTCAAACGTTATAAAAACCTTATGTATAGATAGTATGGGTAGGATTTGGGCTGGCGGTTTGGGAGGCTTAAACCTAATAACATTTAAAGATGAGGAAGAAAACCAATATGAAGTATCTCAATTCTTTAGAAGTACACTTTACGGTAATGATATTAAGACGGTGATCGAAGACAGTAAGCAACAAATTTATGTTGGCACAAAAACCGAAGGTTTATTTAAGTTTAACGGTTTAGATTTTGAACAAATACCATTAAATAAAGAAAACTCCGTTTCTTCAGTATTCACTATTATTGAAAATGCCAAAGATGAATTTTGGCTGAGTACTGATAAAGGAATAGTTAAATACAATGCTAGCTCCAAAGAGTCTGTAGTTTATGACCAACGCTATTCATTAAATAGTAATGAGTTTAGCCCAAACGCAGGTTTGCGATTAAATGATGAAAAAATCTATTTTGGAGGTAACGAAGGGGTCACATTTTTTAATCCTAAAAAACTAATTACCAATACCTATGCTCCAAAAATTATCCTCTCTGATTTACAAATAAAAAACAAATCCATACCCGTAAATGACGAACGGAATATATTAACGAGCACCATAACCTATTCCGATAAAATTACCCTGAATCATCAGAACTCTCATTTTTCCATTAATTATTCCATGCCAAGCTATATAAGCCCCTATAACAATAGTTATGCCTACAGGCTGGTTGGTTTAGATGACACATGGACATTCACAAATAACACTGAAGCTTTTTATACACTTCAAAAACCAGGAGATTATCTATTTGAGGTAAAAGGGGCAAATAATGATGGTATTTGGAATGAAAGCGCAACACAACTAAACATCACCATTAAACCTGCCCCATGGAAAAGCAATTGGGCTTTTGCCCTATATGGTTTACTAATTGCTACTGGATCTTTCAGTTTATACCTCATTGTAAAATCTCGGGCGCGGTTAAAACAAGATTTACGATGGGAGCAGTTGGAAAATAAGAGACAGGAAGAAAACCATTTGGCCAAACTGCAGTTTTTTACCAATATATCACATGACTTTAGAACGCCTCTAACCCTAATTTTAGGTCCCTTACAACAAATACTTGCAGATTATAAAGGTAGTAGCCTAATGTATAAAAAATTGTTGGTCATAGAAAGTAGTGCCAATCACCTACTTCAATTAATCAATAGATTAATGGATTTCAGAAAATTAGAAGACCACCAATCCAAACTGCAAGCCGCCGAAGGAAATATTATAAAATTTCTACGGGAAATATATTTATCCTTTACAGAATATGCCAAGGATAACGAATATACCTATACTTTTGAGAGTTCCCACGAAGAAATCTTAGTATTCTACGATAGATCTAAACTAGAGCAAGTTTTTTACAACCTGATCTCCAATGCATTTAAGTATACGCCTAACGGTGGCAAAATTGGCATCTATGTTTACAATAACCATGAAAACATTTTTATAGATGTAAAAGATACAGGAATTGGTATCCCCCCCCCCTATCTTCAGCAGGTTTTTGATAGGTTTTTTGAAGTGCCCGAAGAAAAAAACGTAGGCCCCAATTATACAAAAGGAACAGGCATAGGGCTTGCCATTGCCAAAAACACCGTTGAGTTGCACCATGGATCTATAGAGGCTCTCAATAATGAAGGAAAGGGAGCCATTTTTAAAGTAAGTTTACCGCTAGGAAAAGAACATCTTTCAGAAGAGGAAATCATTCCTGACTTTAAGTTTAGTGATGATATTGCACAATACACCTCTCAATTAACACATGGGGATAAAGAGTTAATTTTTGATGACCCAATTGAAAACCTTCGCCCAAACAACGAATTGCCGTTAATTTTAATCGTTGAGGACAATGACCAATTACGTTCATTTTTTAAAAATTTCCTAGGCAAAGAATATGCAATTAAAGAGGCTAAAAATGGAAAAGAAGGCTTGAAAAAAGCACTTAAATTTAATCCTGATTTGGTTATAAGCGATGTAATGATGCCTAAAATGTTCGGAACAGAATTATGTGTGCACCTTAAGCAAAATATTAAAACAAGCCATATACCCGTAATTTTACTTACAGCTCGTACCTCCTTAATATACAAATTTGAAGGTCTGGAAAGTGGTGCAGATGACTACATTAGCAAGCCCTTTAATATTAAAGAATTTAAATTAAGAATACGAAACCTGTTGGAATCTTCAAGACGTTTGAGAGAAAAATTCTCAAGCGAAACCCATCTCTTGGCCAGTGAGCTAACCGTAACTTCCTTAGATGAAAAATTACTGGAAAAAGCCATGACAATTGTAGAAACCAACATTTCCAACGCCGAGTTTAATGTTGCGACATTTTGTAAAGAGTTAGGAGTAAGCCGTACAATGTTATTCTCTAAAATAAAAGCATGGACAAATTTTACTCCAAAAGAATTTATTAGTGAAATAAGGTTAAAACGGGCGGCTCTTTACTTTGAACAAAGTAAAATGAATATTTCCGAAGTAAGTTATGAAGTAGGCTTTCGAAACCCTAAGTATTTTAGCAAATGTTTTCGTAAAAAATATGGAAAAACCCCTTCTGAATATATTAAGAAGTTTTCTTGACATAAAAATAATGTGACCTCGTATTATTATATATGCTAAAAACTTGCCTTCTTGATTATTCGTTAATTCGTAGAATCAAAACAGAAAGAAACTGTAATTTTTATTATATATCCTAGTTACGCAATAACACATTATATTTCCTGTAACAAAAAATACTCTTTGTACCAGTACAAGATAGAATTACAATGTTCATTCTCTCTACTTCTTGCCCCAAGGATCTTTATATTCTGGTTCTTCATTACTCATCAGCGATTTATGAATATGCCTAGTTATAGGCATCCAGATTGGCCCTTCGTCCCAAAGAGGTTTCATTAATTCTGTTTCCCATTTTATATATTCCTGCTCAATTTGGCTTTTTTCGGTTGGTAAAACTCTTGTTAAATCAAAGGTTTCCCCTAAATCATTCTTTAAGTCATACATAACATTACCAAAACCTTTTAAAGCTATCAACTTTTTATTTCCCATTCTAACAGCACTCTCATCGAGCTTTCTCCAAAATAATTTCTCATGAGGAGATCCAGACTTAGCTTTTTTCAAATAAGGTAAAAGATTCACTCCATCCAAAATAAGCTCATCATCAACCTCTATATTAGCAGCCTTGACTGCTGTACTAAATATATCCAAAGAAGATGTTAAGCCGTCTAAAGAATTACCTGAAGGTAATTGACCCGGCCAACTTACTACAAACGGCACACGATGACCTCCTTCAAACTTATTTCCCTTCCAACCTTTTAAAGGACCGGTACTGCTTTGATTGTTATGCGCACCACCGTTATCACTTAAGAAGAAAACTAAAGTGTTTTCCACTACACCCTTATTTTTTAAAGCTCGTACGACCTTACCTATATTTTCATCTAAAGACCATGTCATTGCCGCCAATGCTTGTCTTGGATGCCCCTTAAACTTTGCTAAATCTTCTTCTTTTGCTTCCATCGGGGTATGTACCGCATTGAAAGACAAATACATAAAAAATGGTTTATTCCTTTTTTTATTAATAAAATTAACTGCCATGTCTCCCAAGGCATCGGTCATGTAACCGTTTAGTTTTACGCGCTTACCGTTATGCTGTAACATATCTATTTGAGAAGGGTTTTCAATTGGAAAATAAGAACGACTACCTCCAATAAAACCGTAAAACTCTTGAAACCCTCTTTGATTTGGATGATCCGAAGGTTCTTCTCCCAAATGCCATTTTCCAATAGCATACGTATTGTAACCGTTATGGTTAAACACATCAGCCATAGTTTCTACATCGTTCGAAAGTCCTATACCTCCAGTTCCGTTGGCTTCGAACCCAAATCGTTGTTGATATTTACCCGTTAACAAACCGGCTCTTGATGGTGCACAAACCGTTGCACTTACATGTGCATCCGTAAAAATAGTTCCGCTGGAGGCTAGTTTATCAATTTCAGGAGTTGATAAATCTTTACTGCCCATAAAACCAAAATCAACGTAACCAGCATCATCAAGTAAGATGACAAGAATGTTCGGTGCTTCAAAAGTGTTATCTGTCTTAGATTGAGAATAACCAACCAAGGTAAAGCCAAGCATCACCAATAAAAGAAACTTCAACTTTATTTTCATAGATATCCTTTGATTTGAAATTTTTATCATTTTGCTGATGTCTTAGTTTCTTTTAAATCATTACTCCTATAATTTCCGATAGGCTTTTAATTATTCACCTGTTAAATTGACCGATTCTATGTTTCACTAATTGATAAATCGAGTCTTCAATTATTGATTTATTATCGGATTTTATTTTAAAACACTATTTATTCTATAGTTACTAAATCTATATTAGGCGCTTTAGAACCGGTTGACTCTAGCTCAATATAATTAGCCCCAACCTGAAAAGGCACTTTTACAGTAATATTATTCCAATCAGCATTATGAGAGCCTGTTGGTTCAAATTCAATAACCTTAATTAGCTTATCGTTCACTTTTAATGTCATTGGACATTTATTGTTCTCAAAATTATGAGCATATCTGAACGTTAAAGTGTATTCCTCTGCATCGCCATCATTTTCCTTAAACCATTTTACATATCCTTCATTTCCACTAAAATCTAAAAAACCTTCCCCCCTGTAATCCTTACCAACGGTTTGCTTTATAGCTCCTCCAAATGTTGCATCCTCAGCCTGAAGTGAGTACCCCCTTCCTTTCCATGGATTTATGGTGTTTTCATCACCAATAAAAAAACCTTCTTCCTTCCCAAAAGTTTCTGTTAGAGATAATAACACTTTGCCATTTTCAATAACTACGGCCCTTACCGTAGTTTTATCACTAACTTCAAAAGGCTTGGAGTAGTCTTTGCCTTCCTTTAATGGGTCTTTCCCGGAAATGGTGTACTTAATCGTCAATTCGCTATCCACTTTTTCACTAATTAAGTTAAATCGGTTCGCAACGATAGTAATCTTTTTAGATTTAAAGAGTGACTTGTCTCCCAATATTGCAGCCATAGTAACAGTTGCATTTTCAGGTTTATCCGTTGATTGAATAAATGCGCGCGTTTTTCCCATGAACATTTTTCGATATTCGGATTTAACCTGATTTACGGAGTCTACAGGGTCTCCGTTTTCTAGCGAAACCAATCTAATACTTTTGTCAAAGTGATAATATATCCTGTTCTCTGCATAAGGATATAAATTATCATTACTGTCTACACCGTCTGTAGTAATAATAAAATAATCATTAAAACCTCCTTCACCATTTAATCTTTCGATGGAATTTCTTAATCTAGAAGGTTCCCCTGCCGTGACCATTTCATCCTTTGCCACTTGTTGTCCTCCTTGGTAAGCAATAGCTTCGAGCTTTCCTTCTTCGTAGGGGACTAACCATTCGCACTGCATTTCATTCCAAACCGTACCTGGTTTATCTTTACCAAGGGATTTACCGTTTAAAAAAAGTTCTACTTCGTCCGCATTTGAATATACCCAGACCGGGACTAACGTGCCTTTGGGCATATGAGGATGTGTCCAGTGCGGTAAGATGTGTGCCATAGGTTTCTCTGTCCATTGGCTTTGATAAAAATAGAAAAGATCCTTTTCAAAACCGGCTACATCTATAATTCCGCCCATGAATAAACGAAAAGGCCATCCGCCATGTGCTAGTTCGGCTTCTCCGTAATAATCAAATCCAGACCAACGGAACTGCCCACTGTACCAAGGAAAATCACGTGCTAGTTCCCAGCTTTTCCTGGCCGATATTCTAACGGTTGCATTGTCGTATGATGAGTTAAAATGCTGTTTACGATTATTCCATTTTAAAGGTGCGGCCCATTGATCAAAAAATATTTCTTTCTTTGTAAGGTTTGGCAGCTCATAATATCGAGGGTTATATCCATCTCTAAACCAAGATTGAGTGCGGTAATACCCACGAGTCTGCCACGTATGGGGTGCTTCTGTAGAAAGAAAGGGTTTTTTAAAATTAGCGGTCTCAAAGAAAGTTTTTCGCTCTGAGCCACCGTTAATGCCAATAATGTCCATATCATCAGGATTTGCAGTACCGGACGTGACCATTCTTGACGGATCAAGCGTGTGAACAAGGTCAACTAAACGGGGAGCAACCTCTCCGTCTGTTTCATTACCCACTCCCCACAAAATGATACTTGGGTGATTTCGATCTCGTGTAACCCACTCTTCTACATCTCTCTCCCACCATTCATCAAATGCCTGTTGCCCATAATCATAGAGCGCTTTTTTACTCCAACCGTCAAAGATTTCATCAATAAGCAGAATGCCCATTTCATCGCATAAATCGTAAAACATAGGAGGAAATGGTTTTACGGTCACCCGAATGGCATTAACACCCATACTTTTTAGTAAGTTAATTTTCCATCGCAGTAGCGGTTTGGTCCAAGCCCCGCCAAAAGGACCTCCCTCGTAATGCTCGCTAACGCCTTTTAATTTGATGTTTTCTCCGTTTAAATAAAACCCCGTTTTTGTTTTCCATTCAATCTCTCTAATACCAAATTTAGTATGTATTTCATCCAAGACTACATCACCATTTTTGATACTAGTTATCAACGTATATTGTTTAGGTGATTCCAAATTCCACAGCTCCGGTTGTTTTACCGATAAGATTACATTACCGTATGGCTTTGAGCTATTGATTTCTTTATTAAAGGCGAGCAATTCTTGACCATCTGGCGAGATAACCGATATAGTTGTATAAGCATCAGGCCATTTATCGCCTAGATTCAGTATTTTAAAATCAATATTGATTTTTGCCAAGTCTTTGGATATTTTGGGTGTTCGAACAGCTATACTATTGGGGGCAAAATGCAATTTATTGGTCATAATCATTCTGACCGGAGCATAAATACCACATGGGTGATACCAACGTGCAGATGGTTCCTTCGAATTATCAACCCTAACCGCTAGAGTATTTTTCCCTTTTTTTATATACTTTGAAATTTCATAACGAAAACTTATATATCCATATGGCCGTTTTCCAAGATAATTACCATTAATCCACACTTCACTATTCATATAAACCCCATCAAAGTCTATGTAAATCGCTTTTCCTGTAGAGCTTCCTTTTAAATCAAACGTTTTTCTGTACCATCCGATTCCTCCATCATGGTACCCCCCGGATTGACCTTGTGTTCCTTTCTTTAATATCCCTTCTTCAAAAGACCAGTCATGTGGAACTGAAATAATTCTCCAATCATTATCACTTAATATCTCCTTTGAATAATCCGGGCTATCACCTCGCTTAAATTTCCAATTCTTATTGAAATCAACCTCTGAACGAGATGAAAACAATTGGGTGGGAATACAAAAAATTATAATGATAATGCATATAATTTTTGAATTGTAAAATTCCTTTGTAATCATTTCAATGTTATTGTTTACTATTCAATCACATACTTACTAAAGAAAAACTCCAAAAAAGTACGCTCTATAAAAATCTTTATATTCGTTACTATATTAACAAGCCACTATTTATAACAGTTCACTCAAAGCTTAATTATAAATATCTTCAGCAGAGAAAATACTCTTGTTTTTATTTATTAGTATGTTTTCCAAATCTTCAATACGAATTGATTTGGAAGGAACAAAAGCATCGCTCTCCATATAATTCAGTAAACTGTGTCTCAATTGTCTAGCCCCTGGTCTATCCTTTAAATTATTTGTAATATCTGTGGACGAAAAAATTAAGCTACCAGAACCTACCTTTACCTCAAATACATTTGATAAATTATGGTTGGTTACAAAATTATCTATAACCCTAACCAAAGGCGTAACCTCTAAGGAATCTGTAATAACAGATTTTGATTTGATACATAAGTCCCACCATTGCCAGTCTGTATGCGAATCTGTGGGAAAATCATTAAAAGCGGGATGCTTTTCATCCAATAGTAAGCCCATAGTAGCAGGTTGGTTAGGAAAGTGAACAGGGCTCCAAAAAACTGGCACGAAACGTCCCTCAATACCTTTAATTCTCTCAAAATCTGGATTAAGCAATACTTTCTTTCCTTTTTGTAAAGCTGCCCACGCCTCTTCTATCGTATTTGTAAA
>NZ_RCNR01000040.1 GCF_009725985.1 Zobellia amurskyensis
GGTATTCCCCTTTTTGGTTCCTAATTTTCCACCACCACATGCTAGAGCAATAAATTGCTTTCCTTTTACTTCATATAGGGCTGGTGTTGCAAAGGCCGGGGCAGGTAGTTTATATTCCCATAATTTGGCTCCGGTATGTTTGTCGAAAACCCTAAAATAACCGTCGCGGGTAGCAGCTATAAACAGGAGTCCGTTTTCGGTAATTACTGGACCTCCGTAATTTTCTGTTCCCGTTCCGGTGATGCCTTTTTCCAAGAGTTCCGGTGATTCGCCCAAAACAATAGACCAAATATACTCTCCGGTATTTAAATTAATGGCATGCATTGTTCCCCACGGCGGGTCTATGGCCGGTAGCCCGTTCTTATCCAAAAATTTATGGTAGCCCAAGTGTTTGTAGGGCATGCGATATCCTTTTTCAGAATTAGTGTTTTCCGAAACGTTATGTTTAATTTCCTGATTGAACAGAAAACGAATAAGTGCATTTTTTTCCTTCTGTTTCAATTGTGGAAAACCCGTCATCATCCCTTTCCCGTTTGCAATGATAGAAGAGATTTCATCTTTAGATTTACGGAGTTCAATATCTATCAATGAAGGAAATCCGCTTGTGGCCAATCCTTTTCTATCCGCTTGATGACAGCTCACACAATATTTACTATAGGTAGCCTCGCCCAAGGGCAAGGTTTCTAACTTGGTGTCGTTTATACCCATTTGCATAATCCAGGGCATCTCGTTAGAATTCACATAAATAATCCCTTCTTCAGGGTCGGCCCCTGTACCGCCCCATTCCGCGGCCCCATCGTAACCGGGTAAAAGTAAGGTAGGCTCTAAGCTTGGTGGGGAATAGATACGCTTGTCCAATTTCCTCAAAATGGCTTTAAGGGAATCCGGGTTTTCCGCATACGGACTCACATTGTTTTCTGTGATTTCTGTGGATTGCCGTGCAAAGGGCTTCGGTTTTACGGGAATAGGCTGGGTGGGCCAAGTCTCCTCACCATTCAAAGTAGACGACGGTACAGCAATTTCTTTGATATCAAAAAGGGGTTCGCCCGTTTTTCGGTCAAAAACATACACATAACCTTGTTTGGTAACCTGAGCCACGGCAGCAATTTTTTTACCTTCTCGTTCTACCATCAAAAGATTGGGTGGGGCAGGAGGGTCACGGTCCCATAGATCATGATGTGTAAATTGAAAATGCCATAGCCTTTTGCCCGTATTCGCATCCAAAGCCAACAGGCAGTCAGAATAAAGGTTGGTTCCTTTTCGGGCTCCCCCGTAAAAATCAGGTGCAGCGGAACCTATAGGGGCATAAATGATTTCCAGTTCTTCGTCTACCGCCATACCGGCCCAATTGTTGGCCGCGCCCACCTCATCACTTAAATAAGCATTTTCTTCCCAGGTATCATAACCTTCCTCCTCAGGATGCGGAATGGTATGAAAAACCCATTCTACGGCACCTGTAATGACGTTGAATGCCATAAGATTTCCCGGAGCGGCGCCAGAACCTTCGGAGAGCCGAAGGGGCATTACAATTAGATTTTTGAAAATGGTTCCTGGCGTATTGGATATTACGAACTTTTCCCGCGCACTTTCGGGCATTCCTGAGCGTAGGTCTATTTTACCGTTATCGCCAAAAGTGGATATAGGCTTTCCCGTTAGGGCATCCAAAGCAAAAAGATGAGGTCCGCGTGTACAGAGGATTCGTTTGTCATCCCCCTCTTCCCAATACGACACTCCTCTACTGGTAGAGTGCCAAACTTGTATGGAATCGCCAAACTGCCAAATTTCCTTACCCGTTTTGGCATTTAAAGCTACTACCCTGAGTGCTGCGGTAACCCCGTACAGCATACTATCCACCACCAATGGATTCATCTGCATCTGGCCCCAATCTGCCGCTTCATACGTCCAGGCCACTTTTAGGTCTTTTACGTTTTCCTTGGTAAACTCGGAAAGGGTAGAGTAGTGACTACGGCCCGGGTCTCCCAAATAGGAAGACCATGTGGTATAGGCCTTATTTGCTGGTTCTTGTTTTGTATCTGATTGACAACTAAAAAGCACAATACCCAGAGCAGTGCACAACAGGGGTAAAATTATTTTTTTTGAAAACATATAGGAGAAAGTATAGCTTTCCTAAATGTAGGCAAAAACTGAAAACTAGGGTGCAATGAAATTTCTACCAATCAAATTCTACTGTTTCATTGGGTTTTAGAGTAACCTCTTTCTGTTTACTTCCGTGTTTTAAAACGGTAGCTCCTCCGGTAGCGGAATGTATTTTTACTTTAGTTGGTACTTTGTTGCTCCAAGTAATGGCAATTTCAAAATTTCCACGAGCTTTTAGACCTTCAACGAAGCCATTGGCCCACACATCTGGCAAAGCAGGTAAAAGCTGAATCTCTTGCATAGAGGACTGTACCAACATTTCTACTACTGCAGCGGCTCCTCCAAAATTTCCGTCAATTTGGAAAGGTGGGTGTGCATCAAACAAGTTGGGATACGTTCCGCCTCCTTTTTCATAGGACGCCCGTACACCATCTGGTGCAACATAACGTAACAGTTCACGATATTGTTTGTACGCTCGGTTTCCATCTAATAAGCGAGCCCAAAGATTAATGCGCCATCCTTTTGACCAGCCAGTGGTTTCATCGCCCTTAATGTTTAAAGTGGTCCTTGTAGCATCTGCTAATTCTGGTGTTTTTTCCGGACTGATATGATGCCCTGGGTATAAACCGTACAAATGCGATTGGTGACGGTGTTTGGGATCTAGGTCTTCCCAGTCATGATACCATTCCTGTAAATTTCCTTTTTTTCCTACTTGGTAGGGATAGAGTTTGGCAAGCGCCTTTTTTAGTCGAGTTCTGAATTCCACATCGGTTTTTAGGGTTTCTGACGCTGCTATGGTCTGTTGAAAACATTCCTTGATCATGGCAAGATCTGATGTTGAACCGTACAAGGTTGCACCTTGATATCCGTCTGGAGTAATAAATTTATTTTCGGGTGATGTTCCCGGTGAAGTAACCAAGTTTCCATTTTTATCTTCTACCAACCATTCTAAACAAAACTCTGCGGCTCCTTTCAGTAGGGGATAGGCTTTATCCTGTAGAAAATCTAAATCTTGAGAAAACGTATAGTGTTCCCATAAATGCGAGCTTAACCAGGTTCCGCCCATATTCCAGTTGGCCCAATTGATTCCACCTTCACCAAAGTCGCCCACAGGATTACTCATCGCCCAAATATCCGAGTTATGGCATGCGGCCCATCCGCCGGCACCGTAAAAGGTCTTAGCGGTTACTTTACCTGTTTTGGCTATATTTTCAATAAAGCCCAACATAGGCTGGTGCATTTCAGAAAGGTTAGCATTCTCTGCTAGCCAATAATTTTCTTCGGCATTGATGTTTAAAGTGTAGTTACTGCTCCATGGTGGTCTTATGTACGGATTCCAAATACCCTGTAAGTTGGCAGGTACATTTGGTGTTCTTGAACTAGAAATCAACAAATACCGACCATATTGAAAATAGAGTACCTCCAGGTTTTTGTCTTCTTCGCCTTTAGCATAGCGTTTTAAACGCTCATCTGTGGGCAGGTCTTTCGCAGTAGTTTCTCCAAGGTCTAAATGCACTCGGTTAAAATATTTTTGATGGTCTTTAAGATGATTTTCCAATATAGACTCAAAAGATTTTGAGCTTGCTTTTGAAAGTTGTGAGGCAGCAATTGTTTTATGGTCGGCACCTTCGGTAGCGGGGTTTTTGTCGAATCCGTTGAAGCTAGTGGCCATGGAAATATAAACAACAGCTTCCGTACCATTTTTTAAGGCAACCGATTTGTCTGTGCTTTCCAATTCTCCGTCCGTATTCTGTATTTTAAAAAGTGATGTAAAACGTGTTCCTTTATTTGAGTCAAACTGAACTGGGTTCGGAATTTTACCGCGGTAACTGGGTTCTACATGATAAGGGGCGTAACCGCTTACTTCTAGAGTAGATTCGTTACTCGTAACCTCATATTTAAGCAAACTGTTAAATCCAATATTAAAATTAAGCGCTCCTTTTTTACTGCTCTTTAGGCGAATGACCATGGCCTGCTCATCATGGGAAATAAGATACTCACGAGTAAAAGTGATGCCATCTACATTATACGTTACCGTAGAAAGCGCTTTTTCTAATTCAAGCTGACGGTGGTAGGAGGTGGGCTGGTTCTTATGTTCAAAATTTAAGTATACGGTACCTAAAGGCATGTAGGATTGAGAGAAGCTTCCCTGTAATTTCGTTTGCAGCGAATCAGCAAGTTTATAATTTTCGTTTTTTAGCGCTTCGCGGATTTCAGGAACATTTTTGTATGCTTCTGGACTCATGTTTGGGTCCACAGGTTCGCCGCTCCAAAGTGTAGCATCATTTAAATAAATAGAATCGGTAGCAACACCCCCAAAAATTGATGCTCCGGCTTTTCCATTGCCTAGAACCAAGGTTTCCTCAAAATGTTCGGCCGGCCTGTCAAACCAAAGGGCATTTGAAGATTGCGAAGAGAGAAGGTTTGCCGAAACCAACGTAAACAAAATGGGTAGTACAAATGCTTTTTTTAGCAAACTAATGAACGGTTTGATCATGAAAATGAAGGTATGTGAAATTAGACGGTAGCAAGATAGCAGCAATTAGTAAACGACAATGGTATTATTTTTTCTAAATTAGGGCAAATTTCAACCTAAAAGGCCCTACTTATCACGTTAGAATGAAAAGTGACCAAAAGACTGAAATTCTAATCTGATCCAACCAGCCTATGTCTCAACTAGCCGATAATGTCTCAAAGCGTCTTTTTTCTTTGGATGTCTTTAGAGGACTAACTATGTTTTTATTGATTGCCGAGGCGGCAGGTTTTCACCATAACTTTTCAGAACTGACGGAAGGAACGGCATTTTCCGGTCTAGCGCATCAATTGCATCACCACCCATGGAACGGACTCCGATTTTGGGATTTAATCCAACCGTTTTTTATGTTCATTGTTGGGGTGGCTATGCCTTTTTCTTTACGGAAACGTTTGGCATCAGGAGATAAAAAAGGGGTGACCAAACATATTTTACGTAGATGCTTTTTACTGTTCACTTTTGGTGTTTTATTACATTGTGTGTATAGTCACGCGCTGGTTTGGGAACTATGGAACGTACTGGTACAATTGGCCTTCACCATTTTGATTGCTTATGCGATAATGAACCTTCCTAATAAAATACAAATTGGTATATCCTTGGGGTTGCTGGTGTTAACTGAAATTTTATATCGAACTTATAATCCTGAAGCTCCCTATGCGCAGAACCATGAGAGTTTTGGTTCTTATATAGATATGTTGGTCATGGGTCAGGTAAATGATGGGTACTGGGTGTTCGTAAACTTTATACCTACTGCAGCCCATACAATTTGGGGTGTCATCTGTGGAAAAGTTTTATTATCGCATATGTCTTCAGCCGAAAAAATAAAACCATTTCTTATTTGGGGAAGCGCTTTGGTAATTCTTGGTTTTGCGATGGATTTTGCAGGCATCACACCAATCGTAAAACGTATTGCAACAAGTTCTTTTACCTTGGCATCAGGTGGCTTGGCTATTTTGACATTAACACTTTTCTACTGGCTTATTGATATAAAAGGATATCAAAAGAATTGGCTTAAGATTTTCTCTGTAGTGGGCACTAACTCTATTTTTATCTATCTCTTTGCCGAAACAGTGGGCGTACAGTGGTTTAGGGGATTTGGACAAATCTGGACGGAGGGCTTGCTAGCTCCAATTGGTATTTCCGAAAAAGTAATCATGGTGATCAATGCTTTCCTTGTACTGTACATCTTTTGGTACATTACCTACTTTTTGGACAAGCATAAGGTGTACTTTAAAGTATAAAACTCATATCTTAAATATAATTTTATTCAATACGCATATTATGAATCGCATTAAAATTGTTCTTTTTATTTCTTCTATTGCCTTAATGGCCTGTAACTCCACTAAAACAACGGTAACCGAAGCGGGTTGGGAGGACATGTTCAATGGTAAAAATCTAGATGGATGGACCACAAAAATCCATCATTATGAGACCGGCGACAATTTTGGCGATACTTTCCGTGCAGAAGACGGTATGATCCAAGTGCGCTATGATCAGTACGAAGGCGATTTCAATGACAGGTTTGGCCACTTGTATTTTGATAAACCTTATTCTAGTTTTCACCTTTCTATGGAATATAGATTTGTTGGGGATTTACATCCGGGAGCACCCGTTTTTACTGAAATGAACAGCGGTGTTATGTATCATTCCCAAGACCCAAGAACGATGTTAAAAGAACAGAACTGGCCTATATCCGTAGAAATGCAGTTTTTAGGAGGTATTAATGAAGGCGAAGCAAGGCCAACGGGTAACATGTGTTCCCCGGGAACGGAGATTGAGTATGAGGGTAAAATATACCCTAGCCATTGTTTAAGGTCGTCTTCAAAAACGTATTATGGAGACCAATGGGTAAAAGCAGAATTGATTGTAAGAGGAGATTCTTTGGTAACACAAATTATAAATGGAGAAGTAGTTTTAGAATATACCAAACCTCAAATTGGTGGTGGTACAGTAGTTGGTTATGACCCTAAGGTTAAACAAGACGGGAAGCTATTAAAAGAAGGTATGATTGCTTTGCAGAGCGAAGGGCAGCCTATAGATTTTAGGAACGTAAAAATCAAAAACTTAAAGCCTTAAATACAAGAGGTTATTTTTCATAAAGTTCAAGAGGAAGGTCATCCGGGTCTGCAAAGAAAGTAAATTTGCGGCCCGTGAATTCGTCCGTTCTAATGGGTTCTACGGATATACCTTTATCTAAAAGCCTTTGCCTTTCTAAGGTTACGTTGTCTACTTCAAAAGCTAAATGGCGTAAACCTTGAGCTTCAGGTCTAGAAGGGCGTTTAGGGGGGGTAGGAAACGAGAATAACTCAATTATGTATTCTCCGTTAAGCGCAAGATCCAGCTTATAGGACTGTCGTTCCTCCCTAAAAATTTCAGTCATAATATCAAGACCTAAAACATCCACATAAAAGTGTTTGGACTTTTGATAATCAGAGCATATAATAGCGATGTGATGTACTTTATTGAAGGCCATAGTTAAAACGAAAAAGCTTTATTTTAAGATACTCCAATATTTATTTTCATTACTTAAAAGTTCAGTGGCAGCTAAAATAGCATCGTCATTTTTTAAGTAGTAGTCATAAAGTCCTTCGCGGTAGAAATAGCGCTTAACAATTTCATCCTGAAGCTTACTTTGTATTTCTCTTTGGTAATCGTCCAAAGCAACAATTTTACTTTTTTCAATATCCAACAATAACGTTCTGAAGTCGTTTTCGATAGCATCATTAAAAATAACCTCTTCACGGTTGGTCATGGCCGCTTTTAAAGTTTTTTCAGTTTTGGTCTCGTATGAGAAGTCGCTTTTGGAAACGAAGGTTTTAAAATCCGCATAATCCTTATCGGAAAATTTAAAATTAGCTACGTCATCCATTTGGTGTTTGTAGAAGTAGTTTGTAGCGTAATCAAAAATAACATTGTTATTCAACAGGGCGGTAGTAAGCTCGTTCGCTTTTGCAGAAGCCACCTCAATGTCCGGTAATACGCCACCGCCATCTTGTACTTTGCGGCCGTTGCGGGTAGTAAAGTCCTTAAAAGCGGTCTTCTTAACGGCATTATTGTCCTCATCGCGATTCCAATAGTCCAATGACTGTATACACCGCCCAGAAGGGGTGTAATAACGGCTTATAGTAACTTTTAGCTGTGTGCCGTAAGTTAGTTTCAACGGGCGCTGTACTAATCCTTTCCCGAAGCTACGTGCACCCATAATTACCGCGCGGTCTAAATCTTGAAGTCCGCCCGATACAATTTCACTAGCGGAAGCACTACTGCCGTTAACCAAAACCACTAGCGGAATTTCCATATCTACCGACTTGTTTTTGGTCTTGTACTCTGAATTGAACTTTTTAACCTTTGATTTGGTGGTTACGATCAACTCTCCTTTTTCAACAAAAAGGTTGGTGACATTGATGGCTTCTGAAAGCAGACCACCAGGATTGTCCCTTAAATCCAATATGATCTTTTCAGCACCTTTTCCCTTAAGGTCAAGAAGGGCTTCTTTTGTTTGGGAAGAGGCCTTTGCATTAAACCTAGACAGCACAATGTATCCTGTCTTGTCATCTATCATCTTATAAAACGGTACCGCATCAACTTCTACAGCTGCACGGGTAATGGTGGCTATTTTTGTTTCGCCCTGTCTGTTGTAGGTTACCTCAACGGCTGTGTTATTGGCTCCTTTTAGGAGTTCGCTAGCGTTGTTGTCAAAGTCGGACACATTAATCGCACCTATTTTAATAATCTCATCGCCAGCTTTAAGTCCGGCTTTATCCGCAGGATAATCTTTGTAAGGTTCAATAATCAACAACTTGTCCTTGAATGATCGCACCAATGCACCAATACCTGAATATTCCCCGGCATTATTAATGCGATAGGTTTCTACATCTTGTTCATTTAAAAACTTGGTGTAAGGATCAAGGTCATCTAGCATATTCTTAATGGCGGTGTCCATAAGTTCTGCCGGATTGGTCTCATCTACATAGTTCATGTTCAACTCCTTGAACAGGGTAGTGAAGATTTCTATTTGCTTGGCAATTTCGAAAAAATCGCTTTTCACGAAACTACTACCTGCCACCAAAATGACTATTGCAAAGGCTGGAATCAATATTTTTTTGCCTAGCATCTTTTTCATTTGTTCTATAATTTGATGGGTTTTTGGTCGCGGACCATCCCTATATTTCTAAATCTATTTGCCTAAATCCGGAGTGTTTTTGCTTAAAAAACGCTTTATGACGTCTTTCATCGCTTTTTCAACATTACTTTGAGAAGGCATCTCTCTACCAAGGTATAAAAATAGAAACGCAAAAGAACCTTCACTATTGTTAAAAACAAGGTGTTTGTTAAGTCTGTAACTTTCTCGCATAAGTCGCTTTATACGATTCCGTTTTACGGCACTCTTAAAATTCTTTTTGGGAACGGCAACACCGGTTTTTATACGGGTGTCATCTATAAAATCAGTAGGAAGATAAATAAGTTTTATTGGAAATGAAGAAACAGGCTTCCCCTCGGCAAACAACTGCTCAATAAGTTTTTTGCTTTTCAGCTTTTCTTTTTTTGGGAAAGTGAAGTCGGCCATAAAGGTATTTTATAAAATTGCCCCCGTTAAAGGGGGCAATTGCAAATCTAAATCATTGAATAAAAGATAACGACTTTTTTGTTGCCATTTACTTCATATTCTGCCAAACATTATCTTCTTGATTGATATCGGCCATTAATAGTGAAGGATCTATCACTACCGCTTTGATGCTTTCAAGAGGCTTGTTGACTGTAAAACTGTAGTTGGACTGTGCCCAAGGCCAGTCTTCTAATACCGTTCGGTTTATTTGTGGGTAAGGATTTTCTTTTTCGCCTCGCATCATTCGTAATGGGGCGTAAAATGTCTCTTTTGTTCCATCTTCATAAATCACTAAAACGTCTATAGGCATGGGCATTGCGCCTGTACGAACCATAGAAATCTCAGTTTTACCCTCTTGGTCTTTAACTTCTGTAATACCGTAATCTATTGTATTCGTAGTCTGTGTCCAATCCGTTAGGTACCAATCCAGTTCCATTCCCGAAACCTTTTCGGCAGTACGTTTAATATCGTTGGGAACAGGGTGCTTAAACTTGAAATCTTCATAATACTTACGAATGGTTTCCATTAACTTGTCCTGACCAATGATATAACCCAGTTGAGACAAGAAGATAGAACCTTTGCTATAGGCAGCAATACCATACGCAAAATTAAGATCATAACGGTCCGCATGGGTCGTTTGAGGTTGTTCCTTTCCGGAATTAACCAAATTGTAATAGCCTTTATAGGTGCCTTCAAAAGGATTTTCCTTGTTCTCTTGCATTACTTCGTTCATAGCTAACGTAGAGATAAAGGTGGTAAAGCCTTCATCCATCCATTCATGTTTGGATTCGTTGGTAGCCAAAATGTGCTGAAACCAAGAATGTGCCAATTCATGTGCAGTAACACCGGCAAGACTTCCAAATTTTCGTTTACCCGTAATCAAAGTAGACATGGCATATTCCATACCGCCGTCGCCCCCTTGAATAACAGAATATTGCTCGTAAGGATATTCACCAATATTTTTGCTAAAGAACTCCATAAACTCCGCAGTCTTAGGCTGAAGCTTTTTCCAGTTTTCAATAATTTCTTTATCGTCCTTATATAAAAAATGAAGTGTTGGTCCGTTTTCCATGGCTAACGTATCGTGAATATATTCAGGATCTGCTGCCCACATAAAGTCATGTACCATAGGCGCTTTAAAGTGCCAAGTAAGGGTCTTTCCTTTTTGTTTTTTCACTTTGGAGCCTGGGGCTTCGTACCCATGACCAATCTCTTGAGGGTTTTGAAGGTAACCAGAGCCTCCAACTACATAATTCTTATCTATAGTCAACTTTACGTCAAAATCGCCCCACACGCCCTGAAACTCACGGGCAATATATGGATCAGCATGCCAGCCTTCAAAATCGTATTCTGCTAATTTTGGATACCATTGGCTCATAGATAGCGCCACACCTTCGGCACTGTTTCTACCAGCACGACGCACTTGAAGAGGAACTTGACCTTTAAACTCCATTTCAAAAGTGGTTTTTCCACCAGAAGGAATCGGTTTTGCCAATTCAACAACCAATATGGTCCCTTCCTCAACAAAATCAACTTTAGCACCGTCTTGAGTAAGTGCTGTAGCATGCAAATAGCCTATTTCGTTTTCTTTTAAAACTGCAATTCGGCTATTCTTCTGTTCATCGGTCATTCTACCATCTGGATCAGGAATGCTTTGTAGGCGCATATCCATTTCGCTACCTGGCTGAAAGGCATTGAAAAATAAGTGATAATATACACGGGTAAGCTCGTCTGGCGAGTTGTTGGTGTAGACCAATTTTTGCGTACCGGTATACTGAAAGTTCTCTACGTTTATATCAACTTCCATGTTATAATCCACATGCTGCTGCCAATATGATTCGTTTTGTGCGACTGCCGTTTGGCCCAATAAGAGCATTACGGCGGCAATTCCTTCAAAAAAATACTTCATGGTATATTATAGTTTTATTTTTCCAGTGGATACGTTGTCTGCCATAATAAGGGCGTTGTAAGCGTTTACAATTTTCCCTGAAGTTGAAATTTCGTCCAAAGTAGCGGTTTTAGAGGTATCTCCGCCCAAAATAACCTTTGCCCTAGGAGCAAGGCCAGATTCCATAATAATATGTTTTACTTGGGAAGCAGTTAGTTTAGGGTAGTACGAACGGATTAAAGCAGCAACACCCGCAACTGCAGGCGCGGCCATTGATGTTCCACCTTGAAATTCATATTCGTTACCTGGCATTGTTGAGTAGATTTCATCACCTGGAGCAAAAACATCAACATTTACATTTCCGTAGTTGGAAAATGTAGCCACCATTTCTGAACCATATTTAGAAGACAAGGCACCTACCGTAAGTACGTTGTCAGCAATTTCTGGTCCGTTGTTTACTTGATCATTAGGAAAATTCGGGTTTGCCGGGCTGTCTAAATCAGCACCATCGTTACCTGCTGCATGCACAAAAAGTACATCGTTATCCGCTGCATATGTAATGGCATCGTATACCCATTGGGCATTTGGAGAAAAGGCTTTTCCAAAACTACCGTTAATAACTTTGGCTCCATTGTCTACAGCATAGCGAATGCCTAAAGCAATATCTTTATCATACTCATCCCCATTAGGAACGGCACGTACGCTCATAATTTCTACATTATTGGCAACGCCGTTTGCACCTTTTCCGTTGTTGCGTTCTGCACCAATGATTCCTGCAACGTGTGTACCATGGCTTTCATCCTCTTCGCGATTCTGTGGGTTTCCGTTACCGTAACCTAAATCGTTAATATCATATGGATCATCGTTTACGTCTTTTCTGCCGTTAAAATCTACATTGTAGTTGTAGTTGAGTTGATCGGTAAAATGTTTTATACCACCTTCAACTTGCTCCAGAACCTCGGCAATAGAATCCTCATAGGTTAGCATTTGTGTTAAAATACCCACATTCTGTTGCATTGCCTCGTCTTTTGGCTCTATAGCTGCAAGGTCTTTTTTGGTGTAGGTGTCTTTTCCTAATTCTTTTTTAACGGCATCATCGGCATTCTTTACCGTTTGAAAGATTTGCTCGTACTGTTGCTTTTGTTGTGAGGCTTTAGCGTATTCCGCATCAACCTTTGTTTTGGCTTTGGCCTGAAGTGCTGCATCACCCAATTTTAAACTAACAATACGTGTAGCTTCTAGTTGCTCATTGTATGATTCACCTAGAAAATTATACCCATGAATATCATCAACATAGCCGTTATTATCATTGTCAATGCCATCACCGGGTTTTTCACCCTTGTTGGTCCAAAGAACATTTTTTAAGTCCTCATGCTCTAAATCCATACCAGAATCCAGTACGGTAACAATAACGGTCTCGCCTTTTTTATTTTTTATGATTTCTGCATAGGCCTTATCAACACTCATACCGGGAATGGTATCCGTAACAAGATCTAAGTGACCCCAATTTTGCTTTTCCGCATCGGTTAGGTCAGATATTTTTAAGGGAGTGGTATCAATATTCTCAATGGGGGTAGATACCAGAGCCGTAGAGCCGCAGCCCATAAGTACTAAGCCGGCAGATAAACCTAATAAAGGTCTTGAAAAAAATGAAGTCATATAGTTGAATTGAGTTTAGTGTTTGTCTTTAAGGATTAAAATTATGAAGAGTAAAAGGCACAATTGAGATTAAATACACCATTGAACCATCTCAGGAATTTAACGTAAATGGCTGCAAAGGTAAGATTTGGCACAATTTTTTAACCTAATCATAATGCTTTTATGATTTTTTTATCGAAAAAAGGTCTTCCCTATTTAATAATAGAGAGCAAAATGTTGATTTCTATTCTTTGAAATACGATTCTCTCCTTTGCCAAAAAGTGCTTTATCCAATTCAATTAAAAATGAAAATTTAATTTACCTTAACAGCCTTAAATAATATTAAAAATCACTTTTCGTATACGATTAGTAGGGTCGATAAAAGACTACTATTTGATAGCTGGGACCTAATTTTCCTAATTAAAAAGTTGGTCAAAAGTAAAGAGTTCCTCTAAACGCACTCCTTTCTCCGTTTCTTTAAGAGTGCATAGTTGATTATGTGCGTCATGCTCAAAAAACAGGTGGTAACCTTCCAAAACAGCCTCGTTCAGAAACAACTCTTTTTCTGCAAGGGTCAGCAGCGGGCGGGTATCATATCCCATTACGTATGGCAAGGGAATATGCCCCACGGTAGGGAGTAAATCTGCCATAAATACCAATTGTTTTCCTTTGTATGAAATGTGGGGGAGCATTTGCTTATCCGTATGGCCATCAACAAAATGTATTCCGAAACCTAGTTCTGACTCTTTCTGGAATCTATCGGACGTTCTTTCAATAAATTTCAGCTGGCCACTTTCTTGTATCGGCAAAAGGTTTTCTTTTAGAAAAGAGGCTTTTTCCCGAGCATTGGGTACTGTAGCCCATTTCCAGTGGTCTTCGTTTGTCCAAAACGTAGCGTTCTTGAAAGCCGGTTCGTAGCCCGTTCTATCTTTGTTCCATTGAATACATCCGCCGCAATGATCAAAATGTAGGTGCGTCAGGAATACATCGGTAATATCATCACGGTGGAAGCCTAATTTCTGAAGTGAGCTATCAATAGAATGATTCCCCCAACGGTTATAATAACCAAAGAATTTATCAGGTTGCTTATCGCCCATGCCCGTATCTATTAGAATTAACCTGTCTCCATCTTCAATAAGCAAGCTACGAGCAGCAATATCTATTTGATTATTATGATCAGCAGGATTTGTTCGTTGCCAAATGGCTTTTGGTACCACGCCGAACATAGCACCGCCATCTAGCTTGAAATTTCCTGTTTCTACGGTATATAATTTCATTTTGAAGTATTATAAAGAGATGCAAATTAAGAAATTTGGATAGGCAATAGGATACGTCTTTGGTGTTTTTTAACAAGCTAGGATTACTTGCAACGGACTTTAAACCAGCTTATAGAGCATTTTTTTAAAAGCGATAACACATTTAACCTTTAGAAGGAAGACAAATAACTGCCAAAATCAGTTTTCACTGTCTAAATACTGATATTAAAATCACTATTTTTGATCAAAACCTAAATCATATGGTAGAACTTGCCGGTATTGTTATATTGGGAATTATTGCACAGTGGGTTGCGTGGCGTCTAAAACTACCTGCCATTCTTCCATTAATCTTGATAGGTCTTTTAGTTGGCCCTGTTGCCAGTCTTTATACCGAAGACGGGCAAAAATTGATCGAGCCTATTTGGAACGGAACCAAAGGTCTTTTCCCAGGTGATAGCCTATATTATTTTGTGTCCTTGGCCATTAGTATCATTCTTTTTGAAGGAGGGTTAACGCTAAAACGCTCGGAAATTAGAAATGTAGGTCCGGTTATTACAAAATTGATAACCATTGGGAGCCTTGTTACCTTTTTTGCAGCTGGTATGGCAGCCCATTTTATTTTTGATTTGAGCTGGCAGGTCTCCTTTTTGTTCTCTGCATTGATTATAGTAACGGGACCTACCGTTATTACCCCTATTCTTAGAAACATTCCTTTAAAAAACGATATCTCTGCGGTATTGAAGTGGGAAGGTATTCTTATAGACCCCATTGGTGCTTTGGCGGCCGTATTGGTTTTCGAATTTATTAGTGTTGGTGAGGGACAAGCGTATACACTTACTGCGCTCATTGAGTTTGGTAAGATTCTGTTATTCGGTTTTACATTTGGTTTTACGTTCGCACATGCATTAACGTTTGTTATCAAAAAGAATTTTATCCCGCATTATTTGTTGAATGTGGTGTCACTTTCGGCAGTACTGCTGGTCTTTGTAATGTCCGATGTATTTGCCCACGAATCAGGTCTTTTGGCTGTGGTAGTAATGGGTATGGTTATGGGTAATACAGACTTGCCCAATATAAAGGAACTGCTGTATTTTAAAGAATCATTAAGCGTTCTGTTAATTTCTATTTTGTTTATTCTTTTGTCCGCCAATATTAATATTGCAGACCTTCAATTAATTTATAACTGGAACACCGTTGCGCTTTTTGCAATTATTGTTTTTCTAATTAGGCCATTGGGTGTATTCCTAAGTTCAGCCGGATCAAACCTTAAGTTGAACGAAAAGTTATTTATAGGTTGGGTTGGACCAAGAGGTATTGTTGCAGCTGGTATAGCTTCTCTTTTTGGGTCAAAATTATTGGCGAAAGGCGAGCCTGGTGCAGAATTCATTACCCCTTTGGTATTTATGATTGTATTGGGTACGGTTCTATTAAATGCCACCACAGCGCGTATGTTCGCTAAATTGGTAGGTGTATTTTTAACTAAATCAGAAGGTATATTGATTATTGGGGCCTCAAAAGCTTCTCGTTTGATAGGTGATTACCTGAATAAGAACAATCGCCATGTGGTGTTAATAGATAATAACCAAACGAATATTAATAAGGCAAAGGCACTGGGGCTAGAGGCATTTACGGCCAATATTTATTCCGATTCCTTAACCGATAATATTGAACTGAACGATGTGGGCTATTTAATGGCGCTGACGGGTAACTCAGATATCAACAAGTATGCAGTGAACAATTTTGAAAAACAGTTTGGGAGCAACGGTTCGTACAGATTGGTAAATGCCGATGAGATGAACAACCCGGAAAACAATCCTAAGGAAGGTTTGTTTTCACATACGGACGACTTCATAAAACTGACTGAAACAGCCAGGAAGTTTCCTGCTGTGCATGAGATAGAATTAAAGGATAAGGAACATTATGAAGCTTTGATAGAGATTACGAAAGCCGATGAGAACATTGTACCTATTTTCTTGAAAATGCCTGATGGTAATTTACAGATTATCTCTTCTTTCAGTACAGAGTTTGAGGACATCAACAACAAATACCGATTAGTTTATTTAGGTAAAATGTTTGATGTAGACGAGACTAAGGACGAGGTGGAAATAGAGCTGAAAGAGGATAAATAACCCAACATATAAAAGGGCTCTACGCTACTTTTCATAGGACAGGAATTTTTTATGATTACCCTGAAAACGGCATGGTCTTGAATACGACAATTTTGATATCATCCTGTTTTACCTCGGTGTATGTATCAGTAGCAAGACCGTAAAAATGTACTGATGATTCCCGTTTAATTTTATCCTCCAGAAGCGTTATATCTACTTCACCACTCTCTTGTTGCCATATAAATATAGAGTTCTGCTCTGTTGGAATTACTTTGTGCTTTGCGGTAAAATGGGCTATGTACGTGGTCATTTTTTGGCGGAATAGTGTTTATATCATTAAAACAGAGAGTGAGGCTAAAAATTGTTTAAATATTTAAATATTTGTAAGAAAAATATAATTTTAATGTAAGAATTAAAAAATCATTTGATTCTTAGTGGTTTGCCTCAAACCCTATTTTCTAAAGAAGAATATCAAACTAGTTTTAGCCTATTATATTGTGGCAATATCCTTGGTTTTGAACCGTTCTAAACTTACCCAAAGTATAATGTGTTTAAACCAAGTCTATTATGAAAAAACTATTTTTATTTGTCGCTCTTGCCGGCTCTATCGCTTTTAGCAGTTGTTCAAAAGATCAAGATGATACAGATGCCATTGTGGGTACGTGGTTGTCGGAATCTAGTATAACACCAGATGGCAGCTCTACTACGACCTATAAGGATGAATGGCTCTTTAGATTGGATCTAACGGGTCAGTATAAAAGAGATGACAAATGGGAAAGTAAATGGTGAAACAGCGTTTAGTTGGGTCAAATCTGAAAATGGTTATATCGTAAACTATGTAGATGATGGTTATCCTGATGAAACTTTTACAATAGGCGAACAACTAGGTAAAATTACTTTAGAAGAAGACGGTTATATAGTAGCGATAAAAGAATAGTATGAAGATTACATAAAAAAGAAAAAACCTTGCTCCGTCCGAAGCAAGGTTTTTTTTTAGTCGTTAAGTTTTAGGACTGCCATGAAGGCCTGTTGTGGTATTTCCACGTTGCCCACCTGTCGCATACGTTTTTTACCCTTTTTTTGTTTTTCCAGTAGCTTTCGCTTACGTGAAATATCACCACCGTAACATTTGGCGGTAACATCCTTACGAAGCGCTTTTATTGTTTCTCTAGATATAATCTTTGCGCCAATGGCGGCTTGAATAGGAATATCAAATTGTTGTCTAGGTATAAGCTCTTTTAATTTCTCACACATCTTTTTACCAATGTTCTGAGCATTATCAGCATGTATTAGAGCAGATAGGGCATCAACCGGCTGTGCGTTCAGTAGAATGTCTACACGCACCAATTTAGAGGTACGCATACCTATAGGCGCATAGTCAAAAGAAGCATATCCCTTGGAAACTGTTTTTAATCGATCATAAAAATCAAAAACAATTTCTGCCAAAGGCATATCAAAATTAAGTTCAACACGCTCGGTGGTTAAATAAGTTTGATTTGTAATCACCCCTCTTTTTTCAATACAAAGAGACATTACGTTACCAACAAAATCTGCTTTGGTAATGATAGTTGCCTTAATATAAGGCTCCTCAACACGGTCTACTGTGGAAGGATCCGGAAGATCTGACGGATTGTTTACAATTAGTGGCTTATCCGGGTCTTTTCTGGTAAATGCATGGTAACTAACGTTAGGTACAGTAGTTATAACGGTCATGTCAAATTCACGTTCTAGACGCTCTTGAATAATCTCCATATGAAGCATACCCAAGAAACCACAACGGAAACCAAAACCTAAGGCCGCACTACTTTCCGGTGCAAAAACAAGCGAGGCATCGTTTAACTGAAGTTTTTCCATAGAAGAACGGAGTTCTTCAAAATCTTCTGTATCTACAGGGTAGATTCCGGCAAAAACCATTGGTTTTACATCCTCAAAACCTGCAATAGCATTTTTGGTAGGGTTGGCAGAATCGGTAATCGTATCACCAACTTTTACCTCACGGGCATCTTTAATACCGGTAATCAAATAACCAACATCTCCGGTTTTTATAACCTGCTTGGGGTGTTGCGTTAACTTTAATGTTCCTACTTCATCGGCAAAATAGCTTTTATCAGTAGCAACAAATTTTATCTTTTGCCCCTTTTTTATTTCTCCGTTTATGACCCTAAAATAGGTTTCTACTCCTCGGAAAGGGTTGTAGACAGAGTCAAATACTAAGGCTTGCAAGGCTTCATCCTCATTACCTTTTGGAGGGGGAATCTGTTTAATTATAGCAGAAAGTATTTCTTCTATACCAATACCTGTTTTAGCACTGGCAGGAATTACCTCTTCCGCTTTACAGCCTAATAAGTCCACAATATCATCGGTTACCTCCTCGGGATTCGCACTAGGCAAATCAACCTTGTTCAGCACAGGAATAATCGTTAGGTCATTCTCTAAGGCCAAATAAAGATTGGAAATAGTTTGAGCTTGAATGCTCTGCGCAGCATCAACCACCAATAATGCCCCTTCACAAGCGGCAATAGACCGAGATACTTCATATGAGAAATCTACGTGTCCCGGGGTATCTATTAAATTAAGAATATATTCTTCACCTTCATAGGTGTAGTCCATTTGTATGGCGTGGCTTTTAATGGTAATACCACGTTCTCGCTCCAAATCCATACTATCTAGCAACTGCTCTTTTTTCTCTCGTGCGGTTACAGAGCCGGTAAAATCCAACAAACGGTCAGCCAAGGTACTTTTACCATGGTCAATATGGGCGATGATACAAAAGTTTCTAATGTTCTTCATTGATGGTGAGCTCATTTCGGCAAGCAAATCGTTTTACATTAAGTTTGCAAAGATACGTTATTTTAATCCTGTTTTATCAAAGAGCATATAGCAAAGCACTTTATAGGCTATTTCAGTCATTAGATGAACCAAAATGGTTTGTATAATATTGCCCGGGCGTACAGTCGTGAGCCTTTTTAAACGCTCTGTAGAATGCATTTTTTGAATTGAAACCACAGGTAGTAGAAAGTGCCTCTACGGAGTAGGTATGAAGATAATTGTCCTCAATTTTATCTGCCGCATAAGTAATACGCAGTTGGTTGATATAATCATTAAAGTTATCGTAATTAGACTCGCTAATGACGTGGGTTAATTTTCGCACAGGTATGTTCGTTGCCCTGGATAGGGTGTCTATTTTCAGGTTTGGGTCTAAGAAAGCCTTTGTTTTGTTCAAATATTTATCAAGTTCGGTAAAAATAACTTCAATATCGGCGGTTATGGAAGCTGCGTCCGTATCAGGATTTTTAATAAATAAATTGGGCAGCCCAATTAATAAGTTGGGGTTCCAAAGTAAATAGCAGGAGACCAGCAGGAAACTACCGGATACTAAAAGACCAAGAATTACGTGAGTATATCGGACCATGGGAATAATACCTGTGGCAATCAGCGCATTTACGCTATATAAAATGACCAGTGAAACACTATGTATGGTTTGAATGATGGTCAAGTCGTAAACCCATTTTTTAACCAAAGCAAACTGTTTGGAAAGAATTTGTTGTCTTTTCCTAAAGTAGTTGATAATCAAATGCCACTGGAACAATAAATATAAAATTGAAGCTGATGCCCTAGAAGTAATGTTTACCCACTCCGGTAATAAACCGTCTTGCCCAGTATAAGATTTTGAAAAGTCTTGGGTAATCTCAAATACAAATTGAGATTTTTCACTTAGGTCCATAGTATAAAACGGAAAGTAATTAACCGTAAAAAGTATAAAAGGAATGAGATGAAGCGCATCCATTTTCTTAAAAGACTTCTCCCCGTTTAAAACGGCCCTGACATATAGGTAAGATAGGGGAAATATTAGAAAAGTTAGAGGGGCCGGTATTTTGTACAGATATGGAAAGTAGTTGATGATACCGTATACAATAAAGAGATAGAAACTATTACAAATCGCTATCAAAAGGAGTATCACAGCCAACAGATGCCCAGAAAACGAATTATCCTTATTTAGCCTAAAGCGTATAAGAAATGCTGTAAAAAGACAGAAAAGCACTCCAACAAATTGAAGAATGTCTACTAGCATAAGAATATGTTTAGGTTAAGAGGTTGGGGTTGTTACAATTTCGGAAATCGTAACAGGTGTGATAGCCTAGGCTATTAAATTTAGGGCTATTTTCAAAAGCAAACAAGCATTTTTTATGTTAATACCAGACTATAACACGGATAAGTTCTTATATAAGGTGAAGAAGTGGGGAGGGATTAATCAAGATATATGTTTACTATTATATACAGATCACACAAAAAATGAGGAACGTGTATACCCCTATTGTTTTTCAATTATTTTGGTTGTTCATGAATATTTACGGTACACCAAGAAATTAAATTGGTTAGAGTTTTTTGGGAAAACTAGAGATTATAAGATAACCCATACAGAGGAGAACAGTATAATAGAGGTAGATTATGAGAACGGATTGATAGTTAAATTTGTTATTGTAGCATCCAATATAAAAGAATCTTGTGAAAAGTACGGAGGCCTTGGACCTCTAATGAACAAGAAGCACGATAAATAGGGGGTTCTGAAAAAAACAAAAATTTAATTGCTATGCCTGCATAATATTACAACGTTTTGTGTAAGATTTTACGCAAAAAATATTAGATTTGAAGCAGACTCTAATATTTAGTGAAGAATTTTATTTACCCCTTATTTTACCTACTATTCTCTAATTGCCTACTTTACTCCCAAGATTCCGTTATTTCGGGTACAGTAGAAAATGAAGAGGGTATAACCGTTCCCTTTGCGAATGTTCAGCTTATGAACGCGGTAGATTCTACCCTGATTACCGGAACCTCCTCAAATGAATTGGGTTTTTATCAGATTAATAATATAACCGATGGCCATTATTTGATTAAGGCGAGCTACATCGGCAATGAGAGCCCACTTAGGTCTATTACAGTTAAGGGAGACCTAAAATTGGAACCATTAACTATAAACGATAGTGCCCAAAACCTTAATGAAGTTGTGGTTATATCCCAAAAACCAAGGCTTGAGAGAAAAATAGACCGGTTGGTTTTTAATGTTGAAAATACCGCTTATTCAGATGGAGATGTATGGGACGTCCTTAAAATAACTCCCAGCGTCATGATTATGAATGACAAGTTAAGCGTTAAAGGCAGCAACTCTGTTGGGGTTTTAATTAACGGGCGAAAAATAAATATTCCTTACAATGATATTGTAAACCTATTATCTGGGACCTCTGCGGCTAATGTTCAAAGTATTGAGGTTATAACAAACCCACCTGCAAAATACAGTGCCGAAGAAAGTGTGCTCATCAACATTGTAATGAAAAAAAACATAGTTGCAGGTTATAATGGTGCTGTTTATAATAAGTACGTTCAAGGTGTTTTACCTAAACATACTGTAGGAACGGATCATTTTTTTAAGGGGAAGAAAACACAATTATCGCTCAATTATAGCTTTCGCCATGATAGAGATGTAATCTACTATACGGATATTACAAATTTTTCCCATGATGACGGATCGGTTTCAACTTGGTCTGCAGAACAGGAGTATTTGAACAATCGTAAACAACATAACCTTTCTTTGTTTTTTGATTATGACATCAACGAAAAAAGCAAATTAAGTTTTACAACTATCACCCTTTGGGAACCAGATAAATCACGTGTATATGACACCAACACAGATTTAGTAGGAGATAGTCGCTGGTCTAGTTTTGAGACATTGAACAATGCAAAAAAACAAAAACTCAATACCTCTTATTACCTAGATTACATTCAAGATTTGAATACAGAGGGCGCGCAACTATCCTTCAATGCACATTTTACGTTTTATGAAGAGTCGGATTCGCAGCTATTGAATACTACTTTTTTTGATACGAACAGAGAACTATCAGGAGAAAACCAATTTACTACAGACACCGAACAGAAGCTGAACCTGTATAGTTTACAAGGAGATTATCTAACGCCTTTAGGAGAAGAGAGTACCCTTGAAACGGGACTTAGATTTGCCGGAATTGCCTCAAATAGTAGTATTTTGCAGCAAGGCTTTGATCGGGATCAACCCGGTATAGACCCATCGGCCTCAAGTGCTTTTGATTATGATGAATCTATTTATGCAGCCTACGCGCAATATTCCGGTAAATGGGACCATTGGAAACTAAAAGCGGGTCTACGTGCGGAATATGCAGAGACAGAAGGGGAATGGGATATGGAGCGCCAAACCAACGAACGTAATAATTTTCAGCTATTTCCATCAGGGTCCATTCAGTACACACCCAATGACAAGCACGATTTCAACGTATATTATTTTAGAAAAATTACAAGGCCTCGTTACAACAGCATCAATCCCTTTCAAACTTTCCAAAGCACATTTTCAACTATTGAGGGTAATCCGGAACTCTTACCGGCAACCAGACATTATTTGGCGGGCGGCTATACTTTTGATGAGAGCTATACGGTTGAGGTTTTCTACAAAAACAAAAAAAATGGACTTAGCGAGTTAATTTTTCAGAACAACGATAGCAACTTATTGCGGTTTATTTCCTCCAATATAGACCAAGAATCGGCATACGGAATAGACTTTTCACTTAATAAGAACTTCACTAATTTTTATAACAGCTACCTTTTGATCAGTTTTTATGACGAAACTTTCAAATTCACCAATTTAAGTACCAGTGAACTTGTAGAGTTAGAACAGTTCAGCTGGTTTGTAAGAAGCAGCAACAATTTTTCGCTTTTGAGTGATCGGTCTCTAACGGCAGACCTTAATTTTATTTATACTTCTGCCATGCTTTCTGGAAATTCTAAATTTGATGCTTTTGGAGCACTCAACTTAATGTTGCGTAAAACGTTTTATGATAAAAAGTTGAGCGTATCTATGGGGCTTGAGGACATTTTTAACCAGGGGAACCAGTTCAATACACGAAACTATAAGGACCAAAACGGAACTTCATTGAGTAGACAAGAGAACAGATTATTTGTCTTGGGACTACGTTATAGATTTGGTAATTCAAAAATGCGCGATAATAAGAAGTCTAAAAGGGTGGATGAGCGCAACCGGATCTAGACCTTAAAGCTTATTAAAAAAATGGATATTAGGACTCTCTAATAAGCAATATCTGGTGCCAATCATTTTATACCGAAGAGTATAGGATAAAAGGGCGGTGTTAAATCCATATAATGGAACGAAGATAGTTACGTTCTGCATTTTAACGGCTTGTAGATATGTTGTAAATTTGCGGCCATGCCAAAAATAGGAGACATACAACTGCCTGATTTTCCGTTGCTTCTTGCACCTATGGAAGATGTAAGCGACCCACCATTTCGTGCACTATGTAAAGAGCAAGGTGCGGATGTGGTATATACTGAATTTATTTCTTCGGAAGGATTAATTCGTGATGCGGCCAAAAGCGTCATGAAGTTAGATATCTATGAAAAGGAAAGGCCGGTGGGTATTCAGATTTTCGGGGCTAATTTAGATTCCATGCTGCAATCGGTAGAAATCGTAGAGAAATCTAAACCGGATATCATTGACATTAATTTTGGCTGTCCTGTTAAAAAGGTTGTTAGCAAAGGTGCCGGTGCAGGCATTTTAAAGGATATAGATTTAATGGTATCACTTACCAAGGCAATGGTAGAGCATACCAATCTACCCATTACGGTAAAGACCCGATTAGGATGGGACACTGATTCCATTAAAATAGTTGAGGTGGCCGAACGTTTGCAAGACGTAGGCTGTAAGGCCATAGCTATTCACGGTAGAACTCGTGTACAGATGTACAAAGGAGATGCCGATTGGAAACCCATTGCCGATGTAAAGAACAACCAGCGCATGCATATTCCCGTGTTTGGAAACGGAGATGTAGATTCTCCTGAAGCAGCAATGAAAATGCGTGATGAATATGGGCTGGATGGTGCTATGATCGGTCGCGCCAGTATTGGTTATCCATGGTTTTTTAATGAGGTAAAACATTATTTTGAAACAGGAACGCATAAAGCACCGCCTACCATGCAGGAGCGTGTAGATGCCGCCAGACGCCATTTGCAGATGTCCATTGATTGGAAAGGTGAAAAACTAGGTGTTTTTGAGACCAGAAGACATTATACCAATTACTTTAAAGGAATTCCCAATTTTAAGGAATACCGAATGAAAATGGTTACTAGTGATGATTCTGTTGACGTGTTTTCGGCTTTTGATGAAGTTCTTGAGAAGTTTGGCGATTATGATTTTGCTTCGGCAACGAACTAGCATTTAAATCGAAATCATTTTTTTAGTGATTCGACTACTTGCAATTTTGGAGGCTATAATTCCCAAAATAAATATCGTACCAAAAACAATCAGAACATTTATAAATTGATATTCTACGGGGTAGGCTAGTGATGGTGTAATTTTTAACCATCCAAAAGCAATTTGAGACCATATTAAGAGAGATGCCGTTACTACACCAATAAGTCCGCCTAGGCCTGTTACCAATACGCCCTGTACAAAATAGATGCGGCGTAATTCTTTAAGTGTAGTCCCTAAACTATATAAGGTTTTTAGATTTTGCAACTTATCCAAAATCATCATAATTATAGCACCTACTACATTAAAAAGAGCAATACCTAAAACTAGGGTAAAAATGAGGTAGGTAGCCAAATTTTCAGTGTTGAGCATACGGTGTAAAGTACTATTAAGCTCCTGTCTATCTTTTAAGATGACTTTATTCCCAAAAATACTGGCAATTTTACCTCTAATACCGGCCAATTGTGATACATCTTTTAACTTAAAATTTACTCCGGACACTTCATTGGGTTTCTTTTCCAATAACTGTTGTACCTCAGGCAGTTCGGCAAAAACATATTTTTTGTCCAAATTTTCTTCAACGGAATATACACCGCTAAGTACAAGCGATTTAGTTTTTAAGGATTTTTGAGTAAGTGAGCCCTTACCGGGTTTTAGGGCAAGCACCACCAAAGGGTTACGGTATTGATTAATGGTTACCCCTAGAATATTGGTCACCCCAATACCCGCAACAGCTTCTTGGCTATTAATCCGCCAAGTGCCATACAATAGGGTACTATCTATGCCGGTAACGTGGGTGTAATTAGTGTCAATACCTTTAATGAAGGCGATATGACCTTTCTCGCGGTGTTTTAGGTATACTTTTTCCTCAAGTTCTTTGGAATAAAAGGCAAGACCATCTATTTGGGAGAGCTGTTCTTCTTGGTCCGGGGTAATTGAAAAAAATTTGCCCGTTGCCGGTAATGCTTTTAAATCTGGATCAAAAGTGTTGCTAAAGGACAGGCTGAAGGTTTTGAGCCCAGCAAAGCCGGAAAGAACTACAAATAGGGCCGCCGAGCCTATTACCGTCACTAAGAAAGTAATAAAGTTAATAACGTTCACCGCATTTTGGCTGCTTTTGGAACGAACATAGCGCTTGGCGATGTAGAACGGAAAATTCAACCTTACATTTTTTTTCTCTTGTCCAAAAGGTCTCTGTTCTCAATGGGGTTTTCATCGCCTTTAAGCGATTTTTCAATGTTTTCGATATAATCTAACGAATCATCCAAAAAGAACTGTAGCTCGGGTACTCTGCGCAATTGATTTTTGGTACGCTGAGACAATTCGTGCTTTATAAGGGGTTGGTTAGATTTTATACCCTCAATTAGCTCTTTGGCATCTTTGTTCGGAAAAATACTGATATATACTTTGGCAATAGATAAGTCGGTAGTTACTGAAACTTTCGTAACCGAAATCAACGTGCCTTTTAATCCACCTTCAATGGCGGCACGTTGTAGAATATCTACGATATCCTCTTGTATGACCCCCGAAATCTTTTTCTGTCGTTGTGTTTCCATACGGCAAAAATACGGAGAAATAGCGTAATTTAGGGGGATAAACACTGTTACGGATAAAATTCATCTTTCATTTGGAAAAAATAGAGCACATAGGCATAGCTGTAAATGATTTAAAGGCGGCTAATGAGCGCTTCGGGAAGCTTTTGGGGCAATCTCACTATAAGATTGAAGATGTGCCCAGTGAAGGCGTTCGGACCTCGTTTTTTAAGACAGGAGACAGTAAGATTGAACTTTTGGAAGCTACGGATACCACTGGTCCAATTGCAAAATTTCTGGATAAGAACGGTGAGGGCATGCATCATATCGCATTTTCGGTAGACGATATTGAAAAAGAAATGGAAAGATTAAAGGGCGAAGGCTTTATATTAATCAATGAAAAACCCAAAAAAGGAGCTGATAATAAGCTAGTTGCTTTCCTGCACCCCAAGAGCAGTAATGGGGTATTGATAGAGTTATGTCAAGAAATAATAGAGTAGCGATTAAAATAGCTTGCAACACCAAAAAATAAGTAGTAATATTGCAGTCCAATTTTTGGTCCTATAGCTCAGTTGGTTAGAGCACCTGACTCATAATCAGGTGGTCCCTGGTTCGAGCCCAGGTGGGACCACAGAAAACCTCTCGGAACATCCGTTCTTGAGAGGTTTTTTCATTTTAGGGGTTCTTGGAGACAACAAATTAGCCCAAAATCAATCTTGTGTAGACATACTGCCCCACCAATCTTCGTTAGGGTTAAATTCAGTTAAAAGGAAATCTATTCGTTGCTTTTCAAGTTCGGGCAACTTTTTTTCTATTATATTTTGATGCCTTTTAGTGGCCAACCTAATATCAAATTCTTTATCTGACTTCGGATATTTTGCTCCTACCTCAGTTAGCCATCCGAGTAGTTTTTTACTTAATTTTTCAGCAACCTCTGGGTTGGCTTCTATAATATTGTTCTGTTCCCCAAAATCTGCGGATAGATTATATAGTTCTTCGCTACCGTCTTCCCAATAATGAATAAGTTTCCAGTTACCATCTCTGATGATTGAGGAGGGGTTTCCGCCTTGGTTTCCATAGTGAGGATAATGCCAATATAGTGGACGTTGAACATCCATTTTCTTTCCTTCCAGAATGGGCTTGAGGCTTAATCCATCAACATGTTGTTCGGGTAGTAAATCGATATTGGCCAAATCCAAAAGCGTCGGATAAAAATCAGTTCCCGTTACAGGAAAATCGCTTTGCTTGACTTCTTGCTCTAACCATGGGACTTTGATAAAATAGGGCTCACGAATGCCACCTTCCCATTGATATCCTTTTCCTCCTCTTAACGGTAAATTAGAAGTAGAGAAAGCATCTCCGGATGCCACGCCCCCATTGTCAGAAGTAAATACAACAACGGTGTTCTTATCAAGTCCGTTGTCTTTTAGGGCATTTAAAACCACCCCAACGGCATCATCCATGCTTTCAACGAGCCCTGCATAAATTGGGTTATCCTGTTCCTGTCGGATAGGCAACACGCGCTCCATTTTGTATCCATTTTCGGCTATTCCATTTCGCTCTGCTTTTTCTCGATATTTTGACCATTTGCCCTTCGTAGTCTCTATAGGTCCGTGAACGGCATAGAAGGATAAAAAGGCAAAGAATGAGCTATCTTTATTTTGCCCAATGAAATCTGCTGTTTCATGGGCTAACCGCATGGTTAGGTTTTCGCCATTTCTTTCATAGGGAAGTTTAGGGTTGTCCCATGGAGAGAAGTAACCACCCATAGGGCTGCCTTTGTCCCAGCCTCCCATATTTTTGTCGAATCCGTGGTCTTCGGGATAATTACCCTCGTCACCTAAATGCCATTTACCGGCAAAGAAGGTCTTGTATCCGTTATTTTTAAAAGCTTCAGCTATTGAAACATCCGTTTTTGAAAGTGCATGTACGTATGCTGCGGGAAGGAGTTTGTCATGCCGCTCATGTTTGCGCCAATCCGTGCCTGATGCTGCACCAATCCAGTCTGTAATGCCGTGTCTTGCAGTAAATTTACCGGTCATTAAACTAGCTCTTGATGGGCTACAGACCCTACTGGCCGCGTATCCTTGGGTAAAAACCATTCCTTCGTTGGCTATACGGTCTACATTGGGAGTTTCATAAAAGGAGCTCCCAGTTACGCTAAGGTCTTTATAACCCAAGTCATCCACGAGAATGAACAGTACATTTGGTTTTTTCTGTTTCTCTTCTCCTTTTTTATTTTCATTGCAGGATAGGAGTGATAGGCTCAAAAAGAGAAATAAATAATACGTTTTGTTCGTAATAGTTTTCATAAATATTTGCTTGTAAGTTCTCGGTTTAAAGCATTAGAATTGCTTATGAGATATGAGAGAAGGCCATCATTTATCTTAGTTGATAATATAATGTGTTCAAAATTCAACAAATAATTTTAACACTAAGGGCAGTACACCCTTAGTGTTAATTTAATGAGTAAGAATATATTCAGTATTAATATCCTGGATTTTGAGTTATGCTATTCTCCGAAATTTCGATTTCCCGAGCAGGCACTGGCATCAATACATGATGCTTTTGAATATTTGCAGCAGGAGTTTCCATATGAGGGTCGCTTACATTGCGAATGGTTTGAACAAATTCGCCCCATCTTAATAAATCAAATTTTCGATGCCCTTCAAAACCTAGTTCAGTGGCTCTTTCCTTTTTAAGAGCCGTTCTAAATGATGATTGGTTAAGCCCTGTTAATGCAGGTAAGCCAGCTCTTTCCCTAACTTGATTAATATAAGAGTACGCACCGCTTGGGCCATTTAGTTCGTTTTCTGCTTCAGCGCGCATTAGTAAGATATCAGAGTATCGTAGAACATAAGTATTCTGACTACCGTTATTACTTTTAGGAGCATCACCATCTGTATTTAAATACTTGCCAGAAATTGGTCCTGCGCCTGGAGTTCTTGGGGATTCTAGAATATTTCCGTCCAGTTCTGTAACATAACTTATGTCTTTCCTTAAATCGCCCGCTTCAAACATGTCCAAATAATCAGTAGTGGGTAGCATGTTTTCCCATCCGCCACCTACAGCGTTGGTGGCACCTACTATTTCTGTATCTCTTGAACCAACCCAACTTTGCTTAAAATCAGGTCTTTCATTTTGTTCAAATTGAATATCGAATACGTTTTCATTTACAAGATTTCCATTCTTGTCGGGCATATACACATATTCAGCATTTTGACCCCACAAGCTGTTATAGTCTGCAACCAATCCGAACATTCCAGAAGCAATAACCTCCTGCGATCGTTGATTTGCCAGTTGCCATTCACCTTGAGTTAAATGTACTTTAGCCAAAAGTCCGGTTGCTGACCATTTTGTGGCGCGCCCCATTTCTTCGCCCACATATTCGTTGGGTAGAGCAAGAATAGCTTCCATTAAGTCTAGCTCTATTAGGTCATATACTTCCTCTTCGGAATTTCGCGTAATTCCGATTAAGGTTTTCGTATCTATCACCACATCATTTAAAATAGGAACGCCCCCGTAAACACGAACTAATTCAAAATAATAAGATGCCCTCAAGAATTTTGCTTCACCAATTAACCGTTGTTGTAATACTTTGTCATTCATTTCAATATTAGGAACGTACTGTATTACGGTATTGGCCAATGCAATGCCTTGGTAATTCTGTTGCCACATTACGGTTGCATCTCCGTTATTGGCATTTAAGTCTAAGAACCATGACACGGGCCGCATATTATGTTGTCCCTGAAAAGAAATATCACTTGGGTTAAAACCATAATAGAATGATAAAATGCTGCTTTGAAGTCGAGTATAAGCTGCGGTAGTTGCCGCAACGGCATCTTGTTCAGTTGCAGGAAAAGTTCCGGGAACCAAAAAATCTATGGGTTTTTCGGTTATGATGTCTTCACATGAAGTAAATGTGAAGATTGTGATAAGTATATATAGTATTTTTTTCATCGGTAAGTTTTTAAAATGTCAAATTTAAACCTAGAGTATACGATCTAACCGAGGGATCCTGAGCTTGATCATATCCTCTTCTAGCATTCTCATCTCCTCTATTAACTTCAGGGTCATATCCGGTATACTTGTCAAAAAGTAACAGATTGGTTCCTCTAACATATAATTTGGCACTCTTGAAAATTGGAAGTTTGTCCGATGGAATATTATATCCTAAACTTAAGTTTCGTAACCTTAGAAACGACCCGTCTTCAATAATACCTGTTTCAGGAACTAATTCAGTTCTAAATACGCCCCTGGCTGAGGGCACGTTGGTTTCTGTGTTTTCAGGAGTCCATCTATCAGCAAACCTAGCGCTTACATTATTGTCAAAGGCTGTGTTTATTCTAGTATCCGTTTCATTAAATATGTCATTTCCTAAAACGAAAGACCAGTACATTGAAAATTCAAAATTTTTGTAGGTGATAGTATTATCCATACCACCGAACAGATCTGGGTGCGGACTTCCTATTACGGTCTGGTCTTCATTATCAATAATACCATCTGGAACACCGTCCGGGCCACTAATATCCTTGAACCGCTTTCCTCCAGGGAACACTCCTCTTCCTTCTAGACCAGCTGCATCAATTTCATCTTGGGAATTCCAGATACCATCTCTGATGTAGCCATAAAAAGCACCTAAGGGCTCACCTTCCTTAATCACCGCGGAAGGAATATTTACTACGCCTCCAATTCTATTGATTAGTAATTCCCCATCTTCGTCAGGTATCGATAAGACCTCATTTTTATTTGTGGAAATATTAAAACTGGTGTCCCATCTAAATTCGTCCTTATCAATGTTTATAGAGTTTACGTACAGTTCAAAACCAGAATTCTCTATGGTTCCAAAATTGGTAGGTATTATAGCTGTGGGAACACCCGCTAACCATAAAATTTCTTGATCGGTAAACAAGTCTTTGGTTTTTTTGTGATAGTAATCAAGAGTTACCTGTAAGCGATCATTAAAGAATGATGTATCTAATCCCAGATCCAGTTGGTCCGTAGTTTCAAATTTTAACTGGTCGTTCCCTAATCGGTTTAAACCAATACCATTAGTAATGTTCCCGCTATTTCCAAAAAGGTATGTAAAGCCAGCTCCAAGTCTTGCCAAGGAAGTTCCTCCGGATGCAGGGTTTCCAAGCCTACCGTAACTAGCCCTAAATTTTAAATCATCAAAAAGATTTAAATCCTCAATAAATTTCTCTCTGCCAGCATTCCATGCTAGGGCTACAGAAGGAAAGGTACCCCATTTGCTATCTTTCGCAAAATTTGACGACCCATCTACTCTGCCATTTAATGTTAATCTATATTTTCCTTTATAAGAATAATTTAATCTGAATAAGAAGGATTCAACACCAAATTCATTTGCAAAAGAGCTAGCACCCGTACGATCAGAACCAGAGTCTATATTGTTGTATGTAAAATAATCTGTAGTGAATCCTCTAGCTTGTACAGAACTTCCTGAATTAAAAATTCTTTGACGTGTGTACCCTAAAAGACCATCAATATTATGATCGGAAAATGAATGATTATAGGTTAAGGTTTGTTCCAGAAGAACACTTAAATATTCAGAGTTTCCTATAGTGGCTGTTCCTCTATCATTTGCTTGTTCGAAAAGCGTAGAGGGTGCGTAATCTTCATTTTTAGTTAACGAGAGGTCTGTTCCGTAGTTAATTTTATACCGAAGATTTTTAATAGGTTCCAACTCGGCAAAAACTGTTCCTAAAATCCGTGTTCTTGTGTCTAGATTTACATTCTTGGAGGCTGCGCCAACAGGATTCTCCGCTGCTAATTCGGCACTTACTGTTTGAATTGTAAACTCTCCATTTTCATCCCTTACCGGTAGTGTTGGAAACCAACCAGCTATATTTATAATATTACTGCTTCTAGGCACCGTAGTACTTCTGGATACTGTAACAGAATTACCAACTTTGAGAATTTCATTCAGTTTATAATCGCCATTTACTCTAAATTGATACCTTTTTAGGTTTCCTCCAGTAAACACCCCTTCTTGATTGAAATAGTTTCCAGAGACAAAGTATTGAGCGTTCTCAGTACCGCCAGAAGCAGAAAGGGTATGGCTAGTCATAGGTGCTCCATTTCTATACACTTCTTCTTGCCAGTTGGTTCCTTCACCGTAAGATTCAGGATTAGGGTAGGCCACAGAGCCTTGCACTTCATTCTGCCAATCTGCAAATTCGGAGGCGTTTAAAACGTCAATATACCTAGTGGGAGATTGGAAAGTGGTATAGGTATCATAGGTAAATTTTGATTGACCTGCCTTTCCTCTTTTTGTTGTAATTAAAACTACACCGGCAGAACCTCTTGATCCATATAAAGCCGTGGCAGAAGCATCTTTTAGAACTTCTACGGATTGAATGTCTTGAACATTAATATCTGCCGAGTTACCAGCACCTATTAAACCATCAATGACGAACAAAGGAGAACTGTTTCCCGTAATAGAATTTGTTCCCCTGATTCTAATAGAAGCTGCGGCTCCTGGTTGTGAAGAAGTAGGCGTAATTTGAACTCCGGAAACCTTACCTCTCAATGCGTCATCCAGTCGAGCGGAAGGAGTAGCGTTTATTTTATCAGTCTTTATAGATGATACAGAACCCGTTAAATCAGATTTTTTGACTGTACCATAGGCAACGACCACAACTTCTTCTAGCCCTGCGGCGTCTTCCTCCAGTGAAACGTTAATAGATGTTTTTCCGTCTAAAGTTATTTCCTTAGTAGCAAACCCTATGTATGAAAAGATTAAGGTAGCTTGATCATCATTAACACTTAAGGAATAGTTTCCGTCAAAATCTGTTTGAGCTCCGTTAGTAGTTCCTTTTTCTACAATATTGGCACCTACTAATGGCTCCCCGTCCATATCGGTAACATTTCCAGTAACCGTAAATTGAATTTCCCTTTTCTCCGTTATAGGTTTGTTACTTTCTATAGCTTTTCGCTGAACAACGATTGTCTCGGAGTCGGTAAATTCAAAAGTAAGATTTAGTGGAGACAGACAATTGTCCAATAAATCTTTGGTTTTGATAAGGCCTTTGTTCAAGGTTACGTTGGGTGCATCGGCCAAAAAATCATTGCTGAAGATAAATTTGTAACCTGTTTGCTTATGTATAAGACGAAACACCTGTTTTACACTTATTGATTTTTCTGATGTAATAGCAATTTTTGCATCCTGGGAAAGTCCGTTATTGGTACCCAGTGCAAATGTGATCGAGCAAAATAAGATGAGATAAATTTTCATTAGTAATCTGCAAAAAACGCCTATGCCTAACATAGGGGCCCTTTGGTTAAAATAAGTTTGCATAATTTAGTAGTTGATTGGTTAAACATTAATTAATCATTCTTCAATAGGGAGAGGGCCTTAGCTGTGGAAGGTGCAGGTCTTTTCCCTTATTACTTTATAATTATATTTTCTTCATTGATGTCAAATTTTATTTGGTTATCACTAGTTCTTTCTATTAGTTCCAATAAATCATAAATGGATTCGGACCGTTCAAGTATACCTGTAAAAGTGTATTCCTTTTTTTTAGCATTTTTGAATATAATCTGAACATCGTACCATCGGGAAAGTGTTTTCATTATATCACCTAAATGCTCATCATTAAAAGAAAATAACCCATCAACCCATGCAATTTCGTGTCTTGCGTCTATCTCATTAACAATGATGTTTTCTGATTCATGAGAGATTATAGATTGTTGATTGGGTTTCAATAATTTGGTAATTTTGTTTTTTGAAATTTCAACTTTTCCTTCTATTAGAGTGGTCTTGATTTCTTCGTCCTCTGCATAAGCTTTTACGTTAAATTCAGTTCCTAAAACTTGGACATCTTGAAATTGTGTAATGACATGAAAAGGTGCTCCATTGTGCAGGTTACTGTTTGAAACCTTAAAAAAGGCCTCACCGAATAACAGTTCTACTTCGCGTTTTTTTGCTTTTTTGAAACTAGTAGGGTATTTAAGCTTGGAACCGGAATTTAGCCATACCTCGGTACCATCTGCCAGTTCTATATAAAATTGACCGCCTTTAGGAACACTTAACTGATTATATTGATTCTGTTCTTGCCCAGTCTTTTTATTGTACCGAATTTCCTCTCCATTACTACTAAGTTGTTTGTCCTTGTATTCCTTACCTTTACCTAATATAACTTCATTCCCGTTTCCTAGAGTTAACACCGCTTTGTTTTCACCTGCTTGTATAACGGCTTCAGATTCAACTACAGTTGTACTGGATGTAGATTTTTCATCTAGCTTCCAGTAAAGCCCTACTAATAAAACAGCTGTAATAGAGGCTGCGATAAGGACGTTTTTACATACGGCAATTCTTTTAGAGCGTTTTTGACGCTGGATATTGCCTTTAATGGTCTTTTTAGCTGCATTCAAATCATACTGGTCCATAGTAACTTGGGAAAGGAAATCGGTTTTTACATAACTAGTGAAAAGGCGTTCATTTTCATCATCTTTCAACCATTTATCGAGCACCTCCAATTCATGAATGTCTGCTTCATGATTTAAATACTTGACAATTATTTTTTCTATCTTCAAGCCCTAAAATTGTATGTGATATATAATTATTACGCACGAAAATTATAAACCCCTCTATTTTTTTTATAATTTTTTATGATAACACTAATATGAAGATTGATTTTAATGAAGATAGACTGCTTGCTGCGAGATTAAAAAGTGGTGATGAAATGGCATACGATACTTTAATGAACCAGTATTATGTACTGTTGTGTAATTACGCTTTTACATTTACAAAGAACCGTGATAATGCAGAAGATATAGTACAAAATGTAATGGTTGATTTATGGACTAAAAGAAAGAAAATCAAACCAGAGCTTTGCCTCAAAAATTACCTCTATAAGTCTGTTTATAATGGGTTTATATCACAATACAGAAAACAAAAGCCTGTAATTTATCTTGAAAAAAAGCATATTGATGCCGTTGATGCCATCATGGAGAGTAACCAAGAAGAAATGCAACGTTTAATTAAGCTTGTAAATCATGAAATTGAGAGGTTGCCTAAGAAATGCCGCGAAATATTCTTACTAAACAAAAAGGATGGTTTGACACATACCGAAATTTCTGAACATCTGGATATTTCTACGAAGACTGTTGAAGGACATATTACGAGGGCTTTTAAGATTTTGAAAAATAGATTGGAAGAAAGGATAGGGCCAGTTTTGTTCTTGTTACTTGGCAATCCCTTGAAATAAATGTCTTAGCTAAAACACAATTGTAATGTTTTATAAATACTGATATTTATAATGGAGATAGAGTATAAAGTTATGGTTCAGATATTTGAATAGCCTAATTTATTTAAATGAAAAAACAGAATCCCAACAGCTTAAACAATGAACCCAAAAGTAGATGAATTCTTGAACGGCGTTGACCAATGGCAAGAAGAGCTCAAAAGACTTCGTGAGTTAATTTTGGATTGTGGGGTAGTAGAGGATTTTAAATGGAAGCATCCCTGTTACACTTATAAGGGCAAAAATATTATACTGATTCACGGGTTCAAGAACTACTGCGCTTTACTTTTTAATAAAGGGGTATTACTAAAAGACGCTACACAAATTCTGATTCAACAAACAGAAAACACGCTTTCTGCCCGGCAAATACGGTTTACCAGTGTTGCCCAAATAGAAAATCAAAAAACCATCATCAAACAATATATCCTTGAAGCTATAGAGGTAGAGAAATTGGGACTTAAGGTAAAGGTGAAAAAGGTAACGGATTTTGAAACCCCGAATGAACTAAAACAAAAATTCAAAGAAAATCCTGAATTCAAGAAAGCTTTTAAGGGCCTCACGCCTGGAAGGCAAAAGGGCTATCTCTTACATTTTTCCAAACCCAAACAATCCAAAACCCGAATATCTAGAATAGATAAAAATAAAGACCGCATTTTTGAGGGTTACGGACTGAACGATTGCACCTGCGGCCTCTCCAAACGAATGCCTAATTGTGATGGGTCTCATAATTACTAAACCCAAACATGCCATTTTGGAAATAACAGTCCAATATGCTTTGCTAACCTTTGAATATTGGATTTATAAATTTCATAATATGTGTTGTTTGCCCCTAACACATTCTCTAAAATACTGTTAATTCCCAAAACAACTAGTTAAACTTAACTACCTTTGTATCAAGATGAAAAAGGTATTCCATAAAATCAGTGCTGTCTGTATGGCGTTTGTGGTGATGTTCTCCGCAATGTCATTCACACTAGATGCGCACTATTGTGGGGAAACTTTAGTAGATTTTTCGCTTTTTGAGAAAACCGAGACTTGCGGTATGGAAAAGATGCAAACACCGGAGCCTTGTGAAGATTCGGTTTCCGAAAAATCGTGTTGTTCAGATGAGCAGTTGGTTATTGACGGACAAAAAGATTTACGAACTTCTTTTGAGCAACTTACCTTTCATCAACAGACTTTTGTTGCTATTTTTCTTTATTCGTACATCAACCTCTTTGAAGGTTTAGACGAAAACATCGTTCCCTTTAGGGATTATTCTCCGCCCTATCTCATACAGGACGTGCAGACCCTACACGAGACGTATTTAATTTGATTTTTCAAACAGCCCGATAATATCGGGAACCAAAGCCCAATGGAAAATTCCGTCTTGGGCCTAATTTGTTGTACTTGGTGTTTTATCATCTGGTATTTATAACTGTTTAATTATCAATTTATATGCTGAATAAGGCTATTAAATTTCTCATAGAGAACAAGCTCGTTGCGGTACTTTTACTGGCCCTTTTTGTGGGGTGGGGAACGGTAAACGCTCCTTTTGGATGGGATACGGGTTGGCTGCCCTCCAATTCCGTCGCGGTAGATGCCATTCCGGATATTGGTGAGAACCAGCAAATTGTCTATACCAAATGGCAAGGCCGTTCGCCGCAGGATATTGAGGATCAGATTACCTATCCTTTAACGACTTCACTTTTGGGTGTTCCGGGGGTAAAGACCGTTCGTAGTTCTTCTATGTTCGGTTTTTCCAGCATCTATATCATTTTTAAAGAAGATGTGGAGTTCTATTGGTCGCGTAGCCGTATTCTTGAAAAACTCAATTCACTCCCGGCCGGACTTTTACCTGAAGGGGTAAATCCTTCATTAGGGCCGGACGCTACAGGTTTGGGGCAGATTTTCTGGTATACGTTAGAAGGGCGAGACCCAGAAGGCAATGTTACCGGTGGGTGGGATTTACAGGAACTTCGCAGTATTCAAGATTACTATGTTAAGTACGCGTTATCCTCTGCAAGTGGTGTTTCTGAAGTAGCATCTATTGGCGGCTTCGTGCAAGAATATCAAGTGGATGTAAACCCGGAATTGATGCGGCAGTACAATATTGGTCTAAGCGATATTGTAAAGGCTGTAAAAGCCAGTAATCAGGATATTGGCGCACAGACTTTGGAAATGAACCAAGCGGAATATCTTGTGCGGGGTCTAGGGTATGTGAAATCCGTTGCTGATATTGAAAATGCTGTCGTAACCTCAGAAAATTTCACCGCTATCCGCATTAAAGATGTGGCTACGGTAAAATTGGGCCCTGAAGCACGCCGTGGTATTTTGGACAAGGAAGGAGCCGAAGTAGTTGGTGGTGTGATCGTAGCCCGTTATGGTGCGAACCCTATGGAGGTCATAAATAATGTAAAGGAACAGATCAATGAATTAAGTGCCGGATTACCGTCAAAAGTACTGTCCGATGGTACAAAATCTCAACTTACCATCGTCCCTTTTTATGACCGTACAGAGCTTATAAAAGAAACATTGGATACGCTAAGCGAAGCGCTTACCATGGAAATACTGATTACCATTTTGGTAATTATAATCATGGTTTTTAACCTTCGTGCCTCTATTTTAATTTCTGGGCTTTTACCAGTTGCCGTGTTGATGGTATTTGTGGCCATGAAGCTGTTTAACGTAGATGCCAATATTGTGGCCCTGTCCGGTATTGCTATTGCCATTGGTACCATGGTAGATGTGGGGGTCATACTAGCGGAAAACATGATTAGGCATTTAGAGGACCCGGAACGCGACCCTAATTTGTCCGTTAATGAAGTGGTCTATAATGCAACTTCAGAAGTTTCGGGTGCTATTCTAACTGCTGTTTTGACTACGATTATCAGTTTTGTTCCCGTTTTTACCATGATTGGGGCAGAGGGCAAACTTTTTCGGCCTTTGGCATTCACAAAAACCATGGCGCTTACGGCTTCGTTAATTATTGCATTGTTTCTAATCCCTCCTTTTGCAGCCTTCCTTTTCAAGAAAAATAGCATTAGAAAAGTAAGCAAGACCATCATAAACATTGCTTTAATTGTATTTGGGCTAGTGGTAGTGTTTTATGGATATGGAACAGGTTTGGTACTTGTTGCTTTTGGGCTGGTAGGTATTGCGGTTACACGGGGTTACATAGATGCAAAGCGGGCCAATTATTTGAATATTGCTATTTCTGCCATTGCCATTGTATTTCTTTTAGCAGAACATTGGCGGCCATTAGGGTTTGATAGAAGCATTATTATAAACGTTTTGTTCGTAAGCATTATTTGTTTTGGCTTATTAGGGGTGTTTATAGTTTTTAGAAAATTTTACACAAGCATTTTAAACTGGGCGCTCCACAACCGATTACTATTTCTTAGCATTCCGACGATTATTGTTGTTTTAGGTGCTGTTATTATGATGAATACAGGAAAGGAATTTATGCCATCATTGAATGAAGGTTCCTTTTTGTTGATGCCTACCTCGTTACCACATGCCGGTGTGGAAGAAAATAGGCGAGTGTTGCAACAGTTAGATATGGCTGTGGCCAGTATTCCAGAAATTGAAACTGTAGTGGGTAAAGCCGGCCGAACGGAATCTGCGCTAGATCCGGCACCTCTCTCAATGTATGAGAACATGATTCAGTATAAACCTGAATTTATGCGAAATGCCGATGGCGAACGCCAGCGATATAAGGTAAATGAAGAGGGCCTTTTTGTTTTAACCGATGGAAAATTGTTTCATAATAAAAACACAGAAGTCAGTTCTAGTGCGGTTGATAAGGTACGTAACAACGGAAGCCTATCAGCCATAAGTCATGCATCAAATAAAGACCTGATTGCCGATGAAGATGGTGAATACTACCGAATCTGGCGTCCTGAAATAAATAGTCCAGATGACATTTGGAACAAAATTGTTGAGGTCACCAAATTGCCAGGAGTTACTTCTGCACCCAAATTACAGCCTATAGAAACTCGCTTGGTCATGCTTCAAACCGGAATGCGTGCTCCCATGGGAATAAAAATAAAAGGGCAAGATCTACATGAAATTGAGGCTTTTGGGTTACAATTGGAAACCCTACTAAAGCAGGCCGAAGGCGTAAAAGAACAAGCCGTTTTTGCAGACCGTATTGTTGGCAAACCTTATTTGTTAATCGATATTAAACGAGACCAACTTGCTCGTTACGGAATCTCTGTTGTAGATGTTCAGGAAATACTACAAGTAGCCGTTGGGGGAGTCCCGCTAACGCAGACGGTTGAAGGGCGTGAGCGGTATGCGGTAAGGGTCCGTTATCCTCGCGAACTAAGAGCAACACCAGATGACCTTAAGAAAATTTACGTGCCCGTAGAAAAAGGAAGCCCCGTACCCTTGGGTGAGTTGGTAGACATTCGTTATGAACAAGGTCCACAGGTTATTAAAAGTGAAGACACCTTTTTGGTGGGCTATGTACTTTTTGATAAGCTAGATGGTTTTGCGGAAGTGAATGTGGTGGAAAATGCCCAAACGCTGATTCAGGAACATATAAATTCTGGTGAATTAGTTGTTCCCAAAGGTATTAGCTACACGTTTACGGGAACCTATGAAAATCAGCTTCGGGCAGAAAAAACACTTTCTGTAGTAGTGCCGTTGGCATTACTAATTATCTTTTTAATTCTTTATTTCCAGTTTAGGTCGGTAGCTACTTCCTTAATGGTATTTACGGGAATCACGGTGGCATTTGCTGGTGGTTTTATCATGATATGGCTATATGGTCAAGATTGGTTCTTCAATTTTAGTTTTTTTGGTGAGAACATGCGGGAACTCTTCAATATGAAGACCATTAATCTTAGTGTAGCGGTATGGGTTGGTTTTATAGCCCTTTTTGGTATTGCAACAGATGACGGTGTGGTCATGGCCACGTATCTCACACAAAGTTTTGACCGGGAGAAACCAACAGATAAGAAAGGCATACGACAGGCTGCTTTGGAAGCCGCCGAAAAACGTATTCGCCCCTGTCTGATGACCACAGTAACTACAATTCTTGCGCTGCTGCCCGTATTAACATCTACAGGAAAAGGTAGCGATATCATGATACCCATGGCCATTCCCATTTTTGGAGGAATGATCATTGATGTTACCTCTTATTTTATAGTACCGGTACTGTACAGTTGGAAAAAAGAAGCTCAACTTAAAAAAGCCATCCGATGAAAAATAAAACGATAATGTCATATGTATTGCTGATTTTCATGGTAAGCTCGGCTTTCAGTCAGAGTGACGACAAAGCCCAGTCGCTCTTGGAGTATATTCAAGAAGCAGAAGGCAATAACCCAGAAATTCAGGCTTTTGAACTGCGGTATAATATTGCGGAGGAAAAGAAGAACGAAGCCAATTCCTTGCCTAACACGGAGTTTAGTGCCGGTTATTTTGTGGTTCCTACGGAAACAAGAACGGGCACCCAAATAGGAAAATTTTCGGCAAAACAAATGATGCCTTGGTTCGGTACGATAACAGCGCGCGAAAATTATGCAAGCGCTCTTGCAGATGCAGAATTTGTATCTATTGCTATTGCAAAGCGGAAGTTAGCACTGGCTGTTTCGCAGTCGTACTATAAGTTGTATGAGATTCGTGCCCAACAGTCGGTTTTAGATGAGAATATTCAATTATTGAACACGTATGAACAATTGGCGCTGACCTCTGTGGAAGTTGGTAAAGCTTCGGCCGTAGATGTGCTGCGATTACAAATACGTCAAAATGAGTTGCAGCAGGAAAAGGAGGTGCTTGAAGAGGCTTTTTTATCTGAGCGGACTACATTTAATAAACTGCTGAACCGAAATGAAGACAGTCCCATAGCAGTGGTAAAGACATTGGAAATATTGGAGGACGAGATGGTGTTTGCAAAAGAAAATATGGCGCTTCACCCTGAAATATTAAAATATGATAAGTTGTATGAATCTGTGGCGCAATCAGAATTGCTGAACCAATCAGAAGGGAAGCCTTCCATAGGATTGGGGTTTGATTATGTTGCCCTTTCTGAACGTACCGATATAGAAATAGATAAAAACGGTAAGGATATTTTTATGCCCATGCTTTCGGTTTCGGTTCCCATTTTTAACAAGCGCTATAAATCAATTTCAAAACAGAATGATTTGCGCCAGCAGGAACTACAATTTAAAAAAGACGAACGATTGAATGTTTTGCAGACCGCTTTTGCAAAGGCAAAGGGAGCTCGTAACCAAGCAAGAATAAAATATGGCACACAGGTCAAAAATTTAAAACAGGCAGAGGACGCGGAGGAAATACTGATCAGCAGTTATGAAACAGGCACCATAGATTTTAATGATGTGCTGGACATTCAAGAATTACAATTAAAATTTGCAATGAACCAGATTGATGCCGTGCGGATGTACTACACCCAATCTGCTGTTGTGAATTATTTGGTAAATTAATAGAAGAGTTACAATAATAATATAAGCCGATTACAACTATAAAAATTACAATAATGAAAAATATGAGAATCAATACAGGAATTATAGCGCTGAGCTTTATGGCAGTATCCATAGTGTCTTGCAAGGACGAAAATAAAACAGAGAAAACGGCTGCCAATCCTTCAGAAATAAATAACGATAATAATGATCAAGATGTTCAGGCAGAGGCAATTCTAAAGGGTTATTTTAATCTGAAGGACGCCTTAGTACAAGATGACAACGAAAAGACCAATGCTATGGGTGAAACTTTGGTACAAAGCCTAGAAGATTTTGACGGTTCGGCCTATGACGATGCTAAAAAATCAGAATTAATGGTTTTAATTAAAACTGCAACAGAGCATGCAAAAGAGATACCCAATGGCACTATTCAAAAGCAGCGCCGTTACTTTAAATTGCTAACGGAAGAAGTAACGAAGATAATCGCCATTACAGGTTCCGCTAATAAAATATATGAACAATTTTGCCCTATGTATAGCGGTGGTAGTGCGTGGTTAAGTTTGAGTGATGAAATTCGGAACCCGTATTACGGTAGTACTATGCTACAATGTGGAACGGTTAAAAGGGAAATATAATGAGCAAAACTTTTTACATAAAAAATATGGTCTGTAACCGCTGCATTGCCTCGGTTTTAAACATTTTTACTACGGAAGGGTACACGGTAGAATCCATTGAATTGGGGAAGGTAGTCGCTGCGGAAGGACAAAAAAGTGACAAGGAGGATTTAGCCAGTGCTTTGACCAAAATAGGGTTTGAGCTTATTGAAAGCCAAACGGACACCCTTGTAGAACAGATAAAAGTAAAGCTGATTCATAAAATTGAAGCAGGTGAAACAGAACATTTGTTTCAATCCTTGGCAGAAGAGTTTAGCAAGACGGAGACGGCTTTAAGTAAGTTGTTCAGTAAGTCTGAAGGAATGACGCTGGAAAAATATACCATCAACTTAAAAATTGAAAAAGTAAAGGAATACATACAATTGGGGCAATTAAATTTTTCTGAAATAGCATACACCCTCAACTATAAAACAAGCAGCCATTTGGCAAGACAGTTTAAAATGGTAACGGGAATGTCTATGAGTGATTACAAAAGTTTGAAAAACTGGAATAGAAAAACCTTGGACCAAATAGTATAAATAAGAATCGGAATTATGAAAAGGGACCGTATAGGTTCTTACTAATTTTACCGGATAAAATTCAATTAAAATGACACATACCTATCATATACACGGAATGACTTGTAACGGATGTCGCGGTCATGTAGAGCAAACGCTTGCTAAAGTAACAGGTGTGACCAATGCTTCTGTTAATCTGGAGAAGGCAGAAGCAACTATTGATATGGAAACACACATTCCTATAGAAATATTCCAGAAGGCTTTGCTAGATGATGGAGGTTCGTACAGTATTCATAAAGACGGAGAACATCACCATGAAACAAAGAAAAAAGAAACACCAAAAGGGAAAGGTACGGGTACTTTTTACTGCCCTATGCATTGTGAGGGTGATAAAACCTATGATGAGGCAGGTGATTGTCCCGTTTGCGGCATGGATCTGGTAGAAGAACAAAACTTAAACGCAACTTCTTCGGAACAATGGACGTGCCCCATGCATCCTGAAATTGTTCGCGATGAGCCGGGTAGTTGCCCAATTTGTGGTATGGACTTGGTGCCTTTGCAACCAGACCTATCCGCAGAAGAGAAAACGTATAAGAAACTTTCAAAAAAGTTCTGGATTGCACTTGCTTTCACCTTGCCCATCTTTCTCATTGCCATGAGTGAGATGATTCCTAATAATCCGCTATACGATGTCATGGAACAGAAATGGTGGAA